>PCUV01000088.1 GCA_002786915.1 Comamonadaceae bacterium CG12_big_fil_rev_8_21_14_0_65_59_15 | reverse complement strand
AACAGCCAAAAACTAGTACGCTCTAACGTATTGATTCTTAAGGGTATTTTTAGGTGGTTGTTAAAGTCCGGTTAAAGACCAACCGTCGAAACATTGGTTTTTTGTTATTGAATAGATAGCTACTTGCGCTTTATTCAAAAGGGCTAGAGGCCAATTTCTTATATATCCTGAGAGCGCCTCTTAACCCAACGATGGCCTGGCCATCGACTCACCATATACAATCTGTATATTGCAAATTTTGAGGCTGACCATGACCACTGCCACTGCCGCCGTTTTCATGTCTGGCAACAGCCAGGCCGTGCGCCTGCCCAAGGCATTTCAGCTCAAGTCCAAGCGCGTCACCATTGAGCGCCGGGGGGACGAAATTGTGCTGCGCGAAGCACCGCAAACCATGAAAGAGTTTCTGGACAAGCTGCCGATCATTGAGGACTGGCCAGACATTGGGGATGAAGGCCCGGTGGAACCGGTCGAACCGTGGTGAACCCCATGACCGCGACCGACGACCGCTACTTGCTCGACACCAACATCTGGAGCGCTCTGATCCGCCGCTCACACGCCGGGTTGATCAAACGCTTTGAAACTCTGGAGCGCAGTCGTTTGGCCTTGTCGCCCATTGTTTTGGGCGAGCTGCAGGTGGGGTATTACAAAGGTGACCGATCGCCCAAAAGGCTGGCCGTCATCGAAAACATACGCACCAGTTCTGAATTACTGACGATCAACAGCCGAGTGGCAGATACCTATGCGCAACTTCGCGCCCAACTGGAGCAAGCGGGCACGCCCATCGGCCCCAACGACACCTGGATTGCCGCCGAGGCGCTGCACCACAAGCTGGTGCTGGTGACCGACAACGTACGCGAGTTCTCGCGCGTGCCCGGCCTTCGGGTTGAAAACTGGCTATGACCGCTGTTGATCGCCCTTTGAGCCCACCCCATGCTGATTGACTATTTCTACACCCTGCGCGCCGCCAAACTACCGGTGTCGGTGAAGGAGTTCCTGACCCTGCTGGAGGCGTTGAAGCTCGGCGTGGTGGGACCCAAAACGCCGCAGGCCGATGATGGCGATAACCCCAGCAGCGGCTACAGCATCGACGATTTTTACCATCTCAGCCGCGCCACGCTGGTCAAGGACGAAAAACACTATGACAAGTTTGACCGCGCCTTTGCCGCCTATTTCAAAGGCGTGGAGCTGATCACCGATTTCACCCAGGAACTGCCGCTGGAGTGGCTCAAAAAGACGCTGGAACTCAACTTGAGCCCGGAAGAAAAAGCGGCCATCGACAAAATGGGCTGGGACGAGCTGATGGACACGCTCAAAAAACGCCTGGAGGAACAAAAAGAGCGCCACGAGGGCGGCAGCAAGTGGATTGGCACGGGGGGCACCAGCCCGTTTGGCAACAGTGGCTACAACCCGCAAGGCATCCGCATTGGCGGTAAAGGCGGTGGCAAAAGCGCCGTCAAGGTATGGGAGCAGCGCGCCTACCGCGACTACGACGACACCCAAGAGCTCGGCACGCGCAACATCAAGGTGGCGCTGCGCCGCCTGCGCAAGTTTGCGCGCGAAGGCCATATTGAAGAGCTGGATCTGGACGACACCATCCGCGCCACGGCGGCCAATGCGGGCTGGCTCGACATCAAGATGCGCCCGGAGCGCCACAACAACGTCAAGGTGCTGTTGCTGATGGACGTGGGCGGCACCATGGACGAGCACATTGCACGGGTGGAAGAGCTGTTTTCAGCCACCAAGGCCGAGTTCAAGCACCTGGAGTTTTATTACTTTCACAACTGCGTCTATGACTTTGTCTGGCGCAACAACCGCCGCCGTTTTGCCGAAAAGCTCGCCACCTGGGATTTGATCCGCAAGTACAACAAAGACTACAAGCTGATCTTCATTGGCGACGCCACCATGAGCCCGTATGAGATTTTGCAGCCCGGTGGCAGCGTGGAATACAGCAACGAGGAAGCCGGGGCCGAATGGATCAGCCGCCTGATCAACGCCTACCCACACTTTGCCTGGATCAACCCCGAACCACTTGGCGTTTGGCAGTATCGCCAGAGCATCAGCATCATCCAGCAACTGATGAGCCAACGCATGTTTCCGATGACGCTACGTGGGCTGGAAGACGCCATGCGGCTGCTGAGCAAATGAGAAGGCACGCCTGGCTGGCAGCGCTGGTACTGGCTGGCGCAGCATCGCAGGTCAATGCGCAAGTGTCGGGCGCGGTAACCCCGCTGTCGGGCACACCAAACAGCGCCGTGGCAACGACCCGCGACGCCTTCACGCTGGAGGTGCAAGCTCCCGACGACATCCGCCTGCTGCTGACCCAACACCTGGACCTGCAGCGTTACCGCACGCTCACTGATCTGAGCAACGACGAAATCGACCGCCTGATGCAGCAAGCGCAACAAGACGCGCGCCAGCTCATCGGAACGCTGGGCTACTTTGCGCCCGACATCCGCATCGAACGCCAGCCTACGCCAGACACCACAACCGCACCTGTCATCCACATCACCGTGGTTCCGGGCGAGCCCACGCGCGTGGCCGATGTGCAGATCGCTTTCACGGGCGCTCTGGCGCACGATCCAGACGCTGTAGCGCTGCGCGCGCAACTGCAATCAGGCTGGTCGTTGCGCAGCGGGGATCGGTTTACCCAAAACGCCTGGGACGCTGCCAAACAGGGCTTGTTACGACGTCTGACCACGCAGCACTACGCTACCGGGCGCATCAGCACCGCGCTGGCCGACATTGACCCCGCCACACAGCAGGCGCATTTGAGCCTGACACTCGACTCTGGCCCAGCCTACCGGCTGGGAGCACTCGACATCAGCGGCTTGCAGCGTTACGACCCCACCCTGGTATGGCAGCTGGCGCGCCTGTCGCCGGGTGCGCCCTATAACCAAGCCGATTTGGTGGCTGCGCAGCAGCGTCTGGCCGATAGCGGCTATTTTGATTCCGTCTTTGTCTCACTCGACACCACGGGCGACGCCAACGCTGCACCGGTTCACATCAAACTGCGTGAAGCAAAGTTGCAAAAAGTGGTGGTGGGCGTGGGCGCCAGCACCGACAGCGGGCCCCGTTTATCGATCGAACATACCCACCACAAGGTACCGGGGATCGACTGGCGCGCCGTCAGCAAGCTCCAGTTGGAGCGTGACAACAGCGCCATCGGGTCCGAGCTGACATCGCCACCCAACGCCGACAACTGGCGCTGGGTGGCCTCTGGTTTGCTGCAAAACCAGCGCCTTGGCTCGGTGGATGTCAGCAGCGTGCAGTTGCGCGGCGGGCGCAAGCAGACACAGCAGCGCATCGATCGCAATATCTACCTGCAGTATGACCGGGCCGAGTCGGCCGATAGCGACCGCACCGAGCCGCAGATTGCCCAATCCATCACCGTCAATTACGTTTTTACCGTACGCTATTACGACCACCTGCCCTTCCCCGCCAGCGGCTGGGGCTGGGGGGCAGAAATGGGCGGCGGCGCCACCTTGGGCAGCCAGCCGCAAACCTATAGCCGTTTGCTCACACGTTGGCAGGGTTTTTGGTCACCTGCGCGCGCACGCGCCGTGGCAGCGGGCAACGCGGAGAATCTGGCGGGCGCTGGGCGTCTGGCCATGCGCGCTTCCGCCGGGGCGATCATTGCGGCAGACGGCATTGCCTTGCCCAGCACCCAGCTGTTTTTGGCCGGCGGCGACAACAGCGTGCGCGGCTACGCCCTGCGCAGCCTGGGCGTCACACTGGCGGACGGCAGCGTTGCGGCCGGTCGTTACCTGGCCAGCGCCAGCGCTGAATGGCAGCAACCGCTGCGCCTGAACGGGCGGCTCAGTGCGTGGGAGGGCACGGTGTTTGTCGATGCTGGCGCAGTCGCCAATCAAACGCAAGAGCTGACGCCCAAAGTGGGCGTGGGGGCGCGCTGGAACAGCCCGGTCGGCCCGCTGCAGGTGGATCTGGCTTATGGTGTCGATGTACAGCGCTTTCGCCTGCACATGAACCTGGGGTTCACATTCTGATGAAGCTACTGCGCCTGGGCCTGGCCTTACTCAGCGCCGCCTGCATGGCACTGCTGGCGTTGGCGCTGGCCGCCTGGCTCTACAGCGCACGCGACACCTCGCTGGCATTTGCCCTCAACCAGGTGGCACACTGGTTGCCAGCGGGTCAGACGCTGGAGGCACAAGACGTGCAAGGCTCGCTGCGCGCGGGTGGCCATATTGGCTCGCTGCGCTGGCGCCAGGGCGAGCTCAGCGTCGAGGCCACCGACATCACGGTGGGCTGGGCGTTGGGCCCCTTGTTACAACGCCAGTTGCAACTGCATCACCTTGACATTGCACAACTGCACGTTGACGACCAGCGCACACCGGACCCAGAGGCACAGGCCGCCCCACCAGCTGACCTTCAACTGCCCATCAGGCTCGACATACCGTTCACCCTGGCCCGCCTCACACTTTCCGGCAACACCGATTTCACCGCCACCCAGATCCGTGGTCACTATGTTTTTGATACCAATCAGCACAGGTTGGACAAGGGTCAGGGCCATATTTCTTCAGGCATCTACGAATTCGACGGCACGCTGCAAGCGGCCGCGCCGATGGCACTGAACCTGCACCTGCGTGGCCAGGTTCACACCACTTTGCCACGCAGCCGACAAGCCCTCACGATCCATGCAAGCGCCCAGCTTGACGGGCGACTGGCCCGCACTGACGACACCCTGGCGCTGCAGGCCAGCCTGCGACCTGAACGCCTGGATGCTGCGGGCACCGCCCCCACGGTGCAAGCCGAGTTGTCCGCGCGCATTGCGCCCTGGCAGTCGCAAAAGCTGCCCCAGGCTAACGCCCGTTGGCAGGCGCTGGACTTGGCCTTGCTGTGGCCGCAGGCACCCCACACCAACTTGAGCGGCTCAGCCAGCGTGACCCCCATGGATGCGGGCTGGCGCGCTCAGATCGACCTGCAAAACGCCAAGCCTGGCGCGTGGAACCAGCAACGGCTACCGCTGTCAAGCCTGACCGCGCGAGCCAACTACAGCGACGGCCGTTGGGCAGTGGAGTCGCTGCAAGCCAACGCGGCCGGCGGCCGTGTGCGCCTGACCGGTCAGTTGCAAGCGGCGGTGTGGCACATGCAAGCACGCTTGCAAGGCATTGACCCAGCCGCCTTCGACACCCGCCTGCCAGTGGCCCCCGTGAGCGGAACGATCAGTGCCCGGCAGGGCAACGACGGCATGGGCTTTGAAGTGCAGCTCAAGGCAGACAGCCCGCCGGCCCAGGCCACCAAAAAATTGACGCTGCAAAGCGTGCTGGCCCGTGGCGTCTGGGCGGCCCCCTTGCTGAGCGTGAGCGACTTGCAACTTGACGCACCGCAAGCCCATCTGCAAGGCACGTTGGCTTATCACACGGTCAACCGCGCAGTGCGCGGCCAATTGAAGCTGGCGTTGCCCGGAACGTACGCCACTTTGGACGGCCACCTGGCCAGCGCCGATGGCCAGGGCGCGCTGCGCGTGCAAGTCGATCACGCTGCAGACGCCAGCGCCTGGCTGCGCCAACACATCCCGCCACTGTCAACCCTGCGGCTCGACGGCAACGCCGAACTCAATGCCAGATGGCACGGGGGCTGGCAGCAAGAGGGTCGTAACCTGGTGCTCGAGGCCAAGCTCAACGCAGCGCGACTGGGCTGGACGCAGCCCGCCAAGGTGTCTGACAAGACGCCTGCCAAAGAGCCTGCCCAGCCACCCGCCTCTTGGCAGGTGCGTGACCTGCAAGCCACCTTGGCCGGCACGCTCCAGGCATGGCAGTGGCGCACCCAGGGCGCGCTGCGGGTCGATGCCCGTGATCTGGGCTGGCAAGCCCATGGAACAGGTGCACGGCTCAGCGCTGCGCACTGGCAAGCCACGTTGGGCCAACTCATGCTGCGCGCTCGCGCCAGCGGCAATATGGGCGACTGGACGGTCAGCGCCGACACCCATGACGCTTCGCCACTGCTGCTGGACTGGCGCGCTACACCGCAGGCGCTGAACGTCACTTTCAGCGGCGGCAGTGCGAAGCTCAGCGCGCCCTTGCCCGGATCGGCCCGCCTGCAATGGCAAGCCGTGCAGTGGAGCCGATCGCAGCCGCTTACCCCGGAGGGTCAAACGCCCACCGCCACCTGGCGCAGCCAGGGACAGCTGGACGGTTTGCCGCTGGCCTGGCTGGATGCCTTGGGCGGCCAGCGTCTGGCCGATTTGGGCCTGAGCAGCGACCTGCTGTTCAGCGGCAGTTGGGACGCCCAGCACAGTGATGAGCTGCATCTGGGCGTGGTGCTTGAGCGCAGCGCAGGCGACCTGTATGTACGCGCGGACAACCCGTCGTCGGCCCGTTTAGCGGCATTGATGCACGAGGCACGGCTGCAGGCCAATCTGGACGGCGCGGCGGTATCGGCCAGTTTGCGCTGGGACAGCGGTCGTGCGGGCAAGGCGCTGGCGGCTTTCAGCACACGCTTGACAGCCAACAACGATAGCTGGCGCTGGGGCGCTGATGCACCGCTGGGTGGCAGCCTGCAAATGCAACTGCCGCCCATCGACGCCTGGTCGATGCTGGCACCGCCGGGCTGGCGCATGCGCGGCACGCTGGACGCCGACGCCAGCCTGACCGGCACCCGCGCACAGCCCCAGTGGAGCGGGACGCTGCGCGCCGACGGTCTGGCACTGCGCTCGGTAGCAGACGGCATCGACCTACAGCGGGGAACACTGCGCGCTCGGCTCGATGGCCTCAAGCTGACACTGGAGCAATTAACACTTTGGGGTGGCGGCGACGGCGCTGGCGGACAGGTCAACGTCACGGGGGCCGCGCAGTGGCTTGCCGCAGCAGACAGTGACACCGCGCTGGCCCGGCGGGTGCGGGTTGACCTCAAGGCCCAAGCCCAAGCACTGCGCCTGAGCAATCGGGCTGATCGGCGCCTAACCGTCTCTGGCAACCTGGCGGCGAAGCTGCAAGACGCACAGCTCACCCTGACGGGCAAGCTCACGGCAGACCAGGCGCTGATCACCCTGCCCAGCGAAAGTGCGCCCGCTTTGAGCAGCGACGTGGTGGTGCGTGGCCTGATGCCTGCCCCAGCCCAGACCCCTGCGCCCAAAACGTCCGCCCAAAAGATCAAGCCCAACATCCAGATCACGCTGGACCTGGGCCCAGACTTTCAGGTACGTGGTCGTGGTCTGGACACCCGTCTGGCAGGCAGCCTTGTGCTGCGCGCCCAGGGCAGCGACGCGCCCACCCTGACCGGCACCGTGCGCACCTTGCGCGGCACTTTCGTCGCGTATGGTCAACGGCTGGACATCGAACAGGGCGTGTTGCGCTTTGTCGGCCCGGTGGACAACCCGGTGCTGGACATTCTGGCGCTACGCCCCAAGCTTGCGCAACGGGTGGGGGTACAGGTGCTGGGCACCGTGCTGTCCCCGGTGATCCGCTTGTACGCCGAACCCGAGTTGCCCGAGGCCGAAAAACTGGCCTGGCTGGTGCTGGGCCGCTCGGCCAGTGGCAGAGGTGGAGAAGCGGCGCTGTTGCAGCAAGCGGCGCTGGCCTTGCTTGGCAACAATGGGGGTGGCCCCCCTACCAGCCTGAGCCAGGCGCTGGGACTGGACGAGCTCAGCATTGCTGGCGTTGCCGATGGCGCGGGCGCTGCCACGGTCACGCTGGGCAAGCGGCTCAGCCAGGACTTTTATGTGGCGTATGAGAGCGGTCTGGCCGGCACCATGGGCGTCTTTACCATTTTTTATGACCTGTCCAGGCGCCTGACGCTGCGCGCTCGCACCGGCGAGCAAAGCGCGGTCGATCTGATCTGGACACTGCATTACGACTGAGGCGCCCGCGCCGCTGCCAGGCCCGCAAGCGGCACGTCTGACGCGCCCCCGCCACTTACAATCCAGGCCTCCCCCGCCATAGTTCAACGGATAGAACGAGTGCCTCCTAAGTGCTAGATGCAGGTTCGATTCCTGCTGGTGGGACCAAGCCAAAATTGACACAGCGCGTCTTGGGCGGTGCGCCTCGTCTGACACATTAACGTGAAAGAACGTCACCAACATTTGAAATTTGCCCGTCATTGCGAACGCAGTGAAGCAATCTATACGCCTTCTGAATACATGGATTGCCGCAGCCTGCTGCCTCGCAATGACGACACGCTTTCATCACCCGGAGCGTTGACTTGGATCCATGCCAGTTAGTCACTAAGGGCTTGTAACGCAATAACATACGCTTCGACTCAAACTCATGGCTGGCCGCGCCGGACTTGTAACCAAGCGAATTCCGTCAACGAACAAACCCAGTAGATATCTGTAAAAAAACAGAAGGGTGGCTAGCATACTATCCTCTAAAACAAGGTGAGGGGAAATCTTGGACGTTTTCGAATTTCGCGCACATCTGGTTAACGAATATTCAGACTTTACGCGTAGCTTTACCCGCATCAAGGCGGACGACATCCGCACCTTCATTGATGCGGAATAAGACTCCCAAAAGTTCTGGCCCGAGCCACTCATTCAGGTCAACCCGAACTTCAAAGCGGGTGGCACGGTGGAGTCCTTCGTGGCGGCCGGGCATCTGCATCCTCTGTGCGCTGACATTTTCCGGTTCGGCAAGACAGACTCATCAGCTGGTTATTCCCTGCCACTGCACAAGCACCAAGCAGAGGCCATCAGCCTGGCTGCCGCCGGCGAAAGTTATGTCCTGACCACGGGCACCGGCTCTGGCAAATCGCTTGCCTATTTCATCCCCATCGATAGAAGTCAAGTAAGTTGTCGCAAAAAGTTGTAAATCTGAGGTGTTAAATTTTCTGCTGATTGGACTCCTTGACTTGCGGTTTATC
>PCUV01000019.1 GCA_002786915.1 Comamonadaceae bacterium CG12_big_fil_rev_8_21_14_0_65_59_15 | reverse complement strand
GGGCGCCACACGGTGCATGGCAAACAGCTCGGGGAACAGCCGCATCATCATCTTGCGGTCTTCCAGCATGTAGCTCACGCCGCTGGGCACGCGCAGGTTGTCTTCCAGCACGTAATACTCTCCCTTGCCTTGGGCATCCGGGGCGCGCACCATGTCGATGCCCGAAATCTGCGAATACACCTGGTTGGGCACGTCCACACCCACCATTTGGGGGCGAAACTGCGCGTTGTTTTCAATCTGGTCGCGCGGAATATGGCCAGCTTTCAGAATCTCCTGGTCGTGATAGACATCGTGCAAGAAACGGTTCAAGGCATTCACACGCTGCGTCAGGCCGCGTTCCAGGCTGCGCCATTCATGCGCCGGGATGATGCGCGGGATCAGGTCAAACGGAATCAGCCGCTCGGTGCCCGCGCCCTCCTCGTCTTTTTCGCCATAGACGGCAAAGGTGATGCCGACACGGCGAAAAATCATCTCGGCCTCGGCCCGGCGCTTGGCCATGGTGTCGCCGGGCTGGCGTGCCAGCCAGGCGTCGTACAGCTTGTAATGATCACGAATCAGCTTGCCGCCCGAAAAAAACTCGTAGGGCAGCTGGGTATACATCTCGTCAAATTTCTGCATGAAAGAATTCTCCTGCAGAGAGGATAGCAAGGTTTGGGCCACCTCTGTCACGGCGCGCTGTGCCGCCAGGTGCGTTGATCAGCGTCGCGTTGACACCGCACCATCTCTGCGCGCCAGCTCTGCCAGGTGATGGCACCACAGCGGGGCGTGTCCACCACACGCACGCCGCGCGCGGCATAACGCTCCACAACGGTGCCAGCCGGGTGACCAAAGCGGTTGCGGTAGCCCGCTTGCACCAAGGTGATGCGCGGCTGCACCGCGTCAAGGAACACTGCACTGCTGGACGATTTGCTGCCATGGTGGGGTGCCAGCAGCACGTCAGAGCGCAAAGGCGTACCGGCTTGCACCAAAAGTGCCTCTTGCGCCTGCTCGATGTCACCTGTCAGCAAAGCCGCTTGCTGGGCGTTACGAATGCGCAGCACACAGCTCATGGCGTTGCTTTTGCGCACCGGCCCATAGTCGGCCGCCTGCGGGTGCAGCAGTTCAAAGTCCACCCCGTCCCACTGCCAGTGCAGACCGGCAACACAACGCTGGGCGGGCGTACCCGCCTGCAACGCCGCCTGGCCCAGCACAAGCGTGGGGTCCATAGAAGTGAGCAGTTGCACGCCCGGGTTGGCCACCAGCACCGACGCACCGCCGCCGATGTGGTCGCTGTCGCGATGGCTCAGCACCAGCGTATCCAGCCGCACCCCCAGCGCGCGCATCAGGGGCACCAACACGCGGTCGCCCGCGTCGCTTTCCAGGCTGTAGCGCGGCCCGGCGTCATACAACAGGGCATGGCTGGCGGTGCGCACCAGCACCGCGCTGCCCTGCCCGATGTCTGCCGCCAGCAGTTCAAACTGCCCAGCGGGTGGCAGCGGCGCCTGCCACAACAACACCGGCAACAGCAAGGGCAGCCCCAGAAGGCGCAGGTTGAGCGGCAAGCGCAACACCAGCAACACGCCACCCAGCACGCCCAGCAACCCTAACCCCAGGGGTGCACGTGCCACCCACCACACGGCCCACGGCCAGCTGGCCAGCCACTGCAACACCCCGCCCAACACGCCCGCAGCCCACTCCGCCAGGTCCCACAGCGGTGCCCAGGCCACCCCCAGCATGGCCAGCGGCGTGATCAGAAAGGTGACCCAAGGAATGGCCAGCGCATTGGCCACCAGGCCCACCAACGACACCTGGCCAAACAGCAGCAAAACCAGCGGTGCCAGCGCCAGCGTGATCACCCCCTGCTCCCGCATCATGGATAAAAATTTGCCTCTAGCCCTCTTGTCACTTGCGTTAATAGCTCCTGAATCAGAAGCAAATAAAACACCCACAGCGACGAAACTGAGCCAAAAACCCGCTTGCATCAGCGCCCACGGGTCAACCGCCACCACCACCGCGCACGCCAGCAGCCACACCTGCGGCCAGGGCCAGCGCAAGCCCGCCCAGCGCAGCAGGCTGACCGTAGCCAGCATCAGCACGGTGCGCTGTGCGGGCACACCCCAACCGCTGAACAGCGCGTAGGCAGTAGCCAGCATCACACCCCCCAGCAAGGCCGCCGTGGGCGCTGGCAGTGCCAAACACAACCGGCCGCTACAACGCCACAGCCGGGCGATCAGCAGCGCTGCCAACCAGGCAAACAGGGTAATGTGCAAACCAGAGATGCTCATCAGGTGCGCCACGCCGGTGGCCCTAAACACGTCCCAATCGGCGCGCTCGATAGCGCCCTGGTCACCCACCACCAGCGCGGCAATCCACCCCGCCGCACGGCGATCTTGCAGCTGCTGATAAATCTGTGCGCGTATCGCCTGGCGCGCGATCTCTACCGGGTGCTGCCAGGTTTGCGCCAGCAGCACGGGAGGGGCGTCTTTGGGACCATTGCGCACGTAGCCGGTGGCCTGCACCCCTTGTTCCCATTGCCACAGCTCGTAGTCAAACCCGTACGGGTTGACGCCGCCATGCGGCGCCTTCAGCCGCACCGTCAATTGCCAGCGCTGACCAGGCTGCACGGCCACGGGTGCCGCTGGCGCGTCTGCTTCGTCAGAAGGATCGTCCGCACCAAAGGCTTTGCTGTACCAGGCCACATCGATGCGCGGTGGCAGCTTGACCGCTTGCCCGTCCAGTGCGCTGCTTTGCAGCTCCAGGCGAAAACGCTGTCCCCCTTCAAACGGCTGTGGCAGATTGGCAACCGTTGCGGTCACATCGATGTCACGTCCTTGCAGCGCTGGCGTCAGCGCCCCTTGCGCAAAGGCAGATGCACGCAGACCAGTGGTGCCAAACGCCAGCAAACCCGTCGCCAGCAACAGCGCAGCGGCCACAAAAGACGTTGAAAGTGCTTTACTTTTAAGAGCTAGCAGCGCATATGTGGCGAGCGCTAGAAGCAAAAAAGATATGTAAAAAACAGCGCTATCAGCCGACCGCTGTTGCAACTGCGCCGCGCTGCCCAGTACGCCGCCCAGCAGGGTGGGCCAGCTCAACCATGCGGTGCGGTTTGTCATGTCGAGCGTTTAGCCGGGCGATGGGCTGGGGTGACACCACGCCTTAACTACGCACGTCACCCAACAACAGCCGCATCTGCACCAGCAGTTCGTCACGCGCTTCCAGCAGTGGCGCGAGTTGAATGTACAGGGTTTGCGTTTGCCCCTGCGACTTGAGCTCACACAAACAGGCGGCCAGCTCGTGGATGTGCTCATGCAGCGCCACCAGTCGACGCACTGTTGCTGCATTTTTTCCCTGTAGAGCGTCGCCCGCCGCAAGCCATTGACCTACACGACACAAATGCCCATCCAGCACAGGCGGCGTAGCACGCTCCCCCAGCAAATACGACTCGATGGCACTCACCCAGGCGCGGTGTTCCACCATGGCAAACAGCAGGGGCAAGTCTTGGCGCGGCAGCACCGGCACGTCAAACCACTGTGCATGACCGTGCCATGCGCCAACCCAGCCCAGCAGGTCGGACGCAGGCATGGGCCGTGCAATACCATAACCTTGCGCCAGGTCACACCCCAGTTGCAGCAGCATGCGGCCGTGCTCGACTGTCTCGACGCCTTCGGCAATTACCTCACGATGAAATGAACTCGACAAGTCGAGCACGCCCAGCAATATCGACAAGTCGTCGGCGTCGTCCAACATGTCACGCACAAAACTCTGGTCGATTTTGAGCACCGACGCAGGCAGGCGCTTGAGGTAGGTGAGCGACGAATAGCCGGTACCAAAGTCGTCCAGAGAAAACTGCACGCCCAAATCAGCACACTGGCTCATGATACCGGTGACGCGTACCATGTCTTGCAGGGCGCTGGTTTCCAGCACCTCGATCTGCAAATCATTGGCGGCTACCGTGGGTTGTGCAGCCAGGGCAGCGGCAAGGTCCTGCACAAAATCACCCTCTTGCAGTTGACGTGCCGCCACGTTGACGCTGACTGGCAGGCGTAGCCCCTGCGTCTGCCACTGCGCCATTTGCGCCAAAGCCGTTTGGATGACCCAGCGGCCCAGATCCACCATCAGCGGGTGGTCTTCGATCAGTGGCAAAAACTCTGCCGGAGCCAACACGCCGCGTTGCGGATGTTGCCAGCGCACCAAGGCTTCTGCGCCCACCACACGCGCGCTGCGCATATTCACCTTGGGCTGGTAATACAGCACAAACTCTTGCTCCTCAAAAGCCTGCGGCAGACGCTGGATGTCCTCAAAACGCCCACGCAACTGCAAATCCTGGGCTGCGTCAAAGAGGTGGTAACCATTTTTACCGGCCTGCTTGGCCACATACATGGCCTGATCAGCCTGACGCAGCAGCTGGTCGGCGTCCACGTCTTGCTGCTGTGGATAAAAGGTGAGCCCGATGCTGGCGCTTACCGCTGCCTCGACCCCACCGATACGCGCCGGCGCGGCCACTGCCACCAGCAAGCGCGCCAGGATGGGTTCACAGCTGGCCAGCCCGTCAACGTCCATCAAAATAGCCACAAACTCGTCGCCCCCCAAACGCGCCAGGGTGTCGCCTTCGCGCAGCACCTCTTTCATGCGTCCGGCCAAAATCAGCAGTAACTGGTCACCCACCGCGTGCCCATGTTGGTCATTGACCACCTTGAAGCCGTCAAGATCCAAAAACAATACCGCCAATTGATGCCCACGGCGCTGCACCAGTGGCATGCCCTGG
This sequence comes from Comamonadaceae bacterium CG12_big_fil_rev_8_21_14_0_65_59_15, assembly GCA_002786915.1. Taxonomy (GTDB): domain Bacteria; phylum Pseudomonadota; class Gammaproteobacteria; order Burkholderiales; family Burkholderiaceae_C; genus Rhodoferax. The sequence continues at coordinate 4,044 of PCUV01000019.1, read as the reverse complement.
CGCAGGCGATCGGCCATCAGCACCCGGTTGGGCAGGCCGGTCAAGGCGTCAAAGTGCGCCTGGTGCTCCAGCTCGAACTCATACCGTTTGGTCTCGGAAATATCAGCGTACAGGGTCACGAATCCGCCACTGGGCAAGGGTGTGCCGCGAATGTCGAGTACCGTGCCGCTGGGTAGCGTGCGTTCAATCCGATGCGGTTTGCACTGACGCGCCAACGCAACCCGGTCACGCACCTGCTGCTCCACGTCGCCTGGACCGTAGTCACCGCGCTGGGCATTGAACCGGATCACGTCCTCAAAGGTCAGATCCGGCTTAGCCAACAAATCAGCAGGCAAATCAAACACGCGGCCAAACTCGGCATTGCATGCCACGATGTGCATGTTTGCGTCAACGACCGATACAGCCCCCGGAAAGTTGTCGATGATGGCAGTCAAACGATCATTTTGCTGTTGCAAACGGCGTTCTGTCTGCTTGAGTTCTTCTACCTGGCAGGCCAACTCTTCGGCCTGTGCATCCAGTCTGGTCTGGTTGTCTTGCAACAACCGGGCCATGGTGTGCTGGGTGTGCGCCAGATGGTTGATCTCGTTCACACGGCTGCGAATCGGTCGCAACGCGTCAAATTCCAGTCGGCCAATACGTTCGCTGTTGTCCACCAACAGGCGCAACGGCCGCAGCAAGCCACGGCTGCCGCGTTCGGTCAACACCACGGCAAACAGCGCCACAGCCAACAACGCCAGTAACACCGGCAACACCATCGGTAGCCAACTCGGGGAAAAATCGGTCGCAGGTGCCAACACCATCACCCACAAACGCTGCTGACCCAGCGGATAAGGACGCACGCTGAACAACCAGCGCTGGTTGTTCAGCAAAAAGTCCAACACACCGCCCACCGCGCGGTCGTGCCCATGCCAGGCGCGCAAGGCGCTGCTAACGCCAGGCAGAGGGAGCGCTGCAACCGGTTGTAGCACCTGCGCCAGCCATTGCCCCGCAGGCATCCCGGCGGGCGGACGCGGCGCGGCCAGCAGTCGCTCGTCTTCAGTCATGACCAGCACCAGACCACTGTGACCCACCGAAGCGTTCAACGTATAGGCGGAAATATCCTTTAGCGTCAGGTCCAGCCCCACCACCAGGTCGCGCCCGTCGCGCAGGCGCATACGGCTAGAGACCGTGATACCAGGCTCTTTGGTGGTAAAAAACAGGTAGGGCGCAGTCCAAAACAACTCGCCCTCAGACAACCCGCTACCCGCCCGCGCACCTTGGTACCAGGGGCGTTCACGCGGGTCGTAGTGCTGGTCAGCCCAACGCGTTTGCAACGCCCCGTCAGCGCCGTGCTCCAGCAGCCAATGCCGCTCGGCACCCCAGCGCGGCACATCGGTCATGCGATTGCGCCAACGCCCATCGGCCTGTTGCAACAGCAACCATCCTTGCCCGGTACTGGTACCCGCCACCACCGAAGTAATGCGCGCTGACACTGCCAGCACCGGCTCAAAAATAGCGTTGAACGCCTGCGGCGATTGCAAATCTGGGGCACTCCCGGCCAACCAGCCACGGCTCATCGTCAGCAATTGCTGCGGCGCCTCGAAAACCTGACCCAAACCAGACTCTGCCTTGACCACGGCCAGGTCAAACTGGTCGCTGGCAATCTGATCGGCCATGGGCCACAAGCCCAACCAGGCAAAGCACCCCACCACCAGCAACACCGTGCTGGTCACCAGCACCCCCACCCGGCGCAACAAAAACTGGCGCAGCGGTTGTCCGGCGTGATTAAAGAGTTTCATCGCGGGGCGCATCATAGCGACTCAGTCAAGACGGAAAAATCAAAGGAGTTGCACCTCACTGAGGTCAGGACGATCCAGCCACGCAGCAAATTCATCGGCCAACCGGGCGCTGTCAGCTACCGCCGTGCTCCAAGCTTGCACGCGCGCAGCCAGATTGCTGCCATAACGTGTGAAGTCAGTTCGGTCGGGCAATTTACCGTTGGGCAAGGTTTGCACCCAGTCCGGGCGTGGCGCCAGCACCACCACGTTGTCCAGAAACGAGCTTGCCTTGTGACGCCAGCGCAGATGCTTGTCGAGCCAGCCCGGCACCACGCTCTTTTGGAAATGCGGGTACAGCACCAGGCCGCGCCAGTTCAGATGCAAGTGGTAGTCGGTCACGCCGCCATCCCAATAGGCACCGCTGGGTGCGCCTGGGATGTCGTGTACCGCTTTGAGCACAAACGGAATCGAGCAACTGGCTTGCAACGCTGCTTGAAAATTGGACTCGGTCAGCAACACCTGCTGCGTGGGGTAGTCGCTGGTATCAAACGGCAGCGTCGCAGGTTGCGTAGCAGCGGTGACGCATGCACTTGAAAAAATCACCCGTTCCAACCAGCTACCCAAGGCCGGACGTGACACCGCATTGGCCAGGAAAGCACTGGCAAAGCCAGCCGCTGTGCGCCAGGGCTGTTCACGCGCCAGCAAGCCCTGCCCGTGCGAGGTCAGCACATGCAATCGGTAACGCGGGTGCTGCAATACCTCTGGCATGCGCCCGCCGTAAAACGCCTGCAAGTTGGCACCAAACAGATCGCTCACGCGCTGCGCCGAAGGGCGTTTTTCACCCGGCAACAAGGCGTAGTCCTGATGGATGTAGTCGTGCTCGAGCCGGTTAAACATGGCCACCGGATCGGCCAAACAAGCGGTCGCCATGCGCCAGGCGCCAATGGATGCGCCCACCAGATGCACCGGCTGACTGGACTGGGTCAACCATTGGCCAAAAATAAAGCGGTCCAGCGGCCCCAGGATCAGGCCTTTGGGGCCCCCGGCGGCAGCGGGGATGGCAGACACGTCAGCGCTGTGCAGGCCATTTTTTTGAAAATGCGCACGCGCACGCGGCCCGGCGTAAATGGAAAGTGCTCTCATTATTGAATATCCGGGTGCAAAGCCATCGGTTTCAGAGTTAATATCAGCACCGTTCTGACAGCGTCTTTGGCAGATGCAAAAAAGGTGTGTTCAAAATAATCCGGCTTGTGTCGGTTGAATATTGGACACCCGAACACATGCAACCAGGAAGCGGCCCGAATTTTTTAAACTTTTTTTGGCAAACACAATGAAACTCAGCGTCAAGATTCCGTTCACGTTGGCATTGACAGTGATCCTGTTGTTAATAGGTGGCCTGTTTGGCATCTACCGCCTCAATGCCTCTGTCAGCGAATTTGGGCAGGAAGTCGAAAGCGACGTAGCGGCGGGCAGGCTAACCAGTGACATCACGGCCAATTTTGCCGTCGCCGTCCAGGAATGGAAGAACGTGTTGCTGCGTGGCAAGGATGAGACCACCCGCGAAAAGTATTGGGCCGCACACAATGACAGAATGGCCAAGGCTGGCAATGCGGCGAAAGAACTGGCGCAGTTGGTGAAGGACCAGCCTGATATCAAACCCTTGGTGGACCAGCTCGGGGCAGCCCTCACTTCCGCACAGTCGGGTTACCAGCAAGCTTACGAGACTTTTGTGGCATCCGCAATGTATGCTGAAGCCGGTGATACAGCCGCCAAAGGGGTCGATCGTGTGGCCTCTCAAACCCTGGACAAAGTCCGCGCTGCCTTAGCCAAAGAACAACTTCAAGGAACACAACAACATTTAGCCGAGAGCCGTAGCGCCACCTGGATTGCAGTCTCGGTGATGCTGCTCGCCAGTTTGCTCGCGGCGATCGGTGCGGTATGGTTAACACGGCAAGTGGTGCGACCCTTGCGGTCTGCGGTAGCGCTCACCAACCAGGTGGCGGCAGGTGATTTGAGTCAAACTGTGCGTTCGTCCAGCGACGATGAACTGGGGCAACTGATGTCCGCCTTGGGCGCCATGCAAACCAGCTTGGCTAAAGTGGTGACCCATGTGCGCCAAAACAGTGAAAGTGTCGCTACGGCCAGCGCCGAAATCGCGCAGGGCAACCAAGACCTGAGCAACCGCACGGAGTCCCAGGCCAGCGCGTTGGAACAAACTGCCGCCAGCATGGAAGAACTCTCTTCCACCGTCAAGCAAAACGCCGACAACGCAGCGCAAGCCAACCAG
>PCUV01000031.1 GCA_002786915.1 Comamonadaceae bacterium CG12_big_fil_rev_8_21_14_0_65_59_15 | reverse complement strand
ACCGTAGCCGCTTCAAAGAGCTGATCACCCAGGTGGCTCAGGCGACCGGCCAGCGTGTGGTGATTCTGGTCGATGAATACGACAAACCCATCCTGGACCGCATTGAAGACCCAGCCATTGCGCTGCAAATCCGCGAGGTGCTGAAAGACTTTTATTCGGTCATCAAGGACAGCGACGCGCACGTCAAGTTTGCCTTTTTGACCGGCGTGTCCAAATTCAGCAAAGTCAGCTTGTTCTCGGGCCTGAACAACCTTGAAGACCTGACCCTTAACGCCCAGTATGGCGCCATCTGCGGCTACACCGAAGCCGATGTCGATTCCGTGTTTGGCCCGGAAACAGCGGGGCTGGATCGGGCCGAAATCCGGCGCTGGTACAACGGCTACAACTGGCTGGGCACACCGGTCTATAACCCGTTTGACCTGCTGCTGTTGTTCCGGCACCGCGAATTTCGCCCATTCTGGTTTGAAACCGGTACGCCCACTTTTTTGCTCAAGCTGCTCACCCAGCGCCAGCAATTTGTGCCCGACCTGGAGCGCATCATGGCGCCAGAAGCGCTGCTGGCCACCTTTGATGTGGACAACATCCCCACCGAAGCGTTGATGTTCCAGGCTGGTTACCTGACCATTGAAAGCGCGCGCATGATTCCCGGGCGACTGGAGCTGACGCTGCGCTACCCCAACCAGGAGGTGCGCGCCAGCCTGCACGACAGCCTGCTGCAAGAGCTCAGCGGCAACCGTTCCATCCCCGGGCGGCAGATCAGCCGCCTGTACGATCTGCTCGTAGCCAACGACCTGAGCGGCCTGCAAGCCCTGATCAACGCCTTTTTTGCCAGCATTCCCAGCGACTGGTACCGCAACAACCCGATTGCGCAATACGAGGGCTACTATGCCAGCGTGTTCTACAGCTACTTTGCCGCACTGGGGTTGGACATCACAGTCGAAGACAGCAGCAACCAAGGGCGGCTTGACATGGCGGTGCGCTTCAATGAGCACATTTACCTGTTTGAATTCAAGGTGGTGGAGCTGGTACCAGAGGGCAAAGCGCTGGCGCAGCTCAAAGCCAAGAACTACGCCGCAAAGTACCTGGCCAGCGGCCTGCCGATTGATTTGATCGGCGTCGAATTCAGCAAAGAAACGCGCAACGTGGTGGCGTTTGCGGTGCAGCGGGTAAAACCGTAAAACCGTAAACGGACCGCCTAGCGCTGCATCAGGCCCGGTGAGTCGCAGGCGCTGGATTTGTTAGCTGACTAGTTGCACGCGGTTTGGCTGAAATACGCCGCGCCTTGCATGGACGTATTGATGTTGCCGCCTGTGCTGTTGACAAAACTCATGCCCAAACCCGGACAAGGCATAAAAGCTGCCGGCGCTTTTGCCGCCGTTCCAACGGTCGATGCCTGCGATGAGCGCCTGTTACGGCGCCAGACGTGCGTAGTTGAGTTGGATGGCGTGGTGAACTGTTTTGACCGTCTCGTTGCGCAAAGGAAGCGTCTTTGCCAATGCCAGCAGCAGTGGTGGTGTGGCCGTATCCAGAAGCTCGTCAATCGTTTGTTCTGCGACCTTCACAGGTAGTCCTGCCGCAGTGGCCGCCTTGACAACATGGGCACGCGCCGGAGCTGCCGCAACACCTGCAACGTCCATGAAATGTTCACCCCGGTAGCCCGGGCAGTAGGTCAGGTCAAACGGCGGCGCAAGCTGCCAACTGCCGTCGGCTTCAAGAAGAAATGACAAGTTTTTGGCATGATCATCGCGGTTGTTCATGAGGACGTTGAATACACAACGCTGAACGGCCTTTTTAAGCTCGCGCTGGTCGCGGGTCAGCCGACGCGTGACGCGAAAAAAGTCTTCGTAACTCACCGATGGCACCTGAAAATTGGCGTGCAGCAGACCCGCCAGAGAATGCATATGAACGCGTTGTTCACCACGCCGGTCAAAGCGCCGGGTGCCAAACGCGGTGCGACGGCCCGGCAATTCAAAAAAGCGAGTCGCTGTCATGCCCAGATGGCATGCGTGTGCCATCCGGGCATACAGTTCCTCAAGCGCCGCGTAGTCAGGCCCATCATCACTGCCAGGGAACTTGACCAGCCAGGCTTCGCTTCCTGGAACCACGCTCGCTTGCGTGCTGATCTGATCTGTGGCGGGGTTGAAATAAACCAAGGCTTTGGGGCGCGCCCCTGCGCTGGAGGCCCCAGCGCGTGCCAATTCGGCCAGAACTTCATGGCTGTCATCCAGCAACACGGCTTGCACCTCTTGGGCCAGTTCCAACAATGTCAGGTCTCGATCGTCAAGTGCCTCGGGTAACGCCGGTGCATAGGTTAGCGCTCCCATGGTGTTGGCCCCCAGAAAAGCCAGCCGGTCGAGGGTGGAAACCTTGTCTGGATCGATACCGCAGGCCTTCATGCGCCGATGCATCAAGCGATAACCCCAGCCGTCTGGCAGCGAGTCATAGATGAGCCCGGGCACATCATGCAGTTGGGTGAAATCAGTTCGTCGATCTGGATACGCCTGTGCCCGCAGCGGTAAACGAAGCGGCGACAACGCCAGCCCACGTTCCAGCGCCTGGGCCGAGTACTGAAAAAGCACATCACGGCCATCATCAGCGAGCGTACCCAAAACCAAGGCTCCCCCTAGGCCTTGGTAGGTGACCGTGAGTTCTTTCACTTGGCCACCTTGCGTGCCTTGGTATAAGCACGTTGGCGTGCGCGCACTGCTGCCTTTAAGCGCATATCTTCGATGCTGAGAGATTGGCTGACCAACACGTTTTGCAGGTCGGCCAAGGCACCCATGGCTTCCAGCACGCGCACAAAGGTTTCCAGCGTGCATCGACCCGTGTGTTCGAAGTTGCTGAGCGTTTTTTTTGAAATGCCCACACGTGCTGCCAATTCTTCGACACTGACGTTGAGCATTAAGCGGCGTTCACGCGCGCGCTGGCCTAAGGTAAGGCAGACTTCATCCGGCAACGCCAGCGATAAATCAACCATATTTATACTTTTTATGTGACTAAATAGTATATAAGTAGAATAATTATACTATTTAAATTTCTTGTTTTGATCTCTTTTACTCAGCGCGGCGTGTCAATTGGCAGGCGACCAAGCAGTGGAATCCATCGCTGTCACGCTGGGCGTTTTACGCAGCCACGCTGGATGCGGTTGGCGGTACCGCCTTGGCAGACTATGCCAGTGCGCACGGTTGCGCGGTGCTTGACATGATCTATCCGGGTGATTCTGGCGGGTAGAGGTGCTGGGTGGCGTTGCGGGCGTTGTATCGCCCGCCAACACGCGGGAAAGCACCAACGGTTACCTCACCCTGGAGACCAGCCAACAGGCGTGCCAGTTTGTTGCCAATAAAGGCGTAGGCGGTGATCCGGCAAAAAAGCTGCTGCTCAAGAGCAACGGTACGCTGCTGGCACCGAGGGCCCAGATGATGCAAGAACTTGTTCAGGGCGATCATGCCCATCAAGGGGCAGAAACGATTGTGCTTTGGTAACCCACCGCAATGAGTTGGCTGCCGTTGGATGCTATCCCGGCCAAGTTCTGGGATGTTGGCGCTGGGTAAGTGGTCCAGGTGATGCCGTCTGGCGATGTCAACAGGGTTCCGGCATCGCCTGCCGCAGCGAACAGTTTGCCAGTCCAGGTGACATCTCGCAATGTTTTCTGGGTACCGGAGACCTGTGCCGTCCAGGACAAGGCATCGGTTGATGTAAAGATCCCCAGGCCGCCGACCCCAACAAACTTTCCTGCGCCATAAGTGATTGCGGAAAACCCGGGGGCGGTGACTGTGGCTGCTGTCCAGACCACACCGTCGGGTGAAGTCAGAGTCGCATCATTGCCATACGCTATAAATTGCGACCCGGTCCAGATGACATCCGACAAATAGCCGGTATTGGTCGAAGTTTGCGCCGTCCAGGTCACGCCGTCGGGCGACGTAAGAATGCCGTTGCCCGCATTGCCGCTGCCCACCGCGACAAACAGGCTGCCTGACCAGGCAACCGCAGAAAGGCTCCCGGTTACTCCCGTCAGCGGCTGTGGTGTCCAACTAACACCGTCCGGCGATGTCAGTATGGTCGTGGTTCCGCCTACTGGATTGCCGCCAACAGCGACAAACTGCGAGCCTGACCAAATCACGCGATTGAGTTTTTGCGTGCCTGAGCTTCTCAATGTCCAGGTCATGCCATCAGGCGAAGAATAAATTCTCTGAGTGCCACCCACGGCCAAATATTGTGTGCCTGACCATGTGATTCCGTTCAAATGAACCTGGGTTACCGCGCCGATGCGATTTGTCCAGGAGATGCTGGTGCTTGCACTGGCTTCTGCCGAGGCTGCTGTGCTGGTGATGGCATCGACAACAGCGACTACTTTGTAATAGTAAGTACTGGCACCTGCAAGACCGGTGTCTGAATAGGTAGTAAGCAGTTGATCGACCTGATTGCCGCCTACCAGCTTGCTGGTGATGCGGATCGACGCAATTTTGCTCATCGATGCCACGGGCTGCCCGGCAGTGCTTGCCCTGTAAACGTCATAACCAGCAGCACCTACAACCGCAGACCAGGTCAAATTGATGATCGAGCCACCACTGGCTGTAGCAGAAACAGTGGCCGGGGGAAGCAGCGCAGACATTGGTGCAGCAGGAGGGGGTGTCTGGTACAGCACAAACAAGGCAGCGCCCTTGGCTGTCAGATACCAACCGTTTTGCGCAAATTGGCCAATCAGAATGGCGCGTTTCAGCTCGGGTGAATAGGCTAAGGACGAATCGACCAGTTGAAACTCGGTTGGCAAGGTCTGGTTTGTCCATACCAGACCATCGGTCGATGTGTACACCTGGCCTGATAGCCCAATAAACTGATCGCCCGTCCAGATCATTTGTTTGAACGCTGGCGCTGTAATACCAGACTTGAGCCAGGCCAGCCCATCAGCAGAAGTCCAGATAGCGCTGCCTTGGCTAGCAACATATTTGGTGCCATCGAAGGCATAGACCTCAGGCACAAAAGCAGACCCTCCGGTGTAAGAAAGTGAACCTGAAGTCCAGTTGACGCCGTCAGTTGAGGTGCAAGAGGTAGGGTACGATGTAAATCCGTTGGACAAGCCAACCCCACCCACATACATCTGAAAGCTGCTGCCGTTCCATATAACCTGGTTGACATTGCCAGCGTAAACACTGCTCAAATAACTTGTATCGCAAAGTCCAGCTGTTTCAGTCCAGGTACTGCCATCTGTTGACGTTAAAAAACTTCCATTGTTGGTGCCGACAAAGAATCGGCCATTGGCAGCGTAAGCCCCCGTAAGTACCCCGGGGCGATTGAGCGTCACGGTTTGGGTTGTCCACACCGCAGGTGTTGCGTCGGCGGTGTGGCCGATGAGAAGCGAACTGCTTGAGTTGATCTTCACGCCAATCCAGCGCAAGCCGTTATAGGCAACCCGGTCAAAAGTGGTCGTGCTGTTAGACCAAACAAAACCATCGGTCGAACTTTTGGTACTGCCGCCACCTGCTGCAACAAACGTGTTGTTGCCCCAAACGACTTGCTGACCGGCGGGTGATTGAGCCGAACAATCTGTCCAGCTTGTGGCCGCGCTACCGGTCATCGGCACAGGTGTATTGACGTTGTTGTAGGACGTGCAAGTGGGAGTGACAACCGTCAAGGCCAAAGCAGTGCTGGACGTGAGCGTTGCGCCGGTTGTGTTGTTGGTGACGGTAAACAACCCGTTTTGTGCCCCCAATGGGATCGTGACACTGAACAGGCCTGCACCCAAGATACCTACAGAGGAAACACCACCCGCAAAATGCACGGTGATCTGGTCAGACATCGCCCCAAAATTGGTTGCCAAAATGTACAGCGCAGAGCCAAAAGACAGCGGCGCTGACGATGGATTCCAGATGCTGGCGGTGCCACCCGTGCCACCCGTACCAGAGCCCGCATAGTTGACCCAAAAGCCGCGCCCGTTACCCAGTGTGGTGCTACCGAAATCCTGGTAGTTTTTGCTGCTGATGTAGCCCGCCAGACTGCCATTGGCTGCTGCCGAGGGGGCGTAAAAATACCAGCCGCTGTTGGCGTTGTTCCAAGCCCACAGCGTGGTCACGTTGCCGACCGTGGTGGTGAATTGCGCCGGGGTGATGTCGTCACCGGTGGCTACCAGGTTCCAGTTGGTTTTAAGCGTGGACGCCCCCAGCGCAAAGCCCGTACCGCTTTGCGCACCCAGCACCAAACCGGCGGTGGCGTTCACGTTGATCCAAAAGCCGTCGCCCGGATCAATGCTGCTCAATACGTCGTAGCCCTTGTTCGTGGCGTAGCTGGCCAGCGTGTTGGCCGTGTCAAGCGCTGGCGAATAAAACGCCCACTTGGTGCTGGCAGCGTTCCACTTCCAGACCGAAGTGACGCTGCCGGCCTGCGTGCCCAGCAGCGTTTTGACATCCACCGCCGCACTGGTGCTGTTGCCCACCAGGTTCCAGCCCTGCGACAAGGTGGGGGTGTAGGCCACGGTGGCTGCATGGCCCAACAGCGCGACACAAGCCAGCCAAAGACCTGCCACCAAAGAAATCAATCGCCATGTCAACATGAGCGCGCTCCAAAAAAGGTTTACATTGATGCTAGCCGAAGCCAATGGCAATGGATACCCCCCCAATGGGGGGGTCAGGGCACACCATTACCAGACTAGTTGCACGCGGTTTGGCTGAAATACGCCGTGCCCTGAATCGACGTGCTGATGTTGCCGCCGGTGCTGCTTAGAAAGCTCATGCCCAAGCGCTCTGCATTCGCACCGGCGACAAACATAAAGGCACGCGTGGTGGTGCTTGTGGCGGTGTCGGTCATGAGGTAGATAAACGGCGAGATGGCTGTGCCAGAGTAAGACACGCCATTGCCCAAAGCGACGAAGGCCGCCGGGCTGGCCATGCCGCCAGCGGTCTGCATGGCCACTGTTTTGCCACCCACGGTAAAGCTCATGTCCAGCGCCATCTTGCCGGCCGCGCCAAAAATGATTTTGGCCTGCGCACCCGCAGCCACGCTGCCCGGGGTGGCGCTGCCGTCACTCAGCGTCGGCTGTGTGGCCGCGGTCAGCGCGTAGCACTGGGTCACACCGTCGGCTGGCAGGGCCGCCGGGGGCACGCCAATGGCGTAGTGAAAGCCCTGCTCTGGTGTCATGGAAAACCCGGACAAACCATAAAAGCTGCCGGCGCTTGTGCCGCCGTTCCAGCGGCCAATGCTCACCATGTTGTCGCCCGCCAAATCAGCCACGGCGGCTGTTCCCAACAGCGGAGCTTCGGTGGTCGAAACCGTGCCGTCAAATTTGACCACCGTGTAGCCGCTCATGGCCCCACTGGCTAAAAAGGTGGCGGATCCTTTGCGCTGGTCGATGCCAATGCCCATGCCCGCCGCATACACCAAGCGGTAGCTCTGACCGCTGGCCAGGGCAGCCAGTGGCGCGCTGACGCTGCCGGAGGTGGTGCCGGTGGAACCCCCGGTGGCCGCGCCCGCCACCCAGTGTGGTGCTGCCAAAGTCTTGATAGTTTTTGCTGCTGATGTAGCCCGCCAGACTGCCATTGGCCGCTGCCGAGGGCGCGTAAAAATACCAGCCAGTGGCAGTGGGGCTGTTGTTCCAGGCCCATAGCGTGGTGACGTTGCCGACTGTGGTGCTGAATACTGCCGGGGTGATGTCATCACCGGTGGCCACCAGATTCCAGTTGGACTTGAGCGCCGCTGCCCCCAGGCTGAATCCGTTGCCGCTTTGGTTGGCCAGCGTCACCGCGCTGGTGGCGTTCAGGTTCACCCAAAAGCCTTCCCCCGGACTGACCGTGCTCAACACTTCGTAGCCCTTGGAGGCGGCGTAGCTTGCCAGTGTGGTCGCGGTATCTAGTGCGGGTGAATAAAACGCCCATGTGGATGTGACAGCGTCTCACTTCCAGACCGAGATAACGCTGCTGGCCTGCGTGCCCAACAGCGTTTTGACATCCATCGCCGCACTGGTGCTGTTGCCCACCAGGTTCCAGCCCGGCGACAGCGTGGGGGTGTAAGCCACGGTGGCAGCGCTGCAGTTGGAACAGTACACAACCAACAGCAAGCCGGTGACGATGCAATTCCAAGTTCTTGCCAGCATAAGAACACTCCTAAATGTGGAATGGACCGAATGCTAATCAATTCAACAGTCGATGGCTACCCCCCATTTGGGGGGGGCAGGTGGGCGCAGGTAGCGCTATGGCCAAATGCTTTGAAAGCCTGACTGGGTAAGTGTTAAAAACCACTCTGGCCATTGATATGCATTCGCCTATAGCTTCTATAAAAATAGCACTTTGCAGGGTCAGCAGGACTGATTTTGCCTGCTTGCCAAGTTTGTCTGAAGTAAACTTGCCGCATGCTCACCCCCGCTACCATTCAACAAGCCTGGCAGCAAGCCCGCCGCCAGAATGTCGCTGCGGATGCTGTGCTGGCAGCGCAGACGGGGCTTTCCACGGATGGCCTGTTCATCCAGCTTGGCAACACTTTTCACTACCCGGTTTGTCGTCTGACTGCCGATGCCAACCTGAGCCCCGACCTGGCCACCTTGGGCCTGCCCGACTGCCGCCGCCTGTCGGCGCTGGTGGTGACGCGCCAAGGCCAGCGCGTGCTGCTGCTGGCCAACCCCACCGATGAAGCCCTTCAGCGCTGGGCCGACGCCAAAGGCATAGCGGTTGACGCGCGCGAGCTGGTGCTTGAATCTGATTTGCTTGACGTGCTGGCGCGGCTGGAGGCCGCCACCTCGGCCTTGCCGGGTATTCTGGACCATGGTTTTACCGAGGCTGCGCGCCAGTCGGGCGTGGAAGAAATTTCGCTCTCGCGCATTGACGAGACCGCCAGCCCGGTGGTGCGCTTGATCAACTCCACGCTGTTTGACGCCATGGGCGCGGGCGCCTCAGACATCCACCTGGAAGCCGCCGCCAGCGGCCTGGTGGTCAAGTACCGCATTG
>PCUV01000006.1 GCA_002786915.1 Comamonadaceae bacterium CG12_big_fil_rev_8_21_14_0_65_59_15 | reverse complement strand
AGCCAAAAACTAGTACGCTCTAACGTATTGATTCTTAAGGGTATTTTTAGGTGGTTGTTAAAGTCCGGTTAGGACAACTTTCTCGGATAAGCCGAACCGTCATAGCGAACCAAGTGAAGCAATCCATGACTTGCGCTGGCATGGATCGCCGCGCTACGCTTTCCATGAACAGGAACCTGTTCAAGGTCCGTGTGCGGTATCGGGCTTGATACGGGGGGCTCGCAATGACGACGTTCAAGGGCCATGTGCGATGCCGGCCAGATTCGGTCATCCGCCATGACGAAGTGCGGGTTTTTCCTAATGCAAGTTTGACGCCCCCAGTTACGATTGCACACTGATTTTTTAACACTTTGAAAGAACCAACTATGACTACCCATTCATTCACACGTCGCCTGGTTTTGTCACGCAGTTCAGCGCTGATCGGGGCCGCGGCCAGCGGTGCACTGCTGCCCGCCTTGAGCCTGGCACAAACCGGCAAAGTGCGCGTGGGTCTGATGTTGCCCTACACCGGCACCTATGCTGCCTTGGGCGTGGCGATTGAAAACGGTTTCCGCCTGGCCATTGACGAGCAGGGTGGCAAGCTTGGCGGGCGCGACATCGAATGGTTCAAGGTCGATGACGAATCCAACCCTGCCAAAGCGGTTGAAAACACCAACAAGCTGGTGCAACGCGACAAGGTCGATGTGCTGATCGGCACCGTGCACAGCGGTGTGGCGATGGGCATGCTCAAGGTTGCCAGAGAGAGCGGCACACTGCTCATCATACCCAACGCCGGCTTCAATTCAGCCACTGGCGCGCTGTGTGCGCCCAACGTTTTCCGCACCTCGTTCACCAGTTGGCAGACCTCCTACCCCATGGGCAAGGTGCTGGCTGATCGCAAATTGAAGAAGGTCGTCACCATCACCTGGAAATATGCTTTCGGCGAAGAATCGGTGGCCGCTTTCAGTGAGGGCTTGACCAAGGCGGGCGGCAAAGTTGTGAAGGAATTGTGGGTGCCATTTCCCAATGTCGAATTTCAGGCACTGCTGACCGAAATTGCCTCGCTCAAACCCGACGCGGTGTTTGCTTTCTTTGCTGGCGCGGGCGCGGCCAAATTCGTCAAGGATTACGCGGCGGCCGGCCTCAAGGGCAAGATTCCGCTGTTTGGCTCGGGCTTCCTCACCGACGGTGTGCTCGAAGCGCAGGGCGCAGCCGCCGACGGGCTGGAGACCACGCTGCACTACGGCGACGGCATCGACACGCCGCGCAACAACGCTTTCCGCCTGGCCTATGCCAAGGCCTACAAGCTTCAGCCTGATGTGTATGCCGTGCAGGGCTACGATGCCGGTCTTTTGTACGCCAGCGGCATGAAAGCCGTCAAGGGTAATACCGGCGACAAAGCGGCACTGATCGCGGCGCTGGAAAAGTCAAAAATCGACAGCCCACGCGGACCCTGGACCCTGTCGCGCGCGCACAACCCGGTGCAAAACATCTATCTGCGCAAAGTGGTCGGTCACGAAAACCACGTCACGTCGGTGGCTGCCAAGGCGCTGGCCGATCCGGCACCTGGCTGCAAGATGTAAGCTTGCAATGCTTTGCCCATCCGTGATGGCGACTGCCACGTCGCTGTCATGCCAAATGATGTTATCGTGGCTCCATGGAATTCCTGATCCAATTATTAAATGGTGTGCAGTACGGCTTGCTGCTGTTCCTGCTGGCCAGCGGCCTGACGCTGATCTTTGGCATCATGGGCGTGGTCAATCTGGCGCACGGCAGTTTTTACATGCTGGGTGCCTATCTTGGCTACGCGTTGAGCACGCAGTTTGGCAGCTTGACGCTGGCCATCATCGGTGGTGCCATACTGGCCGTGGCCTTCGGTTGGGCGCTGGAGTGGCTGCTGTTCCGGCATTTTTATGAACGCGACCACCTCGACCAGGTGCTACTCACGTTTGGCCTGATTTATATTTTTGAGGAACTGCGCTCGATCCTTTGGGGCGACGACGTGCACAGTATGCCGATTCCGGATTTACTCAGCGCCTCGATCCCCTTGACCGAAAACCTGTCGTATCCTGTTTATCGCCTGTTTATCTCGGGCGTGTGCATTGCGCTGGCGTTGGCTTTGTACCTGTTGATCGCCAAAACCCGCTTGGGCATGAAAATTCGCGCTGGGGCTTTCAACCGCGACATGACCGAGGCGCTGGGGATCAACATCAAGCTCATTCATGCCGTCGTGTTTGCCCTTGGCATTGGTCTGGCGGCGGTAGCCGGGATCATTGCGGCACCGATTGCCAGCGTTTATCCGAACATGGGCTCGCAAGTGCTGATCATGTGTTTTGTGGTGGTGGTGATTGGCGGTATTGGCTCGGTGCGCGGCGCGCTCATTTCTGCGCTGCTGGTCGGTCTGGTGGATACCTTTGGCAAGGTGTGGCTATCGTCTGTCTCGGGCATGCTGGTGTATGCGCTGATGGCGATCGTGTTGCTGTGGAAACCTGAAGGCCTGTTCAAGCAATGAGCCGGGTCAAAGCCAATATCGAAGTGCTACCGCGCAGCGTGCAAGTGCTGCTGGCGTTCGGGCTGGTGGCACTGGTTATTTTTCCGTTTTCGGCGACTGATTTTTATATCCAGAGCGTCACGCGCATGATGATCCTGGCAATTTTCGCCATGAGTCTGGATCTGCTGCAAGGCGTCACCGGTCTGGTGTCGCTGGGTCATGCGGCTTTCTTCGGGCTGGCTGGCTATGCACTGGCCTATCTGATGCCGCAGAACGTTGCTGCGTCGCTGTGGCTGACCCTGCCACTGGCGGTACTGGCAGCGGCGCTGGCGGCGCTGGTGATCGGTTTTTTTGTCGTTCGCACACACGGCATCTACTTCATCATGGTCACCATGGCTTTTGCCCAGATGGTGTTTTACCTGTTCTTTGACAACAAGGCGCTGGGCAGCTCCGACGGCCTGTACATCAATTTCAAACCAAGCGTTGTGCTGTGGGGTTGGCCCATGATGGACCTGGACAACAAGACCACTTTTTACTACTTCGTGCTGGGCGCACTGGTGCTGGTCTATGCATTTCTGCGGCGCTTGCTGTGGAGTCCGTTTGGCCGTGCCCTGGGGGGCATCCGCATCAACGAGCAACGCATGCGCGCACTCGGTTACACCACGTTTGGCTACAAGCTCAGCGCCTTCACACTGGCTGGTGCGCTGGCTGGCCTGGCGGGGTTTTTGTGGGCAGCGCAAACCGGTTACATCAACCCCGAACTGATGGGCTTTCACATGAGCGCGCACGCCGTCATGATGGTGATCCTGGGCGGCATGGGCAACTTTGCCGGTGCCATCGTTGGCGCTTTCAGTTTTGAATACGTGCTTGAAGTGTTCAAGGATTTGCCCACGCTGGGCAGCATCGACCTCGGCAAGCATTGGCAGCTCTGGATTGGTCTTTTCATCGTGCTGGTGGTGATCGTCGCGCCGCGCGGCCTGTTGGGCCTGACCCAGTCCTGGCGTGGCCGCAGGAAAGCCGGCGATGAATGAAGTTCTGCTCTGCGCACAACACCTGACCAAGCGTTTTGGCGGGCTGGCCGCTGTCAGTGATGTCTCGATCGACCTCTGGTGCGACCACATTCACGCCGTGATCGGCCCCAACGGTGCCGGCAAATCGACGCTGACCAACCTGCTCTCGGGCGAGCTGGCGCTGACCTGCGGCCAGATCAGCCTGTGCGGGCGCGACGTCACCGGCCGTTCACCAGAGCAGATTTCACGCCAGGGCCTGGGTCGCAGTTACCAGAAGACCAACATATTTTTGCCCTTCACGGTGAGCGACAACATCACTGTTGCGGCGCTCTCGCGCGAGCCACAACAGCCCTGGAATCCGTTGCGCTGGCTGCGCGCGGCCAGTCGTTGCCGCGCTGCCAATCAGCGCTGTGCGCGCGCGCTCGAACTCTCGGGTTTACAGGATCGACGCAACCAGCAAGCTGCGGCGTTGAGCCACGGCGAACAGCGCCAGCTCGAAATTGCCATGACGCTGGCGACCGAGCCCAAGGTGCTGCTGCTCGACGAGCCTTTGGCCGGTATGGGTGCAGCCGAGGCGCAGCGCATGGTTGAGCTGCTGGCGCAACTTAAAACGGATCATGCGATGCTGCTCGTCGAGCACGACATGGATGCGGTCTTCGCGTTGGCTGACCATTTAACGGTGATGGTCAACGGCGAGGTCATTGCCAGCGACACACCCGCCAACATCCGGGTCAACCAGGCGGTGCAATCGGCCTACCTGGGCGAAGAGACAACATGACTGAGTTGCTGATCAAAGCCCGCGCCCTCAACACCTATTACGGTGCCAGCCACATCCTGCGTGAGCTCGATTTCACGCTGGCCCGCAATGAAACCCTTGGCCTGATGGGGCGCAACGGCATGGGCAAAAGCACGCTGCTCAAAAGCATCATGGGCCTGGTCAAACCACGCAACGGTTCAGTTGAGATCATGGGCAAGCCGATGCGCGCCCGCTCGCCTTTCGAGATTGCCCGGCTGGGCGTGGCTTATGTGCCCGAAGGGCGCGGCATTTTTGGCAACCTGAGCGTCATTGAAAACCTGACCATGGCAGCGCGCCCCGGCAGCAGTGGCCAGCGCGACTGGACACTAGAGCGCGTGCTTGACACCTTCCCGCGCTTGCGCGAACGCCTGCGCCACGGCGGCTGGGAGCTCTCTGGCGGCGAGCAGCAAATGCTCAGCATCGGCCGCGCCTTGCTGACCAACCCGCAAGTACTGATTCTGGACGAAGCCACCGAAGGGCTGGCACCGCTGATCGCGCGCGAGATCTGGCGCATCTGCGCCATGATCCGCGCCAGCGGCATCAGCAGCGTGATTGTTGACAAGAACTGGCAACACCTGACGCAAATCACCGACCGCAATGTCATCCTGGTCAAAGGCCAGGTGGTGTTTGATGGCAGCACAGCGAAGTTGCGCGCGCAACCCGAATTGCTGGCGCAACACTTGGGTGTTTGACCTGCGCTGCATCGCCCCATGACCGCGGCGTGGCAGACCGGGCAAAGTTTGACGCAGATCAGTCAATCAGACCGGATGAACTCAATTTCTCGATTGAAGTCGGCGCATCCAGTGGCGCTTCAAGCCGCCAGTGTGATGCAGGTCGAACGCGGCCGCATCGTTGTGGGTAAAGCTTGACGGTGCCGGTATCCTTTTACAACCCGTGTTTCACAGGAATACGTGCTACTTCTTGTATATTGGAGGGTGCAGCATGTCAAATTTGACCATCTCCGTCGATGACCAGCTGATCAAGCAGGCCCGGATTCGCGCCATTGAGCAAGGCACATCGGTCAGTGCCAGGGTGCGGGAATTTTTGGTAAGTTATGTTCAGGGTGCGCAGGTTTCCAGCCCACAACTGGCTGCCGGACAAGCCTTCATTGCCGCAGCCCGCAGCAGCACCGCCAACATCGATGGTGCAGCCTGGCGTCGCGACGACGCCTATGACCGGGCCTATCCCGGCGCTGCTGATGTGGGCGCAGCGCCCAGATGATTGCTTTTTTTGACACCAATGTTCTGGTTTACACCCTTGACCAGAGCGATTTACGCCAGAAAAACTTGGCGCTAGACTGTTTCGCAAACGCACTACAGCACGACACAATTACCTTGTCCACGCAGGTGTTGCATGAGTTTTACAGCATCACAACGCGCAAACTCCGCCCAGCCCCGACCACGGCTCAAGCCCAGACCTATGTCAAAGAGCTCTGCGCGTTCGATGTGATCGGCGGCACCGCACCTGCGATCATGGCCGCCATTGAGATCGTGCAGCGCTATCAAATGCAGTGGTGGGATGCGCTGATTCTGGAAGCTGCGCTACGTGCCAAAGCCGAAGTTCTTTACACAGAAGACCTGCAACACGGCCAACGTTTTGGCGCACTCACCGTGATGAATCCGTTTTTGGCATAAATCATCTTGACACGGTTGACGAAAAGTTACAGCGCCTGATTGGATCCTTTGACAACCCGCGCGTCATGTCTGCAAAGACAGGGCACGCAGTCGAATCGGGGTGTGTCAAAATTGCCTCATAATTGACGTTTACGTTAACGTCAATCAAAAATCATCCCCATGTCCACCACCTACAGCATCAGCGATCTGGCGCAGGAATTTGACCTGACCACCCGCGCCATGCGGTTTTATGAAGACATGGGGCTGTTGCAACCCACGCGCAGCGGCCCGGGCGGGCGCAATCGGGTCTATAGCAACCGCGACCGTACTCGGCTCAAGCTCACGCTGCGCGCCAAGCGCCTGGGCTTAAGTCTGACCGAGGCCAAAGACATCATCGATATGTACGACAGCCCGATGGATACCGCCGCGCAGCTGGAAAAGTTTCTTGCCGTGCTGGCCCATCACCAAAAGCAGCTTCAGGCGCAGATGGCAGACTTGCAGGCGAATATGGACGAGCTGGAGGAGCACCAGCGCGAGGCGCGTGCCTTGTTGGTCAAGGCCAGACAAAAGTCTGCCAACAAGACCAGTCGCGTCCGATCTGCGGCTGCATGACGGTCGTGCCCGAACTCACACATTGCCACCTACAACCCGAAACCCATGACACAACACAAGCACTCGCATCCCAAAAGAGACGATAGTTTGTCGCCCCTGCAGCGCGTGCAGCAAAGCTTTGAGCGCCAGGGCCTGATGCGCCACCTGGGCGCTGAGCTGCTGCGCGTGGTGCCGGGTGAATGTGTCATTACCTTGCCCTACAGCGACAAGGTCACGCAGCAGCAGGGCGCGTTCCACGGTGGCGCCATTGGTGCTCTGGCCGATATTGCGGGCGGTTACGCCGCCATGACGGTCGCCCCCGCCGACCAGGAGGTGGTGACAGTGGAATACAAGATCAATTTTCTGGCCGGTTGCCAGGGCGGTGAGCTGTGCGCCACCGGGCGCGTGGTGAAAGCGGGCAAGCGCGTCATCGTCACAGCCGCAGAGGTGATGCACGTGGCCGAAGACGGCCGCCAGACGCCTTGCGCCGTACTGCAACAGACCATCGTGCCGGTGCCCAAAAGCTACTGAGCTTTTTTATTTCAATTCAACAGGAGACAAACCCCATGGCCAATTTACCCGGACTCAATTTTCAGTTGGGCGACGACATCGACGCATTGCGCGACGCGGTGCACGCCTTTGCCCAGACCGAGATCGCCCCGCGTGCGGCGCAGATCGACCGCGACGACCAGTTCCCGATGGACCTGTGGCGCAAGATGGGTGACCTGGGCGTGCTGGGTATCACCGTGGGTGAAGAGTTCGGTGGCGCCAACATGGGCTACCTGGCGCACATGGTCGCGATGGAAGAAATCAGCCGCGCCAGTGCCTCGGTGGCGCTGAGCTACGGCGCGCACAGCAACCTGTGCGTGAACCAGATCCGGCGCAACGGCAGCCCCGCGCAGCGCAGCAAATACCTGCCCAAACTGATCAGCGGCGAACACGTGGGCGCGCTCGCCATGAGCGAGCCTGGTGCGGGCAGCGATGTGATCAGCATGAAGCTCAAGGCCGAGGACAAGGGCGGCTACTACCTGCTCAACGGCACCAAGATGTGGATCACCAACGGCCCCGATGCCGACACCATGGTGGTCTATACCAAGACCGAGCCCCAGTTGGGTGCGCGCGGTGTCACGGCTTTCATCGTTGAAAAAGGCATGAAGGGTTTTTCTACCGCGCAAAAGCTCGACAAGCTGGGCATGCGCGGCAGCCACACCGGCGAGATGGTGTTCAACAACGTCGAAGTCCCCGCAGAAAACATTCTGGGCGGCCTCAACAACGGCGCCAAGGTGCTCATGAGCGGGTTGGACTATGAGCGTGCCGTGCTGGCGGCCGGACCGGTGGGCATCATGCAGGCGGTGATGGACAACGTGGTGCCCTACATCCACGACCGCAAGCAGTTTGGTCAAAGCATTGGGGAATTTCAGCTGGTGCAGGGCAAGGTGGCCGACATGTACACCACGCTGCAGGCGGCGCGCGCGTTTTTGTACACCATCGGCAAAAACCTGGATCAATTGGGCACCGAGCACGTGCGCCAGGTACGCAAAGACTGCGCCAGCGTCATCCTGTGGTGCGCCGAAGGGGCCACGCGCATGGCGGGCGACGGGATCCAGATTTTTGGTGGCAACGGCTACATCAATGAGTATCCGCTAGGGCGCTTGTGGCGCGACGCCAAGCTGTATGAGATTGGTGCGGGCACCTCAGAAATACGGCGTATGTTGATCGGGCGCGAACTGTTTGCCCAAACCGCCTGAGCGCGCAGCAACCCCGGCGCAAGCCAACCTGGCCATGAACGACACCCCTGCACAACTGCTGGTGAACAACCACGCCTGGGCGGCGCAGGTGGAGCGTGATCGCCCGGGTTTTTTTGCCGCACTGGCGCGCCAGCAAACGCCCAACTACCTGTGGATTGGCTGCTCCGACAGCCGCGTGCCCGCCAACGAGATCATTGGCCTGGCACCGGGTGAGGTGTTTGTGCACCGCAATATCGCTAACGTGGTGGTGCACTCTGACCTGAACGCGCTCTCGGTCATTCAGTTTGCAGTCGATCACCTGAAGGTGCAGCACATCATGGTGGTGGGGCACTATGGCTGTGGCGGCGTGCTGGCGGCGCTGCGTGGCACGCGCGTCGGCCTGGCCGACAGCTGGTTGCGCCACATGCACGATGTCAAGCTGCGCCACCGCCGTCGCCTGGATCACTTGGCCCTGCCAGCGCAAGAAGACGTGCTGTGTGAGATGAACGTGATCGAACAGGTCGGCAATGTGGCCTTGAGCCATGTGCTGCAAGACGCCTGGGCGCGCGGCCAAAAAGTGGCGGTGCACGGCTGGTGTTATGGTCTGCAAGACGGTTTGGTGAAAGATTTGGGTGTCACCATGCAGGGCAGCCACGAAGTGGTGGATGTGTTTCGCGGGGCGTTCAAACGCTATCCGCGAGGCGCCGTCAACTGACCCTATTCCATACCAAAGAGAGACAAGCCCATGTTCCCGACCCGCCTGGATTCCCGCGTCGCCTACGACATTGCCAAAGCCATGATGGACGGCTTCAACCGCCACTACCAGCTGTTTCGCACCGAGTCGGCGCGCGCCAAGCACCGTTTTGAAACGGCAGACTGGGCAGCGCAGCAGCGCGCCCAGCGCGATCGCATCGAGTTTTACGACCTGCGCGTGCGCGAATGCGTGATGCGGCTGGAGCGTGAATTCAAAGCCGACGAGCAGCCCATGGACGTGTGGCACCAGGTCAAGCTGCATTACATCGGCCTGCTGGTGGACCACCATCAACCCGAGCTGGCCGAGACTTTTTTTAATTCGGTCACCACCAAGATCCTGCACCGCAGTTACTTCCAGAACGACTTCATCTTTATCCGCCCCGCCGTCAGTACCGAATACATTGAATACGACGAATCCAGCGCGCACCCCACTTACCGCGCCTATTACCCGCTCACCACGTCGCTGTCGGCCGAGCTGCTGCGCATGGTGCAAGACTTTGGTCTGCACCGCAATTTTGAAGACCTGCAACGCGACATCGACCGCGTGGCGGGTGTGGTTAATGGCTTGCTGGGCACCGCCAAGCTACACGCCAACTTTCAGATGCAGGTGCTCGCCAGCCTGTTCTATCGCAACAAGGGCGCTTACATCATCGGCAAACTGATCAATGGCTTTACCGAGGTGCCGTTTGCGTTGCCTATTTTGTACATCAAGGGCGACACCCAACTGGTGATCGACGCGGTGCTGCACGGCGAAGACGACATGCATGTGCTGTTCAGCTTTGCACGTGCCTATTTCATGGCAGACATGGAAATCCCCAGCGCGTATGTGCAGTTTTTGCGCGGCCTGATGCCACGCAAGCCGCGCAACGAAATCTACAACGCACTCGGCCTGGCCAAGCAGGGCAAGACGCTGTTTTACCGCGACTTTTTGTACCACCAGCGTCATTCCACCGACATGTTCCGCATTGCACCGGGCATCAAGGGCATGGTCATGCTGGTGTTTGATCTGCCCAGCTTTCCGTACGTGTTCAAGGTCATCAAGGACTTTTACCCTCCACCCAAAGAAACCAGTCGCGAGCTGATCAAAAGCAAGTACCAGCTGGTCAAGCAGCACGACCGTGTGGGGCGCATGGCCGACACGCTGGAATATGTAGAGGTGGCTTTTCCGCGCGCACGTTTTACCGACGAGCTGATCGCCGAGCTGGAAAAGTTTGCCCCCAGCCAGCTAGAGATCAGCGACCGCGACGGCGACGGACAGCTTGAGGTGATCTTGAAGCATGTGTACATCGAGCGGCGCATGATCCCGCTCAATATTTACTTGCAAGAAGCCTTCGATGCCGGTGGTGCTGACCCCACCAACACCAGCCCCCAGGCGCTGCGTGCGCGCGAGCAGATGGAGCACGCGGTGATCGAATACGGCAACGCGCTCAAAGACCTGATCGCCGCCAACATCTTTCCCGGCGACATGCTGTGGAAGAACTTTGGCGTGACACGCCACGGCAAGATCGTGTTTTACGACTACGACGAGATCGAGGCCATTACCGACTGCAACTTCCGCAAGGTGCCCGCGCCGCGCAACGAAGAAGACGAGATGAGCGGTGAAATCTGGTACAGCGTAGGCCCCCACGACGTGTTTCCGGAAACTTTTGGCCCGTTTTTGCTGGGCAACGCCGCCGTGCGCGAGGTCTTCATGCGGCACCACGCGAATTTGCTCGAAGCTTCGTTCTGGCAAAAGGTCAAAGACCGCATCCTGGCGGGCCACATGTTTGACGTGTTTCCGTACGACCAGAGCAAACGCTTCAACCAACAGCACGAGGCGTCTGATTTGCCGGAATCGATTTGATAGCTATCGGCCCATAAATGACAAGGGCTAGAGGCATTTTTTGTTTGTAACCAGAAAGGACTTGCTATGAATGACCCGATCGTGATTGTTGGCGCTGCGCGCACCCCGCTGGGCAGCTTCCAGGGCGACTTTTCCTCTTTGGCCGCGCACGACCTGGGCGGCGTGGCTATCAAGGAGGCGCTGGCGCGCGCCATGCAAGGTTCCAAATTGACTGCAGATATGGTCGATGAGCTGATCTTTGGCAACTGCCTGATGGCCGGCCAGGGCCAGGCCCCGGCGCGCCAGGCCGGCTTCAAGGGCGGCCTGCCCAAGAGCACCGGCGCGGTGACCATGAGCAAGATGTGTGGCAGCGCCATGCGCGCCACCATGTTTGCGCACGACATGCTGGTGGCGGGCGGTGTGGACGTGATGATGTCCGGCGGCATGGAAAGCATGACCAACGCACCTTACCTGTTGCCCAAGGCGCGCGGCGGCTACCGCATCGGCCACGACCGCATTTTTGACCACATGATGCTCGACGGCCTGGAAGACGCCTACGAGCCGGGCCGAAGCATGGGCACGTTCGGCGAAGACTGCGCCGCCAAATACGGCTTTACGCGCGCCCAGCAAGACGCCTTTGCCACCACCAGCGTGCAGCGTGCACAGGCCGCCACCGCATCGGGCGCGTTTGCGCCAGAGATTGCGCCGGTAACCGTGCCCGGACGCGGCGGCGACAAGGTGATCGCTATCGACGAAGGGCCAGGGCGCGTCAAGCTCGACAAGATCAGCAGCCTGAAACCCGCGTTCAAAAAAGACGGCACCATCACTGCGGCCAGCAGTTCCAGCATCAACGACGGCGCTGCCGCGTTGGTGCTCATGCGCGCCAGCACCGCCGCCAAACTGGGTTGCACGCCGCTGGCGCGCATCGCCAGCCACGCCGTGTTTGCGCAAGAGCCCGAATGGTTTTCCACCGCGCCGGTGGGTGCCAGCAAAAAGGCGTTGGCCAAGGCCGGCTGGAGCGTGAAAGACGTGGACCTGTGGGAGGTGAACGAAGCCTTTGCCGTGGTGCCGATGGCGCTGATGCACGACCTGGGTGTGAGCCACGACATCCTTAACGTGAACGGCGGCGCCTGCGCGCTGGGCCACCCCATTGGTTGCAGTGGCGCGCGCATCATCGTCACGCTGCTCTACGCACTGAAAGCGCGCGGCCTGAAGAAGGGTCTGGCCACGCTGTGCATCGGCGGTGGCGAGGGAACTGCGTTGACGCTGGAGATGATTTGATAAACTAAGCACTGTTTGCAAATACAGTATTTGAAGTTACAAATGTCCCTAAATTCAGTTGAACTTTTCGCAGGTGCTGGCGGTTTGGCGATGGGCGTTGGAATTGCCGGATTTAAGAGTCAAGCCGTTGTTGAATGGGATCGCTGGGCATGCGACACGATTCGTCAGAACCAGAGGCGAGGTCACCCTGTCGTTGTGGACTGGTCTTTGTATTCAGGTGACGTGCGCCATTGGATCAAGTCAGTGGACATAAAGGCGCTGCAAAGACTGGATCTGGTGGCTGGCGGCCCCCCGTGCCAGCCGTTTTCCATGGGAGGTAAACATCAGGCAAATCTTGACCTTCGGGATATGTTTCCGGCTGCAGTGTCGGTCGTTCGAACCCTTCAACCTCGTGCATTTTTGTTCGAAAACGTCAAGGGGTTGACCCGTGCCAGCTTTTATGCCTATTTCAGTTATATCCAGCTACAGTTGGAATTCCCCGAAATTTCCAAACGGGTCGACGAATCGTGGATAGATCACCGCGTGCGGCTACAGCAATTCAAATCGTCCAAAAAAAATGCAGGTGTGGGGCTGAGTTATCGCGTGTCCGTCGGCCTGGTTAATGCTGCCAATTTTGGCGTAGCACAAAAGCGCGAACGGGTGTTTTTGATTGGTTTTCGCAATGATGTGGATGCTCGATGGTCTTTCCCCACCGAAACGCACTCACTCGACGCCTTGCTGTTCGATCAGTATGTGGACGGATCGTATTGGGATCGGCACAAGATCCCGGTACGCTTGCGTACACCTTTGCCGGAAAAGTACAAAGAGATTGTATTGAGCATGAAAGGCCTTGGAATTTTGCCAACCAAGGTGGCTTGGCGAACAGTGCGCGATGCTTTGCAGGGCTTACCCGAACCATATTCTGACGGACGTGGTTTTGCTATAAATCATCAGTTGCGATCTGGTGCCCGTGTGTATCCTGGGCACACTGGCAGTCCGTTGGACCTCCCTGCTAAGACGCTCAAAGCGGGTGGGCATGGTGTACCTGGCGGTGAAAATATGCTGGTTAGAACCGATGGCTCTGTTCGGTATTTCAGCG
Organism: Comamonadaceae bacterium CG12_big_fil_rev_8_21_14_0_65_59_15; assembly: GCA_002786915.1. Classification (GTDB taxonomy): domain Bacteria; phylum Pseudomonadota; class Gammaproteobacteria; order Burkholderiales; family Burkholderiaceae_C; genus Rhodoferax. Next base: position 32,239 of record PCUV01000006.1, on the reverse strand, counting down.
TGCGCGAGTCCGCACGATTGCAAGCATTTCCTGATACTTACGAGTTGCACGGAGCATGGGGCGAAGCCATGCGTCAATTGGGGAACGCCGTACCTGTGACTTTGGCGCAGCAAATGGCTGGCAGTGTGGCGTCTCAATTGCTATTGGCAGATCAGCGTGCTCTGGCGTCACGAGAGTTGCTTCAGGATGCCTGCACATGAGCAAATCAGGTCCCTACAACCCGCTAGAAAAAGTTAACCTGGGTATCAGCGTTGCCGAAGCGCTGCTGGCTCAAGATGAGCACTCATTGGAGGAGTTGCAGCCTTTCGCTGGTGCGGGTATTTACGCTTTGTATTACCAAGGTGGTTTTGATGCCTACGTGAAGCTTGCGGCGATCAACAAGACACAAGGTTCGAAGGTTCCCATCTACGTTGGCAAGGCTATCCCGGAGGGTGGGCGAAAAGGGCTCTCACCGATGATCAAGACGACCATGGTACAAAGGTCTACTAAGGCACTATTCAAGCGCTTGACTGAACATGCTGAGTCCATCCGCTCTACTGGGTTGTCTATTCAGGATTTTTCTTGCCGTTATTTGGTTGTTGATGACATTTGGATTCCGTTGGGCGAATCGTTGATGATCGCCCGATTCTCTCCATTATGGAATTTGTTGGTTGACGGTTTTGGGAATCACGACCCGGGAAAAGGTCGCTACAACGGGTTAGTGCCCAAGTGGGACGTGCTCCATCCTGGACGTGCTTGGGCGACCAAATGCCAACCTCGTAATGAAACAGCTGAGCAAATCGCGGTTGAGGTTCAGGCTTGGCTGGCGCAGTCACCTACTTTGATGCAGTCGCGTTATGTAGTGCGAGAAGCAGAAGCTGAGTACAAAGTTAGCCGATTTAGCTCGGACGCAGACGAATAAATCCATACCACCACATGAATTGAGGATGCCTCATGCTGCTGACCCAAGACCAGGAAATGATCCGCGACGCGGTGCGCGACTTTGCCCAAACCGAGCTCTGGCCCAACGCTGCGCGGTGGGACAAAGAGCACACTTTCCCCAAAGAGGTGCACAAAGGTCTGGCCGCGCTGGGTGCGTATGGCATCTGTGTGCCCGAGGCGCTGGGTGGGGCCGGGTTGGACTACCTGACGCTGGCGCTGGTGCTGGAAGAAATTGCCGCCGGTGACGGTGGCACCAGCACCGTCATCAGCGTCACCAACTGCCCGGTGAACGCCATCCTGATGAAGTTTGGCAACGCTGCGCAGCAAAAGCGATGGCTCACACCCCTGGCGCAGGGGCAACTGCTGGGGGCGTTTTGCCTGACCGAGCCGCACGTGGGCAGTGATGCGTCTGGTTTACGCACCACGGCAGTCAAAGACGGCGACGCTTATGTGATCAACGGCGTCAAGCAGTTCATCACCAGCGGCAAGAATGGCGACGTGGCCATTGTGGTTGCCGTCACCGACAAGGGCGCAGGCAAAAAGGGCATGAGCGCGTTCATCGTGCCCACGTCCACACCCGGCTATACCGTGGCGCGGCTGGAAGACAAACTCGGCCAACATTCCAGCGATACCGCGCAGATCAACTTTGACAACTGCCGCATCCCGGCCGACAACCTGATCGGCACCGAGGGCCAAGGCTACGGCATCGCGCTGGGCGGGCTGGAAGGCGGGCGCATCGGCATCGCCGCGCAAAGCGTGGGCATGGCGCGCAGCGCGTTCGAGTTTGCCGTGCAATACGCCAAGGAACGCACCAGTTTTGGCACGGCCATCTTCAACCACCAGGCGGTGGGTTTCCGGCTGGCGGAGTGCGCCACACAACTGGAAGCGGCGCGGCAACTGATCTGGCACGCCGCCAGCTTGCGCGACGCGGACCGGCCCTGTCTGAAAGAAGCCGCCATGGCCAAGCTGTTTGCCAGCGAGATGGCCGAGCGCGTGTGCAGCGCCGCCATCCAGACGCTGGGCGGCTACGGCGTGGTGGGCGATTTCCCGGTGGAGCGCATCTACCGCGACGTGCGCGTGTGCCAGATTTATGAGGGCACCAGCGACGTACAGAAGATCATCATTCAAAGGGCGTTGGCGTAGCTGCAAGACCAATGTCATCGGTTGCTGTGGTTCCCTCCACAACGACTAGGGTGGTTGACAATGGGGTGCTTGGTTGCCCCCAATTGCCTTCTTACCCGTTGCCATGCCATGAACCTTGTCAAATCCAAACAACGCGTGGCCGACCACGGCGAGGTCTTCACCCCAGCGTGGATGGTGCAGGCCATGCTGGACTTGGTCAAACCCGAGACCGAGCGCATTGATGCCCGCTTTTTAGAGCCCGCTTGTGGCAGCGGCAACTTCATCGTGCAAATTCTCAAGCGCAAGCTGGCGGCGGTGGAACTCAAATACAGCCCCTCTGACTTTGAGCGCCAGCACTACGCGCTGCTGGGGCTGATGTGCATCTACGGCATCGAACTGCTGGCCGACAACATCGCCGAATGCCGCGCCAACGTGCTGGACATTTTTGCCGAGTACCTGCACCTGAGTGAAACGGACGACCTGTACCTGGCCGCAACGCACGTGCTGTCGGTCAATCTGGTGCACGGCGACGCGCTGACCATGCGCACGCAAGGCGGCTCTCCCATCAGCTTTGCCGAATGGGGCTACCTGGGCAAAGGCAAATTCCAGCGGCGCGACTTTCGCTTTGACGTGCTCACCGGCGCGTCCAAATTCAGCGAAGAAGGCTCACTGTGGGCGGATCAGGGCAAGCACGACATCTTCACCCCCATCCAAACCCACCCGCCCATGACGGTGCGTGAGCTGGCGGCTCAATAATCGAGATCATGAATCAAATCATCCCCAAACCAGAGAATCTGGCAAAGCTCGTTTTTATGGTTCGTGGCGAGAAGGTCTTATTGGATTCTGATCTTGCCGACCTGTATGGCGTGGCAACCAAAGTGCTGAATCAAGCTGTCAAGCGCAACCTGGACCGGTTTCCCGCAGACTTCATGTTCCAGCTCACGCCAGAAGAGTGGGAGGGTATGAGGTCACAAATTGTGACCTCATACCCTGGAAACAGCCCCATGAAGTCACAAACTGTGACCGCATCGCGTCGCAAACTCTCTGCCATTCCTTACGCCTTCACCGAACAAGGCGTGGCCATGCTCTCCAGCGTGTTGCGCTCGCAGCGCGCGGTTGAGGTCAACATTGCCATCATGCGCACCTTTGTGCAATTGCGCCGCCTGATGGACTCCAACCGCGACCTGAGGCTGCGCATTGAAGCGATGGAAACCCGCTATGACGAACAGTTCTCCCAGGTGTTTGAAGCCATCAAGCAACTCATCACCGAAGACAAAACACGCAAAGCCAAACGACCCATCGGTTTTCTGTAACCCGTAACGTCATGAACGAACAAGTTTCCTTCACCCTGCGCGGGCGTAACCCCGATGTGCTGACCTGCATTGCCAACCTGTCCAACGACGAGGTGTTTACCCCGCCCGAGCTGGCCGGGCGCATGTTGGACATGCTGGCCGAGGCTTGGGCTGCCGACCACGGCGGGGTCAATCTGTGGGCTGACAGCACGGTGCGGTTTCTGGACCCGTTCACCAAGTCTGGCGTTTTTTTGCGTGAAATCACCAGCCGCCTGACGCTGGGCCTGGCGCAGCAAATACCCGACCTGCAAACGCGCGTGAACCATATCCTGACCCAGCAAGTGTTTGGCATTGGCATCACGCGCTTGACCAGCTTGCTGGCGCGGCGCAGCGTGTATTGCTCCAAACACGCCAACGGCATGCATTCGGTGGTGCAAGGCTTTGACAACGAGGCCGGCCACATCTGGTTTGAGCGCACCGAGCACACCTGGGCGGGCGGCAAATGCACGTTTTGCGGGGCCAGCCAGGCCGCGCTGGACCGTGGCGAAGCGCTGGAAACCCACGCCTATGCCTTTATTCACACTGACCATATCAAGACTCGGCTAACCGAGTTATTTGGAGATGCTATGCAGTTCGATGTCATTATTGGGAATCCGCCGTATCAGTTGGATGACGGCGGTTTTGGCAAAAGTGCTGCGCCGATTTATCAGTTGTTTGTAGAACAAGCTAAGGCGCTGGAGCCGCGCTACTTGTCGATGGTGATTCCGGCGCGCTGGTTTGCCGGTGGCAAGGGGCTGGATGAGTTTCGCGAGGCGATGCTCGCCGACGACCGACTGCGCTCGATTGCCGACTACCTGAGTGCCGCCGACGTGTTCCCCGGCGTGGGGCTCAAGGGTGGTGTCTGTTATTTTTTGTGGAACCGTGATCAGCCTGGGCTTTGCGAAGTGAGTACGCATTTCAAGGACTGGCCCGTCTCCACCGCCAGTCGCAAACTGCTGGAAAACGGCGCGGATGTCTTCATTCGTTTCAACGAAGGGTTGTCAATTCTCAAGAAAGTCGTTGCCGTCGAAACCGGCCAGTCTGAGTCCATCTTGCTGCCGCAAAGTCAGCGATTTGAGCGGTTGGTCAGCGCCCGAAAGCCCTTCGCACTTGAAACAACTTTCAAGGGCAAGAAGACCAAGCGCGTAGGTGATGTCCTTATCTATCAGAACGGCGGTACTGGTTACGTTGCCAAAGATTTGATAACTGTCGGCATCGAACTCATCGACAAGTGGAAGATTTATGTGGGCCGCGCCGCACCGGGCACCGGCAACCGCGACACCTATCCGCACCGCATCCTCAGCACGCCGTTTATCGGCGAGCCGGGCAGCATCTGCTCTGAAACCTATTTGTGCATTGGCCCGTTTGACACCCAGTCTGAGGCGGAAAGCGCCTTGTCTTACCTCACCTGCCGTCTGACGCGGCTGCTGATCTTGCTGCACAAGCCGTCGCAAGACACCACGCGCAAGGTCTATACCTTTGTGCCCACGCAAGACTGGACGAAACGCTGGACGGATGAGGACTTGTATGCCAAATACGGCATTTCTGCGGCTGAGATCGAGTTCATCGAAAAGGTCGTGCGTCCGATGGAACTCACCAGTGACCTGTTGGGCGATGTCACCGTGGATGAAACCGACGATGAATAAGCCCAACAAAGAACACGCCGTTAAGCGCAAGCCACCCCGGAGCACCCCGTGACCCCGCTTGAAAAGTTCTTCACCGAAGCCCCCAGTTGGCATGAAAAAATCGGTGCCATTCACGCCTTGCTCGAGCGCGTCAAGATCAGCGAAGAGCAGTCGGGCGACGTGCTGCACCTGCGCAAACTCAACCGCATTCTGTCGGTACACGCCTCCACAGCCATCGAGGGCAACCAGCTCACCTTGAGCCAGGTGACCGATGTCATCAATGGCAAGCCGGTGTGGGGGCCGCCCAAGGATATTCAGGAGGTGCAAAACGCCTGGCACGCCTACAACGAGTTGCCCAGCTACGCCCCGTGGTCGGTGGACGACTTGCTGCGTGCGCACGCGCACCTGACCGAGTCGCTGATCGGCGAATCGGGCCAGTTCCGCACCAGCGGCGTGGCTGTGGTGGGCAGCGATGGCACGCTGTTGCATCGCGGTGCGCTCTCAAAGCAAGTGCCTGCGCTGGTGGCACAACTGCTGGACTGGGGCAAAACCAGTGCAGCGCATCCGCTCATCAAAAGTTCTGCCGTGCACTACCGGCTGGAACACATCCACCCGTTTCGCGACGGCAACGGCCGCATCGGGCGGCTGTGGCAAACGTTGATTCTTGCCCAATGGAACCCGCTGTTTGCCTGGATGCCGATGGAGACGCTGGTGCACCACAACCAGACGCTGTATTACAAAGCGCTGCAAGATTCCCATGCTGGCGCGACAGTAGATTGCCGACCGTTTATTGACTTCATGCTTGATGCGATTGCCAATTCGCTCTACAAGTACATTGATGTAGCGGTGCAGACGGTGGCCGACGTCGGTGTAAATGTCGGTGTAAATGTCGGTGTAACGGATCAAATTCTGGCGCTTCTGGCGCAAGAACCAAAGCTATCGGCCAAGGAAATTGGCAGTTTGCTCAGTAAGACAACCCGCACCATTGAACGCCATCTGAAAGCCCTGCGTGAGCAAGGCCGCATCCAGCGCGTCGGCTCTGACAAGGCCGGGCACTGGAACATCATCGAAAGGCCATTGTGAGCAAAACAAGCCCCAAAACCAAACCAGCTCCCAAATCAAAGCAGCAGCTGGTTGCCGTCGAGCCCGATGCGCTGTTTGGCCGGGTGGCCGCCATCTTGGACCAGGCGCGCGGCAATGTCGTGCGCGCCGTCAACACGCAGATGGTGCTGGCCTACTGGCTGATTGGGCGCGAGATTGTTCAAGCTGTGCAGGGTGGAGAGGAAAGGGCAGCTTATGGCAAAAGCATCGTTGCCGACCTCTCCATTCGACTCAGAGACCGCTATGGACAAGGGTTCTCAGTGGCAAACCTGAAAAGCTTCAGGCAGTTTTTTCAAACCTATCCAGACCGGTGCACACCAATTGGCTACCCGACGGGTAGCCAATCTTCACCTTCCACAAATCTCCACCCGATGGGTGGAGATTTGTCGCTGCACAGAAAAAGCTACCCAGTGGGTACCAAATCTCTGCAAGGCTTTGCGCCACAGCTCACCTGGTCGCACTACAGGGCACTCATGCGGGTAGATAGCCTGGAGGCGCGCGATTTTTACGAGCGCGAAGCCATTGATTGCGGTTGGTCTAAAGTTCAGTTGGAGCGACAGATTCACAGTTTTTATTTTGATCGTATCGTCGCCAATCAAGGAAAGAAGGGGCTGCTGCCCACCGGGCGCGAACGCCTGCCAGGCGAGGCGGTGCAGCCATCGCAGGTGCTGAAGTCTCCCATGGTGCTGGAGTTTTTGGGCCTGCCCGCTTCGCCCAGCTTGCATGAAAGCCGGCTGGAGCAAGCCATCATCGACAACCTTCAAACCTTTCTTCTGGAGTTGGGCAAGGGCTTTTCTTTTGTGGCTCGGCAAAAACACATTCGGTTCGGCGATCAAGACTATTTTGTTGATCTGGTGTTCTACAACTACGTTTTGAAGTGTTTTTTGCTGCTTGATCTGAAAATGGGCAGGCTCACCCACGCTGATGTCGGGCAAATGGATGGCTATGTGCGCTTGTTTGAAGACCAGTTCAAGGTGCCGGGTGACAACCCCACCATTGGCTTGCTGCTGTGCTCTGACAAAAGCGAGGCGATTGCCAAATACTCGATCTTGAACGAGAGCAAGCAAATTTTTGCCGCCAAATACCTGCACAACCTGCCGACCGAAGAACAACTGCAGCAAGAAATTGAGCGCGAGCGCCACCTGATTGAATCTGCATTGGAGGATCGCGCCGATGAATAAGCCCAGCATTGACGAAGTGCTGGCGCCCAAGCCAGAGCTTCGGCCCCGTATTTACGCCTATGCCATCGCCGATGCAGCGCACGCCGGTTTGCTCAAAGTGGGGCAAACCACGCGCGATGTGCGCCAGCGCGTGGCCGAGCAGCTCAAAACAGCGGCCATTCAAAACTTCACCATTGAACTTGATGAAAACGCCGGGCGCGACGATGGCTCAATCTTTACCGACCATGAAGTACGCGCCGCACTGGTCAGAAAAGGGTTCGAGAACACCCAACTGGAATGGGTGCGCTGCAGCGTGGCCGATGTGCACACGGTGCTGGCCGAGCTGCGCAGTGGCCAACGCTTTAGCGGCACGCACCATGAAACCTTTGGCCTGCGCGCCGAGCAGTTGGATGCAGTCAACAAGACGTTTGACTACTACCAATCCATCTGGGCCGAGGATGCCAACGCTGCACCGCGCTTTCTGTGGAACGCCAAGATGCGCTTTGGCAAAACCTTCACCACCTACCAATTGGCCAAAAAGCTCCATGCCAAACGTGTGCTGGTGCTGACCTTCAAACCGGCGGTGGAAGATGCCTGGAAGACCGACCTGGAAAACCACACCGACTTTGACGGCTGGCAATACCTGTCGCGCACTTCAGAGGGTGACCCATCGCAGACCGACAAGCTCAAACCGGTGGTGTATTTCGGCTCGTTTCAAGACCTGCTGGGGCACGACGCTGCGGGCAACATCAAGCCGCGCAACGAATGGCTGCACACGGTGAATTGGGACCTGGTGGTGTTTGATGAATACCACTTTGGCGCCTGGCGCGACACCGCCAAAGAGCTGTTTGAGGGCGAAGACGACAGCGTGGCGCAAAAAGAAACCAAGCTGGAATACGCCGGTGCGTTGGCGGGCGTGAACGAAGACCTGGGCGTACTGTCTGAACGTGAAGCCGATTTTTTGCCCATCACCACGCGCGCTTATTTGTACCTGTCAGGCACGCCGTTCAAGGCGCTGGCCACAGGCGAGTTCATTGAAGAGCAAATTTTCAACTGGACTTACACCGACGAGCAGCGTGCCAAAGCAGCGTTTGCCACAGATCACCCCAGCCAGCGCAACCCGTATGCCGCCTTGCCGCAAATGCGGCTGCTCACCTACCAAATGCCCGACGAGTCGCTGGCGGTGGCCAGCGGCGGCGAGTTTGATGAGTTTGACCTGAACGCTTTTTTTGAGGCCAAAGGCAATGGTGCGGCGGCTGCGTTCAAGCACCAGAGCGATGTGCAAAAGTGGTTGGACATCATTCGTGGTGGCTACGCGGCGCAGTCGGCCGAGTTGCTGAAAGTGGGCACGCGCCCGCCGTTTCCGTATTCAGATACACGGCTGCTGCCGTATTTGCAGCATTCGTTCTGGTTTTTGCCCAACGTGGCTGCGTGCCATGCCATGGCCAACTTGCTGGCCGAGCGGCACAACACGTTTTGGCACGATTACACGGTGGTGGTGGCCGCAGGTCCCACGGCTGGCATCGGTCTGGAAGCTCTGCCGCCAGTGCGCAAAGCCATGGGCAGCGGGTTTGACAGCAAAACCATCACGCTGAGCTGCGGCAAGCTGACCACCGGCGTGACAGTGGCACCCTGGTCGTCCATGCTGATGCTGCGCAACCTGAAGTCACCCGAGACTTACTTTCAGGCGGCGTTTCGGGTGCAGTCGCCGTGGGTCATCAAAAACCCCAACGGCGACAACCCGCTGGAGGAAGACATCCTGAAACCCGTGTGCTTTGTGTTTGACTTTGCCCCCACACGGGCGCTGCGCCAGTTGTCGGAATACGGCATCGGATTGCAGCCGAACGAGTCCAACCCAGAAAATGCGGTGCGCGACCTGGTGGCCTTTTTGCCGGTGCTGGCGTTTGACGGCGCGCACATGACGCAGATTGATGCGGGCGGCATTCTGGACATTGCCATGGCAGGCACATCGGCCACGCTGCTGGCGCGCAAGTGGGAAAGTGCGCTGCTGGTGAATGTGGACAACGGCACGCTGCGCCGCATCATGGACAGCCCGGATGCCATGGCGGCTGTGGAGCGCATTGAAGGCTGGCGCGCTTTAGGCGACAACGTGATTGAGACCATCATCAACAAAAGCGAGCAGGTTAAAGCGCTCAAAACCAAGGCCAAAGAAGGCGAGCTATCCGCAAAAGAGAAGAAAGAGCTTTCTGCTGAGGAAAAGGAATACAAGTCCAAACGCAAACTGGTACAAGAAAAGTTGATCAAGTTCGCCACCCGCATTCCGGCGTTCATGTACCTGACGGATTTTCGGGAAAACACCCTGCAAGATGTCATCACCAAGCTGGAGCCCGAGCTGTTTTTGACCGTGACCGGTTTAACGGTGCAAGACTTTCACCTGCTGGTGCAGCTCAAGGTGTTCAACACCGAGCAGATGAACCAGTCGGTGTTTGCCTTCAGACGTTATGAAGACGCATCGCTGCGCTACACCGGGCTGGAAAGCCACCAGGGTTTGGCACAGATCGGCCTGTACGACACCGTGGTGGCGAAGAACTGACTGGCTACCGCACCGTAGAGATTGACTACTGAGCGCATCAGGCATCATGCGAATGGACGGTCGGGGTCACCTGCAGCACCTGCAACAACCGATCCAGCCCACCAGACTCGATCGATACATTGGCAAATTCGCGCACTGCGGGCTTGGCATGGTAGGCCACCGACACGCCCGCCACACTCATCATCGGCAGGTCATTGGCGCCGTCGCCCATGGCGATGGTTTGCTTGAGGTTGATGCCCAGCGTGTCGCACATTTGCAGCAGCATGGTGCGTTTTTCAGCCCCGTCGCAGATGTCGCCCCAGGGTTGGTGCACCAGTCGGCCGGTGAGGGCACCGTCGGCTACTTCCAGCACATTGGCGCGCGTGTCGTCGATGCCCAGCCGGTCGCGGATGCGGTCGGTAAAGTGGGTAAAGCCGCCCGAGACCAGCAGCACTTTCAGCCCGGCCTGTTTGCAAGCGGCCACCAGTGCGGCCGCGCCGGGGTTGAGTTGCAAACGGTCGTGGTAAATCTGGTCCATTTGCGCCAGTGTTACGCCCCGCAAGAGCGCCACGCGCTGGCGCAGGCTTTCCTTGTAGTCGGCAATGTCGCCGCGCATCGCCGCTTCGGTGATGGCGGCCACCTCGGCTTTTTTGCCCACCGCGTCGGCAATTTCATCGACGCATTCGATGTTGATCAGCGTGGAGTCCATGTCGAACGCGATCAGTTTGTAGTCACGCAGGCGTTGCGGCACGGGCATACCGGCAACAGTCAGGCCCGGGGCGATTTCAACAGGAATCATGTGATTTAATAATGATAGCTACCAGCGCTTGATTGACAAGTGCTAGAGGCTTATTTTGTCAGATAAAGTCGGTCTGACCAGGTGGCCAGCCAGTCGGGCTTGTAGGCCACCAATATGGCGGTCGCCATGCCGGTCAGAAAGGCGTCGCCCCAGGCGATCAGCCAATGGGCAATGGTACTCAGGCTGTCATCGACACCGGGCAAGGTGTGGCCGCTGGCCTGCGCCAGCAAGGCCGCAGTAAACACGCACAAAGCGGTGCCTATAAACGAGCGCCCCAGCACATAAACAAACAGATGCAAGCCCACCCAGCGGCGAATGGCCGCGCCCAGCAGCAACGCCAGCGTGGCCGGCACCAGGCCGAGCCAGACGGTCAAATCCAGCGCGGTAGTCCAAGACATGGGCGAGATCAACGCCGCCAGCACGCCCACCGCGCACAGCACCGGCACGGCCAGCGGCCAGCCCAGCATCAGCAGCACCAGGCACGCGCCAGAGCCTTGCAACTGCAGCGGCATTTTGTGCAGGCTGGGCAAGGCCCACAGCCAGGGCAGCAATGTCAGCGTGGCCAAAATGGGCGTCAACCGGGTGCCACCAGCCAGCAGCCGCCACGGGCGCAGTGACAGTGCCATCGCCAGCGTCAGAGCGGTCAGCAACAGGTTCAATTCCATGGCCCGAAGTTTCCCACAGGCATGGTGAATGGGTTCAGGCGCCAGCGAATGTCCACGTGACTTGACCTGCCTGCGCCGAGGCAGGGGTGGCGTCGGGGTAGCCAAGCTCCATGAAACTGCCTTGCTCGTGCCCCAGGCGCACCACGCTGCTGGCGCGGGTGCCGTAGTGGGGCAGTGTCACAAAGGGTGCCGACAGGGCGCGCTCAAATTCCGGGCTGATACCGGTGTTGGGCAACTGCGCGTCTGGAGCGACGGTCGTGTCTTGTAGCAGGGGCAATACATCCGAGTCGCTGGCCAGGTTTTCTGGCGACAGATTCGTCAGTGCGTCGCGCCAGCGCACCAGTTTCGGCCAGGGGGTGTGAAAGTCGGCGTTGGACACCGCGCCCACGCCAGGCACCATGGGCACGATGCGCCGGTGGCGGCTTTCCAGCCCCAGCAACTGCTGGCCGTCAAACACCAACAGGTTGAAGGGGTTGTAGCGGTCGATCTGGCCGACGATGGATGCCAAAAACTGTGCGCCACTGAGGCCAGAGCGCAAAAATGCTGCAACCAGTTCACCGCGCGACGGCGCATCGGTGCGTGGCGGCGTGGTGCTTCTGAAATTGGTGAGTGCGGCCAGACGCCCTGATCGGTGCACCCCCAGCCAGGTCCCCCCGGCTTGCAGGTCGCGTCCGGCCAAGACATGGCCGTCGCTCCACCAGCCCAAAGCCCGCGCGGGTCGGGCGCGAAATTCGTCGCGGTTGGCAATCAGCAGCAACTGCTCAGGGCGATCGGGGCACCAGTTCCAGGCAATCAGGCACATGGAGCGGCAGTTTAATGCCGCATCGGGTAGCCAAAGGCCTGACCTGCCGATACGCGCCGCGCGGTGCGGCTGTCTTTAGACCGGGCTGACTTGCGCGCTGTCGGTGGACTCGGCCGACAGCCACAGGCAGATGCCGCCGGCCGCTATGGCCAGCGCACCAGCAATGGCGCTGCCCAGGCTGTTGGGCAGGTTTTCGAGGTTACCGAAGCCCACCCACACGCAGCCAATGCCAACCACCAGATTGATCAGATGAAAAGCGGTTTTCATGACAACTCCTTGATGAATGAACAAAAATCCAGCTCAGGCAGCAAGTCTGTGGCCGTTGTGAGCTGCGTGAACCCGTGCAGAGCCCGATGCCAAATTTTGGCAAGACCGCTTGAGCGCAGCCCAGCCGTTGGCCAGCATCTGTGCCAGTGCCTGCGAGCGCAATTGATTGGCCTGGCGGATATAGGCATCAATGTCGGCGTAGTCGTAGATGTATTCGTGTTTCATGATGGAGTTTCCTTTCAGTTGCTGCCTCTCGTGAAGGCATGGCGCAACGATAATGCGCGTGCTGCACTGCGGCAAACGATCCTTTCTCATGCAACAGACGACAAAAACTCATCCATGTCCTACCGGCTGCCTCCACTGAGTTCGCTGCGTGCTTTTGAAGCGGCGGCGCGGCACCTGAGCTTCAAGAACGCGGCGCAAGAGCTGTCGGTCACGCCCACGGCCATCAGCCACCAGATCAAGACGCTGGAAGACTACCTGAATCAAGAGCTGTTTGTGCGGTTGACGCGTTCGCTGGAGCTTACGCAGCAGGGCGAAGCCATGTTGCCCAAGGTGCGCGAGGGGCTGGAATGCTTTGCCGCAGCGGTGGAAAGCGCCGTGACCAAGCCACAGCAAGGCCGTCTAATCGTGCTGCTGCCACCGTCTTTTGCCACGCGTTGGCTGGTGCCTCGCCTGCGCGGGTTTGCACAGTCGAAGCCAACGCTAAATTTGCAGGTGATGCGCGCATTGAGCGCCATTGACGGCTATCCGGCAGATAGCACGGCGTCGTTTGACGCAGTGGATTTGCGCGAAGAAGATTCGATGGTGGTGATCCGCTTTGGTCATGGCGACTATCCGGGCTACCAGGTGGACCGCATGTTTGGTTCGGACTACATCGCTGTGTGCAGCCCCAAACTGATTGAAGGCGAGCATCCGCTCTGCCAACCCGCCGACATGGCGCAACAGGTGCTTTTGCACGACGACACGGCCGACGAGTGGGCGGGGCCGCGCTGGGAAGAGTGGTTCAGGCTGGCGGGCTTGACCCACCCCAATCCGCAGGCCGGTCCGCATTTCAGCGATTCAGGCATGGTCTATGTGGCCGCACTCGACGGGCTGGGGGTGGCCCTAGCCTCCAAGCCTTTGGTGGCCAACGCCCTGGCGCAGGGGCGCTTGGTAGCTCCGTTTGATATAGCAGTGGCGCAGCAGTATGCGTACTACCTGGTCACGCCCAAAGCCACCGCCAACCGCCCGGTGGTGCAGGCGTTTCGCCAGTGGTTGCTCGGCGAAGCCCAGGCCGAGGGCCGACCGCTGGCGGTCTGATTACGCCAGCCCCCACACATACGACTCCATCGACAACACCCCGTGGGTAATGTCGCCTTCGAGCACACGCAGCGGGTCGGCGTCATGCGTTGCGCCCAACGCCACCAGCAGCGGCAAAAAGTGTTCTTCGCTCGGGTGCGCGCGTTGCGCATGCGGTGCCTCGACGCGGTAGTTCGCCAGATGCGCAATGCCGTGTGTGGCCACTGCGGTACGGACCCAGGTGGTGAATTCCTGCACATAAGGCAGTGGCTGTGCACCCGGTTCACGCACTTCATACAGGTTGTGCGTCATGCTGCCCGAGCCGACGATCACCACCCCTTGCGTGCGTAAGGCGGCCAGTGCCAGCCCCATCTGTAGCGCCTGGCGGGTGTCCAGATCAAGCGGCATCGACACCTGAAAAACCGGAACCTGGGCCTGTGGCAGCAAGTGGTACAGCGGCACCCAGGCGCCGTGATCCAGTCCGCGCTGCGCTTGCAACCGCGCCGTAAAACCCGCTTGCGTCAGCCGCTGTGCCGCTTCCCTGGCAAGATCGGGATGCCCGGGCGCCGGGTAGCACAGCGCATACAGTTCGGCCGGAAAACCACCAAAGTCATGCACGGTGTCGGGTTGGGCGGTGGTCATGACTTCCACGCCGCGCGTTTGCCAGTGGGGCGAAACCACCAGCACCGCCCGGATGCCGGTCAATTGCCGGCCGATGGCTTGCAGTTGCGCACCGAGTTTCCCTGGTTCGGTCGCAAAGGTGGGTGCACCATGCGAGATGAAAAAAACCGGCGCGTGGGCAGTGTGGGTCATGGTGCATTCCTTTGCTGATCAGCTCTGACGACGGTTTTCCAGGCTCCAGCCGCCGGCACCCTGCGCGGCCAGCACCAGCAGGCCACCGACCACGGCGATGTTCTTGAAAAACAGCAGTTGCTGCACAAAAGCCTGGGCTGCGGCCGCACCCCAGTAATTGTGGAAGAAAACGCTGGCCACCAGCGTGAACGCCGCCAAGACCAAGGCAGCAATGCGCGTCTGGAACCCGGCCAGCAGCGCCAGGCTGCCGACGATTTCTACCGTCAGCGCCAGCGCTGCACCCACGGCGGGCAGTGGCAGCCCGACCGAAGAAATGTAGCCCACGGTGCCGGCAAAACCGGTCAGCTTGCCGATGCCAGCGGGCAAAAACAACGCGACAAAGAGCAGGCGGCCGATCAGCGTGAGACCATTTTGAAGAGTGGTTGACATAGGGGTTCCTTTGAAAATTGAAGAGAGGTGAAACGCTTGCGCACCGCCCCGCAGTGCACAGGGAGGAACTTTATTGGAATCAAATTAAAAGATAAACTAGCAAAAATCATATTAATTGTTTTATATATCGCAACAATGGATCGTTTTCTTGAAATGCAAACGTTTAACGCCGTGGTGGAGGCGGGCAGCTTCGTCAAGGCCGCCGACGCGCTGGAACTGTCCAAAGCCGCTGTGTCGCGCTACGTGGTGGAGTTGGAGACGCGCCTGGGCGTGCGCCTGTTGCAGCGCACCACGCGGCGCTTGTCGCTCACCGACGAAGGCCAGCTTTTTTATGCGCGCAGCAAAGAGCTGCTGGCCGAATTGGCCGAGGCCGAAGACGAAATCACGTCACGCAACGACGCCGCCAGCGGGCTGCTACGGGTGAACGCACCCTTTACCTTTGGCGTGCTGCATCTGGCGCCGCTGTGGGGCGACTTTTTGCGGCAACACCCCAAGGTGAAACTGGAGGTGACACTGGCCGATCGCCTGGTGGACCTGGTGGAAGAAGGTTTTGACGTGGCCATACGCATTGCCTCGCTGGAAAGCTCGACGCTGGTGAGCACTCGGCTGGCGACCACGCGCTTGCTGTTATGCGGCGCACCGCAGTACCTACAGTCGCATGGTGTGCCCCAGCATCCGGATGAACTGGCCAGCCACGCGGTGATTGCGTACAGCTATTTTTCCACCCGCGACGAATGGCACTTTCAGGGGCCGCAGGGGCCTGTGAGCGTCAAAACCAACCCGTGTTTCCATACCAACAACGGCGACACCTGCCGTGCCGCCGCGCTGGCCGGGCAGGGCATCATTCTGCAACCCGATTTTTTGGTGGGTTCAGACGTGGCCAGCGGGGCGTTGGTCGAGCTGCTGCCGCAATTTCAGGCGCGCGACATTGGCATTTATGCGGTCTATCCGACGCGCAAGCACGTTTCACCCAAGGTGCGTTCATTGATCGCATTTTTGAAGGCGCATTTTTCACAACTCGGCGCAGCCGGTTAGGTTCCTGTCTTATTGGCTGAAGTGGTCACCGGTTGCCCTAAATGTCGTAGCACGTCACGCACCATTTGCGAGCGTTTCCTGGCTTCTGGCAGGGCGCATTCGATGTGCAGTTTTTCGCGCCCGCGAGTTTGATGTGCTTGGTTTTCTGGATCAGGGCAATGATCTTGATCGCATCAATGGGCGGATTATTCTTGAACGTGATGCTGATGCTGATGATGGTGGACGTGGCGTCCACCTTGACGACGCCGTAGGGCTGGCACAGCACGCGCAGGCGGCGCGTGTCCACCAAGCGTTTGCCCCTGAGCGAGAAGTTTGCCAAAGCGGTCGATCAGTTCTGCCATCAGGTGGTCGATCACGTCGGTGCTTTTGGCGGCGGCGTGCACACTCGCCAACCTATCTGTCATAACGTTTGACGTTACGCCGCACAGCTTCAAGCCGGCAGCCGCATCAAATAGTCAAATGCGCTTAGCGCCGCTTTGGCCCCGTCGCCGGTGGCGATGATGATTTGCTTGAACGGCACGGTGGTCGCGTCGCCAGCGGCAAACACGCCCGGCAATGACGTTGCGCCTTTGGCGTCCACCACAATCTCGCCGCGGTTGCTCAGCTCCAGCGTGCCTTTGAGCCATTCGGTGTTGGGCACCAGACCAATCTGCACAAACACACCGGCCATGTCCAGGTGGTGCAGCTCGCCCGTGGCGCGGTCTTTGAAGCTCAGGCCATTCATCTTTTGACCGTCGCCGGTGATCTCTGTGGTTTGGGCGTTGAGGTGGATGGTCACGTTGGGCAGGCTCTTGAGCTTGTTCACCAACACCGCGTCGGCGCGCAGTTGGGTGTCAAATTCGATCAGCGTCACGTGTTCCACAATGCCCGCCAGGTCGATGGCCGCTTCAACGCCCGAGTTGCCTCCGCCAATCACGCCTACACGCTTGCCCTTGAACAGCGGGCCGTCGCAGTGCGGGCAGTAGGCCACTCCCTTGTTTTTGTACTCGGCTTCACCCGGCACGTTCACGTTGCGCCAGCGCGCGCCGGTGGACAGGATGACGGTTTTGCTTTTCAGGCTGCCGCCGTTGGCCAGCTTCACCTCGATCAGCCCGCCGGGTGTGGCCGCAGGCACGATGTGCTCGGCGCGCTGCAGGTTCATGATCGGCACGTCGTAGGCGCGCACGTGCGCCTCCAGTGCGGCGGCAAATTTGGGGCCATCGGTTTCCATCACCGAAACAAAGTTTTCGATGCCCAGCGTGTCGTTGACCTGGCCGCCAAAGCGCTCGGCCGCCACGCCGGTGCGAATGCCCTTACGCGCGGCATAGACGGCAGCGGCGGCACCCGCGGGGCCACCGCCGACGATCAACACGTCAAACGGTGCCTGGTTGCTGAGTTGAGCGGCCTCCCGCGCGGCCGCGCCGGTGTCGAGCTTGCCCAGAATTTCTTCCAGCGTCATGCGGCCCGAGCCAAATTCCTGCCCGTTCAGATAGACCGTGGGCACGGCCATGATCTGGCGCGCGTCCACCTCGGCCTGGTATAGCGCGCCGTCGATCACGGTCGCGTGGATGCGCGGGTTGGTGATGGCCATCAGCGCCAGCGCCTGCACCACGTCGGGGCAGTTGTGGCACGACAGCGACATATAAATTTCAAAGCGGTAGTCGCCGGGCAGTGCGCTGATTTGTTCCAGCACGGCCGGCTCCACCTTGGGCGGGTGACCGCCGGTCCACAGCAGCGCCAGCACCAGCGAGGTGAATTCGTGCCCCAGGGGCAGCCCGGCAAAGCGCAAGCTGTTGGCGGTACCTGGGCGCCGCAGCGTGAAGGATGGTTTACGCGCGTCGCTGCCGTCAGTGCGCAGGGTGATGTGCGGCGACATGGCCGCCACCTGGGTCAGCAGATCGCGCATCTGACCCGATGCCTCGGAGTCGTCCAGGCTGGCCACCATCTCGAAGGGCAAGGTGACGCGCTGCAGGTAGGCGGCGAGTTGGGATTGCAGTTCTTGGTCGAGCATGATGGTTTCCTTTTAACTATTGAAGATAGAGCTACTCACCCTTTAATAACAAGGGCTGGAGCCTGATTTAGTGCATAAAAAAGCCGGACGGCAGAGTGCCTGCGCACCCCGTCGTCGTCCGGCTGTAGGCGCGCCGCACCGGGCAGCGCGCGTTGGGAGAGCCGGTTTGAAATTAAATCTTGCCGACCAGATCCAGCGACGGTTTCAGGGTGGCAGCGCCTTCCTTCCACTTGGCGGGGCACACTTCACCCGGGTGGCTGTAGGTGTACTGCGCGGCCTTGACCTTGCGCAGCAGTTCGCCTGCGTCACGGCCAATGCCGTTGTCGTGGATTTCGCACAGCTTGATCTGCCCTTCGGGGTTGATGACGAACGTGCCGCGCAGCGCCAGGCCGGCTTCTTCGATCATCACTTCAAAGTTGCGTGTCAGCGCGCCGGTGGGGTCACCGATCAGCGCGTATTGCACTTTCTTGATGGCGGGCGACGTGTCGGCCCAGGCCTTGTGGGCAAAGTGCGTGTCGGTGGAGGCGCCAAACACTTGCACGCCCAGCTTGGCAAATTCGGGGTGCAGGTCGGCCATGTCTTCCAGCTCGGTGGGGCACACAAAGGTGAAGTCAGCCGGGTAGAACATGATGACCGACCACTTGCCCATCAGGGTTTGCTCGGTCACTTCGAAAAACTTGCCTTGTTGGTAGGCTTGGGCTTTGAACGGTTTGACTTGGGTGTTGATGAGGGACATAAAAAACTCCTGAAAAAGGTTGAACAAGGTGTCGGGCAACGTGCATTGTTATCCGATGGGTGAATCATAGGAGCGTTCTATCGCTTTCGTGATGCATTGTTTATAAGCTATCAATAGCCATTCTTTATGACCGGGTCGCGATAATGCCCCGCGCAGCCGCGTTGGCTGTGTTCTGAAGTGTTGTGTCATGCTGTTTTTGCTCTCTCCTGCCAAGTCGCTCGACTTTGAAACGCCCTTGGGCGCTGTGACACCAACCCAGCCCTTGTTCAAAGCGCAGGCCGCCGAGCTGATCGGCGTTTTGCGGCAGAAAGCGCCACACCAGATTGCCAGCCTAATGAGCCTCAGCGACAAGCTGGCGGCGCTGAACGTGGCGCGCTACCAGGCGTGGTCGCCCAAATTCACCGCCAAAAACGCCAAGCAGGCGGTGCTGGCATTCAACGGCGACGTGTACGACGGGCTGGCGGCCAGCAGCCTGGGTGCCGACCAGCTGGCGTGGCTGCAAGACCATGTGTGTATCTTGAGCGGGCTGTACGGCGTGCTGCGCCCGCTGGACTACATGCAGCCGTACCGGCTGGAAATGGGTACCGCGCTGGCTACAGCGCATGGCAAAGACCTGTACCAGTTTTGGGGCACGCAAATTGCCGACTACCTCAACACCCGACTGCGCGGCGACAAAACGCCCGTGGTGATCAATCTGGCCAGCCAGGAATACTTCAAGGCGGTGAACGCCCGGGTGCTCAAGGCGCGCGTGATCGACTGCGTGTTTGAAGACTTCAAGGGCGGGCAGTACAAGATCATCAGTTTTTATGCCAAGCGTGCGCGCGGCCTGATGGCGCGTTACGCCGCCACGCACGCCCTGAACCTGCCCGAGCAACTCAAAGGCTTTGATCTGGACGGCTACGCCTTTGCGTCCGCGCCCTCCAGCGCTGAACGACTGGTTTTTAGGCGCCAATTGGCGGCTTGAGGGATTTATAAGAAATTGGCCACTAGCACCTGTTTCAAAAGGACTGCTAGCTATCAATACCATGGCATCCATGAACCTTCCCGAACACTCTGGCCTGGGCCAGCCCACCACCTACCCCAGCCAGTTGGATGCCGCGCAGCTGTACCCCATCGCGCGCGCCTTGTCGCGTGCTGATCTGGGCTTGGGCGCCAGTTTGCCTTTTATGGGCGCAGACCTGTGGACGGCGTTTGAGCTGAGCTGGCTCAATGCGCGCGGCAAGCCGCAGGTGGCGCTGGCGCACATCACCGTGCCGTGTGAGTCGACGAACCTGATTGAGAGCAAATCGCTCAAGCTGTACCTGGGCTCGTTTGCCAACACGCGCTTTGCCGGCGCAGCGCAGGTGCAGCAGCGCCTGCGCACTGATTTGACCGAAGCCGCCTGGCGCGGCGGCGTGGTGCGCAGCAGCGTGGGGGTGCGACTGATCGGCCAGGACCAATTTGACCGCGAGCCGATCTATGAGCTGGACGGCCTGAACCTGGACCGGCTGGACCTGGACTGCGACCGCTACACCCCCGCGCCCGACTTGCTGTGCAGCGCCACCGATGAAGAGCCGGTCACCGAGGTGCTCACCAGCAACCTGCTGCGCAGCAACTGCCCGGTGACCGGCCAGCCCGACTGGGCCAGCGTGCAGATCAGCTACGCGGGACCGCAGATTGATCAGGCCGGGTTGCTGCGCTACATCGTGAGCTTTCGCCAGCACACCGGGTTTCATGAACAGTGCGTGGAGCGCATGTTTGCCGACATCTGGCAGCGCTGCAAGCCGCACAAGCTGACGGTGTACGCGCGCTACACGCGCCGCGGTGGCCTGGACATCAACCCGTTTCGCACCAGCCACCCGCAGACGCTGCCCGCCAACGTGCGTAACGCCCGGCAGTAAGGGATGTATGCGATGGGGTGGCAGGTTGGAATCCTGGCTCTGGCGGATTGAAGTAAGATTCTTACCTTCAGGAGTAAGAATATGAAAATCACCAGCAAAGGTCAGGTCACGATTCCGCAAGCGGTGCGCGAACAAGCCGGCATGCACCCCAACTGCGACGTCGATTTTGAAGTGCAGGGCGATGGCCGGGTGCTGATGCGCTTGGTGGCGCCCGCCGCATCGTCCGTGCGCAGCGCGTTTGAGCGCGTGCGCGGCAGCGCCAACGCCAGCGCCTTCAAGGGCATGGGCACCGACGAATTCATGGCATTTTTGCGCGGATGAAGTCGCTGCCTGACCCGCCGCCAGAGGCGCGCGAACCCAGCGCACGCTACCTGTTGCCACCCCGGCCCTCCGCGACGCTGGTGGACAGTTGCGTGCTGATCGACGTGCTGGCCGACGATCCGCGCTGGGCCGAATGGTCGCTGTCGCAGCTGGAAACCTGCGCGCAACAGGGGCCGCTGGTGATCAACCCGATCATTCTGGCCGAAATTAGCCCAAGGTTTGAACGCGCGGCCGATCTGGAAGCGGCGTTGCAGGGGCTGCCCCTGCAACGCGATGCGCTGCCGTGGGATGCAGCCTTTTTGGCTGGACAGGCTTTCAAGGTGTACCGCCAGTTGCAGGGCAGCAAGACCTCACCCATGCCCGACTTTTATATTGGCGCGCACGCCCTGATCAACGGTTGGCAGTTGCTCACGCGTGACGTTGCGCGCTACCGCAGTTATTTCCCACGCCTGACCTTGGTGGTGCCCCAATGATCGGTGATATGTCAAAAAAGCTGGCCTTCAATCACTATTGAATCAATAGCTTTTTCCCCTTTATCAATGGGGGCGACAGGCTTATTTTCCTTGTGAACCTGGGCCTCATCCAGACGCATCAAAGACGCCACCCGCACGCCCAGCAAACGCAGGCGTTTGGCCAGCGGCACACGTTTTAGGCACTGTCCTGCCATCTGGCGAATCTCGGCGGCATCTGCGGTGTAGTGGTCCAGCGTCTGGTCGCGCGTAACGGCTTTGAAGTCGTCATAGCGTAGCTTCACACCGATGGTTTTTCCCACATACCCCTTGCGTGCCAGGTCGGCGGCCACTTGCTGGCATAGCTGGGTGAAGATGGCACCCAGCTCGGCTTTGTCGCGCACCGCGTGCAGGTCGCGCTCGAACGTGGTTTCGCGGCTCATCGACACGGGTTCGCTTTCCAGCACAACCGGGCGGTCGTCGCGCCCATGGGATGCCTCATGCAGCCAGACGCCGGTTTTGGGGCCAAAGTGGTCGATCAGCCAGTCCAGGTCTTGTTGCGCCAGCTCGCCAATGGTGGTGATGCCCAGGCTTTGCAGTTTTTCGTCTGTCTTGGGGCCAATGCCATTGATCTTGCGGCACGCCAGCGGCCAGATTTTGTCTTGCAGGTCTTCTTTCAGAACGATCGCAATGCCGTTGGGCTTGTTGAACTCACTGGCCATTTTGGCCAGCAGCTTGTTGGGTGCCACGCCCACCGAGCAGGTCAGGCCGGTTTGCTGAAAAATGGTTTTCTGGAGAAGCCGCGCGAGCACCCGGCCGCCCTCGCGTTGGCCACCGGGCACGTCAGTGAAATCAATGTAAACCTCGTCCACACCCCGGTCTTCCATGAGCGGGGCAATGTCCAGAATGATGTCTTTGAAGGCGCGTGAATAGCGCCGGTATTCGGCAAAGTCCACTGGCAACAAAATGGCTTGCGGGCACAGTTTGGCCGCTTTCATCAGCCCCATGGCCGAGCCCACGCCAAACTGCCGTGCTGCGTAGGTGGCTGTTGTAATCACGCCACGGCCGGTGTAGCTTTCAAGGCGCGGAAAGTCACGCAGGGGAATTTTGTGCAACGGCCGCTCGGGTTGCGCCAGCAGTGCATCGTCCACGCTGCGCCTGCCCCCGCCAATCACCACCGGCAAACCCTTGAGCTGCGGATAGCGCAGCAGCTCCACCGACGCGTAAAAAGCGTCCATGTCAAGGTGCGCGATGCGTCTGGGGCGTATCACTGCGGGGTTCGAAGGGAGTGGCGGCATGGCACGCAAGGATAGCGTTGCAATTTGGTCAAACTTGCCGCAAGCTGACGAAAATCAGGCGCAACCGCGCTAGAACCGAGTAAGCTCCGCTACAAATTTGAAAAGTCAATAGGTAATTGCATGGATAAGCATTTTCTGAGCTCGATGTTCACCCCCTCGACGATTGCCGTTTTTGTTGGACGGCACGACGACCCGCAGACCCAGGTAGCGCAGGCGCGCACACTGTTTCAGGCCATGACGGCGCAGCGCTTTTCGGGCAAACTGGTTTTTCTGGACATCCACGCCAGTGGCACCCTGGCCGACCTGGCCAATACGCACGCCGATCTGGCCATCATCGCGCTGCCGCCGCAAGAGGTGGCCGCGGCGCTGGAAATTGCCGGGCGCATCAAATGCCGTTCTGCATTGGTGATCTCCAGCGGCATTGATGCGGCGCAGGCTGCCGAACTGCACAAGATGGCGACGCGTGATGGCATCTATCTGCTGGGCCCCAACAGCATGGGTTTTCAGCGCCCGCACTTGCAGTTAAACGCCAGCGTGGCCGGGCCGTTGGCGACCGAGGGACCGTTGGCACTGGTGTCGCAGTCAGGTGCGCTCACGTCGTCGATTCTGGACTGGGCCCAAAAAAACGCGGTCGGGTTTTCCACCGTGGTGTCGCTGGGCCCCAATACAGCGGTGGACATGGCGCAGGTGCTGGACTTTTTGGCGTCCGACGCGCGCACCCACAGCATCGTGGTTTATCTGGAAGGCATCACCAACGCACGCCGTTTCATGAGCGCGCTGCGCGCGGCAGCCAACGCCAAACCGGTGGTGGTGCTCAAGGCGGGGCGCAAACCGGCCGGCAATCGGGCGGCGCTGACCCATTCGGGCACCATCGTTGGCAGCGACGACGTGTTTGATGCGGCGCTGCGGCGCGCCGGTGCGGTGCGCGTGCGCTCCTTTGTGGCGTTGTTTTCCGCAGCCAAGTGTCTGGCTTCGCGCTACAAGCCCACCGGGCGGCATCTGGCGATCATTACCAACGGTGGTGGCCCGGGCGTGCTGGCGGCTGACTGGGCCAGTGAAATTCATCTGGATGTACAGTCACTGGCGCACGATCAGATAGAGGCCATCCGCCCGCTGATGCCACCCATGGCGACTTTCAGCGATTTGATCGACGTGTCGGAAGACGCCGGGCCGGAGCAATACCGTCTGGCCATCCAGGCTGCCAACGCCGATGCCAATATCGACGGCATTCTGGTGATTTATTCCCCGAAAGTGGGGGTGGACGGTGACGCCATTGCCTCCACCATTGCAGCGTTCACGCGCCAGGTGAGCAAGCCTCTTTTGACATGCTGGATGGGCGATGCGTCGGTGGGCGATTCACGGCGCATGCTCAACGACGCGGCGATTCCCACCTTCCGTACGCCCGAAGCGGCCGTGGGCGCTTTTGGCAATCTGGCGTCGTTCTATCAGAATCAGCAACTGTTGCAACAGACGCCTCCGCCTTTGAGCGACCTGGCTGACCCCGATGTGGAAGGCGCAAGGCTGCTGATTGAAAGCGTGCTGGCCGAGCGCCGCCGCGTGCTCACCGAGATGGAATCCAAGGCCTTGCTGGCGGCGTTCCACATTCCGGTCACCAAGACACTGTTGGCGCGCAGCGCCAACGAAGCCATGATGATCGCCACCCAGCTTGGGTTTCCGGTAGCGCTCAAGATCGATTCCCCCGACATCAGCCACAAGTCGGACGTGCAGGGCGTGGCGCTGAATGTGCTGAACGCCGTGGGCGTGCGCGACACGTTTCTGGACATGATGCAAAACGTCACGCGCCAGCAGCCCAACGCGCGCATCAACGGTGTCACGGTGCAAAACATGTCGAACCAGCGCCGCGGGCGTGAGGTGTGTGTGGGCGTGGTCACCGACGACCCGTTTGGCCCGGTCATTTCGTTTGGCGCGGGTGGCACGATGATCGAACTCATCAACGACCGCACCATGGAACTGCCCCCGCTGAACCAGTTTTTGGCGCGCCGCCTGATCGAACGCTCACGCGTGGCCGAAACACTGGACGCCTGGCGGGGCGCACCGGCGGCCGATCTGGACGCGCTGGAGCAGATCTTGCTGCGGGTGTCGGAAATGGTGTGCGAGCTGCCGCAGCTGCGCGAGATGGACATCAACCCGATCATTGTGGATGAATCCGGCGCGCTGGCGGTGGACGCACGCATCGTGGTGGACAACGCGGCGCCGTCGGTGCGCCACTACAACCACCTGGCGATCCTGCCTTATCCGTCGCAGCATGAACAGCTGTGCCCGATGGCCGGTGGCGGTGAATACGTGGTGCGCCCGGTGCACCCCGACGACGCCGAGATGCTGCAGGCGTTTGTGCGCAGCCTCTCGCCAGAAAGCCGCTACTTCCGCTTTGTGTCAAGCATGCAGGAGCTGCCCGCCACCATGCTGTCGCGCTTTACGCTGATCGACTACGACCGCGAGATGGCACTCGTGGCGCTGTACACGCAGACCCACACCGACGCGCAAGGGCAAACGCAGGAAAGCACGCGCATCGTTGGCGTGTCGCGCTACATCACCAACCCGGACCGCGCCACCTGCGAGTTTTCATTGGTAGTGGCCGACGACTTCAAGGGTCGCGGGCTGGGTTCGCGCCTGATGTTGTCGATCATGGACTTTGCGCGCGAAAAAGGTCTGACCGAAATTGAAGGCCTGGTGCTGGCCAACAACCCCAACATGCTCAAGTTGATGAAGAACCTGGGCTTTGTCATCAAGGCTTTCCCCGAAGACCCCGACTTCAAGCTGGTCACTCACCACCTGCAAGCCAATTGAACGTGGGTTGATGCGCGCGGGGCGTTGGCCGCGCGCGCGATCAAAACGTACCCGGCAGCAGAATGCCCTGGTCCACCTGGTTGATGCGGGTGTGGCCGCAAAAGGCCATCGTCAGGTCCAGCTCCTTGTGGATGATCTCCAGCGCGCGCGTCACACCGGCTTGCCCCAGCGCGGCCACACCGTAGTTGAACGCGCGCCCGATGTAGGTGCCACGCGCGCCCAGCGCCCAGGCCTTGAGCACGTCTTGCCCACTGCGGATGCCGCCGTCCATGTGCACCTCAATCTGGCTGCCCACCGCGTCTACGATGGCGGGCAGCGCGGTGATGGAGCTGGGCGCGCCGTCGAGCTGGCGCCCGCCATGGTTGCTGACAATCAGCGCGTCAGCGCCGGACTGGACCGCAATGCGCGCGTCTTCCACGTCCTGGATACCCTTGAGGATGAGTTTGCCGCCCCAGCGCTTCTTGATCCATTCCACGTCGCCCCAGTTCAGCGCCGGGTCAAACTGCTTGGCTGTCCATTCACTGAGTGTGCCCATGGTCTCGATGCCCTTGACGTGACCAATGATGTTACCAAAGCCACGCCGTGGGGTGCCCAGCATGCCCAGCCCCCAGCGCGGTTTGGTCAGCATGTTCAGTATGTTGGGCAGCGTCAGCTTGGGCGGTGCCGACAACCCGTTTTTGATGTCTTTGTGGCGCTGGCCGATGATCTGCAAATCCAGTGTCAGCACGAGCGCAGAGCAATGCGCCGCTTTGGCGCGGTCGATCAGGCGCTCGATAAAGTCGCGGTCTTTCATTAC
This sequence comes from Comamonadaceae bacterium CG12_big_fil_rev_8_21_14_0_65_59_15, assembly GCA_002786915.1. GTDB lineage: Bacteria > Pseudomonadota > Gammaproteobacteria > Burkholderiales > Burkholderiaceae_C > Rhodoferax. The sequence continues at coordinate 6,077 of PCUV01000006.1, read as the reverse complement.
GTACAGCTGAAACCAGAACGGGTGCCCACCGATGGCGGCGGCCACGTCCTCGATCGAGCAGATGCTCATGGTGGACAGGGTAAACGGCACGCCAAATTGCTTGGCGGCCAGCGCCGCCTTGATCTCGCCGTCGGCGCACAGCATGCCAGTCAGGCCGGTGGGGGCCAGCGCCACCGGCATGGCCACCGGCTGACCAATCATCTGGCAGGCGGTGCTGCGGTTTTCCATGTTGATGGCCACGCGCTGGCGCAATTTGATGCGCCCAAAGTCGTCGCTGTTGGCGCGGTAAGTGCTTTCGGTCCACGATCCGCAGTCCACATAGTCGTAAAACATGCGGGGGATGCGTTGTTGCGCCAGAACGCGCAAATCTTCGATGCTGGTGATGACGGGCATGGCAAATTCCTTGTGTGTGGGGCGATGGTAAAACGGTCTGGACCTGCCCATTTGAAAATTGGCTAATGAGGGATGAAAAAATGCACTGACCGGGTCAACCCGGTGCAAGATGGCCCGCTTCGCCCCACAATTGAACGCGCTGCAAGTCCAACCGATTTGCTGATTCGATAAAGGGCAAGCATCATGCAAAAAACTGAAGTTCTGATCGTGGGTGGTGGCATGGCCGGTGCGTCACTGGCGTATTTTCTGGCGCCGCACCGCCAAGTGACGCTGTTGGAGCGTGAGTCGCAACCCGGCTACCACGCCACCGGGCGCTCGGCGGCACTGTACTCCGAGACCTATGGGAACGCGCCAGTGCGTGCCATCACCACGGCGTCCAAGCCCTTTTACTTTCATCCGCCGGAAGGATTTTCACCGTATCCGCTGGTCACCCCCAGAGGGTCGCTAAGCGTGGGCGGGGCCGACGATGAGGCCACGCTGCGTCAGGCGTTTGCCGAGCGCGTGGCATTGGTTCCCAACATTGAGTGGTGGGCGCAAGACAAAATTTTGCAGCGTGTGCCGATTCTGAAGCCTGAGGCGGCAGTGTTTGGCGTGTACGAGCCCAACGCCATGGACATGGACGTGCATGGCATCCAGCAGGGCTTTTTGCGCGGGGCCAAAGCGGCTGGGGCCCAATTGCATTGCGACTGCGAGGTACAGCAGATTAGCCGTGTGACGGGTGGTTGGCAGGTAACGACATCGCAGGGCAAATTTTTGGCTGACGTGTTAGTCAATGCTGCAGGTGCCTGGTGCGACGAAGTGGCGCGCATGGCGGGGGTGGCACCGGTGGGGCTGCAACCGATGCGCCGCACGGCGTTCATGTGCGACGCACCGACCAATTGCGACATCCACGCCTGGCCGATGGTGATCGACGCGAACGAGAGTTTTTACATCAAGCCCGATGCGGGCATGCTGCTGGTGTCGCCGGCCAACGCCGACCCGGTGGACCCCCAGGATGTGCAGCCCGAAGAGCTGGACGTGGCCATTGCGGTGGACCGGCTGGAAACCGCCACCAGCCTGCAAATTCGCAAGGTCCAACGCAAGTGGGCGGGCTTGCGCTCGTTTGTGGCCGACAAGACGCCGGTGGTGGGGTTTGCCGATGACGCGCCGGGCTTTTTCTGGCTGGCTGGCCAAGGCGGTTACGGTATTCAGACGGCACCGGCCATGGGCCAGCTCAGCGCCGCACTGGTGCAAGGCCTGCCGATGCCTGAGGCGGTGTCGGCGTTGGGTGTGACGGCCGCGACGCTGGCACCGGGCCGCGCGATGACGATGCATTGAACCGAGAAAATCCATTAGGCGCATCTGCGGTGCTGCGTGGGTGGCAGCGGTGCATTTGCGGCCATTTTGGAAAAACTCCAAGTCAGCGCCCCTCTTTGTCGCCTGTAGCTACTGCTACAGGCTCCGTAGTCGGGACTAAACTGGCTCGCAACTGCCCGTGCTGCCATCCCGCGCCCTAATGGATTTTCTCGGTTGAAAGGTGGCAGTTACAGCGCTTTCTGGATCACGGAGCCGGTGAACAGATAGGGCAGGCGCGGCATGCGCCCGGGTTCGACGCCGCCCTTGTTCTCCACGCTGATGGCCAGGCGCCGCGCCAGTGACAGTACCTGGTCGGTGGTGCGCAACTGGGCCGTCTTGATGCCCGGGGCGACCACGCCCAGAGACAGCGGTTGGTCACTTTCGTCCAGCGCCCACAACTGCATGCTGTCCTCCGGCCCCTCTTTGACGTTGCTCAGGCGCTGGATCTGCATGTAGCCGTCTTGCGGGTCAAAGGTCACCAACAGCGCGGGCTGGTGTTGCTCGTCGTTCAGCACGGCGATGTATTTGAGCTGTGGCACAGACTTGAGCTTGCCTTGCAAATGCGTGAGCTGTGCCTTGAATTGCTCCATCATGCTCATGCCGGTGGCGCCTGCCAGCGCCAGCAGAATCAGGCAAAAGAGGGTGGCAACGCGCCAGCGCGTGGCGTGGCAGGGCAAGGGTGCGTTTGGGTTTGTTTCAGTATTCATATCGTGCTATTTAACGTGAAAAACGCCGAGCTTCGTCATTCCCGCTCAGGCGGGAATCCAGCATCTGAGCAAACCCTGGATTCCCGCCTGCGCGGGAAAGACGAGTCACTTTCATCATTTGGAGCGGATGTGCAGGCATGACAGTTAGTTCAGTCAGGCCAAGCGGGCGCGATGCCGTGCAATCTGCGCTTGTACCTGCGCTGGTGCAGTGCCCCCCAGCGTGTTGCGTGCGTGCAGCGAGCCGCGCAGCGACAGCACGTCGAAAACATCCTTGTCGATGCGCGCATTGAACCCCTGCAAGACTGCCAGGGGCAACTCGGACAAATCAACCTGGTGCGCAATAGCGGCCTTGACCGCGTGGGCCACGGCTTCGTGCGCGTCGCGAAACGGCAGGCCCTTGCGCACCAGGTAATCGGCCAGGTCGGTAGCGGTGGCGTAGCCCTTGAGCGCGGCCTGCTCCATGGCTTGCACGTTCACGGTGATGCCGCCCGCGCGCCCGCCCGTGGTTGGGTTGGTTTGGCCCGCAATCATTTCAGCAAAGATGCGCAGCGTGTCCTTGAGGGTATCCACGGTGTCAAACAGCGGCTCTTTGTCTTCCTGGTTGTCCTTGTTGTAGGCCAGGGGTTGGCCTTTCATGAGGGTGATGAGTCCCATCAGATGCCCCACCACACGGCCGGTCTTGCCGCGTGCCAGCTCGGGGACGTCGGGGTTTTTCTTTTGCGGCATGATGGAACTGCCGGTGGTAAAGCGGTCGGCAATCTTGATGAAACCAAAGTTCTGGCTCATCCACAGCACCAGTTCTTCGCTCAGGCGGCTGATGTGCACCATGCACAGGGCGCTAGCAGCTGTAAATTCAATAGCAAAGTCGCGGTCGCTGACGGCGTCGAGCGAGTTCTGGCACACTTGGGGCGTGCCTTGTGCATCGACCATGCCGAGTGTGCGCGCCACGCGCACGCGGTCCAGCGGGTAGCTGGTGCCTGCCAAGGCTGCGGCGCCCAGGGGCAGACGGTTCACGCGGGCGCGCACCTCATTTATGCGCTCGGCGTCACGCGCAAACATTTCCACATAGGCCAGCAAATGGTGCCCAAAGCTCACGGGCTGCGCCACCTGCAGGTGGGTAAAGCCGGGCAGGATCACGTCCACGTTTTGTTCTGCCACATCGACCAGCGCGCGCTGCAGCTCACGCAGCAGATCGGCGATCAGATCGATTTCGCCACGTAGCCACAGGCGCACGTCGGTAGCGACCTGGTCGTTGCGGCTGCGCCCGGTGTGCAGCCGCTTGCCGGCGTCACCCACCAGTTGCGTCAGGCGGGCTTCGATGTTCAGGTGCACGTCTTCCAGATCGAGTTTCCAGTCGAATGTGCCGGCTTCAATCTCGGCGCGGATCTGCGCCAGGCCGCGCTGGATGTCGGACAGGTCCTGTGCGCTGATGATGGCTTGCGCGGCCAGCATGTCGGCGTGCGCCAGGCTGCCCGCGATGTCGGCTTGCCATAGGCGCTGGTCAAAGAAGACGCTGGCGGTGTAGCGCTTGACCAGGTCGCTCATGGGTTCTGAAAACAGGGCCGACCAGGCCTGGGATTTTTTGTCGAGTTGGTTTTGGCTCATGGGCTTGGGCTGGGTGATAGGCAGGGGCAGGGGGGATGCATCGGGAATCATCAATAATCAGGTCCCGCTACCCCTGATGTTGTTGCATCACCCGATTGGTCAATGAAAGACTCGCAAATTTTATCGGCGTTCCAGGAAACGGCTTTTCTGACAGAGCCTGAACCGGCAGCGCCCGCAGCGGCCGCGCATACGCTGGTGTGCGACGCGTGTCACGTGGGGGTGGTGTTACGCGCAGTGCTGTTTGTTGAAGCGGTGGTCGGCGTGGTGTCGATGTTTGGTGCGGCCACCTTGCTGGACTGGTTGACGCGGTTGTCATTGCTCACTGGTGCGGCGCTGCCGGCGACCTTGCTGTGGCTGATCGCCACTTGCGGGCTCAAACGCTGGTTGGTCAAGCTCAAGCCTTTGTGGCAACAGGGCGTGGGTGTGGTGCTGGGTGCGGTGGCGGGTCTGTATGGTTGTGCCGTGCTCGTGTTATTGGGTTTGGTGGACGGTACGCCCTGGCTGGCCAGCGGCGTCAGCGGTGCCGGCTTGTCAGCCCTGTTGGTGACCGCGATGGCATGGCGTGCACGGGGTATGGCCCCGGCTACAGCGGCGGCCAGGCTGGCGGAACTGCAAGCGCGCATTCGTCCCCATTTTTTGTTCAACACCCTCAACAGTGCCATTGCGCTGGTGCGTGCCGAGCCACGCAAAGCCGAGCGCTTACTGGAAGACCTGAGTGATTTGTTTCGCTATGCGCTGGCCGAGCAGGGGCCCAGCGTGACGCTGGCAGACGAAATTGCACTGGCGCAGCGCTATCTGGCCATCGAGCAGGTGCGTTTTGGCGACCGGATTCAGGTGGAATGGTCGCTGGACGACGCTGCCGCGGGCGCGCTGTTGCCGCCACTGTTGCTGCAGCCGCTGGTAGAAAACGCGGTCAAGCACGGCGTGGAGCCCAGCGCGGACGGCGCGCGCATTCGCGTCAGTACGCAGCGGCGCGGCTCGGTGGTGGTCATCAAGGTCAGCAATACGGTGGCTGCGGGGGCTGCACAGGCGCCGCCTGGGCATCAACTGGCGCTGGCCAATGTGGCCGAGCGCTTGGCCCTGCTGCACGATGTCCAAGGCCAGTTCCGCTACGGTTTGAAAGACGGCGTGTTTCAGGTGCGCATCGCGGTGCCGCTATGACGCTGCGGGTGTTGATCGTGGATGACGAAGCGCTGGCGCGCGCGCGTCTGCGCAGCCTGCTGGCCGATTGCAGCGCACCGGCGGCGTTGGTGGTTGCCGAGGCGGCCACGGCAGTGGACGCCATGCGTTGTGCCACGCATCAGGCGCTGGACCTGGTACTGGCCGATATCCACATGCCTGGCGCCGATGGGTTGACGTTGGCGCAAGCGCTGCGCCAATTGCCGATACCACCTGCGCTGGTGTTTGTGACGGCGTACGCCGAGCACGCTGTACAGGCCTTTGAGCTGGAGGCCGTGGATTACCTGACCAAGCCGGTGCGCCTGGAGCGCTTGCAGGCGGCACTGCAAAAAGTGGAGCGCCTTACGCTTGCAGGACGGGCGCAAGAGGCTGATTTGGCCGATGAATTCTTGATCATTCAGGAGCGTTCAGGCAGCCAGCGGGTGGCGCTGGCCGAGGTGCTGTACCTGAAGGCCGAGCTGAAATACATCACGGTGCGCACCGCTGCGCACAGCTATGTGCTGGAGGGCTCGCTGGCCGACCTGGAACAGCGCTACGGCCACCGCTTTATCCGCATCCATCGCAACGCTCTGGTAGCGCGCCATGCGGTGCGTGCGCTGCAAAAGCACCATGACGCGCAAGAAGGCGACGGTTGGGCGGTGCTGCTGGACCGCGTACCAGAGCCGCTGTTTGTGTCGCGTCGGCAACTGGCGGCGGTGCGTAGGGAGCTTCAGGGTCATAGAGCTTCAGGGTCAGGTCTTGTATTGCAACATCCCCACCCTCAACCCAAGCCAATAACCCGCATCAAATACCCCTGAAACCCCCGCCAACAATGCGTAACCTGCTCTCCTGTTTATAGTGGTTCCTTGCTCCTTTTAA
>PCUV01000016.1 GCA_002786915.1 Comamonadaceae bacterium CG12_big_fil_rev_8_21_14_0_65_59_15 | reverse complement strand
AACCGGAATCACTGGTCACGATGGGCCGGAATACCCACTAAGTGCTTGATTTTATTGGTTGCGCGAGAACTTTGGGTTATGAGCGCTAAAACCAAACGCCTAAACATTTCATTGGCGTCTGGTTTCATCTGGCGTCATTAGGTTAAAACTGGTGCGAATCAAAGAAAGTCCCTTGTTTTTAAATAAAAAAGTAAGCAAACATGGCTTTCAAGAGTTCAATCAGATCTGTGACATCAGCACAAATATTCCCAATTAAAACCAATCATCATGTCACATACACACTGATTTTTTCAAAGCAACAAAAATTCAATTTGCGACCTGTAGGTATATTTTTATATATACTTGATTATATCAATTAATTATATTAATAATATTTATTAAAAATATAAATTGATCATGCAAATTCAAGTTTAACTTCTCCCAAACGTTTTTTTGTCGGCTTTATTAAAATATTAACGTCATGACCTAATTTTGCGAGCAGTTCCAATAATTTACTTTCACTAACCCCTCGAAATTTCCCACGAGTGATTTTTGAAATCTTTGATTGATCAACACCGAGCAGTTCAGCCGCAGCGATTTGCGTTAGTTTCCTAGCTTTTATGGCACGGGTAATCTCGGCAGTCAATTGAGACTTACGTTGCATTTCTGCCGCGTCCAGGTACCCCATGTCTGCATAAACATTGGTGCTGCCTACTTCAATGACAATTTCTGTGTCGTTCATTTTGCGGCTCCTTTTTGAGATTTAAGCCAGGCCGCGTGATCAGCTGCAGCCACTTTCAATCGTTGATCAATGAGATCCAAATCCGGCTTGGGTGTCTTAATTCCGCTAACTGACTTCTTCTGAAAACAGTGCACCACATAAACCCAGCTCTCCAACCTGACGGTGTAAACAGCCCGATAAGTGTCACCGGAATAGTCCTCCACGACTTCCATCACCCCAGACCCGTGGCCACGAAAAGGCTTTGCGTCAGGATGTTTGCCTCCAGCCTGCGCCAAGTCGATGGCATGACCGAACACATCCTTAACTTCAGCAGGCATCTTGTCCAAGTCCTTCTTGGACGAACCTACCCACTTGATTGGCTTTCTTGGCAATTGCTTCATGGTGAATTATGTCTATTTTGACATATTTTTTGAGCTTTTTTTTAACATCGTGCCACGCCTAGCCTATCAGGTCATCTACCTGGGCAGTAGATCCACCTTGCAGCGACTGCTGCGCTGCCACAGCACCCAAACGTCCTCAGGTGCCACAAGCCGCTGGCGCTTGCGCTCTAGTCCACCTCCGCCGTTTTGTGCTTTTTTTTTAAACATTTCTGATATTCTGTTTTTCAGGGTCGCTGAGTGCACCTCACCTGCGAGGAAAAATGTCTAGCCTGTAACGGACATTTTGCAGAAATCCCAGGTGTCAGCCCACAGCAAGCCTTGATCCCGTCACAGAGGTAAATATGGTTTGAACCGCGGCATGGCCGAGCGACAAATCCCCCTCTTTGTCGCATCGTTTAACTCGTGCACTTTGCCGTGCCCATATTTCTATGCCAGAAAAGCAAACTTTTGAACTCACTAACCTACCCGCTGCAGCGCTGCTGCAGGCTGTTGCCATGCCTGACAACCAGCAAGGGATGGCACTTGCATTGCCAAAACTAAAAAATTACATCAATGCTTGCCAGCATTTGTGGCCAACCACTCCAGTCAGTACTTGGCAAAGTGCACTTGCGGATTTGGAAGTGCAAATCGACTCCCGAGCCAGAAGTGGCGGTGACTTGGGGGCAGTCTACAACAAACCAAACGCTGATAACGATTTGTTTTCAACCTTTCTGAAGTGGGAGCGCGCAATGGTTCCTGACAGCGAGCCGTACAAGTTGGATGCCTTGCTCGGACGCGCCCTCATGACGTCAGCCGCTAAGCACCAGAAGATCCCACGCGCTTTACTCACCGGATTAACGACCATCAAGAAAACCTTGATTGGCAAGGGAAGCCGATCGGCGGACTGGAACGCAATCACAACAATCAATTTGACAAATGCGGAGGCCGTGGGGCAGCTAAAGAACACGATCAGTCGAAAAAGTCCAACACTGATCTTTCTTACCGCCCTCTACCAAATCCTTGAGGCGGCCATCATTCCACCCAGTGTTATTGCCACGAATGTAATCCACCCATTGGATCCCGATAGAACTTCCGTTGATGTCAATACGCTTGATAACTCACGACAAGGAGCAGAAAAGAAATCAACCCCTTTATCTGAATATCTTGACAAAGACAAAGACAAAGACGAAGACTCTGTGCCAGATATCGGCGCGCGAATCAAGGGCGCTGATTACACTTCATTTGGTGTGAAGCTTGGGCTGTACCACCGGGATCAAATGCTCATCAATGACTTGGTACAGATCACAAACATTCTGGCGAGCTACCTGAACAGTACCAATCCGCTCCACATCGGTTACGCCGCATTGGCGCTTACTTCCCTGATCACCGGTTGCAGCGATGCAATTGCCCTCAAGCTGGAATTTTCGCCGCGGTTAACCATCTGGCTCGACCTCGAAAAATCCTGCTGGGCGTGGGATTTTCAATGCTACAGGTCGTCACACATCCGAGCTTCAGCTGAATGGAAAGCCTCCCAGATAGAGCCAATCAATATCCCACTGCCCGTGAAATTAGTGGAAATACTGGCTTGGGCTCAAAAAAACAACCCGACAGCTACAAATCTCGGCGGTCTGATCTGCAGCATTTCAAAGCAAGAGCAGATTGATCTGGCTGATTTTCGAAGCTTTCTGCGCGGCTGCGGTTCAACGGCACACCCTGCCTATCGGGGACGATTTTCACGCTCATTGGCCGCGGTGTATCTCGAGGTAACTGGCAGCGATATGACCAGTGGACTGCTAACTGGTCAACTTGCTGCAACAGCTCCAGCCGCATTGTTCTATTTCGGACCGACGCGCCAACTTCTGACGCAAAGAATGAGCAATGTCTATCAGCGACTTGGCATTGGCGCACCAGCCCCGTTTCACGATACCAGCGTTCGTATCGCTTGTAAAAAAGTCCTGGAAATCGAGGTACTTCAGGCTGGATGGGCAGCATTGGTGACTGACATTAACCAGACCCGACAACATGCATGCTCAGCAATAAGCCAGCACGACATCCTGACGCATTGCAATTCGTTGATGCCTTTGCTTGCAAGCGCTTTTGTGATCCAAACAGCGCATCGCGCAACCCGCTTGGAAAATCTTACCTTTGGTATGTTGCTGATTCACCCCCACGCAATACTGCTTCAAGACAAAGATGAAGACGGCCGCGCACAACCACGACTCATTGCACGCACAAGCACTGTAAATGCGATTTTAAATATCGCACTGGAATGCCACCAACTGATTATGAAAAAACTTGTCGTTAGGGGATTACGTGCCACAGCCTCTGAGGGCATCGATCAACCGCTTTTTGTTCAATGGAAGGTTACTGAGGGGCTAACCGCACAACCAATCTCAACTGGAGCCATAGCAGAAATCACCAAATCGCATTTTGGGTCGGAACCTAACTTTGGCCGGTGCCAGTGGGTCACATACATGGATGAACATGGCTGTGACCGCTGGCTGATCAGGGGACTGACAGGACATACGCGCGATGTAACCCGGACGAGTGGCTCCTATCTAGACATTCCGCCTGTTGTGGTGGCAGAACGGCTGAAAGCTCAGATGGAAACAATCAGTCTAAAAATATTCGGAGAAGAGTCCCTCAAATTTAGAAATGTAAAACATTTACCGCAGATCATTCAGGTTAAGCCGATCATAGACAAAGTACGCAAGCTTCAAGATCGGGTTCATGACGCACGAATTTTGTTGCCTCCAATAAGCGTAGAAACTTTGATCGGATGGAGCGCAACAGACCTCATTAGACACAAATTGATGCGTGGGCACATTGATGCAAAGCCACAGATTTTGGCGGTACTACATCTAATTTTTGTTGACCAAATTCCTGATGCGACCCTGTGTGCTGACGCGGCAGCCAATCCAGATAAGTATTTCCGCAATTACGCGCATGAACAAGGCATCACTATTGAGCGTGATCATTTTGTTCATAAGACATGGATACCGATTCAACCAACTACCAGAGCTCTTTTGGCGCAGGTGGTAACACCTATGCCCTCGCAGCATGAATTGAAGAAACAAATTGAATCCGTGATACGCGGTATCCATGAGGTATCTTGGCCGCAAGACAGTCAATCTTTTTGGCAAGCGCTTGGCGACTCTACGCAAGCATGGCGACGTCTGGAGCTTGCGCCTAGCCTAAATGCACTGTCTGATTTAACCGTACCAACGCCCTGCTTGTCAGCAAATTCGTTGCGTCGACTCGCAGGTGAAAAAATCGATTTTGCAGAGGCCATGAAACGATCTCGTTATGTTCCAAATTGTGGAAGGAAGAATGTCGAGGATGGTGTCAAGACAATCGTCTCTATTTTTGGGAAATATTCATCATCCGTCGAACGATTTGGTGAAAAACGTAATCGCGCTATACGTTGCATAAAAAGCATTGAAGGCATCCAAACAATCTGGTCCGCCATGGGGATGTGGCTAAAAGAATGGATACTAGATGAACTTGAATTCACGCGATCGGGTAAACAGGGCTGCTACCAAATCTCTTCACTAAATACGTATTTAAGTACCCTGCTATTGGCCAACTATGAATCCCTGCAATGGGATGATCCATACGAATGGGAAGACGGCGACTGGTTGACGTGGATAGGAGCCATTGATTCACATTGTTCGAAAGATAAACCGGCGCAAGTTGAAAAATCAGACAACGTAAGTGACCGTGCAAGAAGTGCAATCTGCGCACTGGTAAATAGCTGGATACGTCGCGGCAATTCCACCCCAACCGCTGTCAGGGCGAAGCTGGGTTTACCATCAACAGCGATTTCCGCTGGTGGCTCGGCGTCATCGACATTGATCATGGCCAGTGATTCAATTTCCGCCATGACTTTGCTTAACCATTGGCATCGAGAGTCGCCAACAGAACTTGCAATGGACGCAATCCGCGATCTGTTGAGCTCAAGCGTGCCCGTTCGAACCTCCGAGATTTCCAGTCTGATGACAGACTGCCTCACTCACAACGGTGGTTTGATCATCAAGCGCGTTGGCTACGACGCTCATAAATCATTTAGCTCAGTTCGGGTTGTGCAGCTGACAGCGACCCAAGCCGCCTGTCTTCGCTCTAGGATTCAGAAATTGAAGTTATGTGTTGGGGATCAGGTATTACTGATGCGCTGCGATGGGTCGCGCGAGATGGGGCTAAGGGATCATCGACTAGCCAATGACTTTGGTTCTGCATTGAAGCAAGTGACCGGAGAACCTGTGGCACGTTTTCATAGCAAACGTGCTGCCACCATAGAAAGCAAATGTTGGCCGGGATGGGAGGAGCTAGTCTCCGCAAAAATGCAAGGAAACGTCGATCCCAGGCAATGCCATGATTGGGTAAAGTCATTGCAGCTTGAGTGGGTAAGAACTGCGTATTCGGCAACCACTGCTGGCCATGCCGACCTTCGAAGCGTGATTGGTAATTACTTGGCAGTCTGGCCTTTGGTGTTTGCAGTTTCAATGGGTGCCAAACTGTCCGAACTCGAGCCGGGGCCTAAACTGATCAGACAGCTGGGATTAAGCGCAACAGCCCAGCGCCAGACAAAATCGAGAACTACTTTCGCGGGCAATATATTTTCAGTCTGGGGATGGGTTTTCGGTCAATTAAACAAAAAATTGAATCAAAAACCCATTGACAAGGCCGCCCCCGGATTGTCAGTGAATTTTTCAATTGACAAAGCGCATATTGATGCTGATCAACCTACGGTTTCGCATATTGATTCTTTGCGTTACCTAATGGTCAGAGCACTAGGACTTCCCCAGGATTTGGCGCTGGAAAAAACTCACCTTCCATTGAGTCAAGCAATTGCATTGGATGCACTGTTGAGCGGACGCCCCGAGTTGTACGAGGTTGCCAGGCGCGCACGATCCGACGCAAAGCCGCGCGCAGAGAAGGCAAATGTTGAACTGGCATTATCTGAAAGCGGGACTCAAATCATTGAGTGGATGCTACAACTTAGGCCGAAAGAGATGACGAAATTGAAGTGCGCTTTGTTCAGGCAAAAGGCTTGCGCCAATGGGTCTGCCGCAAGCCCAGATTTTTGGATGAAAATCTGCAATTGCATGCCGAAAAACTTGGCTATTCACATCAAGCTAGGTCCAAAAGTTGCAAATGGAAAACTTTTGGCTGAATTGACCAGTTTGGTCGGCACCATCTTGGTCGATATTGACCAAAAAATTGGTGAGCAGCCTGTCATCTCGATTCAGAACCGAGGGCAGGAAAATCGCGTGCTGAGCTCGCGACTATCAGCCGTTGTAAGAGCTGCATCCCTGGGCACTGCCATATTTCTTCAAAGGAATGAATTAGATGAAAATTGAGCATTGTGATGAACTTGGTGACTATGCCATCACTTTTTTTTGTAAGCCGAATTTCGGCTCTATCAAACCATTGAAGCACAAGGGAATTATCATGACATCAGAACTTCCAATTGAAAAAACCGCTGCGATTGTGAGCATGAGTTCCTTACTGGATTTGCTAAAGAGGGCTAGCTCGGAACTTGTGCGTGTAGTCAACCACCCCAGCCAGCAATTGATGGTTGGATTTCGTGCAGCTGACTTGAAAAAATTGGAAATTGTTGCAGTGCGCCTTAAAAAGGAAAAACAAGATATGTTTCCTGAAGACCATGCATCAGAAACACAAAATGAAACTGAGGCTACTCGTCATTCCAATAGTGAGATGAAAAACCTTGGCGATAGAGCAACTAAGAATCAGCTAGACGCAGAAGAATTGGTCGCAACGTTTAATGCGCAGCCAGATCCGAGCTTGGCACGTCGTCAATTCGCATCCATAGGCTCTGGTACCGCGACTATTTATGATGATGTCGGAGTTCTTCTTGGTCCTAAACTTAATCCCGTTCCACATAAGTTTATATCCAGCGGTACCTACACGCTGGAGGTCAGGGTGGCAGAATTTTCACCCCACACAAATTCTGTCAAATTTGCATTAGTCAATGTTTTTGAGAAGCAACCATTTTTTAACAACCACGATCTCGACCAAAACAAAACATTCGATGCAGTAATTCCGAATGCAAATATTGTCACTCTGGTTGGCCTCTGCGCGGCATATCAATTGCCTCTAAAGGTAGTCATGACGCTTGAGGTCCAGCTATCGTCAAAAGGAATATTGTCGATCAGTGGCACGGTGACCCAGCTTGAAAACAAGGCTAATGTCATAAATTCCATTCAATCAAGTATGAGGCAATTCACCGCTGATCTTTTTGATGCGACTTGATCTTTCTGGTTGTGTTTCACCGACTATGACCTGACAAGGCAGACGATTTCAGCCCTGATCATCTATCGGCACCGATCCGGTTCAGCGCGTATTTGCACAGGCTTGCAACAAAACCGGCAGTTTGTTGCGACTGACCCTCTGGGCGCGTACCAGCAAATCATGGTTGACCGTTGCAATGCTGTAGGTCCTGGACACATCTTGCTGAATGCGACACCACAGGTGACTGGTCATTTCAGCATCCACCATGGCACGGTGAGCCCGCCCGGACTGGGGCAAACCAAGCAGCTGCACCAGCGTTGACAGTCTGTGGTTCGGTGCGTGCGGGTAAATCCGACGCGACAACAGCATCGTGCAAGCGAACTTGCTTACCGATGAGAGGGACAGATGCGCCAGTTCGGCCTCCCAAAATTTCTTGTCAAAGGTGGCGTTGTGAGCCACCATCGGGGTGTTGCCGACAAACTGGCAGGCTTCACGCATAACCTTGGCCACAGGCGGTGCCGCTGCGATCATGGCGTTGGTGATGCCAGTGATGTAGGTCACTTCAGACGGTATCCGCAGACCTGCGTTCATCAGGCTCTGGTATCGGTCGATAACCTGTCCGTCTCGCACCAGGGTGATGGCAATCTCGGTTGCCCTGTCACCCCAGTTGGGCGACAGACCAGTGGTTTCAAAGTCCAGTACGGCGACTGTTTCCTTGTTCATGCTCAGCCCAGGTGGGGTTTTCGGGCGTTCATTGACTTGAAAACAGACTTGATTGAATCGATTGTTGCTGGATGTGCACGATCAGTCCTTCACAGGCATCTTCCACCAGATCGAGTACGTGATCAAAGCCCTGGTTTCCTCCGTAATACGGATCAGGAACCACGTCGGCTTCGGTGTGGGTGCAAAACTCGGTCAACCGGTGCACCTTGGCCTTTGACTCGGGCGGGCACATATCCTGAACAAAGGACAGGTTGTCCCAGTCCATCACGGCGATCAGGTCAAAGGTGTTGAAGTCATTGGGCGTGATCTGGCGCGCCCGTAAATCTGACAAGTCGTAGCCACGTTGGCTGGCGTGAAGCTGAGCGCGCTCATCGGGTGGGCTGCCTGCATGGTAGTCCAGCGTTCCAGCCGAATCGACTGCAATCCTGTCTTGCAGTCTCATTTTGTTTACTTTATGCCGGAAAACACCGTGTGCAGTAGGGCTGCGGCAGATGTTGCCCATGCAGACAAACAATACGCCGAATTTGGCACTCATCTTGAGCACGCGTCAGTGCATGGCACAGCCACCCTGCCCCATGGCATTGGGACAAGAGCCACATGGCCCCTGCATCATCGGCGCGGAATCAGGCGTGCTGGCGGTGGTTGCAAACACCGAGAGTTGCTTTTCCAGCGAAGTTGACTGGCATTGGGGACATTGCGGCACGGTATCACTGCGCACCAGCGCCTCAAACGCGTGGCCACAGTCGATACAGGCGTATTCGTAAATGGGCATGTTCTCTCCTTCGATGGTCTGGAATTATCAGTCTGGTGTCGGTCTGGTGTCAGCTTGTTGCTGGTGACGTTTGTGGTGACACTTATGCCTGCCAGACCCCAAACCCACCCTCGCGCAGGTCAATGCCCAGTTCTACCTCCAGGCAGCGGGCTTCGTCATAGGTCAGCGGGTTGTACAACGCATAGAGTTCTGGCAACAGGCGCAGGCCATAGTCCTGCACGTACCGGTTGGCCTGAATGCCAGCTTTGTGTTTATCGAAC
>PCUV01000037.1 GCA_002786915.1 Comamonadaceae bacterium CG12_big_fil_rev_8_21_14_0_65_59_15 | reverse complement strand
GGTCTCCACAACGATGTGGAAGTGGTTGTCCATCAGGCAGTAGGCGTGGCACACCCAGTTGAAGCGCTGACAGACATCACCCAGCAGAGCGAGCCACTGCTGGCGGTCCGCATCGTCGAGGTAGATGGCCTCGCGCCGGTCACCGCGCGAGGTGACGTGGAACAAGCCGCCAGGGACTTCAATGCGCAGGGGTCGTGACATGGGACGATGCTACTGCGGGAAATGTTTCAATACAAGACCTGACCCCAATGTTCCAATGTTCAATGTTTCCGCTTGCCCATGGACAACAACCGCATTGAGAATCAGATTCGGCCTTGGGCGGTGGGGCGTAATAATGCGAACCGCAGTCTTATGCGAACTCGCCTCCGACGTCGGGCGATTTCTCCTTCGGTAGAAGCCTCGACCGCATCCCTTTTACTTCGCATGATCACAGCGACTGCAGGAACTGCATCAACCCCTTGGGTGGGCGGTAGCGGGTTGGCCTGACCTCAGGGGGCTTCAGCCGAGCAAGTGTTCGCTCCTTCATCGCGAGGTCGGCCTCGACGTACATGTGAGTGGTTGATGGACTCTCATGCCCAAGCCACAAGGCGATGTCGGTGACATTTTACCGGCCTGTAGCAAGCCCATCGCGGTCGAGTGACGGACCATGTGGGGCGATGCAGACAGCTTGCCCAGTTCAGGGTGGCAAGCCGTGGCCGCCGCGACGGCAAGCTTAAGCCGTTGCGTGACATTGGCCCTCGTCATCAGTCCGCCGTCACGTCGCGACAGTAACGCCGAGCCTGCTTCAAGTTGCGGGTTCAGGCTCAACCAATCACGTATCTCCCGAGCGACTTCCTTCCACAGCGGAAGCGAGCGCTGCTTGCGGCCCTTGCCATGCAGGCGCACGCACGAGGTCGTGCCGAGGACCACGTCGGCCACCCGCACGCCGAAGATCTCCGACACCCTTGCGCCGGTGTTGAACATCAGCGTCAGCAGCAAGTGATCGCGCTGACCCAGCCAGGTCGTGGTTGGAACGTCGATCACAGCCAGCATCTGCTCACGCGTCAGGAAGCCCACCATCTTGCGCTCAAAACGCTTCATCGGCACCGCCAGTGCCTGCTCGATGACGCTTAGGCTGGCGAGGTCGCGACGGGCGGCAAACTTCAGAAACGAACGCAGCGCCGCCAAGCGGATGTTGCGGCTGCGCGGTGAGTTTCCTCGTTCGAGCTCCAGGTGGTCGAGGAAGCTTGCGATGAACTTCGGCTGGAGGTCCGACAACTCAAACGCAGTGGCTGGCTTGCCTAGGGTCTGTTCGGCAAAGCGCAGGAGCAGCAAGAAACTGTCACGGTAGGATGCCACGGTTTGCGGGCTGAGTGAGCGCTGGCGCGTCATGTAGTCGGTGAAGAACTCCTGCACCAGGGACGCAAAGCTGGGTGAGATCGGCTTACGCATGGCCCGCTCCTTGCCGCACGAAGCGCTCGAACCGCACGCCCACCGCCTCCATCAACTCTGGCGTGCCGGTGAGGTACCAATAGGTATCGGAGATATTGGCGTGGCCCAGGTAGGTACACAGCCAGAACATCGCGTGTTCGATCGACGCGCCACCTTCGTGCCAGAGTTGGACGCGCCGGACCACCATCGTATGCCTCAGATCATGTATGCGCGGCCGGGCGTGCTCGCCGCGAGCACGCCAGCCCAGTTGATCTCGCAGCCCGGCGAACACGTGGTGAACCCCGCTTAGCGACAGCGCGCGGCCCGACAGCGAGGCGAACACGGGCGTTTCACCCGAACAGTCGATGAACCGTTGCCGCGCACTGAGGTAGTCGGACAAGGCATGCACGACGCTGGCTGTAGGGCCAAGCAGCGCGACTTGTGGAACTTCGTCTGGCGCACGGTGAGCGTCGCCATCGGCAAATCGATATCCTTGACCAGCAGATTCAGCGCCTCGGAGATTCTGAGTCCAGTCGCGGCGATGAGTCCGAACAGTGTCTTATAGGTTAAGGGACGCAACCCGCCTGGCGGCGTCATACGGACAGACATGGCCAGCAGATCGCCAATCTTCTGGTCGGTGTAGATGTGGGGGGCAAGTCGTCGATGGCCGCGGCCTAAGATGAATGGCGGCGGTACCTCAGTGACGGGCTCGAATTGGCGGTAATAGGACGCGAACGGTCGGACGACCTCCAGCCTGCGCGCTGCCGTAACGGTGCTCGTTCGTGCGACATGCTCGCGCGCCCAATCCAGTTGCAGATCAAGCGTCAGCGGCCCTTGGTGTTCTCTGGCATCGGCGAATCGGGCGAAGCGCATCAGCTCGGTGCCCTGGCTCTTCAGCGAGTAGCCGAGCCTGTGGCGTTCGTCCAGATAGCGCTGCACGGCGGCCTGCATCGTGTCGGCGCGGTTCATGCTACGCTCCCCGGCCAGGGCATCGCCACGGCCGGGGAGCCGTCCAATGTCGACCTTGGCGTAGATCATCGAGGTGTCCAGATCACGATGGCGCAACATGTCGGCCACCTCCTTGAGCGTGCCGCCGGTCTCCAACAACCGGCACGCCAACGTATGTCGCAAGATGTGCACGCGCGTGTAGGGTAGTCCGCAGCGCCGATATGCCAGCCGCACGGTGTTACGCACGACGTCCGGACGGATCGGCTCGTCTACCGGCGCTACGTGACGAACGAAGACGCGCCGATTGACTGTGGTCGGCCGCTCCGATCGCAGGTACTCGGCAATCGCGCGCCCGGTGGTCTGCGGCATAGGCATCACATCCACGCGCAGCGACTTGCTCTTGCGGATGCGAAGCGTGCCAGCCTCCCAGTCGATATCGTCGAGTTCCAAGCTGACAACCTCGCGCTCACGCAGGCCAAGATCGACCAGGCAGCGCACCATGGCGTAGCCGCGCAAGCGCGAAGGCAGCTCTGGTGGGAAAGAGTCCAGCAGTCGCGCGACCTCGCTCGGTGACAGGGTCTGCGGTAGCGGTGCCAGCCTCCAATGTGCTGGCGAGGCGATGACCGGCAGCAGGTGATCCACGCCAACCCCGCCGAGCGCCAGGAAGCGCAGGTAGGCCCGCAGTGCGCCGGCAAACGAGCTCGCGCTGGCGGGACTGATGCGGGAGAGTTCCTGCGTGATGAATCGCCGCAGTTCATTGGCGGACGGCGCTGCCATCACGTCGTCGGGATCATCGGCCGCACGGAATCGCAGTAGCGCTCGAACGACGCTCAGCCGTCGAATCCGTGTGGTCTCGGCCAACCCTCTTGCGTGCACCATGTGACTGTCGAAGCGTTGGAGTTGGTCCTCGATCGCATCGGGCTGATCACTGCAGATCAGTCCACCGGCATCGACCAGCGTGACTAGCAACTGGCGTAGTGCAGCTCGAACTTGATGGCGACAGCGCTGCACTGGAGAAGGGCAGGTGCAATGCGGCAGATGTTCGTCAATGAAGCGCAGGACAACCTCATCAGCAAGGTGTCGCGGGTCCACCCGATGTCCACACGCCCAGTGTGCGAAGTGCGCCACGCCGTACACGTACATGCGCACTGTGGTGGCCGCGTAGTGTCGGTCGACCAGACGACCAACGTAGGCAGGTATGAACGGTGCGAAATCGCTGTTGCGAAGCCACGCCGCCGGTACCGGATGAAAGGACTCGAAGGCATCCATGAATATCTCCTGAAGTGGGGTTGCCACCGTAGGAGATACCAACTCTTATGTGAAGTCCAGACTTCACTCGCAACGCCGCAAGCCATGATATGCCTCGTTGTTCCCGAGATGAGCGCCGACGAGTTCGCATAAGACTGCGGTTCGCATTATTACGCTCATGTGAATATTCACATGAGCGCAAGAACTGGCTCTTCAGTGGTAGCCTGGCCGCCGGTGCACGCGCTGCGGACATCATGAGTTTGATTCAGACGGCCAAGATGAATGCCCTCGAGCCGCTGGCTTATCTGACCGATGTGTTGACGCGTTTGCCCACGCAGCCCAATAGCCGCATCGATGAGTTGCTGCCTACGCGCTGGCAGCCTGCGGCTGATTCCCACCTATAAGCCTGTCCTTGCCTTATGGCAAGGGTGGTTGTGACCGGGGGCTTACATTCAACTCATCAAGGCCAACGCCCGTGGCTTTCGTAACTTCACTAACTACCTGGCAAGAATTCTGTTTCATTGTGGAAAGTTGAACTTGGCAATGGCTTAAAAATTCACAGTGAATTCAACGAAGAACCACCATAAAATTACCTAACGTAATGAAGCGGTAGGCATCTCTGAGGTCTTGTTAGAGACACTTTTTTTGCAATTGCAAACCTTAATTTGAGGGCAGTTAAAATGCCTCACCTCTCTTGGGTCAGTGTTGGTGACTTTGTTTGATTCCAGAGCGAACATTCGTTTCGTGGTTTCAGACCCAGAGACGCTGATCGCATTTTGTCCGAATCACGACAATGACAATAGGGTATTGAAGGTCGACATCCCAAACAGCTAGCCAAAATGACACACCAGATTCGTAAGTCATCACTGCGTAATCACAGAGCCCAGGGTTGGGTTGGTCGTGCAGTTCTAAACTTTATCGGCGCTCTGACGCTGCTGTGCACCAACGTGGCATTCGCCGATTTGACGCCCACAAGCGACTTTGTTGTCAATGGTGATGGCACGGTTACACACAAAGTCACTGGCCTCACCTGGAAGCGTTGTCTAGAGGGTCAGATTTGGACAGGTGGCACATGTTCTGGAACGGCTCACCGTTACACTTTCGATCAAGCAAGCGCACTCAGCGGCACGTACGCCGGGAGCTCAGATTGGCGTACACCTTCGATCCGCGAATTAGCGTCGATCGTGGACACGCAATTCATCAATCCGGCGATAAATGCGGAAATATTTCCGACCACACCAGTTACAACATCATTGACTTTTTTCGATCTGGAGTTCTGGTCTTCTTCGCCTGACAATGTGACATGGCCAGCAGGTGGTTCCTTTGCTTGGATCGCAGATTTCCGAGATGGATGGATCGGTACCACGGTCGCGAGCGAGCGCCTTCCCGTTCGCCTTGTACACGGTGGACAGTTTCTTGGCTCATCATCAACGCCAACGAACGACTTCATTGACAACCAAAATGGCACGGTTACACACAAAGTCACTGGTCTCACCTGGAAGCGTTGCCTAGAGGGGCAGACCTGGACAGGTGGTTCATGTTCTGGAACCGCCCAAATATACACATTCGAAGAAGCAATCGCGCTCAGCAGCATTTACGCCAAGAGTTTAGACTGGCGTACACCTTCGATCCGAGAATTGGAGTCGATCGTAAATTATGGTGCAGTGGGTCAACATTCGGAGGAAAACTATGTAAATAAGACAGTCTTCCCCTCAGTCGGGGTAAGTAAACATGCAGTAATGTCAAGCTCGCTTACAAACAACGACGCATTTAGAGTGTTTTTCGACCAGGGATCATCTGAGGCACAGTCTCCAAGCAATACAGGAGTTGTATTACTAGTAAGGGGTCAGAGATCCTTTGAAAGGCTTCTTGACACCACTGCACCGAGCATGCCATCTGCAATCTCGGCAACAACGTCCACTGCAAATCAGATCCACATTAGTTGGACGGCATCGACAGACGCAGTGAGCGTGACAAGCTACAATATCTATCGCAATGATGTATTGGTGGCCACTTTGGGCAATGTGACGAGTTATATCGACACAGGTTTGACTCCCTCGACTACTTATGGCTACACCATTACGGCATGCGATGCGGCTCACAATTGCTCCGTACCCATGGAGACACTCTGGGCCACAACACAGGTTTCGGAAGGATTAGTCGTTCCTCTTATCACGGGCTGGAACCTTTTGGGAAACAGCGTTGACGCCCCACTGGATGTAACCACTGCGTTCGGCAATGCTGCGAATGTCTCAACGGTCTGGAAGTGGGTGGCAGCAAGTAACAAGTGGGCGTTCTTTGCACCCAGCCTCGATGACGGAGGAACCGCTTACGCCGCCTCCAAGGGTTATGACCGCCTTGCCACGATCTATTCTGGTGAAGGCTTTTGGGTAAATGGATTGCAGCCTTTCACTCTTTCGCTTGCTGGAACAACCCCCTATCGCCTAAGTGCGGCGGATTTGAGTAAAGGCTGGAATTTAGTGTCCACAGGGGACAAGTTTTCACCCTCGCAAATGGACACTACTCTCGGTGGCTCTAGCGCGTCGCCGAGCTATGTATCTATGTGGGCGTGGGACAGTGCTATTCAGAAATGGCTCTTCGCGGCGCCGAGCCTGGTGGTAAATGGCACGCTGTCTTCCTATGTCAATAGCAAAGGGTATGGAGAATTTGGGACGCGCACCACGGGGAATGGACTGGGGTTTTGGCTAAATAGTAATGTGTCGTCAAAAGCACCCACAACCATAGTCCCAATTGCGATTACGCTACCACCTACCCAATTGCAAGGACTTTCTTTGTCCAGCCTAGATAGTGAAGGTATCGCGGCGTCAATCAATGCAAACGTAACTGTACGCACTGGTACTTCAAGTCTGGTTTTTCTTACCGATGCTGACGACAATATTGCAGGGGTCGGTATCAGCGATGGCGATGGCAACGCTGTGACTATCGATGCAACATCAACAGCAATTGGATTGGTAATGATTGCACCTGTCGGATGGTACGACGACGGTCGAACTGTGACTCAATTAGAGACGGCAATTCGTGCAGCACCGAGCTTCAGCAGTTTAGTAACTATAGTGGAGTCCAAGCAACGATTGAACTCAGCCTTGCTAACTGAAGATGCGCAGGTATTTGCTGCAATCTTTTCGGTTGCCTCAGAAGTACTTTCGGTTGCCAGCGCGAGGTCCCAATCGATAGCACAGAGAGCGCTCGCCTCTGTCGCAGCCAATGATGGGCCGTGGTTTGAGGGTGAAAATACGTTGCGAAATCCACGCTTTGTCCCCTATGGACTGTGGGCGGTCGATAACCAAGGCAATACATTTCCATCGATACCGTACACACTTTCGTCCAGGGATTTCCAATGGCGCGCGTCTGCTTCGCCAATCGGTACTTCGCAGCCCTCCATGGCTGTAATCAATGGTCTGGTAGATGGCAAGGTATGCGCAGTTCGATTTGAACCACTCAATAACTTTTTTGACTCAGTTTTGACGATTATTCCTGGCGGGACGATCGCCGTTGCCACATACGATACTCTCTCAGGACACCTGTCGGGATTGTCAAGTGATGAGTATCTTTACCGGATGGCCCAGTTGAATGGATTGATGTCTTGGCAAGTTGATGCAATGCTCAACGTTGCGAAATCTTTACCGGGGACTGCTCTCGTGAATGCCGTCGGGGCGAATATTGCCGAAATCGTTAGGGCTCATTTGGAAGGCAATGGTGAGGTGTTCGTTTCGACCGATGTCACAGCTTCCGGAGTCGGGACTCTGTACGAGTTGATGGCGGACCGGGCGCAAAAAGCGGGAAGTCTTGTACGTTTACTTGCCAAATATACAAACGGTGGAGGGACGAATACGGCGGTATTGACGACCGCGCTAAGGCAAAGTGCAAAGTATTTGGGCTATATTGTCAATGCTCCTCAATACCTTAAAGACATTCGTTTCCTCACGGACACCATCTCCGCACCGGGGAGCAGCTGCTATTTGGTCGATGCCGGAACAGCAACATTTTTTGATCCCCTTGCTAAGAATCGCTGGGTCTCAGGGGGATGGAGTGACTGTTCAGGTGTATGTGGAACAAATAACGCTACCAAGTCGAGGAGCGTCTCCTGCACGCGACCCGACAACACAATCACTCAAGACAGTTATTGCACAGGGACGAAGCCGAGCACCAGCCAGGCTTGTACCGCAAGCGAGTGTGTTAGCTATACCTATGCATGGACTACCGGAAGTTGGGGAAGTTGCACCGGAAGCTGCGGGACGAACAAAGGCACGCAGTCACGAAGTGTGTCATGCAATCGATCTGACAATACTAAGGTCTCTGACAGTTACTGCACAGGGACGAAGCCAAGTACCAGCCAAGCATGTACCGCAAGCGCGTGTGTTAGCTATACCTATGCATGGACTACCGGAAGTTGGGGTAGTTGCACCGGAACCTGTGGGACGAACAAAGGCACGCAGTCACGAAGTGTGTCTTGCAATCGATCTGACAATACAAAAGTCTCTGACAGTTACTGCACAGGGACGAAGCCGAGTACCAGCCAAGCGTGTACCGCAAACCTTTGCAGTACCAGCGGTGTATGCGGCAGTGCCGATGGTGTAGCGGTATCCAGCAAGCCAACAACTAACTTGTGCGCATCTGGTGCAACTAGCACCGTTTCAGGCACTGGACCCTGGAATTGGAGTTGCGCCGGTACTAATGGAGGGTCACCTGCGAGCTGCACGGCACCTCAGTCCGCAGCAACGGTAACTCTTCCGAGTGCATGCGCTGGCGTACGTCGCGAAGCAGAGCCAAACGACTCGTCGCCCAACAATCTCGGCTCCTCTTTGTACGTTGAATTTTGTGGACAAGTGGGTATAGGCGATACCATTGATCGCTTCTCGTATGTTCCGTCAGGTTCAGGTAATTACCGGATCGAATTTACTACGAAAGGATTTCAGGCCAATATATCGATATGGCGAAACGGTGTCTATATAGGTCCAGATTTCGTTGGTTTTGGAATCGCTAATAGGGAAGAGTCTTTGCGTGAATATGGTTTGTCCAGTCAGTATTTTTCCCCGAAGGACTCTCTGCTTATCATAGTTCAGACGCAACCGTCATACCCACAAGGAGGGGGGTATCACTTGTTGTTGGTTCCTGAATGATGCGAGGCCGAATTTTCAACTTCAGGCCGCGGTCACCATGGCGACCCTGCCGCAAGCTTAATGGGGGCACACAGGGTCAGGTCTTGTATTGCAACATACCCACCCTCAACACCAGCCAATAAACCCGCATCAAATACCCATGAAACCCCCGTCAACAAAGCGTAACCTGCTCTCCCGTTCATAGCAGTTCCTGGTTCCTTTTATCCAGACCCTGACATTTCCGCCGCCCGCACCAGCCGGCTGACGGTTGCGTAATGCAGGCCGAAGGCTTGGCCGATGTCTTTGAGACTGTAGCAACCCGTGGCGTAGGCCTGGGCCATGGCGCTGTTGCGCTCGGGCAGGGCGACAAAATGGGCGAGCGGTGGCGCAGTGGCCCGGCGTTGGGCGCGCGGGATTTCGGTGTGGCCGAGCTTGCTTTGGGTTTGCTGCTGCAGGCGGCATGCAAAGTCCTCATCACCCAGATAAAGCTGACTTTTCAGTTCATCCCAGACGCTGGACAGGCCGATACCGGCGCGCACATGGTCGATGTAAGCGGCAATGGCCGTGGTCGGTTGACTGCCAAACTGGGACAGCAGCCAGCCGGTCTGGAGCCATTCGGGCGGCTGCACGCTGCCCACCATCGCTCGGTAGCTGCTCCAGGGCCAAAGCTCTGGCAGGGGGCACAGACCGGCGCGCACCGGGTTGAGCACGACATAGCGCGCCAGTTCCAGCAGGTAGGATTCGCGCTGTATCACGATGGCTTTGAAGCGGCCCTGGAACACATGACCAACGCGGCCATGGGCGCGGTTGTGCCACTGGGTATAGACACCGTTGAGCTGGCGCATACCGACGCTTAAGTTGCCTTCGACGGTCT
>PCUV01000015.1 GCA_002786915.1 Comamonadaceae bacterium CG12_big_fil_rev_8_21_14_0_65_59_15 | reverse complement strand
GCAGAGGATTGAAAATCCTTGTGTCGGTGGTTCGATTCCGCCCCGGGCCACCAAATAAAATAAGGCTTGCAGCGATGCAGGCCATTTTCTTTTTGGTCGGTTTTTTTGACTTGTAACCATTTTGTAACCACATTTTTTCAATACCCCCCCAAAAAAACCAATAAAAAACCGCCGGGCTATCTCTAGCGGCAGCGTCATAAAGTGTAAAGCGAGTTGTGCGCAATGGATTAAACCCCATTGTTCGGCTTGCGCCCGCACAACAATCTGTTATGTCTCGCGCCCTTCAGGCAAATACCGCCACACAAGTCAAAGTCAACGTCCATCACCTGCGGTGAGGGGCAGCAAAACGGGGCTGGTGTTGCGCCGCCCCTTCGCTTTTTGCTGCGTGGTCGCTGCGCGGGCTTGTTTACGGCAGAAGTGCATTTGATGTATCGCGGCAACGTCACGGCGCAGGCATGAACTAGAAGCGCCTTCACCGTCACGCCACCGCTGCCGTTTGCGGGTCGTGCGCGTTCTGTTTATTGTCCCCGCCCTCCCAGCCTGTCAGGTTGCGCGGGATCGCGCTGCGCTGCTCCTTTCCCGCTCATCCTGCCATGCTTCCCGTCCGCCCCAAGGTGACTCCCTGAATTCAATATGACATAAGACTTCGACACACTGGATGTTTTTTCAGCATCTCTTCAAGAGCATGACATTCAATCAATTCAACATTGTTTAGATGAGCCTGCTCTTTGGTGGAGCCATTAAAAAACTGATTTGTTACTGCCACCTTTTGAAACGCCACTCCGGCGTATTTCATCTCGTAGGCCGCCGCTCCTGCTACCACATCCTTGACCGCTTCCCACCCCAAGGTGTGCCCACTGACTGATGAGCTTTTACATTGAATCAATTTACCCGCATTACCTTTGATTGCCACTACGTCAATGCCACCATCACCAGTGCTTGGTGTCACTACAGTCTTATAGCCCAGCTTACCCCATAAGACAGAGCAAAACATCTCGAATGCCAGAGGTTCCATGACGCTAAGGTCTGATGCCGTAATAGGAGAATTATCCATTACGGCTTCACCCCCCGGCGCTTCCAAGTCACCAAAATCGTTCCCAGATAAGTCGCCGACACCATTAAGCATATCGCCAGACAACTTCCGTTTCCGCTCCAGCAAAACATTAAGCTTGGTGTCGAAGGTGGTGAAATCTTCTGCCCAGACCAGCGGGCAATATACGAATACCTCTTTGCTCTGACCAATGCGATAAGCTCGGTCGGTGGCCTGATCTTCCTTCGCCGGATTCCAAGTGCGTGTAAAGTGAACGACATGGTTGGCAGCTTGGATGTTAAGACCAAATCCTGCCGCCAGCGGCGATAGGATAATTACCCCAAACCCCAGCTTTTCCTGAAACTCCCGAATCTGTTTTTGTCGGCTTACAGCACTTTTGCTGTTGGTCGAAGTGTCGCCATTGATGATGGCAGGTGTAAAGTCGAAACGCTCAAGAACTGCTCGTTGCAACAACCGCTGAACGTCGCGCAACTCACAAAACAGAATTACCTTTTCGTTTCGCGCTTTGATTGCCTTCAACTCAGCCAGCAGCCACTTCATTTTCGGCGAGTGGGTTTCGATTTCTGCCAACGGCGCTGCCAAGTTTGAAAGCTGCCCCATCGGCTGCGGGTCAGCACAAAGACGGCGCAAATAAATCAGCAGCCCAAGATAATTTTTCAACCCAACACCTTCGGAGGATTGTTCACGTTGCCGTGCAATAGCATTAGCGTAATAATTACGCTGCCGCTCCGAAATTGGCAAGTTATTGCAGGTGTCAACGATAGTTTTGCGTGGCAGGTCTCTGGCGACATCAGCTTTGGTGCGGCGCAGCAATTGCGGTTCAATGATAGATCGCAACTCCTCCACGCATTTTTTCTGCTCCTCGGTCTCCGCTTCAATTGGCCTGCGGTAGGTTGAACCAAACTCGTTGAGAGCACCCAACAGCCCCGGTTGAATAAAATCAAACAAACACCAAAGATCAGCCAGGCTGTTTTCAACCGGCGTGCCGGTACAAGCAATTTTGAATCGAACATTTTGCTTCTTGGCTGCCCGCGTCATCATCGCATTCGGATTTTTGATTTTCTGCGCCTCATCGCAGATCACTGCCGACCATTTTTGTGCTGCCAGTGTAAACTCCAAGTCGCGCAACGTTTCGTATGTCGTCAATACCACCTTGGCGTTGCCTAACCAGTCGCGGCAAAGCAACCTGATCCCAACCAACTCATCGTCCATGCCATCTCTTGGGGCGCGCAGCCTGGCAAGATCGTCCCCATAAAGCATCAGCAACGGGAAAGTTCCAGGCATGAAAAACTTCTCCATTTCCTCACGCCAATTTTCCAGCAGCGACACGGGCGCAACAATCAAAAACGGTTCCGCTGTTGGATTTTCTTCCAAGCAGGCAGCAATGAATGTCAATAATTGCAGTGTCTTACCCAGCCCCATATCATCGGCCAACAGCGCGCCACGGCATTCGTGTGGGGACAAACCCCACAGATGCTGCAACCATGCAATACCAGAAAACTGGTATTCCTTGAGTTTAGTCCCACCTTTCAGCGAGCCAGGTAACTTGGCTTGCCTGCCTGTTGGCATGGCAAGCACTCCACGCCGCTCTTCATAATCAACTTTTACGATGTTCGGCTTGAGGATTAACCCGGTGCGAGGTTTGTGATCCCGCACAATCTTTGGCATCTTGCCTTTACCAACATCTTGTTTTGCCGCGCCGATGATGGAAATAAACTGCTCCGCTTCGGCGACCGGAATGGGCTTCGGGCAGCCAGGAAAATCAAAGCTCGGCAGCCCTTCCGACTTCGCCTGTTCACATTCGCGCTGGAATTTTTTTAATCCCTCCTCGGTAAGTGGCAAATCAACTGGCTCCGTCTCGCTTTCCGGTACAAAACTGAAACCGCACACAATGTTGTCCGGGAACCAGCCAGAATCATCGTTCTTGCGCGCAATGAATGCGGAGTAATAAGGCTGCTCTTCGCCTATCCCCTCGATCTTCCCATCGGCATAACGCGATAGATCGAACACTTCAGCGGCGCTGAACCACTCCCTGTGGCGTAAGTCACGCAACGCTAATTCGAGCAGCGCAAGCTGGTCGGGCGTGTCCCCCAAGATTTCCAGATCGTAGCCTTCCCAGAAACAGCACTGCGCCCCTTGCGTTATCCGCTCCCTCAGCTTTTTGATGAACTTTTGCAACACCTCATCATCCGCCAAGGGTAAGGTTTCACTATGTATATCACCAGCAATGAATTCCTCTATCAACAGCGCACATTCAATTGGGAAGCCACACTGATCGCGCATTACCTTGGCGGTAAAACGGGCGTAAGAAATCCCCGCATTCTCTCTCGCCTGCTCGAACTGCTCCGGGTCAATAACCTTGGCGGCGTCTGGCCCCAATACAGCTATCGGGTTACGCAAAAACGCTTCGGCACGTTCGCCCGCCACACGCCGCCCCGGCATCCGCTTGATCTCACGCAATACGGTCTGAGCTTCCGGCGAAAGAAGGACATGAATCAACCCCGCGCCATCTGGAATTTCATAACGTTCCAGCACTGTATTGAAACTGTCGAATCGTTCCAGCCAGCTGCTAGGCCGCCCTTCAAATTCTGGAATCACCTCCACAGTCTTGCTGTCGCCAAACTGCGTCTTACGCAAAACAATGTTCAATCGCTCCGGCGTCAATACAACCGTTCTATACAGAAAATCTGAAAGATCAGCCTTGGCGGCCAACGCATGGCGGCGTATGCCTGCCCAAGCACGCCGGTTGCTATCTGCACTGCGTTGTTCATGCGGCCTGCGGTGAAACTCGCCCAGCGCACACACGGCCTGCCACGCCGCTTCTGGCAACAAAATCTCACGCTGGCCACACTTCAATACCGCCCCCTTAATCTCCACATTGCCTTGCACCGGACAGTTATTCGCGTCAATCCATCCAGCCAACAAGATCAAGAAACTGGTATCGGTCAGTCCGCCCCGGCTCTCCAGCTTGGGTCGCCACGCTTCCAGTTGCGGCAAGCCGAGTAATGAAACGCTGTCTTGATAGCTCTCTGTTGCCAACAGTTGATATAGTGAACCCCACGGCAGTTGCAGTGCAGTGCCGTCAGGTTCGGCGAAGCCTTCTTCCGCCAGTTGCGCCAGTAGCGCTACCTGTCCGCTTTGCGCGCCAAATTTATATGGGGTCTCTAACCACTCAGAGATTGCTGCTGAAAATGAAACGCCCGTTTCGTGGTATTCGGTACAAAGTGCCACCTGTCCAGAATGAGTAGAATTACCTGTGTTTGCGGACTTGAAAGGCCATACCATTCTCATTCCCTCCACCAACCCTTGCCGTATTTATAACGAAACCCCCAATTTTTCAGTGCGTATGAAATAGCAGCGCGACTGTCATCCGTACACACCCAAAGGGCACCTCCTGCGGGACGATTATCCTCAATTTTAAGCTTCCAGTCTGCTGCAAACTTTTCAATATTTAGTGCGGTATCTGATTGAGGCATCACCACGTTTAATTTATTACTTTCCGGTTGCACTACCTTCCATATTTTTGTAATGTTCGGGATTTTACTAGACGGCCAATGCCCAACTTTCGGACAAATAGCCTGATCGAAATTGCTCTCCCAAGAACTAAGCCCATCTTGATGACGAAGCGATTCCCCTCGATACTTGTCTTTTAGATCATGCAGAGAAATTACCACTCCTCCCAACGAGAAAGGCATTGGTGTTGCAGGATAGACATAGCAGGCGTTTCCCATCATCCCAAATTCTACAATTAGCCATTCGCCCATCTTCATAATGAAGGCGTTATTGCTTGTAGAGCCGGGGTTTTCAAGGCGTAGCAGGTGACCATTTGCCCTTTCGCGCAAGTCACGGTAAGGCTGTGTATTATTACGCAGAGAATCAGGCCCTAATGCCAGCCAAGGGGTGCCTTCAATCGCTGGCACAAAACGGAGCCAGTAATTGAGCCTACGTTGATCCGCCCGGCCATCCGCGCTGAGCAACTCAAAAAAGTCTGTGATCAACTGCCGCGTGAGCCAGCCGTTGACCAGTTCGCGTGCTTCGTCATCAGGTTGATCGTTGGAGTTTTTCACCCAAGCATCCCATGCCGTCCGCTTCAACCAAGGATTGCCAATAATGGACACCGCTGCGTCACGTAATACTGGCTGTTCCGGTTTGCTCGCGCAGCGGGCGTAGCGGCTAATCAACAGCGCAATCGCTCGGCGTTTAAGAAGATCGGAAACCTTCACTTCCATTTGCCCAAGCACCAGCTTGAGCAATGAATCGAGGTGTATCTTGAATAAGGCATCGCCCAATGCTATTGCTGCCTTCATTTGAGAAAGAATTGCTTCTTCCATAACCCAAGAATCCCCTGGAATGCCCAATCCTTGTCTTGCGTTTTCAATGCTGGTGCCATCGCCGCGCAGCAATTCTTCTCCGTAGCGGTCGCATGGTGTAGAAGTCAGCAGCATTACATGTTCAGTCAAAACAGCAAACCAGCCGGGCAGACAAAGTAAATTCTTCGCACCATCGCGCTGGAATTGCACCCTTTTATATGCCAGCCAGAAGCGCAATGCTTCCCAGCCATTTCTCGCGGCTTCGGATGTGTGTTCATCATAAAGTGCAAAGCTAAAATAGCTACTTAACAACGCTTGGAAACATTTGAAGCGACGCCGAGGTTCGCCTAATTGTTCAATATCTGCAAACAATTTGTCGCGCAGCTTTTCATTGCCCAACACACACCAGCCATCTTCTGGAAGCTGTAATGCCGCACCATAGCAAACGTATTTCAGGTCGCGGAAGTTGTTCACATTCCGTGTCCGGCGGTATGCCGCAACCACTTGCGTCAAGGAATTACTGGCAGGCACGGTCGACATACCATCCATCTCATGATTTATTTTCTTCAGCCTTTTGATAGCATCCGAATTTTCCCAGCGTGACGCAGCAGCCAACTCCTTACGAAAAATTCGTGTCAGCGAAAATTGAAGTTGAGCAAGGTTATTCATTTATCCAGTGGGCAAGGTGCGTCGTCCAGCGGTGCATCGCGCGGTATCGGGCGATCTTCGCCAAGCTCCATAAATTCCAGCTTCAACTCAATACGGCGGCTTTCTTCGAGGCTCGCCTTTAGTCCATTGAACGATGAGCCCCCCACAAGAAAGAGTTCTCTGACCTGCAATCTATCTACATCACTCAAGGCATTTGAAACAGATTGCGGCGAGGCCAACAAAACACACAGCACACGCTCAGATCGTTGCAAGCTCAAGTTGAGGTTATGAATGTAGGTGCCACGTTGATCGGCAAAGCCCTCGACTACAATACGCTTTAACCATTTTTTGCCAAGCGGGTCACGCACTTTTGATAATATCTTTGGAACAAAAGCGCGCAACGTAGCGGCCTGTACATCATTCAGTACAGAGCTATTGGAAGCAAAGTTGGCGCGTGAGCCAAAATCAATAGCGTGCCCATTCACTACAATGCCGGGGTACTCTTTTGCTGCCTCAGCGATTTGATTCAATAATTCTTGAATATCGCGTTCCCGTTGTGCTTGCTGCTTGGCAACTTCGTCTGGTTTTTGCGTGATTGCGAACAGTGCCACCGTTACTGAAACCAAAAACAGCACCATCAAAGCAGTCATCAAATCTGAAAATGAAATCCAAAACGGTTTTTCCGCTTCATCGCGGGCGCGTTTTCTGGAGGGGAGTTTCAGACCTATCACAATCTATTAGCCCTTCTTGCCTGGCAGATCGTCAAGGGTGTCGCCCAAATCTCGAATGCCACTGCTCAACAAGCTAACAGCCTGTGACAACTCCTGCTGGAACTGGCTGTTGCCCTGCCTCAAGGTGTTTGAAATTTCGTTGGCAAAACTCTGATGAGCTTCAGAAAGCACCTTGTTAATACCCTGCAAATAAGAATCTGCCTGCTGTTGCGCCTGCCCAAGTTGGTCGGCGGCAGCCTTAAGTTGACTAACCAGTTGAGTCGTCAAGCCCGCTTCTTTTTTGGCTGTTTCCATTGTTACCTTGATATCAGTCAACATGGCAGCCAAAGCATCGCTGGTGTGCCGGTAGTCGGAAAACATCTGTTGAACGGATGTTGCCGCAGAGCTTAACGATTGTGCAGAAGACTGTATTTTCCCGGTCGCATCGGCAGCAGCGCTCATGGCTCCAGTCACACCTTGTCCCGCCTTGGCAAAATCATCCGCTGCAATCACCAAAGTTTCAGCGCCGGAATTCATGCGATCAATGGCGCTGGTGGTCACCGAAGTCAAAGCCGAAACATTGGATGACAAGTCGCCGCTCGTTTTCACTAATTGAGCAATGAGCGTTTCTACTTGCCCAGAAAGATTGGTTACTGCATCGGCTTGGGTGGTCGTATTTTCCCGCGCTTGCTCTTGGATTTGCCCGATCACGTCAGCAACTTGCTCGCCCAGCTTATCTAATGTTTCTTGTAATTTTTGCGCAGATTCTGTTTGTGACTGGCTCACTGTCGTGCGAATCTGCTCGACGAATTCACCCATTTGTTTGTTAAGCGCACTTTGACGAGCTTCCATTGATGTAATGGAATTATTAAGCCGCTTAGCCATTGCTTCTGCGGCATTTTCCCCTGCCGTATCCATGTTGGCTGCTAGTTTGTCGAATCGGGCGGCAGTAGCCTGCATCGATTGTGTCGTTTGTACCAGCAACTCGTTCATGCCATGCAACTGCCCGCCAAACATTTTTTCCATCCGATCGGAAAAGTTGCTTAGCACATCCGTCAACATGCGATTGACTGCATCGCCCTGATTTGCGCCTACACCCTCGACCGCTCTGGAAATTTGTTCCATCGGTTCGCGCAGACTATCCGCAAAGGTTTGCCCGATACCGGAAGGCATCTCCCTGATCTGCCTCTCGGTTAGCTCGGTCAATACCTCCTTCAAATCAGTCACCAGCGAATCCTTAAGCTGGATAGCCTGAGTTGCCGAGGTCTCGGATGCCTCCACCAGCCGCGCAAAATATTCTTCGCCTGCGCCGGCATCGAAGAAACTATCAATCCTCTGGCAAAGTCGCTCGACCTGCCGGTAGCGCAAAGTCAGTTCTCGGTTCGTCCACCACGTGCATGCCATTGCCAAGAAAATGGCAACAGCCGAAATAACAAAGGCGTGCCCCACTCCTTGAATCAGCATGCCAAGGGAGTCACGAACCGCTTTTGGGTCGTCGGTGACTTGAAATCCATTCAACCCGTAAATCAGGCCGGAGAATGTACCGATAATGCCTAAACCGGTCAGGATGCCGGGTAGGTGTTTATAGAATGCAGTATTGAGTGGTGTTTCCACCAATGCCTGTTCGGTGAAAAATACCTCGGCCATTGCAGTCGCACGGTAACGCCATATTTCTAACTGCCCAGATTCGTCTCCCCGCTTTTGTGGATGCAATG
Source organism: Comamonadaceae bacterium CG12_big_fil_rev_8_21_14_0_65_59_15 (assembly GCA_002786915.1). Taxonomy (GTDB): domain Bacteria; phylum Pseudomonadota; class Gammaproteobacteria; order Burkholderiales; family Burkholderiaceae_C; genus Rhodoferax. The sequence continues at coordinate 1,297 of PCUV01000015.1, read as the reverse complement.
TTTCTGCGTATTCTTTCCACAGGTGCTGCAATTCATTAGTCACCATCACGGCCTTGATTTTCTCAAGGTCGATAATGGGAGAATCCTTTAGCTGCTGCTTGACTTCATCCAGCTTTTGAATCGCAGCACCAAGCTCCTTGTGCAAACGCCGCGAGGGGGAAAAGAATTGCCGAAAGAAGAAGAAGGTGGCAACCAGCAGCACAACACCAACAGTCTGTGGAAGGTATTGCAAAAATATTAAACTTAAAAACTCCATGCTGAATCCATCCATTCAATAAGTTCGTTGCCTGCCGGAGTAAAGCGAAGACTCTGCATACTAACAAAAGCGGCATGGAATTGTTATATGCAAAACGGACTATTTCCGATAGTACCCTATCACAACGCTACCGCGTTGCCCCAGAATTTTGCCTGCAAAAAAATGTGGCATCCCTCATGCGATTAGAAAATTTGGAGGGGGGCGGCTCAATTGGGCGGCGAAATAAACCTGAGAACAAAATACTTCACGCCCTGCGCATTGGGGTCGTGGCCATATCGGCGGATGCAGTCCTCACTTGTCTCGTTGTGCGCCGAGATCACAGTCACAAACCGCTCTATTGACTCGCTTGCGGTTTCTTCCAGCCTTTCCAATCGCTTCTCCAGTAATATGCTCATGTTTGCGCCCCTTCGAGGAGTTCTACTCGGCACAGGCTGTTTCAACGTGGCTACGTGTTTCTTGCTCCAGCGGCAGAAATTGCAGGTTGTTAAACGTCATCATCAATACTCCAAACATTCCCCGCGCCGGGCGGTATGTGAGTATTGATTGCTTGCCGATAATCAGCTCTCAACACCTACATGTTCCGCCCTTTGCAGGGAGTTACATCGGCATGGAGAACTGTAGTGCTTAGATGGGTTGCTGTACGGTCAGCGGGGAAGTTGGGAGGGAAGTTGGGAAGCGGACAGGGAAGTTTTCGCGCTATGCTCACGGCGTTGCTGACGGTTTTTTTCACTACACGCTGCCCTGTTACCATGTCATCTATCCAAAATAATTCATCAGCGTTGCCTTTATTTAGTAGACGCTCATCATTCAATCCACGCAGATATTTTATGACTGCCCTAACGCTGGCTTTTTTGACGGCATCTATTTGCTTGATATTTGAGTGCAGGATTACACGCCAATAGGCTATCCTGAATATTACACAAATAGGGCGAATAACACAGTAAGTATTTGATATAATTGGAATTATCAAGAAACCGATTCGTAAAAAATGCCTACTTGTACTCGCCCTGCCGCTGATTTTACCCCAGAACAACTTCGTTT
>PCUV01000079.1:741-47607 GCA_002786915.1 Comamonadaceae bacterium CG12_big_fil_rev_8_21_14_0_65_59_15 | reverse complement strand
GCCAAAAACTAGTACGCTCTAACGTATTGATTCTTAAGGGTATTTTTAGGTGGTTGTTAAAGTCCGGTTAGTCTGCATTAAGCTATTATACCTATAGCTATCAATCATTTATCCTTGAGGGCCAGATGTCAATTTTGTATACATATACTCAGGCCCATGACCCCCTCGCCTGCGCCTGCGCGCAACCCCAAGTCTCTTTCCGGTCTGCTGCCCTTTTTGCGCCCCTACCGAATGCGCATCGCGCTGGCGCTGGTGTTTCTGGTACTGGCCGCCACGGCCACGCTGGCGTTTCCGCTGGCGCTACGCAGTTTGATTGACGGTGGCATGGCCACGGCGCAGCCGGGCGAACGGCTGATGGCGCTGCGCGAGCACTTTGTTGCGCTGTTCGGCGTGGCGCTGGCGCTGGGGGTGTTTTCTGCGGCGCGCTTTTACCTGGTGAGCTGGCTGGGCGAGCGCGTCAGCGCGGACATTCGCAACGCCGTGTACGCCCACGTGCTGCAGCAAAGCCCCGAATTCTTTGAGACCACGCAAACGGGTGAAGTGCTGTCGCGCTTGTCCAACGACACCACGCTGGTGCAAACCGTGGTGGGCTCGTCGCTCAGCATGGGGCTGCGTAACCTGGTGATGGGCATCGGGGCGTTGGGCATGTTGGTGTGGACCAACCCCATGGTGATGGCGCAGGTGCTTCTGATTTTGGTGCTGGTGATCCTGCCCGCCGCAGCCTTTGGGCGGCGCGTGCGCAAGCTCTCTCGCGCCAGCCAGGACCGCGCCGCTGATTCGAGCGCCATCGCCGCCGAGGTGCTCAACGCCATTCCCGTGGTGCAAAGCTACACCGCCGAAGCGCGCGAGGCCCGCCGCTTTACCCAAGCCACCGAAGCCGCTTTTGACGTGGCGGCAAGGCGTTCAAGGGCGCGTGCGGTGCTGGTGGCGTTCATCATCACCGCCACCAGCGCGGCGCTGCTGTGGGGCTTGTACCAGGGCACGCAGGCGGTGCTGGCCGGTCGCATCAGCGCCGGGCACTTGGGGCAGACGGTGATCTACGTGATCATTCTGGCCGGGGCGTTTGCCGTGCTCGGTGAGGTCTATGGCGACTTGCTGCGTGCTGCTGGCGCCACCGAACGGCTAATGGAACTGCTGGCCAGCCAGTCGCCCATTGTTTCACCACAAAATCCGGCTCCAGCTCCCGTCAATCAATCGGGAAGCGCTATTGATTTTGAGAACATCACGTTTCATTATCCGTCGCGCCCAGCACAGGCTGCGCTGCAAGATATCACTCTGAAGGTGGCCGCTGGCCAAACCGTGGCGCTGGTGGGCCCCAGCGGCGCGGGCAAGAGCACGGTGTTTCAGCTGCTGTTGCGCTACTACGACGCGCAGCAAGGGCGTATTTTGCTCGACGGCGTGCCCACGTGCGCGCTCAGCCTGCACGACCTGCGCCAGCGCATTGGCATCGTGCCGCAAGACGCGGTGGTGTTTTCCAGCAGTGCGATTGAGAACATCCGCTACGGTCGCCCGGATGCCACAGACGACGACGTTCAAGCAGCGGCGCTGGCGGCATTTGCCGATGGGTTCATCCGTGCCCTGCCCCAAGGCTATGACACGTTTCTGGGCGAGCGTGGCGTGCGCCTGAGCGGTGGTCAGCGCCAGCGCATTGCGATTGCACGGGCCATTCTGAAAGACCCGCCGCTACTCTTGTTGGACGAAGCCACCAGCGCGCTGGACGCAGAGAGTGAACGCGTGGTGCAGGCGGCGCTGGAGTCGGCCATGCGCGGGCGCACCACGCTGGTCATCGCACACCGGCTGGCCACCGTCATAAAAGCCGACCGCATTGTGGTGCTGGACCAGGGACGGCTGGTGGAACATGGCACACACGCCGAGTTGCTGGCGCATGGCGGCGTGTACGCGGGGTTGGCAGCGCTACAGTTTCAGGTCTGAGCGTTACCCGACAGATTTGCAAAAGGTATTTCCCTGAGTGCACACAAGGGGTATTGAAGTACAACTTCAACACGCGTAAACTGAATAAAGTAACAACCAGGAGCAGCCATGGAAGTCTCCAGCGCCAAGTCTGCCGCAGTGCAAACCACACAGCAGCCGACCCGTCTTCAAAAGACAGAACAGACCCGGCAACAGTCCCGGCAAAGTGAGGCCACTGAAAAGCCTGCACCGCCGCCACCCAAGCCAACCGTGAACACCCAGGGTCAGACCACCGGAAGGTTGGTCAATCTGACCGCATAAGTCATTGCGATCTGCGAGTGTGCCAATATGGCCCGTCTGACAGCCGTGAGCAGTGCCACACCGTCCTTACAGGCGGCGTTGATGCGTTCGCGCGTCGAGCAGGCGCGACGCGAGGCCAGTCAAGCCCAAGCCTACGCCGACGATCTGCGTCAGCAACTCGACAGACAAGAACAGATTACGCAGCAAGCCCAGGGACGCGTGCGCAGCATGGAGAGTGGCGCAAACACCCGTCCTGTAGCAACCAGCGAGCGTGTAAGTCAAACAAGTGCCAGTCAGACGGCCACCGTACCCAGTGTCGGTGAACCCACCTACCTGAACACGCTGGCTGCCGTGTTCAAAGTGGCTCAACCCATATTGGCCATGGATCTATCAAACCAGCAAAAAGACTTGGTCAATTCGAGTCTGTTGACGGCTACCAATACCCGGTGGTCAGACCAAACGGCAGCGACGACCCTGTCCCGTAACTACACGCCCCAGACGACGGGCGCTGCGCAACCATTAACCACCGGGCGGTTGCTCAACCAGGTCGTCTGAACCCGGTCGTCGCCGTTTGACCTTTATGTCAAGTGACGCAGTTCACGCAACGCCACCGACACGGGCGCCAGATCCGAGTTTTGACCCGCAATGGTTTGCATTAGCTTGCACAACCGGGCAATCTGAGGCGCGTTGTGGGAAGACCAATCTGACACCGTCGGATAGCGCGTCAGCACCACCTGCGTGATCTGGCTGGCGATGGCATACACGTCGTCCCTGGCGCTGCCACGGGCCTGAGTTTGCCACAGGGTATCAGTCGGCAAACGGTTGATTTGCGCGCGCCACGCCAACAGCCCCAAAACGCCGTCCACCTCAAAATAAGTCCGAGCAGTGTGTTCCAGCGTGGTCTGCACTTTCTCGCTCAAATCCACTAAGTCCAGTACCGGAAACAGGTACTCAAGCGCCGTCAGCTCTTGCGCCAACTCGGCGTCAACACCGCCCTGCTCCAGTTTCGCCGCCGCCGACTTCCAGCTCTCCAGTGCGTGCGCTGGCAACCAATCCGCCAGCCGCAAACGCAATTCTCTGGCGCCCGGCTGGTAACGCGCAATCAGACTGGGCAAATCGGAGACGGCGCCACGCCAGCGCAACATCCAGCGCGAAGCACGCTGGGCAATGGCCATCAGCTTGCTTAACAAATCCAGCTGTAACTCGCTAGAAACGCTGTGGTCAAGGGTGTCAATGCGGTCCCACAACGATTCAAGCTCGAAAATTTCGCGCGCCAGGGTATAGGCGCGTACCACATCCGCCGTTTTAGCCACCGCCTCGGCTGCCAGAAAGTTGACAAACGTGGCACCCATGCGATTGACCAGCGTGTTGGCAACGACCGTCGCCACAATCTCGCGCTTGAGCGGGTGACGCGCAATGACGTCGTCAAAGCGGCCTGCCAAAGCTTGTGGAAAATACGCCGTCAGTGCCCGATTGAAGTAAGGATCATCAGGCAGGTCACTGGCCACCAAATCGTCAAAGACGGAAATCTTGGCGTATGCGAGCAAGACCGCGTTCTCCGGCGCGGTGAAGCCCATTTTCTGGCTGCGTCGATGCGCAATCACGTCATCTGTCGGCAAGAATTCAATAGCGCGGTCCAGCCGCCCGGCGCCTTCAAGCCACTGCATCAAGCGCTGTTGACCGTCCAGGAAGTAGAGCGGCCGGTGACAGGCGACGTCCAGTGCCTGGGTCTGGTAGTAGTTGTCTGTCAACACCAGTTGCCCCACTTCGTCGGTCATCGACGCCAGCAGGTCGTTACGCTGCTTATAGGTCATGTCTCCAGCTTCAACCACCCGATCGAGCAAAATCTTGATGTTGACCTCGTGGTCTGAGCAGTCCACCCCGGCCGAGTTGTCAATGGCGTCGGTATAAATCAGCCCGCCCTTCTGGGCAAATTCGATGCGACCGTTTTGGGTGCAGCCCAGGTTGCCGCCTTCTACCAGGACTTTGCACCGTAACTGCCCCCCAGTGACCCGGAACGCATCACCTGCCTTGTCGCCCACCTGTGCATGACTTTCAAAGCTGGCCTTGACGTAGGTTCCAATGCCGCCGTTGTAGATCAGATCCACCGGTGCCTTGAGCAAGGCATGAAGTAATTCGTTGGGTGTCAGTTCGGATGCCTCGATACCCAGCACCTGCTGCGCAGCAGCGGACAGCGCAATAGACTTGGCCGAACGCGGATAGACGCCACCCCCCTCGGAAATCAGCTGTTTGTCGTAGTCGTCCCAACTAGAACGTGGCAACTGGAACAAACGCTTGCGCTCGCCAAAGCTGGCTGCAGTATCCGGCTGCGGGTCGATGAAAATATGCCGGTGGTCAAACGCTGCCACCAGGGCAATGTGCTCCGATAAGAGCATGCCGTTGCCAAACACGTCGCCCGACATGTCGCCAATGCCGACCACGGTAAAGCGCGTCGTCTGCGTATCCAGACCCATGGCACGGAAATGACGCTTGGCCGATTCCCAAGCGCCGCGCGCCGTGATGCCCATTTTTTTGTGGTCGTAACCGACCGAACCACCCGAGGCAAAAGCGTCACCCAACCAATAGCCGTACTGCGCTGACACAGCGTTGGCAATATCTGAAAAACTGGCCGTACCCTTATCGGCCGCTACCACCAGGTAAGGATCTTCTGTGTCGTGACGCACGACATTGACAGGTGGCGTGACCACGCCATGCACCAGGTTGTCGGTCAGGTCCAGCAGGCCGGACAAAAACAGCCGATAGCAGGCAATGCCTTCGGCCATCCAGGCCTCGCGATCGGACGGGCTAGGCGCTTGCTTGAGCACAAAGCCGCCTTTGGAACCGACCGGAACAATGACCGTGTTCTTGACGTGCTGTGCCTTGACCAATCCAAGAATTTCAGTGCGAAAGTCTTCGTGCCGGTCTGACCAGCGAATACCACCGCGCGCCACCTTGCCGTTGCGCAAATGCACCGCCTCGAAACGCGGCGCATAGACCCAGATTTCTGCCAGAGGTTTGGGCTCGGGTACTCCAGGTATCTGGCGCGGATTGAACTTGAAGCTCAGGTAAGGCTTGGGCTGCCCCGACGCGGCGACCTGCCAGACGTTGGTACGCAGGGTCGCCTGAATGCACTGGTAAAACTGGCGCAACACACGATCTTCTTCCAGACTGGACACCGCCGCCAGCGCAGCTTCAATCTGCGCTGCCATAGCCTGGAGCTGCGCCACGCGATCGCCCTGCAAGGCAGGGGTAAACCGTGTTTCAAACAAGTTGTACAGCAACTGCGCCACCGCAGCGTTCTTGCACAATGTGGACTCGATATAGCTTTGACTGAAGCCAAAGCCCAGTTGTTTGAAGTACCGGGTGTACGCACGCAAAACAGAAATGGCCCGTGCATCCATATCCGTAGCCAGCAACAGACGATTGAGATCATCGCTGTCCACCTGCGCACGCCAGACCTGCAAAAACAGCTCTTCAAAGCGCTCCTTGATGGAAGCAAACACCGCGTGTGTCGGCAACTGGAGTCCCAGGTCATGAATCCACAAGTTCTCGCCACCAACTTGCGAAATCTTGTAGGGCTGTTCGTCGAGTACCCGGGCACCCATGCGCTCAAGCACGGGCAGCGAATCAGAAAGCGCGACTTTTGCAACGTTGTAAATCTTCAGGCGTACGACGCCGACCACAGCGTTCAGCGGACGATACAACCGGACCGCCATGCTATCTTGGGCCGACAAGGTGGAAAGTACCTGCGCATCCTCTGCCCCCACCAACCCAGAAAAATCATTCTTGTAGGCATCAGAAAAAGCCAGTGCGAAACGGTTGGCGAGCAACAGTGCGGCAGTCTCCCCAAGGTTTTGCAACAAGGCTTGCTTGCAGTCATCTTCCCAGCGCTTGGCGAGGTTGGCAATACGTGTTTCCAAGGCCGTCACATCGGGGCTGGCAGGTGCCAGTTGCTGCGACCGCACCAGGTAGTGAATGCGCGCCAGTGGCTGGTCGGTGAGCATGGGCGTGTACTCGATCGACTGCCCGTCCAGCGCCCGCATCAACTCGTCGCCAATGCGGCTGCGCAACTCGGTGTTGTAGCGATCACGCGGCACGAACACCAGCGCGGAAGTAAAGCGTCCGAAGGGATCGCGGCGCAAAAAAACGCGTGTGCGCTGATGTTCCTGAAGACGCAGAATGCTGATCGCATGATCAATCAGGACGGCAGTATCGGCCTGCATCAGCTCGTCACGTGGGTAGGCCTCCAGAATGGCCTGAAGCGACTTGGCCGCATGGCTATCGGGGACCACGGCGGCGGCAATCATGACAGCCTGCGCACGCCGACGAACCTGCGGAATTTCCAGCACCGGCGCGGCGTAAGCTTTGGACGTATACAAGCCCAAAAAACGGGTTTCACCAATGACTTCACCAGCCGTGTTGAAGCGCTTGACGGCCAGATAGTCCAGCCAGGCAGGGCGATGCACAGTGGCACGTGTCATGGCTTTGGTGACCAGCACCAATTGGTCAGACTCCAGAAAATCGAGCGCGTCAGGTGGCAACAGGTTAGAAGGCGTTTGCACTTTGCCGCGCAAAATGCCCAGACCTGAGTCTGCAACGGCCTCGAGCTCAACGCCGTCAGTCAGGCGCCTGAGCGTGTAATCGCGTGCGCCCAGAAAAGTGAAATGCTGGGCCTGTAGCCAGCGCAACAAGGCAACCCCTTCCAACTGACCGGTAGAGGGCTGCTGCAGATGCTCACATTGCTCACACACCAACTGCAAACGGGCCAGCATCGCAGGCCAGTCCGACACCACCAACCGGACGTCTTGCAGCACACCAGACAACTCATCGGCCAGGGCCTGGCGCTCCGATGCCAGCGCGATACGGTCGCATTGCACCATGATGAACGACTGCACCTGCTCACCCGCTGAAACCTGCGCGCTGGCAGCCACAACCTTGCGCAGCACGCCGTTGCTATCGCGGTCAATAACAAGCAACGGATGGACAATCCAGTGCGCAACCCGCCCCAAGCGATTGACGGCCATGGTGATTGAGTCAACCAAAAATGGCAGATCGTCGTGTACGATCTGCACGACCGTGTGCTCACTGCTGAAGCCATCTTCGGCCACAGTTGGATTGAAGACGCGCACACGCGCCCCACCGGCGTCCGTTGGCGCATCGAGCAAGCGCAAATGAGCGCTGGCCATAGCCACCAGGTTGTCAACACCACGCAGCTCCAGCTCCTGCGGGTCGGCACCTTCAAAATAAGCGGCAATGAAGTCGGCCAACGCTTCTGCGCCGTCAGAAGAAACTTGTTTGGCTTGATGACGCAAAGCGGTCAACATGGCATGGTGCATCACAATCTCCGGGGCTGTTATGGAATGCCCGGGATTCTAGGAAGCACGCTCCCGGCGACGGGAAGCTTCAAACGCAATTCATCGGGTTATGCAAAAAAAACATACCACTAAATTCATTGCCACATGGGTAAAACTATGGTGATACCCAGTCAAGTTTCCAGGCACCGCTGATCACGTTCTGCAACCACAATGCCGCCGTCAGGGTTTTGCCGTCGGTCACCTCACCCGATTGACACCAGCGCAACAGCTCGTCTGAGCTGGCGGTAAAAACGTCCAAAAATTCACCCGCATCCAAGTGGCGCGCACCGGCGGTCAGACCGCGTGCAAACCAGATGTCGATGACTTCGGTGGAGTAGGAAATCAGCGGGTGGAGAACACCTGCGTGCGCCCAAGCTTGGGCCGAATATCCAGTTTCTTCCAGCAATTCACGGCGGGCACAATCAAAACAGTTTTCACCGGGGTCGAGCTTACCCGCAGGAAATTCAATCATGACCCGGTGCAAAGGGTAACGAAACTGGCGTTCAAGCACGACACGAACCTCTGAAGCGTCGGCAGTCACTAGCAAGGGGATCACCATCACAGCGCCCGGATGCACAACGTATTCACGCGTTGCTTGCGCCCCATCGGGCAGCGACACGGTGTCACTCAGCACACGCAGCAATTTACCCCGACACAGCTCAGAGCTGGACAACTGTGCTTCCAGCAAATGAACATCAGGAGCAGGTGACGCCATCGACCAACCAAGGCCAGAAAAATCAGGAAGCCAGCATCTTGACAATGGCATCTGCACACAGCGCCATCAGTCCACCTGGCAACAAGCCAACCAACAATAACAAGGCACCGTTGAGGCTAAGTACCGCACGCACATCCATACCAGCGGTAACGCAGGCTGACGAAACAGGGGCATCAAAGTACATGACCTTGACCACACGCAAATAGTAGAACGCACCAATCAACGACATCATGACCGCATACACCGCCAGCCCGATGTGCCAGGCATCACCCGGGGCAATCAGCGCCTGTAGTACCGCCAACTTGGCATAAAAACCGACCATTGGGGGAATACCAGCCAGCGAAAACATGCACAGCGCCATGACACCCGCGTAGAGCGGACTACGCTGGTTTAAACCCGCAAAGTCTGCAATTTCTTCACTCTCAAAACCTTCGCGCGACAACAGCAGGATGACGCCAAAACTGGCTAGCGTGGTCAGCACATACGTCACCACATAAAACATCGAGGAACTGTAGCCATTGCCCACCGCGCTCGTATCGGTATTGACCACACCGCTGAGCAGACCAACCAGTACAAAACCCATGTGCGAAATGGTGGAAAAAGCCAACATCCGCTTCAAATTGGTTTGGGCAATGGCGGCCAAATTACCTACGGCCAACGAACCGATCGCCAGCAGTGTCAACATCTGCTGCCAATCTAGCGCCAGCGGGAGCATGCCCTCAACCAGCAGACGCATCACCACCGCAAACGCAGCCAGCTTGGGCGCGCCACCCACCATCAAGGCGACAACCGTCGGCGCACCTTGATAGACATCAGGTATCCACATGTGAAATGGCACCACCCCCAGCTTGAAAGCCAGCCCAGCCACAATGAAGACCAACCCGAACACCAGCACCTGATGCTTGACTTGACCGGACTGGATCGCTTTGAGAACCTCTTGCAGGTCCAGCGAGCCCGTGGCACCGTACAGCATGGACATACCATACAACAAGAATCCGGAAGCCAGCGCACCCAGCACAAAATACTTCATTGCTGCTTCGATTGAAGCCGCGTGATCCCGGCGCAGCGCCACCATTGCGTAGCTCGACAGCGTCAGCAATTCGATGCCCATGTAAATGACCAGAAAATTGCTACCCGAAATCATGACAAACATACCCAGCAGGGCAAACAAACTCAAAATAAAGAGTTCACCGCCACGCAGCATGTCACGCGCCGCTGCGTAGGCTCGGCCATAGACCAAGGTCACCATCAAAGCCAACGTGGCAAAGCATTTGAGCCAATTGCCCATCGGGTCGCTGACCACCATCTTGCCAAAGGCGTAATGGGTCTGCCCGGTACTGGCATCGCTCGCTTGCATCCAGGCCACCACAGCCAGCGTAAGCAGGGTAAGAATATAGGTTGCGGTGCGGCCGGAACTCTTGACGGCGAGGTCAAACAGCGCAATCACGCACGCCATCACCAGCAAGATGACCTCAGGGTAAACCGTCACAAAACTGAGTTTGTCAATCATTTGAATCTCTTGTCTAGGTAATCAGGAGGTGCCGATCAGGGCAATTTCGAGATGGCAACGTGCTTGAGCAGTTCAGTCACAGAAACATCCATCACATCGGTGAATGGCTTGGGGTACAGACCCAGATACAACACAGCGATCGCCAGCAAGCTCAAAAAGAAGAACTCGCGCGCGTTGATGTCCTTGAGGTTCTTCACCTTCTCATTGGTCACCGGACCAAGATAAACACGCTTGACCATCCACAAGGTGTACGCGGCGCCAAAGATCAGGGCACTGGCGGCAGCAAAGCCCACCCAGAAATTAACCTTGACGGCACCCAGGATCACCATCCACTCACCCACAAAACCGGCGGTACCCGGCAAACCACAGTTGGCCATCGCAAACAGCATGGCAAACGCCGCAAACTTGGGCATGGTGTTGACAACACCACCGTAACTGGCAATTTCACGCGAATGCATGCGGTCATACAAAACGCCAATGGCCAGGAACATCGCGGCAGACACAAAACCGTGCGAGATCATTTGCACAATGCCACCAGCCACACCCAGGCTGTTGAAGATGAAAAAGCCCAGAGTGACAAATCCCATGTGCGCCACAGATGAGTAGGCCACCAGCTTCTTCATGTCTTTTTGCACCATCGTCACCAAGCCGACATAAATGACCGCAGCCAGCGACAGGCCGATCATCAAGCCAGCCCATTCATGCGACGCGTCTGGCGTAATCGGCAATGAGAAACGCAAGAAACCATAAGCACCCAACTTGAGCATAATGGCCGCCAGCACCGCCGAACCACCCGTGGGTGCCTCGACGTGCACATCGGGCAACCAGGTATGAACCGGCCACATCGGCACCTTGACCGCAAACGCCGCCAAGAATGCAAAAAACAGCAGACTCTGTACGTTGGCAGCCAATGGCATTTTTTGCCACACCACCAGGTCAAAACTGCCATTGGAGGCAAGGTAAAGATAAATCAGCGCCACCAACATCAGCAGCGAGCCAAGCAAGGTGTACAGGAAGAACTTGAAAGCCGCGTAGATCTTGTTGGGACCGCCCCAGACGCCAATGATCAAGTACATCGGGATCAGTGTGGCTTCAAAAAACACGTAGAACAACATGCCGTCCAGCGCGCAAAACACGCCAATCATCAGACCACTGAGGATCAGGAAAGCGCCCATGTACTGATTGACGCGGCTGGTGATGACCTCCCAGCCGGCGATGACCACAACGACGTTGATAAAAGCCGTCAGCAACACGAACCACAGCGAAATGCCGTCAATACCCAGGTGATAGTTGACATGAAAGCGCTCAATCCATGGCGACAGTTCGGTAAATTGCATCGCAGCTGTCGAGACGTCAAACTGCGTGTACAACGGCACGGTGACCAGCAAACTGACAACCGCGCCAATCAGCGCGATCCAGCGCACCGCCTGCGCCTGGTCATCCCGACCCAGGGCAAGCAACACGACACCAAACAGGACCGGTGTCCAAATAGCCAGGCTCAGCAAACCCATTTTTATATTTCTCCTATTTGAGCCAAACGAAATACGTCATCAGAACGAAGATGCCCAGCACCATGGTCAGTGCGTAGTCATACAGGTAACCTGTCTGCACCTTGCGAACCACACCCGAAATCAGGCCAACAATACGCCAGGAACCATTCACGACAGCGCCATCGATGACAGCCTGATCGCCACCTTTCCACAGCGCAACGCCCAGGCCACGCGCGGTCGGAGCCACAATGTTTTCGTTGAACCAGTCCATGTAGTACTTGTTCTCAAGCAGCGTATGAATCGGCTTGAACGTGCGCTGGATCGTCGCTGGCAACGCCGGGTTGACCATGTACATGTAGTACGACAGCGCCACCCCGGCCAACGCCAACCAGAACGGTGCGGTCGTCAAACCGTGCAGCGCCATCTGAACCGGCCCATGGAACTCTTCATGCAAGAGCTCCATCGCTTTGTGCAGCTCGGGGTTGACAAAGATGGATCCATTGAAAAATTCGCCAAACAGCATGGGGCCAATCGTCATATAGCCGATCAGAATAGAGGGAATCGCCAGCAGGACCAAGGGCACCGTCACCACCCACGGTGACTCATGGGGTTTGTGCTGCCCACCATGCGCGTCATGGCCATGGCCGTGGTGCGCGTCAGGGTTCTGATCAAAACGTTCCTTGCCATGAAAGACCAGAAAGTACAGGCGGAAGGAATAAAACGCAGTCACAAACACACCAGCCAACACGGCAAAGTAGGCAAAGCCCGCTGCCGGCAACGCGCTGGCGTGCACTGCTTCGATGATCGAATCCTTGGAATAGAAACCTGAGAAAAATGGTGTGCCAATCAGCGCCAGCGAACCCACCAGCGACGTGATCCAGGTGATGGGCATGTATTTGCGCAGCCCGCCCATCCAGCGGATGTCCTGGTTATGGTGCACGCCCATGATGACCGAGCCCGCAGCCAGGAACAAAAGGGCCTTGAAAAACGCGTGCGTCATCAGGTGAAACACCGCCACCGAGTACGCTGAAGCACCCAACGCTACCGTCATATAGCCCAACTGCGACAAGGTGGAATACGCCACCACGCGCTTGATGTCATTTTGGATGATGCCCAAAAAGCCCATGAACAACGCCGTGATACCGCCAATGACCAGCACAAAATTGAGAGCAGTTTCACTCAACTCGAACAGCGGCGACATGCGCGCCACCATAAAGATGCCGGCCGTCACCATGGTGGCTGCGTGGATCAGCGCAGAAATAGGTGTCGGGCCTTCCATGGAATCTGGCAACCAGACGTGCAGAGGAAACTGAGCCGACTTGCCCATGGCACCGATAAACAGGCAAATGCAAATGACGCTAATCAGCATCCAGTCGGTGCCCGGCAACGTGATCGAGGCCAACTCGCCCACCTTGGCAAACGTCTCGGTGTAATTCAGCGTACCCGTGTAGGCAGCCAGCAGACCGATACCCAAAATAAAGCCAAAGTCACCGACACGATTCACCAAAAAGGCCTTCATATTGGCAAAAATGGCGCTCGGCTTGTTGAACCAGAAGCCGATCAGCAGGTAAGAAACCAGCCCCACCGCCTCCCAGCCGAAGAACAGTTGCAGCATGTTGTTGCTCATCACCAGCATCAACATTGAGAAGGTGAACAACGAAATATAGGCAAAGAAACGGTTATAGCCGTCGTCTTCCTCCATGTAACCAATGGTGTAGATGTGCACCATCAGCGACACAAAGCTCACCACGCACATCATCATGGCGGTGAGCCCGTCAACCATGAAGCCGATTTCCATTTTGAGGCCACCCACAACCATCCAGTTGTAGATGGTTTCGTTGAAACGCGCCCCGTCCACCACAACGCTCTGAAGCGTCATTGCAGACAAAATAAACGCGATCAAAACGCCCAGGATCGCAAGACTATGCGAGGTAGCGCGGCCAATCACGTTGCCACCGAATTTGGTGCCCAAAATACCTGCCCCGATGGCGCCCACCAACGGTGCCATCGGCACGGTCAACAGCATGGCAGTTGAAAGGGTTTGACTCATTTGTTGTTATCCCTTCAACGAATCAAGTTCGTCCACATTGATACTGGAACGGCTGCGGAACAGCAGCACCAGAATGGCCAGGCCAATGGCCGATTCGGCGGCAGCGACCGTCAGAATGAAAAACACAAAAATTTGTCCATGCAAGTCGCCCAGGTAATGGGAGAAAGCGACAAAATTGGTATTGACGGCCAGCAGCATCAATTCAATGGCCATCAGCAAGACAATCAGGTTTTTGCGATTCAGGAAGATGCCCACCACTGACAGCGCAAACAGCATCGCGCCCAGCGATAAAAAATGACCCAGGGTAAGCGTCATGCCTTGTTCTCCACAGAAGTTTCGGTGGCAGCCTCCACCGGCCGCGCCGGCTTGGTAGCTTCAACCTTTATCACGACCATACGATCCTTAGCCCGCACACGCACCTGCTCAGATGGGTTGATCGCCCGGGTGTCCTTGCGCTGACGCAAAGTCAATGCGATGGCAGCGACCATACCCACCAACAAAATGGCAGCTGCCACTTCAAGCGGGTAGATGTACTCGGTGTACAGCAACTTACCCAGTTCTCGGGTGTTTGACGTTCCCGCCACCGACAGCGTAGACGGGTCCTCTGTCACCCGAAAGCCTCCCATCAGCACCGCTGACATTTCAAAAATGATGAAGATTCCCACCACAGCGGCGATAGGGAAATGCTTCCAGAAGCCTTCCCTCAGACTCTCGATCTTGATGTCGAGCATCATCACCACGAACAAGAAAAGCACCATCACCGCGCCCACGTAAACCAGTACCAGGGACAACGACAAAAATTCCGCTTTGAGCAACATCCAGATCAGAGACGCCTGAAAGAAAGTCAACACCAGGAACAACACTGCGTGCACCGGGTTGCGGGCCGTAATGACACGAAACGCGGCGAACAAAAGAATGATGGAGAAAAAATAAAACAAACCGGCTGTGACACTCATGATTCAAATTCTTTCGTAAAACCAGTCACCGGTACTTCGCATCGGCCTGCTTGCAGGCCGCAATTTCGGACTCATAACGATCGCCAACGGCCAACAACATTTCTTTGGTGAAATAAAGATCACTGCGCTTTTCTCCGTGGTATTCCAGAATGTTGGTTTCAACAATCGAATCCACCGGGCAGCTTTCCTCGCAAAATCCACAAAAAATGCATTTGTTCAAGTCGATGTCGTAACGGGTGGTCCGACGGGAACCGTCTTGACGCACTTCAGACTCGATCGTGATGGCCATGGCCGGACACACGGCTTCACACAGCTTGCAAGCGATGCAACGCTCTTCACCGTTTTCATACCGGCGCAAGGCATGGAGCCCGCGAAAACGCGGCGACAAAGGTGTCTTTTCTTCCGGGTATTCGAGCGTGATCTTGCTGCGAAACGCGTAGCGACCGGTCAAACGCATGCCCTTGAGCAATTCCAGCAGGAAAAAACTCGAAAGAAAGTCTTTCAGTGAAAAAACACTCTTCACGGCACCACCGGCAGCATTTAAGTTTGGACTAGACATAAGCGACTCGAATTACTTCCAGATGTTCCAGGAGGTCTGCATCCACACACCCACCAATACCAACCAGACCAGCGTCACCGGGATAAAGATTTTCCAACCCAGCCGCATGATTTGGTCATAGCGGAACCGGGGGAACGTCACACGCACCCAGATAAACAGCGTCATGATGGCAAAGGTCTTGAGGCCCAACCATATCCAGCCCGGAATAGCATTGAAGAATGCGCTGTCAATGGGTGACAGCCAGCCGCCCAAAAACATCGTTGTGACCAACACCGACACCAACCAAATATTGGCGTACTCAGCCATCTGGAACATGGCCCAGGACATCCCCGAATACTCAACCATGTGTCCAGCCACAATTTCAGACTCGCCCTCAATCACGTCAAACGGTGTGCGGTTGGTTTCAGCCAACCCGGATACAAAATAAACCACCATGATGGGCAACAGTGGTAGCCAGTTCCACGACAAGAAATTCAGCCCCATGTTGGCAAAATAGCCTTTGTTCTGCCCCATCACGATGTCGGTCATGTTCAAACTAGCCGACACCATCAGAATCACCAAAAAGCAGAACCCCATCGCGATTTCGTAACTCACCATCTGGGCCGAAGCGCGCAACGCACCCAGAAAGGCGTACTTGGAATTAGACGACCAACCTGAGATGATGACACCATAGACTTCCATCGACGCAATGGCCATCAGGAACAACAAACCCGCGTTGACGTTGGCCACCGCCACCTCAGGGCCAAAGGGCACCACCGCCCACGCTGCCAGCGCTGGCGCCACCGTCAACACGGGGCCAATGAAGAACAGCGCTTTGTCAGAATCCGCTGGCCGCACGATTTCCTTGGTCATCAGCTTCAAGGCGTCGGCAATCGGCTGTAGCAAACCCCATGGACCCACCCTGTTGGGGCCCAGACGGATTTGCACCCAACCCAGCAATTTGCGCTCCCACAAGGTGGCGTAGGTCACAGCACCCAGCACGATCATCAACACAACCGTCACCTTCAACAGTGCCCAGATCAGCGGCCAGGCCAAGCCCGACCACCAAGACGCGTCGATCAGCGCCTGACCAAGAGAGAAAAGCCAGTCGCTCATGCCACCACCTCCGAAGTAACCGCCATGCGGGCATCCACAGTCAACTGCAATGACGATGCTCGGCGCACCAGTCCGTCCAACTGATAAATGGACGCCACACAGGGTTCAACCCAAGCTACCGCAGCCGCTTGAACACCTACACTGGCATTACTCAACCGCGCTGTGATCACCATGCCAGATGCGCTCTCAGTCACCCCATCCATGGCTTGCACAAGGACATCAGTTGACGCGTCAAAGCTAAATCCGGGCAAGCCCAAAATATCCGCCAAGGCACGGAAAACCTTCCAGGCAGGCCGTGTTTCAGCCAAAGGTTTAACCACGGCGTGGAAACTCTGGCGACGCCCCTCTGCATTGACAAATGTTCCAGACGTTTCCGTGAAAGGTGCGATCGGCAACAGGACATCGGCGCATTCCAGATTGGTCTTGAAGGGACTCAAAGAAACTACCATGTCGCATTTGGCCAAAGTCTGTAGCGCCGCCGCACCCCCGGCCGCATCAAATTCGGGTTCGGTGTTGAGCAGCATCGCCGCTTTCAAGCCACCCGACAACATTTGCCCAGCGTGCATACCGCCGACACCCGGCAGCGCGCCCACCAATTGAGCGCCCACAGTATTGGCCGCTTCGGTCAGGTAACCCACTGTTGCGCCCGTTTGCGCGCCAATCCAGTTCGACAATTCAAGCAGATTCAGCGCCTGAGCGTGGTGAGCTGCTGCATTACCCAGCAACACAGCAGAGCGCTCACCGGAAATCAATGCCTGCGCCATGGCCAACGCCGAGGCTGTCACCTGACCCGGTTGGGGTGTCGGCACTGATTTTTCTTGTGCCACCGCTGCTGCGATATCTGCTAGAGCCTGCACCCAGCCCGTTGCTGCAAGGATATTGGCATGTGCCACCGGCAATGCCCAATCGGCGTGTCCCGACGTCACGGCACTCACCACGCAACCATGCCGAGCCGCCTGCCGGATGCGCTGTGCAAACAGGGGATGGTCCTTACGCAGGTTGGATCCAACCACCAAGACCGACTGTAGATTAGACAACGCCGCAATCGGCAAGCCCAACCAGCGCGCGCCCGGTCGCGCGCTATCAAACTGGGCGTTGCGCAAACGGTAATCGATGTTTTCGCTGCCCAAGGCACGTACCAAGGATCCCGCCAAATACAGCTCTTCCAAGGTACTGTGCGGACTCACCAACGCACCGATGGAGTTGGCGCCATGCTCTGATTTGATATTGCGCAACCCGTGGGCAACGTATTCCAGCGCAGTCTTCCAGTCCACCTCATTCCATTTGCCACCCTGCTTGATCATCGGGGTGGTCAGGCGATCGGGACTGTTGAGCGCCTCATAAGAAAACCGGTCGCGGTCGGCGATCCAGCATTCATTGACCACCTCGTTTTCAAACGGAACGACCCGCATGACACGGTTGTTTTTGACCTGAACGATCAGGTTGGCCCCGGTCGAATCGTGCGGGCTGACCGACTTACGCCGCGACAACTCCCAGGTACGGGCACTGTAGCGGAACGGCTTGCTGGTCAAGGCGCCCACGGGGCAGATGTCGATCATGTTGCCCGACAGCTCTGAATCCACAGTTTGCCCGACGAAGGTTTCGATTTCGGAATGCTCGCCCCGGTTGGACATGCCCAGTTCCATCACACCGGCGATTTCCTGCCCAAACCGCACGCAGCGCGTGCAGTGGATGCAACGGGTCATTTCCTGCATCGAGATCAGCGGCCCGACGTCCTTGACCTTGACCACCCGCTTTTCTTCTTCGTAACGCGAAGAAGATCCGCCATAGCCCACCGCCAAGTCCTGCAACTGACACTCGCCACCCTGATCGCAGATCGGGCAATCCAGCGGGTGATTGATGAGCAAAAATTCCATCACCGATTGCTGGGCCTTGACCGCCTTGTCGGTCTTGGTACGTACCACCATACCTTGGGTGACCGACGTTGCGCAAGCCGGCATGGGCTTGGGCATTTTTTCGATATCCACCAGGCACATGCGGCAATTAGCCGCAACGCTGAGCTTCTTGTGATAGCAAAAATGCGGAATGTAGGTGCTAGACTTTTCGGCCGCGTGCATGACCGTACTGCCTTCGGCAATAGCTACTTTTTTTCCGTCGAGTTCAATTTCAATCATCTGGGACTCGCTCAAACGTAAGCTGGAACCATACAGGTCTTGTGCACCACGTGGTATTCAAATTCAGGCATGAAATGCTTGAGCATGGCGCGCACGGGCATGGCAGCGGCGTCACCCAGCGCGCAGATCGTGCGCCCCTGAATGTTCTCTGCCACGGAATTCAACAATTCCATGTCAGAGGCACGTCCCTGCCCGGTTTCAATGCGGTCAACCACGCGCGACAACCAGCCCGTACCTTCACGGCAGGGCGTGCATTGTCCGCAGGACTCATGCATGTAGAAATAGCTCAGACGCTGCAGGCTCTTGACCATGCAACGCGAATCGTCCATCACAATCACCGCGCCAGAACCCAGCATCGAGCCCGCCTTGGCGATCGAGTCATAGTCCATGGTGCAATCCATGATGACGCCTGCTGGCAATACCGGCGAAGACGACCCACCCGGAATGACAGCCTTGAGCTGATGACCTTTGCGTACACCGCCGGCCAATTCAAGCAGCTGGGCAAATGGCGTGCCCATGGGCACCTCATAGTTGCCCGGTAATTCAACGTCGCCGCTGACCGAATAAATCTTGGTACCGCCGTTGTTGGGCTTGCCGCACGCCACAAACGCCGGCCCACCGTTGCGGATGATCCAAGGGACCGCCGCGAAGGTTTCGGTGTTGTTGATGGTAGTGGGCTTGCCGTACAAACCAAAGCTGGCCGGAAACGGCGGCTTGAAACGCGGCTGGCCCTTCTTGCCTTCAAGCGATTCCAGCAACCCTGTTTCTTCACCGCAGATGTAGGCGCCAAAACCGTGTGCTGCATGCAGCTGGAAATTGAACCCGCTGCCCAAGATATTGTTGCCTAGCAGACCCGCAGCGCGGGCTTCTTCAAGCGCCTCTTCAAAACGCTGGTAGGTATGGAAAATTTCCCCGTGAATGTAGTTGTAGCCCACCGCAATACCCATCGCGTAGGCGGCAATGATCATGCCCTCGATCACGATATGCGGGTTGAACTCCATGATGTCGCGGTCTTTGCAGGTTCCGGGCTCGCCCTCGTCGGAATTGCAGACCAGGTATTTGTCGCCCGGGAACTGTCGCGGCATGAAGCTCCACTTGAGCCCGGTCGGAAAACCCGCACCACCCCTGCCACGCAACGACGACTCCTTGACCACGGCAATCACCTGGTCTTGCGTCATGACGGGTGCGCCAGTCTGCCCCAACACCTGACGCAGCGCCTGGTAGCCGCCCCGCGCCTCGTAGTCTTTCAGGTGCCAGTTGGAACCGTTCAGACCAGCCAGAATCTGGGGATTGATGTGCCGATTGTGAAAACAGGTTTGCACCCCTGTTGCCTGGAACTGAGCCAGCAAACTTGCCGCGTTCATGCCTTGCCCTCCAGAGCACGCAAACCGTCCACCAACTGGTCGAGCTTTTCGTCACTCATGAAACTGCACATCGTTGTGTCGTTGACCAGCATCACCGGTGAATCTGCACAAGCACCCAAACACTCTGACTCCTGCAAGGTAAACAGTCCGTCAGCAGTGGTCTGATTGTTGTCAATACCCAATTTTTGCTTGAGGTAGGCCATCGCTTGTGCGCCCGCACGCAACTGGCACGGCAGGTTGGTGCACACGTTGAGTTTGTACTTTCCCACCGGACGCTGGTTGTACATGTTGTAGAAGCTGGTCACCTCGTGCACTGCCATCGGTGCCATGCCAAGGTACTCCGCGACAAATTTTTCGCTCTCGAGGCTGACATAGCCCAGTTCCTTCTGCACGATCTGCAAGCATGCCATCACGGCAGACTGACGCTGATCAGCCGGGTACTTGGCAACCTCTTTCGCAAAAGCCGCCTTGGATTTTTCAGAAATCATCTGTCAACTTCCCCAAACACGATGTCCATCGTTCCAATGATTGCCACCGCATCGGCAATCATGTGGCCCTTGCCCATTTCATTGAGCGCCGACAGGTGAACGAAAGCCGGTGGACGAATCTTCATGCGGTACGGTTTGTTGGCACCATCGCTGATCAGGTAGATACCAAACTCGCCCTTGGGGTGCTCGATCGCCGCATACGTCTCACCTTCTGGCACCGGAAAACCCTCGGTAAATAGCTTGAAGTGGTGAATCAGTTCTTCCATGTTGGTCTTCATGGATTCACGATCGGGCGGCGCGATCTTGTGGTTGTCGGTAATGACCGGACCAGGGTTGGCACGCAACCAGTCCACACACTGTTTGACGATGCGGTTGGACTGCTTCATTTCTTCCATACGCACCAGATAGCGGTCGTAGGTGTCGCCGGTCTTGCCCACCGGAATATCAAAGTCGAGCCGGTCATAAACCTCATAAGGTTGCGACTTGCGCAAGTCCCAGGCCACGCCGGAGCCACGCAACATCGGGCCGGTAAAGCCCAGGTTCAGGGCGCGTTCCGGTGTCACGACACCAATGCCAACCGTGCGCTGCTTCCAGATACGGTTCTCGGTCAACAAAGTGTGGTATTCGTCCAGATGCGTGGGGAAGCGCTGCGTAAAGTCATCAATGAAATCAAGCACGCTACCGCCACGATTGCGGTTGAGTTCCTCAGTGGACTTGGCGCTGCGAATCTTGTTGGGTTTGTGGCGCGGCATGGCATCGGGCATATCCCGGTAAACGCCCCCCGGCCGGAAGTACGCAGCGTGCATACGCGCACCACTGACCGCTTCATAAATGTCAAACAGGTCTTCGCGCTCGCGAAACGCGTACAGCATGACCGTCATCGCGCCACAGTCGATCGCGTGCGCCCCCACCCACAACAGGTGATTGAGCAAGCGCGTGATTTCTGCAAACATGACGCGGATGTATTGGGCGCGCAAGGGTACTTCAATACCCAGCATGCGCTCCACCGCCAGGCAATACGCCTGCTCGTTACACATCATCGACATGTAGTCCAGACGATCCATGTACGGCAGGGCCTGCAGATACGTCTTGCTTTCTGCCAGCTTTTCAGTGGCGCGGTGCAGCAAGCCGATATGCGGGTCAGCGCGTTGGATGACTTCACCGTCGAGTTCAAGCACCAAACGCAGCACACCGTGCGCGGCCGGGTGCTGGGGTCCAAAGTTCAGGGTGTAATTTTTGATCTCAGCCATGACTTACCTTGCTTGTTGCAGGCCACCGTAGTTTTCTTCACGAATGATGCGCGGCGTGATCTCCCGCGGCTCGATCGTGACAGGCTGATAGACCACGCGCCTTTGCTCTGCGTCGTAGCGCATCTCGACATGACCTGACATGGGGAAATCCTTGCGAAACGGATGCCCGATAAAACCGTAATCCGTCAGAATGCGCCGCAGGTCTTCGTGGCCTTCAAACACAATGCCAAAC
Organism: Comamonadaceae bacterium CG12_big_fil_rev_8_21_14_0_65_59_15; assembly: GCA_002786915.1. GTDB lineage: Bacteria > Pseudomonadota > Gammaproteobacteria > Burkholderiales > Burkholderiaceae_C > Rhodoferax. Next base: position 26,198 of record PCUV01000079.1, on the reverse strand, counting down.
AGGTCAAACGCCTCACGCTCAAACCAGTTGGCAGAGCTCCAGACATCGCACACAGAGCGCAGCATGGGTGCTTCGTCATCCGGCAAAAACACCTTGAGTCGCACACGTTGGTTCAGACTGACCGACAACAGATGCAGTACCACGCAAAAACGCATCCCTTCCCAAGGCTGGTTTTTATAGGTTGAATAATCCACACCACACAGGTCGATCATCTGCTCAAACTTGCACTCGGGATGGTCACGCAACACAAGCACTACCTTGTGGTAGTCCTCAGCCTTCACCACAAGGGTCAGCTCACCCAGGCGAACCACGCTGCTTTGCAGCAGATCGCCCAACGCCCGAGCGACCCGTTCCTGGAGCACAACTGGATTAACAGCAAATTCGGTCATGAACATATTTCCTCAGGTGCGAGCAATAGTTTGGGTGCGACGGATCTTGCTCTGCAACTGGAGGATGCCATACACCAGCGCTTCAGCAGTGGGCGGACAACCGGGCACATAGACATCGACCGGCACAATGCGGTCACAACCGCGCACCACGGAATAACTGTAGTGGTAATAACCGCCGCCATTAGCGCACGACCCCATGCTGATCACCCAGCGCGGCTCGGCCATCTGGTCATAAACCTTGCGAAACGCCGGTGCCATCTTGTTGGTCAGCGTCCCCGCCACAATAATCAGATCTGACTGGCGCGGACTGGGCCGAAACACCTCGGCACCAAAGCGGCTGATGTCATAGCGCGCCGCCGCTGCGTGCATCATTTCGACCGCACAGCAAGCCAAGCCAAATGTCATTGGCCACACCGACCCAGTTTTGGCCCAGTTCACCACTGAGTCGTAACTTGTCGTGACAAAGCCTTTGTCGAGCAATCCTTCGATCATTGTTTTACTCCCAATCCAGGGCGCCCTTGAGCCACATGTAAACAAAGCCAATCGTGAGGAGGGTCACAAATTCAAGGCCAACAAAAAAACCATACAAACCAAGTTCTTTCAGCGTCACCGCCCACGGAAACAACAGTGCAGTTTCAAGGTCGAACAGGATGAAAAGAATGGCGATCAGGTAATAGCGCACGTCGAACTTCATGCGCGCGTCGCCAAAGGCTTCAAAGCCACATTCGTAAGGAGAGTTTTTGGCGCCGTATGGACGGTTCGGACCGAGGATGTAACCAATGATCTGCGGCATGACACCGACCGTCATGCCGATCACGACGAAGAGAATCACTGGCAAGTATTGTTCAAGATTCATCTAGCGAGTTTGATTCAATAGTCAGTTTACCGTATTGACATACGTCAAACTTATTCTTACTTGGTGCCGTCGGCGAGACTCGAACTCGCACAGCTTTCGCCACTACCACCTCAAGATAGCGTGTCTACCAATTTCACCACGACGGCTGGATTTTGTGCCCTTCCGACTTGACGCATCTAACGCGCATCTGAAGCATTTAGAGCGTGGCGAAGTGTACCCTGAATCCCCACACTTCCTGCGGAAACAAGCCCGTCAAAACGTCATTTATTTGGCTGGGATTTGAGCTGCACCAGAAACCACTGGCGCAGGCGCAACGGCAGCCGGTACAGGCGTCACAAGCGCAGCGTTTTCAAGCACACTGCCCGACGCGGGAGCCGGACGTGCCGCCCCAAAATAAGCCAACGCCAAGGTGCTCACGAAAAAGATCGTCGCCAGTACCGCTGTCGTGCGCGACAAAAAATTGGCGCTGCCGCTGGCGCCAAACAGACTGCCGGACCCACCGCTGCCAAAAGCCGCCCCCATATCGGCACCCTTGCCGTGCTGTACCAGAATCAGGCCTACCATGGCAATCGCAGAAATCATCTGCACCGCCAGCAAAATCGTCAACACAACGTTCATTAAATACTCCTAGTTCAATAGCGATTTGCGCCCGCCCAATCAGGCAGCAGCAATAATGGTCAAGAAATCTACAGCCTTCAACGCCGCGCCACCAATGAGCCCACCGTCAATGTCGGGCTGAGACAAAAGCGAGGCAGCATTGGCTGCATTCATGCTGCCGCCGTACAGCAACGCAATGCGATCCGCATTGGGTGACGCCGCTTTGAGCTGCGCACGCAACACCGCGTGCACATCTTGTGCCTGCTCCGGTGTGGCGGTCTTACCGGTACCAATGGCCCACACGGGTTCATAGGCCACCACAATCTCGCTCACACAATGCCCATTGGCGCGAATCACCGCCGCCAACTGACGCTTGACCACTTCGACAGTTTGACCGGCCTCGCGCTCGACCAGGGTTTCACCCACGCAGACGATCGGCGTGATACCACAACCCAGCGCACGCTGCGCCTTGAGCGCCACCGCCTCGTCACTTTCGCCGTGGTATTGGCGCCGCTCTGAGTGCCCGACGATGGCATAGCGCACACCAAAGTCACGCAGCATCAACGCTGAAATTTCACCGGTGTAAGCGCCAGATTCATACGCTGAAACATCTTGTGCCGCCAGTTCCACAACAGAACCGGCCAGCAACGATTGACACTGCGCCAGGTACGCCGACGGAACGCTCACCGCCACCCGGCAGGCGGGCTGGCCAACGCCTGCCAGAACCGCCTTGAGCAACTGCTCATTGGCGGCCAGGTTGCCGTTCATCTTCCAGTTGCCTGCAATGAGTTTTTTCTTCATGCTTGTCCCCAGGTCAAAACAATTTTTCCGACGTGTTGATTGGATTCCATCAGCGCATGGGCACCGGCCGCATCCACAGCCGCAAAAACGCTGTGGATCACCGGCTGAATCTGCCCGGACTCAATGAGCGGCCAGACGTGCTGACGCAGCGCCTGGGCGATCGCCGCCTTGAACGCCACGGGCCGGGGCCGCAATGTCGAGCCGGTAATGGTCAAGCGCCTGCGCAGCACCAGCCCAGCGTCAAACTCACTCTTGACACCCCCTTGCACAGCGATGATGACCAGCCGCCCGTCTTCTTGCAGGCACTGCACCTCGCGCGCAACATACGCACCCGCGACCATGTCCAGAATCAGGTTGACACCCAGTTCATTGGTGAGCCGCATCACCTCAGCCTGAAAATCATGCGCCTTGTAATTAATGGCGGCCGCTGCCCCCAACGCCACACAGGCAGCACATTTTTCATCACTGCCAGCCGTGGCAAAAACTCGCGCACCCAGCGCGCGCGCCAACTGGATCGCTGTGACGCCAATGCCGCTGGTGCCGCCTTGGATCAGCACACTTTCGCCCGCCACCAGCCGGCCCCGGTCCACCAGGTTGCTCCACACGGTGAAAAAGGTCTCAGGCAAACTCGCCGCCTGCACGTCGGTCAGGCCCTGGGGCACCGGCAGACACTGTGCCAGCGGCGCCACGCAATACTGCGCGTAGCCACCTCCAGATACCAGCGCACACACGCGCTGCCCCAACTGCAAGCCCGCTGCGGCCAACTGCGCTGCGTCGCCCTGCTCGATCACGCCCGCCACTTCAAGCCCTGGAATGTCCGAAGCGCCAATGGGTGGCGGATAAGCACCTTTGCGCTGCAACACGTCCGGGCGGTTCACCCCGCTGGCGCTCACACGCAACAGCACCTCGCCCGCCACTGGCACCGGCATGGGCCGCTGCCCCAGGCGCAGAACGTCCGGAGCGCCAAATTGGGTGATCTCAACTGCTTGCATGCTTTTTATGGCTCTAGACCTTGTCAATCATTCCTGATGCACTATCAAATCAGGTGCAAAAACGGTCAATCGCGGTTTTCTTGGACCGGACGATCCAGCAGCGCCTTCATGGACAGCTTGACGCGGCCTTTTTCGTCGGTTTCCAGAACCTTGACCTTGACGATCTGACCTTCCTTGAGGTAATCGGTCACCTTCTCGACACGCTCGTGCGCGATCTGGCTGATATGCAGCAGGCCATCCTTGCCCGGCAGCAGGTTGATCAGCGCGCCAAAGTCCAGAATCTTCACAACCGGACCTTCGTACACCTTGCCAATTTCAACTTCAGCGGTGATCTGCTCAATGCGGCGCTTGGCTTCTTCGGCCTTGGCCGGATCAGCCGACGCAATGGTGATGGTGCCGTCTTCTTCGATGTTGATTTGCGTGCCGGTTTCTTCGGTCAGCGCGCGGATCACCGAACCGCCCTTGCCGATCACGTCACGAATCTTCTCGGGGTTGATCTTCATGGTGAACAGACGCGGGGCAAAGGTCGATACCTCGGCCTTGGCTGACCCCATGGCTTCGACCATCTTGCCCAGAATGTGCATGCGCGCCTCTTTGGCCTGCGCCAGCGCCACTTGCATGATCTCTTTGGTGATACCCTGAATCTTGATATCCATCTGCAAGGCGGTGATGCCGTTGGCCGAACCGGCCACCTTGAAGTCCATGTCGCCCAGATGGTCTTCATCACCCAGAATGTCGGTCAGCACGGCAAAGCGATTGTCTTCCTTGATCAGGCCCATGGCGATACCGGCCACGTGCGCCTTCAACGGCACACCCGCGTCCATCAGGCTCAGACAACCACCGCACACCGAGGCCATTGACGACGAACCGTTGGATTCGGTCACCTCGGAGACCACGCGCATGGTGTAAGGGAAATCTTCCTTTTTCGGCAACACGGCAACGAGGGCGCGCTTGGCCAAGCGGCCGTGGCCGATTTCACGGCGCTTGGGTGTGCCCACGCGACCGGTTTCGCCGGTGGCAAAGGGGGGCATGTTGTAGTGCAGCATAAAGCGGTCTTCATAGTCGCCGCTTAGGGCGTCGATGCGCTGTGCGTCGCGTTCGGTACCCAAGGTGGTGACCACCAGCGCCTGGGTTTCACCACGGGTGAACAGTGCCGAGCCGTGCGTGCGTGGCAGCACGCTGTTGCGGATCTCAATCGGACGCACGGTGCGCGTGTCGCGCCCGTCAATACGCGGCTCGCCGGCCAGGATCTGGCCGCGCACCAGGCGCGCTTCGATGTCAAACAGCAAGCCTTCCACCTTGACCGAATCGAACTCCACGCCGTCGGCCTTCAGGCCGGCCATCACGTCAGCGTAAGCGCTGCGGCAGGCCTGCGTGCGCGCTTGCTTGTTGCGCAGTTGGTATGCAGCGCTCAGCTTGTCTTTGGCCAATGCTTCCACCTTGGCGATCAAGGGTTCATCCTTGGCCGGTGCTTTCCAGTCCCACACCGGTTTGCCAGCGTCACGCACCAGCTCATGAATCGCATTGATGGCAATGGCACCCTGCGCATGGCCAAACATCACCGCGCCCAGCATGACTTCTTCAGACAGCTGATCGGCTTCAGATTCGACCATCAACACCGCCGTTTCGGTACCCGCCACCACCAGGTCCATCTGGCTCGATTTGCGTTGCGTCTGACCCGGATTCAACACATACTCGCCGTTGATATAACCCACACGCGCTGCACCAATCGGGCCGCTGAACGGCACACCACTGACCGACAAAGCCGCGCTAACGGCGATCATGGCGGCAATGTCGGCATCCACTTCAGGATTGAGCGACAAGGTGTGCACGACCACATGCACTTCATTGAAGAAGCCTTCGGGAAACAGCGGGCGGATCGGGCGATCGATCAGGCGACTGGTCAGCGTCTCAAACTCGCTGGGGCGACCTTCACGCTTGAAGAAGCTGCCGGGGATTTTGCCTGCGGCGTAAGACTTTTCAAGGTAATCGACCGTCAGCGGAAAAAAGTCTTGCCCGGCTTTGCCTTCGGTTCTGGCAACCACCGTGGCCAACACAACCGTGCCGTCCATATCGAGCTTGACCGCACCGCTGGCCTGGCGGGCGATTTCGCCCGTTTCCATGGTCACCGTGTTTTGACCCCATTGGAAGGTCTTGGTTACTTTTTTGAACATCGTCATTTTTCAATCTCCTGTGAATATGGGGGGATGCAGGCTACCCCGCCAGAGCCCGCAAGCCGCAACACAGAACACGATGCCATTCCAGAGGTTTCCCCGCGCGCACGGGCGAGCACTTTGGAATGACACAGCTTCGCTTGTGTTGATGGCGTATGCGAAGTAAAAAACGCCCGAGCTAGTGACCTAACTCAGGCGTTTGTCATTCTTGTCAAGCACTTACTTGCGCAGACCAAGCTTGGTGATCAGCGCAACGTAGCGGTCGGCGTCTTTGTCTTTGAGGTAGTCGAGCAGCTTGCGGCGGCGGCTCACCATGCGCAGCAGGCCACGGCGACCGTGGTGATCTTTGGCGTGGGTTTTGAAGTGGGGCGTGAGCTCGTTGATACGGGCCGTGAGCAGAGCCACTTGAACTTCGGGGCTACCGGTGTCACCGGCAGAACGGGCGTTGTCTTTGACAACAGCGGCTTTAACGCTGGATGCAATCATGAAATTTCCTGTAAAAAAACAACTTGCGTACGGCGCTGGAACGGCCCCGTACGTGCGAACCTGCAAACTTTGCAGAGCTGAGAATTATAACCAAGTCAGGCTTGATGATGATGGCTCCGAAAGCAGCGTCCGATGGCCCATCACACCATGCACGCTAACCTAGCGTGCCGCCAAAATCAGCCAGCAACCGCAGGGAAGCCAGAACAACAGCGGGGATGCGCACAAAGCCTTGGCGGTGGACTACCAGCAACCGGCCGTCGAGGGTGTTTGGAGACCGGTATTGGACAGCGTCAAAGTGCCACATGAATCACTGGCCTGTGCACTGGTGGGTACGGCTTGAATGGTAAAGCTGCTCGCTTCTGGTCCAGCGGAAAACGAAAGGTTGTAGCGTGCCGATCCAGATTTTGGACTTTGTACGTTCTGCAAGGTAGCTCCGACATAGGTGTTGTTGGTGGTGAAATAGCGCTCCATGTACTGAGCGTTTTCCAGCAAAATCGATTTCACGTCGGCACGACTGGCGCGCTGCACATAGCTGGTGTAAGACGGCAACGCCACCGCCGCCAGAATTCCGATGATCGCCACCGTGATCATGAGTTCGATCAGGGTGAAACCGCGCAGCCGCGCGGTGCCAGCCTGGATCCCGGGCAGGCCCACCGACGCTGATTGATTGTTAGGATTGGTTTTCATCTGCGCAATTCTCTCCAGTTAACCCGTCCCAAGGCTTCCAGAGGCGTAGTCACGCCACCGCCAATGGCGCCACTTGAATCCACCGAACCACCGATTTCGATTGTATTGTTGGTCATCGTCGTGCTGCTGCTACCGCCGTCAGAATTTGTAATGGTGGTGGTCGTGGTGTAAGTGCCATCACTATTGAGCACAATCACAACCGTGGTAGTGGTGGTGGTGCCGTCTGCGTTGGTCACCGTCGTGGTCGTGGTGCCGGGTGTTGCGGTACCCAAACTGCCGATCTTCGGGTCGGTTGACCCGACCGCCTTGGTGTCCAAAGTACTGCTGCCATTGTCGGCACCTGGGTTCTTGGTCCAGCCAGAAGCGCTATAGCACTTGCCGTTGGGGTGGTGCCAGAACGTGGTGTACTCGGCCAAAACATACGTGCCATACAGTGCAGACTTGACCCGCACGCCATATTCAGGCCGGCCTGGCACACTCAGTTCCAATGCTGAATCTGGTGTCAAGTCACTGATGATCTGAATCGTCAGCGCCCCATTGTGTCTGACCCCTGTGGCTGTTGCCGGTGTCGTACTGCTGGAGTAACCATTGACACCCGGCCCGTCAACGCCATTCGCTGGCGGAACCACCGGTTGGTACATGTTCCCGTCATAGTCACCGGCGGCCTTCTTGACACAACCAGTTTGCGACGGGTGCAAGCCGACCCGAACATCACCATTGCCCCACCAGTCTTTGGCGGTTAGGGCATCGATCGGCATATTGATGGCCAGACTGCCGATGTATTTGGGCTGGGCCAATTTGGCAGCGTCGGTGCTGGCGGAGCCGGGCCAAGCGGTGGCCGGATCACGCCTATAGGTTTGCAGGGTTGCCAGAGACGGGATGCCAGTGGTCAGATAAGTCTTGAGTGCAATATACCCAGCGTCCAGGTTGTAAACATAACTCGGGTCGCCAATGTGCAACTTGACCGCCGGGTTGAGGTACTGGTTGGAGACGATCACCTTGAAGTTTTGCGTCAGTGACGGAACGCCGCCTTTGAGGTCCAACGTGGCGCTGCTCGGGTTGAGCATATTGACTCCGGTCACATCAAACTTGTCGTCATACTGGTGAAAGTGTTGCTTGGATTGGCAGGCACTGCCGACACAGGTATCGCCGCCCCCCGCCGTGGCATCGGTGCCGCCGGTCAAATCCGATTTGCTAAAGCCCGGGCTGCTGCCAGTGGTCGTGAGGGAAACCGTCACCGGCCCATTCAACGCGCTACCCGCGGACTTGGCCACAATGCCGACGGTTGCATTGTTGCCGCCGTAATTTTTGACCAGGGTGTAATTCGTGGACGATTTGCCATTCAGAAAATCGTCCAGGTCTCTTGGTTTTTTGCTGCCCGGGGCACCCGAATAAACGGTTTCGCCGTTGGCCGTGATGGTCAGCAATGAGACAGTTTTTGCAGTGCTGCTGCTGGCATAGGTAAATTTCACGCTCCCGGCGGCCTCGGTTGCGCTGGCCGTGCCACCCGATCCGTAATAAATGTCTTCATCAAAGTGGCCTCCGGCGACACCCTGCGTGGCCGTGGTAGAGGTACTCGGCGGATCACCATTGTTGTCGTAGTTGGCCTGGTAAATGTCGAACCCGGCGGTAGTAAAGGCGGTCAACTGCGAGCGCACACCGCCACCCATGTTGCGCCCGACAGGGCTGACCCCGCTGACCTGATCGGCAGCGGTGAAATGTGAATCTGCATTCAGGTCAAACCGCACCAGGCCGTTGTCACCTCCGGTCAGGGCATTGAGCTGCATCCACCAGTTTTCCCCAGGCGGCGTTTCCGAGGTGTTGACGGCCGGGTTGGTGGACAAAAACAGGAAAACCACACCTGTTACGAAAGCACCATCCCCGACCACCCGCTCACCCCCCACAGGCAAAGCAGTTTTCCAGCCCATGTGATGCCCGGCACCGGTGGTCCAGTCTGGCACATTGTTGCTGGCGGTGCGTACCCGAATGGCCGGACTGACGCCACTGTAATTTACTTCAGTCAAGTTTTGCGTTAGCAACGTGTCATTGGCAGCATAGGCGGCCGGTCGATCCCAGATGCCGTAGGCGTAATGCGTTGCTGCGTCGCTGGCATCGGTGTTGTCAAAGATTTTGCCCGTCACAAACGTGACCATGCGCCCACCCAAGGGGTGCGCCCTGAAACCAGGCGCCATGGTAATGGCCTGGGCCGGCGTCGTTTGCAGCGCTGTCGTTGTAGGGAACAGCTTGACCGCCGTGCGCGGCGAGGCAGCAAGGTCAAACTTCCACAAATTACCGTCAATATCACCAGCGTAAACGTAATCGCTGCGACCATCCAGATCAGCGTCAACCATGGTTGGTGACGACAAACCATTGGGTGCCGACACACTGCCCGTGCCAGCATCAATTTCGTCAATTTTGGCGCCGGTATGCGGATTGATAATGAATAAAGTGGAATGCCCGTTACCACTGTTGTTATAGCCATTGCCCAAAATCAACGCCGCGTCACCGTTGGGCAGTTTGGTCAGAATAGGCGTACCGTAAGTATGGCCCAGGTTGGCAAAACCCGATGTGGCACTGCTGATTTCCCAAAGCACCTTGCTGGCGGCGTCACTCTCGGATGTGGGCACGGCACCGATATCCAACCCAAACAGGCCCTTGCCACCGCCACCCAAGCCAGCAACCAGAATGCTGCGCGCAGCCTGTGTTGCTCCACCCGACTCGGTATAGGCCGGGTAACGCCGTGCTGCAAGTTGCCCATCGACAAAGTAGCGGTGGGTGTAAGGCGTGGCCTTGAGCAATGGCAACTTGGCGATCAACTGCGCAGGAATAAAGGCAAACCTTTCCTTGCCACCATCGGGCAAGGCACCCGCATTGATGGCGTGCAACATGCCATCATTGGCACCCACAAACACGGTTTGGTTGGTACCGTCGTTCCAGTACAGGGGGGTTGAATGAATGATATCGCCCAGCACATCGCTTCTGGCGCGGTAGTTGGCACCGTTGGGCAATTCATTGCTGCGTTGACCCCGGATATAGTCCAACACTGGCGAGGTGGCGGCAGCGCTGGCGGTTGCCGAGTCGAGTGCCGTTTTTTGCGTGGCAGACAAGTTAGCCCAGCGAAACGGCACACCGGAGCTGTTGTAGGTGACAATCATCCTACCGGTGTTGTAATCTTGCTGGTCAATCTGGTAAGCAGCGCCGTTGCCCCAGTTATCAGACAATTGCAGCGTTCCATTCGAATCCATCGTGCGCGAATGCAAGTCGCCGCTCCAGTCGGTTGCGCTGTAATCGATGGCGTAGATCGCTTGTGCCGCCGAGGTGAGCAAATACCCCGACGCACTGGGTGCGCCCACATAGCCAACGGGCTGTGTTGCGTTGGTCGTGGAACTAATCCAATCCGGGTTGAACAGCGTTGCCGCCAGCACCACACCACCGGCCAGCAGCGGCAACAGCGACACTCTGGTGAGCTTGTGCAGCTTCAGTCTAGACATGATCATGCTCCTTTGGTTTCACTCGCATCCTTAACCGCAACTTCCGTCAGAGAAAGTTGCCGGACGGTGCCGGTAAATGTCTTCAACAAATACCTCTGAACCATCCACGCCAACACCCCGCGCAGTGATACGAAACAACAACTTGGGACAAATATGTTGTGTTTGGCCACCTTCTTGACCAATCAACTCAACGATGTAGCTGGGTTGGCTGGCCACCAGTGAGGCAGTCAAATTTGAAGTGGCATTGGCAAATGTCCTTGTATTGGCCGTATTCGACCAGGTCGAAGCACTTTGCCACCGTGGCGTGTCGCCAGCCGCTGGCGCAGCGCAATAGCCACCGGTGCAAGACGCGACAAACGCCTCAAGATCAAAGGGGTTGAAAGGTGCCGCCGCGAACAGGCTCAATTCAGCGTCTCGCACCACGGCCTCAGCGGCTTCCAGCGCCAACTGTCGATTGCGGGAGTTGGCTGCCATGCGTTCTTCCAGCGTAGCGCTACGCATCACCGACAAGGCGATCAGCATCACCAAGGTCATGAAGATCAGACCGGTAATCAGCACAGCACCAGCTTGGCGTTGCTGCCGAATCAAGGTGGGGGTGGTTTTCATATGCATTACCCCGCCTGATTTCTGACGGTGAAGGTAGCGTTAAAAACCTGGCGCAAAAAACTGTCCGCCGCACTGGCGGCACTGGCTGGTACCGCTATGTTAGCGGAGGGTCCACGCACTGTGAGCGCAACCCGCAGCGCTGCTGCCTGTGCAAACTGGGTTGCCGTTGGTGCATCAACATAACTTTCGATAGCACCATTTTTGTCGGCATCAATGCCATATGTAATCTGTAGGTTTTCAATGTTGTCAACCATCGTCATGCCATTGCACGTTAGCGTGGGTGGATCGACGGTCGTGTTCACCGCAAACGCGTACGTCATCAACGATCCGGCTGCCACGACAGCACCCGTGCAATCCGTTTCACCGCCGTCTTGCGCTTCGTATTGCACGGTCATGCTGTCGGCCGCAGTACCGGCACCATCGACACCGGTGACTGGCGTGCCAGAAAACGCCACATCGGCGTTGCTACGCGCACCCGCCTGACGCACTGCCCGCGCTATCAGTTCCAGGGCGTTTCTGCCATTCTCCTGCATACGTGACACGTCCGACGTGACGCGTTCAGTTTGCATGGTACCCAGCAACAACTGCATCAGGGCGATCATCAGTACCAGGGCAATCGCCACGCTGACCATCAACTCCACCAGACTCAACCCTGCCTGAGAAGACAAGCCTTTGACTGTCAAGCTGATTTTCATAGCCGCGTCTCCATCACAAAGGTCTGGATACTGTGGCCACCGGTACCACGGGAATCATCCCATTGCACCGTCACCGTCACTTTTTTTGTGGCAGCGTTCATACTAATCGCACCAGTGCCTAAAGGTAAGGTCGATGCCAGTGTCGTGCGCCAGGCATTCAGGTCTTGCTCGGCAATGCTGGTACCGGTGGGCGAGGGATCAACCAGCACAATGTCATAGGGTGCGCCAATACTCTCAGCTTCACGGCGGTTGGCACGCATGCGGTCGATGATGTCCGCCGCCAGAATGCTGGCTTGCGTGCGCCCATACGAGCTGTGGTTATTTTTCAACCCGTTGCCCACCACACCAGCAACGCCGAGCAGGCCAAAGCTGACAATCAAAATAGTGACCAGAATTTCTATCAAAGACGTACCTGCTTGTTGACGCATCATTCAATACTCCTTAGTCATTCGCCATTGCAATGTGCCGCAGGTGGGCCGTCTTTGGCAACACTGGCGCGACCGGAGCCAGCGCTCAAGGTGACGTCCCGACCGGCCACCACAGCCGCCACGCTACACAGATCCCAGCGCCCGGATTGCGACGACTGACCATTGGGGAGGTAAGCAACATAATCAGCTACGCCGATTTGTCCCACCAGCGTGCTGCCACCGCTCAGAGCCGCGTGTACCCGCAAAATATCGGTGGCGTTATCGACAACTTGCAACGAACCACTGTTGGTTGGGTCCATAAAAATAATCCAGCCTTGCTGCCAGCCACCGGCGGTCACACAAGCCGTGCCAGTACTGCTTTTGCACATGGCAACCTGCGTATTGCGCTTGACCGCCTCAGAGCGTGTGTAGTTCAACGCCGCGAGAAACTCATTGGCCTGCGAGGTCATGCTTGTAGAGGCCAGCAATTGCTGAAAGCTGGGCGCGGCCAGTGCCACCAAGACAACCACAATTGCCAGCGTCACCAGCAACTCGATCAAGGTAAAGCCACTTTCACCAACTTTTCGCATGTTGAATGCTCCTGAATGTTCCCGTATGGCAGACGCCGCCCCAACAACTTAACGCCATTGCAAGACTTCAATCCGCACGATCAGAATAGTGCCGTGCGCGGCCGAAGTCAGGCAACAGCCGACAAGCGGTGGGTATCGGTGGTTGAACGGCATCCATCGGTCGTGCTCACCTAAAACCAAACCATTTTTAATGCGCAATCTTTTCCGAATAGCGTCGAATCAGGCATTTCGACGTCTGCGCCTCATTCGGCCATCACATCCCATTGCAACGCCTCGTATCCGCTCGCCTGAAGTCGGGCCAGCGCTTTGCCATCGGGCTTCCTTCAGGTTCGCAGTCACCCGCGAAAACCTTGCCGTCAACTAACGATTAAGGTTAGATCGTCCAACTCTTCCCCTTGCTGGGCGAGCAGAGGACTTTCACCTCCAGGCAAATGCGCCCTGCCGGGCGCACCAAGAAAAAAACCCCGTCAGGCTGGATACCTGACGGGGCTGTAGGGCGTCGGCCTGAGTGCTGAAGCTTTCAGACTCTAGCGGGCAATTACATGCCCATACCGCCCATGCCACCCATTCCGCCCATGCCACCCATGTCGCCGCCACCCATGCCACCAGCAGACTCTGCCTTGGGAGACTCGGACACCATGCATTCAGTGGTCAACATCAAAGAGGCCACAGACGCTGCGTTTTGCAGTGCGGTGCGGGTCACTTTGGTGGGGTCCAAGATGCCCATGTCGATCATGTCGCCATAGGTGTCGTTGGCGGCGTTGAAGCCGTAGTTGCCCTTGCCAGCCATGACCGCGTTCACCACCACCGAGGCTTCGCCGCCGGCGTTGTAAACGATTTCGCGCAACGGGGCTTCGATGGCCTTCATCACCAGCTTGATGCCAGCGTCTTGGTCAGCGTTGGCACCCTTGATGTCGCCCACAGCTTGCTTGGCGCGCAACAGTGCCACGCCGCCGCCAGCCACAATGCCTTCTTCCACCGCAGCGCGGGTGGCGTGCAGCGCGTCTTCGACACGGGCTTTCTTTTCTTTCATTTCGACTTCGGTGGCAGCGCCCACCTTGATCACGGCCACACCGCCAGCCAGCTTGGCCACGCGCTCTTGCAGTTTTTCGCGGTCGTAGTCGCTGGTAGCTTCTTCGATTTGCACGCGCACTTGTTTCACGCGGGCTTCGATGTCAGCGGCCGGGCCAGCACCGTCGATGATGATGGTGTTTTCTTTGCCCACTTCGATGCGCTTGGCCGAACCCAGGTCCGTCAGTTGCACTTTTTCCAGCGTCAGGCCAACTTCTTCGGCAATCACCTTACCACCAGTCAGGATGGCGATGTCTTCCAGCATGGCCTTGCGACGGTCGCCAAAGCCAGGAGCCTTGACCGCCACAACCTTCAGGATGCCGCGAATGGTGTTCACGACCAAGGTGGCCAGCGCTTCGCCTTCCACGTCTTCGGCAACGATCAACAGTGGGCGACCGGCCTTGGCCACGGCTTCCAGCGTGGGCAGCAGGTCACGGATGTTGCTGATTTTCTTGTCGTACAGCAGCACAAACGGGTTGTCCAGCAAGGCGGCTTGCTTTTCGGGGTTGTTGATGAAGTAGGGCGACAGGTAGCCGCGGTCAAACTGCATGCCTTCGACCACGTCGAGTTCGTTTTGCAGGCTCTTGCCGTCTTCCACGGTGATCACGCCTTCTTTGCCCACTTTGTCCATGGCATTGGCGATGATCTCGCCGATGCTGGCGTCCGAGTTGGCAGAAATGGAACCCACTTGCGCGATCTCTTTCGAGGTGGTGGTCGGCTTGGAGGCTTTTTTCAGCTCGGCGATGAGGGCTTCGACGGCCTTGTCAATGCCGCGCTTGATGTCCATCGGGTTCATGCCGGCGGTGACATACTTCATGCCTTCGTGCACGATGGCTTGGGCCAGCACGGTGGCGGTGGTGGTGCCGTCGCCAGCGTTGTCAGAGGTCTTGGAAGCGACTTCCTTGACCATTTGTGCGCCCATGTTTTGCAACTTGTCCTTGAGTTCGATCTCTTTGGCGACCGACACGCCGTCTTTGGTGACGGTGGGGGCGCCAAAGCTGCGTTCCAGCACCACGTTGCGACCTTTGGGGCCCAGGGTGACCTTGACCGCGTTGGCCAGAATGTTCACGCCTTCAACCATGCGTGCGCGGGCTTCGCCGCCAAATACTACGTCTTTTGCTGCCATGTTATGACTCCAGAATATTTAAGTGAAATTGGCTGCTAGCCCTTATGAGATAAGCGCAAGCAGCTATAAAAGTGATATTTTTTAATGAGTTGAGGACAGAGCGACAGTTTGCTTCGCAAGTCTGTCGATCAGTCCCGCAAAATTATTTGGTTTCAACCACGGCAAACAAATCATCCTCTTTCATCACGAGGAGCTCGTCGCCATCAACCTTGACGGTCTGGCCGCTGTACTTGCCAAACAAAACGCGGTCGCCCACCTTGACGCTCATGGCGCCGAGCTCACCCTTGTCGTTTTTCTTGCCGGGGCCAACGGCCAGCACTTCGCCTTGGTCGGGTTTTTCAGCAGCGCTGTCAGGGATGACGATGCCCGAAGCGGTTTTGGTTTCGTTTTCAACGCGTTTGACAATCACGCGGTCGTGCAGGGGACGAAGTTTCATACGGACTCCTATAAGTTTTGAAACAAGGGTTAAAACAAAAACGCCAAGCAACAGGCTGGCGAAGAGGTTTCTTTGAAGCTTGTGTGCCACCAGACGTCAATCTACTAGCACTCACGGCCTTCGAGTGCTAATGATAAGGGTGTTTGGACAGGATTCAAGTCCTGTCCCGGCAAATTCCCTGAAATTTTTGCGTCAACTTGGTGACGACAGCCATCGGCAACTTCAGGCACACTCCCACCTTTCCAATTTTTCGCTGGACATCCATGCTTTACCCTTTGCTGAAAACCCTTCACCTGCTGGCCGCCGTGGTCTGGATTGGCGGCATGGTGTTTTCCCATTTCTTTTTGCGCCCGGCCGTGGCACAGCTTGAACCCGCGCTGCGGGTGCGCCTGATGCATGCCGTGCTGGGGCGGTTTTTCAATGCAGTGCTGCTGGTAGCCATCCTGTCACTGGGTTCAGGCACCTGGCTGATTGGCCAGGTAGCCCGGCAGGTGGTGCAGGCCGGCGGTCATTTTGCGATGCCACTGGAGTGGATGATCATGTCTACACTGGGCGGCGTGATGGTGCTGATTTTTGCCTACATCCGCTGGGTGCTGTACCGGCGCCTGGGCCAGGCGGTGAGCGCATCTGACTGGTCTGACGGCGCACTGGCGCTGGGGCAGATTCGCAACTGGGTGGCAATCAATCTGGTGCTGGGTGTGGCCATTGTGGTAGTGACGCTGGTGGGTGTGTCACACTAAGCTGTGCCCGCCATCACTCGCTAACAGTTACTGGTTTTGCCTTGAATCCTGACGCACAGCAACTCTGGCGCGGACCGCGCTGGGCGCTGGCTGTCTTGCTGGCGGTACTGGCCATGCTGGGGCCATTTTCCATCGACACCTACATCCCGGCGTTTGCCGGTATTGCGCAGTCGCTGGAGGCCACGCCGGTACAAATGCAGCAAACGCTGTCGGCGTACCTGTTCGGCTTTGCCTTCATGAGTCTGTTTCATGGCGCCATCTCTGACAGTGTGGGGCGTCGGCCCGTGGTGTTGTGGGGGTTGGCGGCGTTTGCCTTGGCGTCGATGGGCTGCGCCTTGTCGCAAAGCATCGGGCAACTGGTGTTTTTCAGGGCGGTGCAGGGGCTCACCACGGGTGCGGGCATTGTGGTGTCGCGCGCCGTGGTGCGCGACATGTTCCCGCCCGCGCAGGCGCAAAAGGTGATGAGCCAGATCACCATCTACTTTGGCGTGGCACCCGCCGTGGCACCCATGATCGGCGGCGCACTCTTTGCCAGCCTGGGTTGGCACAGCGTGTTCTGGTTTTTGACGCTGGTGGGTGGCGTGCTGTGGGCGGCCAACTACCGGCTGCTGCCCGAAACTCTGCACCTGTCACAACGCCAACCGCTGAACGTGCGCAACCTGATGCAAGGCTACTGGCAACTCGGACTGGACCCGCGGTTTTTGCTGCTGGCGCTGGCCAGCGGCATTCCGTTCAACGGCATGTTTCTGTACGTGTTGTCGGCACCGGCCTTTCTGGGGCAGCATCTGGCGCTGGCACCGACGCAGTTTTTCTGGTTCTTTGTGCTCACCATCAGCGGCATCATGGGCGGCGCCTGGGTGAGTGGGCGCATGGCCGGACGACTGGCACCCAAACAGCAGATCAAGTATGGTTTTTCCATCATGCTGGCCATTGCACTGCTGAACCTGTTGGCCAATGCGCTGTTCCATGCGCATGTGAGTTGGGCACTGTTTCCGGTGATGATTTTTGCCTTTGGTTGGGCGTTGATGGTGCCGGTGGTCACGCTACTGGTGCTGGACCTGCACCCAGAGCGGCGCGGCATGGCTTCCAGCTTGCAGGCGTTTGTCGCGTCAAGCGCCAACGGCGTGGTGGCAGGTGTGATTGCGCCGCTGGTGATGCATTCCACGCTGGGGTTGGCGGGCGCGTCGCTGGCAATGATGCTGGTGGGCTTGCTGGCCTGGCTGTGGCTGCACCAGCGCTGGCCCGACATTGGCCGCCATGCCTGAGGCGTTTTTGGACGTGCAGAGAGTTGGAAAACACCGACGCACGGCCGGGCGCCTGACCCCGTCGCTGCGCCGTGAGTAGACGATGCCGTTTCCTTCCCAATACTGACTCCCCTTGGATACACTACCAGCGCCCGAAGCCGACAGCGCGTCTCATCTACCCTTTATCATTGCCCGTCAACGCAACCAAACAGTGAGGTACCCAGATGGCAAGCGCAACATATCAATGGCGGTTTTTCAGGGCCGGTGGCTTTGACCAGGTGCAACTGGAGCGCGCGGCTGATCTGCTAGCGCTGGGTGAACTCGACCAGAAGCTGTGGGTGGCGCTGTCTTGCCCGGTGCAAGGCATCGAATTTGACGCGCGCACGCTGCAGTTCATCGACACCGACGGCGACGGCCACGTGCGCCCGCCCGAGCTGATTGCTGCCATCCGGTGGGCCGGTGCGCGCCTGCGCGACGCTGACCTGCTGGTGCAGGGGCAGGATGGCGTGGCGGTGGGCGCCATCCGTGACGATGATGACGCTGGCAAACTCATCAAGGCTGCGGCGCAGGCGCTGGCCACCGAGTTGGGCAAGGGCGAGGCCGACGTGCTGAGCGTGGCCGAGGCCAGTGCTGCGCAGGCCAGCCACGCCGCACGCGCGCTGGCCGCGTGGGAAGCCGTCGGCAAGGACGCCTTGCCGCTGGGCGACGCCACCGCTGCGGCGCACGCGCTGGTGGCCGAGCTCGACGCCAAGGTGGTGGACTTTTTTACCCGCTGTGACCTGGCCGCGTTTGATGAGCGAGCTGGCGGGGTGCTCAACGCCTCTGAAGACGCGCTCAAGGCGCTGGCACCTGCTGCGCTGCAAGCCGGTGCGTCGGCCATCAGCGACTTGCCGCTGGCGCATGTCACCCCCGCTGGCGCGCTGCCGCTGGGCGGCGGTCTGAACCCGGCCTGGGCGGCGCGCATGGCGGTACTGCACACCAACGTCGTGACGTCGCTGCTGGGCGAGCGCCAGGAACTGAATGCGGCGGATTGGCAGGCCATCAAAGACAAGCTGGCACCCTACTCCACTTGGCTGGCGAGCAAGCCCGACCCGGCGGCAGAGGGCGACGGCGTGCGCGACCTGGAGCGTCTGGCACGCTACGTGCGCGACCTGCATCCGCTGGCGAACAACTTTGTGTCGTTTCGCGACTTTTATACGCGCCGTGGCAAGGCCACTTTCCAGATCGGCACCTTGTACCTGGACGGGCGCTCTTGTGACCTGTGCGTGGCAGTAAACGATGCAGCCAAACACGCGGCGCTGGCCGGGTTGTCACGCGTGTGTCTGGTGTATTGCGACTGCGTACGCGGTGCGGAAAAGCTCAGCATCGCGGCGGCTTTTACCGCAGGCGATTCGGATCAGTTGATGGTGGGGCGCAATGGCGTGTTTTACGACCGCCAGGGGCGGGACTGGGACGCCACCATCAGCAAAATTGTGGAACACCCGATCAGCCTGCGCCAGACGTTCTGGTCACCTTACAAACAGGCTGCCAAGATGGTTGGCGCACAGTTGCAAAAAATGGCCGCCGCCAAGGCCAAGGCGTCCGACGACAAGCTCAGTGGTGCTGCAGTGTCTGCTGTAACCAAAGGCGTAGCTGGCAAGCCTGAAGCACCCCCACCGTTTGACGTGGGCAAGTTTGCCGGTATTTTTGCCGCCATCGGGCTGGCGCTGGGTGCCTTGGGCACCATGGCGGCGTCGCTGATCGGCGGGCTGTTTGGCCTCAAGTGGTGGCAGATTCCGCTGGCCATTGCGGGGCTGATGCTGTTGATCTCGGGGCCGGCGGTGCTGCTGGCCTGGTTCAAGCTGCGCAGCCGCAATCTGGGGCCAATTCTGGACGCCAACGGCTGGGCGGTGAATGCGCGCGCGCGCATCAACATTCCGTTTGGTACGTCGCTCACGCAGCTGGCCAGGCTGCCAGAAGGCGCCGAGCGAGCGCTGACCGATCCGTACGCGGACAAGCCGTCCAGGCTGCCTTATCTGATCGCTACTTTGGTATTGCTGGTGCTGCTGGTCTGGCTGGTCTGGGTCAGGGGGTAAGGATAGCGTCCATGCGGCGGCGAATGCGCTGGGCGCCCGCCGTATCAAAGCCAAACTGCGCCTGTTTCAGGGCCACGCCCAGCCAAGCCAGCAGCGGCCTGCGCCACCCCTGACCAGAAGCCGAATCGATCGCCCGCCCCGTATCTTCGGGGCCAAGCTGCTCTGATTGCAGCAGCGCTCCGGCGGCAATCAGGCGCGCCAGCGGGTCGCTGATGGCGCCCAGCCGCCCGGCCGCTGGTGGCGCACTGCCGGGCGTGGTGGCCTCATGTTGCACCTGCGTGACCAGCGCCTGGTACTGCACCGGCAGCAGTTGCGCGTCGATGCCTTGCCAGCGACCGCGTAAAAACTGGGCATACGCGCGTTCTTGCGGCGCTGCATCTTGCGCCAGCGCCTGGTAGCCGGTGCAGGGCGTCCACACCAGCGCGGCCACCTGCACCGCGCAGCGCACCAATTCCAGCCGCGCCAGCAGGTCGGTACGCCCGGTGCGGGCCACCTCGGCGCGGGCGCGGGCAAATTCGGCGTCGGCCACGCGCAGGTTGCCCTCCAGATAAGCCTGGGTAAACTGGTTCAGCGAGGCAAACGCATTGGCCTGCCAGTCGGGCGGCGGCGGTGCGCTGGCGCAGGCGCTTAGCCACAACACGACAGGTACCAAGGCCAGCCGTGCTGCGACGGCACGCCAGCGCAGCCGGCTGGAACGCCTGGCACGGGTCTGCTCTACAGAGGAAGACGCACCAGGGGTAGGGGCATGTAAAAAGGCTCTCATGGCAGTTTGATCTCGGTGTCGCGTGTAAAGGGCCATTTGCGGTTGATCTCGTTGGTGAGCTGGCCCACCTTGCGCAAACTCGCTTCTACTTCGGCACGCAGCAGGTTCAGGTCGGTGGTGGCTACGCGCACGTTGGAGCCTACCGCCTGCGCCTGCGCCAACACCGCGTCCAAGCGGGTCAAGGTCTGGCGCGATTCCTGCAACACGGTGCTGAGTTGCTTGACCGCCTCGTTGGAGCTGTCGAGCGTGGTTTTGGCACTGTCGATGGCACCCTGAGTGCTGTCCAGCACGCCTTGCGGGCCAAACACGCGCTGGTCGGCCTTGGCCAGCAGCGCGTTGGTGCGCTCCAGCGTGGTGATGATCTTTTTGGCGTTGTCTTCGCTGCCCAGCACGCCGGTAAGCATGCCGTAGCGCCCGGTCAGCCGCTCAGACAGCGTGTTCAGGTGCGCCAGGCTGGTGGCCAGGCTGGCCTCTGGTGCGGTCATGTTGTCCAGATGTTCCAACAGGGCGCGCGCACTGGCGACCAAGCGCGGAATCTCGGCGGCGGTGTCACCGCGCAGCAGCGTGCGCTCTGACCCGGCGGGCAGCGGGGGGTCGGTCAGGATGCCGCTGTAGGCGCGGATGCGCGTGTCGCCCACCATGCCACGCTCCAGCGTAAAGATGCTGCTGCTGCGCAGCCAGCGCGCGTCTTTGAGCGGCACGTCGATCACCATGCGCGCCTTGCCATCGTCGGCCAGCTCGATGCGGCGCACGCGCCCAATCGGAAAGCCCGAAAACGTCAGGTCCATGCCCACGATCACGCCCTCAGAGTCGTCCGACACCAGCACCAACTGCTGGGTGCGCTCAAACACGCCGCGCGCCACCATCACGTACAGCACAAAGCCGGCGATAACGGCGGCCACCAGCCACAGCAGCAGCCGCGCCTTGCGCTCCAGGTGGGCAATGGGCGGTGTTGGATCGGCGTCAGAAGGGTTCATGGGTGAATCATGCATCAAACAAAGAACAGTTCAGATGTAATTGACCGCCAACAGCGCGGCCTCGATGATCAGCAACACCACCAACAGCCGTACCGCACCGGGCTGGATGGTGTCGCTGCTGGCGCGCCAGTGGGCGTCCAGCGTGGCGGCCATCGGCACCACCGCCACCGCCAGGCTAAAGAGAAGCACTTTGAGCAGGAAAGCCAGGCTCATTGTCAGGTCAAACACCTGCCCCACGGTGCGGGTAAATCCGGGCAGCCCCCAGGGCGACAGGCCATACACCGCCAGGTACGCCAACACCAGCGTGATAACGCTGCTGAGCATAGCCAACGCCAACACGGAAAACCCGTTGGCCAGCACGCGTGGCACCAGATCTTGACGCAGTTGTGCCAGGTCCAGATCACGGATGTGCCGCACACGGCGCTGGCCGGCATCGGGCATGGCCCCGGCGTTGAAAGCCAGCCCAGCGCGCAGTGTGACAAACAGTGCTGCCGACAGCGGGATCAGCTCCAGCACCAGCACGCGCACCACCATTTGTAAAGCGTATTGCGACAGCCCGTAGCTCAGCGCGGTGACCACCACAATGCGAATCAGCACCAGACTGAGCAGGCTCGACAAGGCGGTAAACCATGGCAACACCTGCCATGTGCTGGCGACCATGCGTTGCGCTGTGGCGGCGCGGTAGGCCCGGGTGTGGGTGGCGGGTGAGAGCAGCAGCACCAGCATTAGTGCGCCAAAGTGCAGCATGAAACTCCAACTGCGCCATGCGCGCCACAGCGTCGCTGACCAGCGGCGGAGCAGGTCGATCAGGGCGGGGTTGGCAGGCATGGGGCGATGATACTGAGGCGTGACGGTGCCGGGCTGATGTCTGGCGCAGTCGCTGCGCCGCGCGTGGACGCTGCCCGCTCCCGCCCTGGGCGCACTCCTAACCCACATGGCTTGGTGCTGTTATCGCCAGCGCACTGATCCGAAATGCCCTGGCGCAGTCGCCCGGACTCTGTCAGAATCGGTAACAAACTGGTTATAAACACAGTATTTTGTGATTGGGTGGATTAAGCGGGTGCAAAAAGCCATGGTTTTGCGGGCAGTGGATGTGAAGGAGGGTGTGACGCCCATGGGCGCGGCTGCGCCGTGCGGGCTTGACCCCCAGGGTGTGCTGGCCAAGCTGGCGCAGGCTGGAAACGCGCTCTGGCGTGCTGACAGCCTGGCCCGCCAGGCGGTGTGCAGCGTGGTCGCCAGCGGCCATGCGCTGCTGGACGCGCAACTGCCCGGCGCGGGCTGGCCGCTGGGCGGCCTGTGCGACATCCTGCAAGAACCCGGTTGCCACCACGAATGGCAGTTGCTGCTGCCCGCGCTGGCAGCCGCCCAGAAGGGTGCGGCGTCAGGGGATACGCCCGTTGCAGCCAGTCCCCACCCGGCCTGGGTGGCGCTGATCGGTGCGCCCTACACCCCGTTTGGCCCGGGTCTGGCCGCGCGTGGGCTGGACGTGACGCGCTTGTTGTGGGTGCAGGCGCAGACATCGGCCGAGCGGTTGTGGGCGGCAGAGCAGGCGCTGCGCTGCACAGACGTGGCCGCTGTGCTGGTCTGGCTGGGCCAGGTGCAAACCGCCGCGCTGCGCCGCTTGCACCTAGGGGCTTACACCCACGCCAAACTGTTGTTTGCGCTGCGCCCGGCCAGTGCTCGGTACAGCGCTTGCCCCGCGCTGCTGCGCCTGCTGTTGCTGCCCGAGCCAGCCTGCGCCCCACAGCACACCGAGCCTGCGGCCAGCGCCGGGCTTGCTGTGATGAACTTGACCACCGATGCCCCGCTGCAGGCGACGTGGGGTGGGGCTGCGCAAGTGTTGCGCGTTGAACTGCTCAAACGCCGCGGCCCGCCGCTGGACCACGCGCTGGATTTGCCTGTACACAGGCCCGACCATGCAATGGATCGCGTTGCTGCTTGAAGCCGCTCCCACCGACGCGGCGGCTCCGCTGAGCGACCCGGTGCGTGCGCTGGGCTGGTGGGCGCTGCGCTTTACGCCCCGTGTGGCGCGCGTGGGGCATGTGGTGTTGCTGGAGGTCTCGGGCAGCTTGCGGCTGTGGGGTGGGCTGCCTGCCTTACTGTCCCAGGTTTTAAAGCCAAATCTGGCGCTGGCCCTTGATGGTTATGCGCAAGCAGCTACATCCTTGGAAGCTATTGCGCAGCTTGCCGTGGCCCCGTGCAGCCCGTTGCAGGCACGGGCGGCGTGGCCGGTGGATGCCTTGCCGCTGAACACGCTGGCCGCTGCCGCACCGCACCTGCCCACCCTGGTACGGCTGGGCTGCACCACCTGGGGTCAATTGCGCGCCCTGCCGCGTGCTGGTGTAGCCCGGCGCTTTGGAGCACCACTGCTGGCCGCGCTGGACCAGGCCTACGGCGAGCGCCCCGACGTGTACCCCTGGTTGACGCTGCCCGAGGTGTTTGACGCCCGCCTGGAACTGCCCAACGCGGTAGAAAACGCCAGCGCCCTGTTGTTTGCTGCGCGCCGCCTGCTCGCGCAACTGCGCGTGTGGCTGCAACTGCGCCAGCAAGGCGTGTTGGCGCTGGAGCTGATCTGGTACCTGGACGAACGCCGCCACAGTGCCCACCAGGGCGCGCTGCAACTGTGCAGCGGCGCGCCCACGCAAGACAGCGGCCACCTGCAACGCCTGTTGGCCGAACATCTGGTGCGTGTGACGCTGCCCGCCCCGGCGCACACATTGCGCTTGCGCACCCTCGAAGTCGCCCCTTGGGTGGGCACCAGCAACAGCCTGCTGGACGCGCCCACGCCCGCAGCCGACGGCTGGTTACAAACGCTGGAGCGCCTGAGCGCACGCCTGAGCGCGCACCGCGTGCTGCGCCTGCAGCCCCGGCTGGACCACCGTCCGGAACAGATGCAGCGTTGGCTGGAAGTTGATTCAACTTTTGTAGCTTCTAGCCCTTTAAATAAAAGGGCTAGAGCTCAAAAAATCCTGAAAAAGCTAACAGCACACGCATCGTTTACCGCCGATACGTCAGCACCCTTGAATCCGTCTGTCACACCCGCTTGGGCGCAGCCGCATGCGCCCACTTGGTTGCTGACACAGCCGCTGGAGCTGGACGTGCACCACGGTGTGCCGCACTACCACGGCGCGCTGACCTTGTTGGACGGGCCGCAGCGGCTGGAAGTGGGTTGGTGGGGCGGTGGCGAGTTGGCGCTGCGCGACTATTTTGTGGCGCGCAGCGCGCATGCTGGCTGGTTGTGGGTGTACCGCCAGCGTCTGGGTGCGGCAGATACGTCTGTCACACTGCCCGCGGGTAAGGATACCGGCTTGGGCACCAGCATGGATACAGGTGCGCCCAGCGCGCGCTGGTTTTTGCACGGGCTGTTTGCCTGAATGCGATGGTTTATGAATGAATAGTCTTTGTACCTCAATGTTCTTCGGGAAAAGCCTTGGTGAACAACAGCTGGTAATGCACGCCCAGGAGCAGGGTATGCACTGTTGCATTCACTTCCGATTGGGTATAGCGTACAAGTACCGACGCGGTATTTTGCCCCGGATCGATTCTTAAAGAGGTGTGCCATGCGTTGCATTATTTTTCGCTCTTTGATTTTTCTGGCTTCACTTGCATCTTCTCTTGCCTGCTCGGCAACACCAGTTGACCTGGTAGCCGGCTGGAACCTTAATGGCAACAGTAATTCCGCATCAATTGATGTCGCAGCCAGGTTGGGCGACCCGTCCAAAATCACGACGGTGTGGAAGTGGAACAATGCCACATCGAAGTGGGCCTTTTATGCGCCATCGATGTCGCCTGCTGATTTGTCCGCCTACGCACTCAGCAAGGGCTATGACGTGTTGACTAGTGTTGCCCCCAAGGAAGGTTTCTGGGTCAATGCAGCCGTGGCCTATACGGTTTCATTGACTGATCCTTCGGCACCACCACCATCACCTAGCGATCCGGTGATGTTGCTGCTTGAAAGCGACCTGCCCTTGGGCTGGAGTTTGGTCAGCAGCGCCGACAACAAAACCCCGTCACAAATCAATACCAGCCTGAGTGGCAGCTTGAACCCGGCAGGCAAAGCCATCACCACCACTTGGACGTGGGATGCTACAACCATGAGGTGGCGGTTTTACGCACGTGCGCTCGAGCAGCTTGGCGGCACAGCATTGGCTGACTACATCGCCAGCAAAGGCTATCTTCCATTCAGTACGGCCCTGTTGCCAACCGATGGTTTCTGGATGAATATTGGCGTGGGAAGCGGCCTGGCCAGCACTG
>PCUV01000079.1:0-733 GCA_002786915.1 Comamonadaceae bacterium CG12_big_fil_rev_8_21_14_0_65_59_15 | reverse complement strand
AACGGGGCGCAATCGGTGTTGTGCACGGTCACCGTCACCAACAATGGGTCTAGCGCATCGGTGAGTCCACTGAGTCTGAGCGATGTTGTCAGTGGTGCACCGTCAGATGCCACCTACACCGGTGCTGGGGGTACGCTGCCCATCAGTTGCACGCCGGGCGCAGGTGCCATCACCCCGATTGCCTGTAGCGCCAATGTTTCCCTGGCACCAGCCGAATCCAAAGATGCCCTGTTCTCTTTCACGCTGCCCCAGGGCGGCAGCTTCACCAACTGTGCCACTGCGTTGCAAGGCAACAGTGGCACCCAGCCCGAAGCCAACAGCGCAGACAACACCAACATCTGCACCACGATCACTGTGCCCCCTGTAGCCTCGACAGCCGGTGCAGACTTGGTGCTGACCAAAACCTGTGCGCTTGACCCGACACATGGCCCGCAAGCGGTTTACTGCGCTGTGACCGTGCACAACAACGGTACCCTGGCATCGGGCAGCCCCATTACCGTCACCGACACGCCGGTGTCACCCCCTACAGGCACCCTGTTTACCAGTTCAAACGGCAGCTTCATGTGCTCGCAAGCCGCAGGCCCCGTGCCTGCCTCCATGGCCTGCACTTACAACGGCTCCATTCCGGTCGGTCAGGACGGCACCACTTTCTTCTATTTCGATGTGCCCCAGGGCGGCACCTTCCAGAACTGCGCCAGCGCCTCGCAAGGCACCAGTGTGACTGACCCCAACC
>PCUV01000044.1 GCA_002786915.1 Comamonadaceae bacterium CG12_big_fil_rev_8_21_14_0_65_59_15 | reverse complement strand
TCGGTTTATCTCCCGCCGTTCAACAGCTGTACTCTCCGGAAACGTTAAGGCGGCGGAAGATAAACGCTATTCGTTATGTTGAATGCAACCCGGTGCGCGCTGGCATGGCTGCACGGGCCGAGGACTACCGCTGGTCAAGCGCGGCGGCGCACTGCGGATTGCATTTGGATCCCTTGATCAATCCAGATTCACCCCGCCAGCAGCAACTGGCCACGGTTGCAAATTGGTCGAACTGGCTGGCACAGGTGGATGATGCGCATGCCTTGAACACCCTGCGCCTGCACGCCAACAAGGGGTTGCCGTGCGGCGACGAGCGTTTTGTGGTCAAACTCAGCGGCATGGCCGGGCGATCTCTGGAGCCCAAACCACGCGGACGACCGAGGATGCAGATGGAAGAAAAAGGGTAGCGTCCCCTTTTAGCGACAAGCATCTTGATGAACGTGATAGGATTAAATCCTGTCAACTTCCTTGGAGCGTTTCATGCGCACAACGCAACAGTTCAGCATCACACTACCCAACGAGATGGCTAATGTGGTTAAGTCAAAAGTGGCTGGCGGTGATTACGCGACCGAGAGTGAAGTGATCCGCGATGGGCTGCGCGCATTGATGGCACGTGACCGTGCTATGGACGGGTGGCTGCGTCAGACGGTGGCACCGGCGTATGATGCATTGAAGGCAGACCCGAGCCGATCCGTCACTCTTGAACAAGTGCGCGCACGGCTTGCAGAACAAAACAAAAGAGCCACAGAATCATTGTGCAGCGTTACAGCGTAGTTTTTTCACCAGAGGCTGCTGAGCAGCTTGATGCGCTTTACGCTTATGTGGCCGCTGCTGCATCACCAGCCACAGCGCTGAGCTACACCAATGCCATCGTCACGTATTGCGAAGGCTTGAGTATTTCGCCGCACCGTGGATCACGCCGTGATGACGTTCGCCCGGGTTTACGCGTGACCAATTACAAGAAACGTGCTGTGATTGCGTTTACTGTTGACGGGGGGAAAAAGGGGACGCTACCCTTTTCTGTTAAGCAAACTGCCGCCGTGGGCAGAGTCGTTGGTGTCTTCACGTCCGGAACCGACATACCCGCAATGCCCGCGACGTTTTCATTCCATTGCAGGATACGCATCCCCCACTATAGAATGGTGTTACCTCTTACTCAACCGTTGACGCCATGCCCAATACACTCGACAAACCGCGCACGGCCACGATGACCCTCAAGCTCGACACATCACACCGTGACCGACTAAAGTCTCTTGCGGTCGCGAAGAAGCGTAGTGCGCACTACCTCATGAAAGAGGCAATTGAACGTTACCTCAGGGCAGAGGAGGCGCAACAGGCTGCCCTTCAAAGCGTAGATGATTCTGTTGCCCACTTCGAGGCAACGGGGCTGCATATCACGCTCAATGAGTTAAAGACCTGGGCGAAGGATGTAAAGGAAAATCGAAACGCTCAGCTTCCAGCATGTCACACATAAAACTTTCAGGCAGGGCGCGAGGTGACATCATTCAACTTTACGACTTTCTGGCACAGTTTGATTTGACGGTTGCCGACAATGGCAACGATGCAATCATCGCCGGGCTGGAATATCTTGAAGCTCATCCGCACAGCGGCGCACCAGTGGAAGACCGCCCGAATGTCCGCAAGTCAATCGTCGCGTTCGGCGCAAGTGGCTATCTGATTTTCCATAAACGCTATGACAAGATGGACACGAACCTTATTGCCAGAATCATCCATCAAAAGGAGTGGTACGACGCGCGAACCATAGGCCTTGCCGAAGAAAAGATCGAAGAGATCCAACTGAATTAATTGGTGTCAATCGTTCTTCTTACCCGAGCAAATCCTGCGCGTTCCCAAGGCCAGATTTCCACGCCATAGCGGTTCTCAATCCTTTTCACTATCGCTATGGACAAGTCATCAGTCAACTCGTTGACGAAGTAAGAGCTGCGCAGGGCAAATGGCTCCCTCAGCACAGCGTCACGCTCGTAGGTCAGCCCCTCATGCTGTTCCATCAGGCTGGCCCGCTCGCGCAGGACTGCGCTTGAGTTAAACACCCAGTCAACAAAGTCGATTTCTTGCGCTGTCCAGTCGCACACGGGCGCGCTCAGGTAGTCGGTCGCCCAGTCCGGACCATTGCGGTTGCTGGCATGCCAGTACAGGTGCTCGTTGATCTTTGTGCGGCCGGTGAGCCCTTCTGCAATGTAGGGGTTGGCCGCAATGCCTCGGCGCACATAGGTGCAGGCGCTCACAAAATCCCCCTGCCTAAACGCAATTTGACCCGCCTGGTACCAGTGCGCCGGTGAATCTGTAGCTTCTTTCAGATAGCTTTTCATGGCACTTTGGGTTTCGCCTGTCATCAGGCTGATGTCGCCCAGCAGCATGCGCACGCCCAGGTTGTCTGCGGGGCACCAGGCCAGCAGCTTTTTAGCCAAGGCTTTGGCCGCCTTGCCGTCACCCCGGTGCATAAGCCCCAGCAGATAGCCGTGGGCAATGCGCAAGAAGGATCGGTTGTCCACCTCCCCCCATGAAATCTGGCCTTTGAAGCCGGGCGGGATGAGGGCTGTAGCCTGCCGGTAGGCTTTTTCGCGCACGTCGGTGGATTCGTCGCGCATCTCAAGGCTCCAGAGCCGATTGGCGATGAAGTTTTGAATCTCCAACTGGCCGGGGAACTTGATCAGCAGCTTTTGGGCGCGCAGCAGGCCCTGTTTGTGGCTGATGCGGCCTGCCTCCAGGCTGTCGATCAGCTCGTCAAGCTCCTCTTCTTCGGCCCAGTCTCTGGAAAACGTGCCGTATTGAATTGGCTTGGCGGTCTCGGCATCAAGTTGTTCATCTACCGAAAAACTAAGTTGGGTCGTCATGGCTGGTTTCCTTGGTTGACTGCGTGGATGTGAACACCCGGCCTTGGGAGGCGATATACCGGCGAATGTCAGGTGCCATGTGTTCTG
Source organism: Comamonadaceae bacterium CG12_big_fil_rev_8_21_14_0_65_59_15 (assembly GCA_002786915.1). Lineage (GTDB taxonomy): Bacteria > Pseudomonadota > Gammaproteobacteria > Burkholderiales > Burkholderiaceae_C > Rhodoferax. The sequence continues at coordinate 6,980 of PCUV01000044.1, read as the reverse complement.
GCACCAGCATCACGGCAAGTTCCATCGCATCGGCAATGCGCTCGATGGACGACAAACGCGGGTCGCGCTTGCTGCTCTCAATCTCTGACAGGTGCTGCACCGACATGCCCGCAATGCCCGAGACGTTTTCCAGGGTCAGGCGACGCTGGTTGCGGTAGCGGCGAATGGCGGAGGGGATGAAGGAATGCATGGTGGGAAGTTTAGGTGGCGACGTGGTGAATGGTTCATCGCATCGTATGAATTCGTAAATCTGGTTGATGTCAAATCTACAGACCCAACAGAGCAAGTTCTGCCTGCCGCCGCACCACCAAGCCCGGCAGCACCCGACCACCGCCGTGAACCCACTTGCGCAGCTCCAGCGCAGCACCGCGCCAATCCATCTGGTTGATACGTCGGCGCAGGGTCGAAGTCTGCAGCCGCCCGGCACCCAGGTTGAAGGTGAAGTCAACAATGGCCGCCATTCGGTTTTCGGGTTGGTTTAACAGCACTGGGCAATAGCGCAGCGTGGCGGCCAGCGCTGCGGCCATGTCAGCGGCCAAGTAGTTTTCAGCTTCTGCCTCGGTCAACGGTGGGTGGTCTGGCGGGCACAAATGCCCCCAACCAATCGTCCAGTACCCAGCAGGGCAAACATACGGGTGCGCCCGGCGCAGTGGGTCAGACTGCGGCACCCGGTGGAAACCTTCAAACCGCTTGGCCAGATCAATGGCCGCTTGCGGCACCGCCTTGCTCCTTTGCGTCATGACCGCGCCCGATCAAAAACCCGACCCACAAACCAAAAATTGAGCACACCCGACCACAGCGCCTGGTCAGCCTCAGTCCAAGCAGCCATTTCAGCAACTCCGGAGCCAGCCGAAACGCCCCGCCCAACAAGCCACCCAGCAGTGTTTGTTTGAACCGTAGAATCGACCGGAGCGACCTGTGGTGGCAACAATTTTTGTGCCTATACGGAATCCCACGCTAATTACGAGACAAAAGACACCAAGTCGTCTTCAGGAAGTTTTAATGTCCAGTCTATCAAGCCGCGACCAGTATCACGAGCAGGTTTTGCTCTTTCCATTGCGGTAGGGGCATATGAGCCAACTCTCATTCGGTCCTGGCCCCGGTCACGTTCGCGTCGAAGGGGATTTCGCTCGTGTGTTCGATGCCGACGACTACAAAACGATGATTAACGCTGTCGACGAGGCCACTGTTGTTTTGCGAGCGCACTTGGTCATGGAGGAGTTCTTGAATATCTGGGCAGCACGAGTTACCAGCACAGACGATCTCTTTGAGGGCATCTTTGTCTCATTCAAGACGAAGCTTGCGATCTGCCAAAACCTTGGGTTTGACGCGAGGTTTGCAAGGATGCTTGACAAGCTGAACGACATTCGAAATCGGTACTCGCATCGACGAAAATACCAGCTGGAGGAGAACAAGCTCAATTCGCTTCGCGATGCCGTGGATGCGCTGCCCTCTTTAAACCCGACTCAGCCCTGTTCAGAGTTCGAAATTTGGCTTGAAGGAACAGACATTTCCGGCGGGCGCCGCCAAATGACGTATAAGTGGGCGACCGCAGATGTAAAGAAGAGAATGACTATCGTGCAGGTGATTGCGGTCCTGAAATTGGTGCAGTGGATGCAAGACGCATTCAACTCCCGTGGCGTCAAGTACGACCTCATCGTAGTTCCCGCGGAAGGAGGTCTGACCCGCTCATGAGCACTTTGATATCACTAATCCCAGACGTAGATGTGCTTGTGGCTCTTGCACCAGAGGAACTTGCTGAGATCGTTCTTCAAATGGCTCATGAACGGCGACAGAACGATCTAATTCACCTACAGTCCATCGCCTCAGACATTCACGGCAGTCCTGGAGCGTCAGACGGCTATCCCCAGAATCGGAAACGCGATGCCGAGTTGGCGCTGGCGGAATCGTGGAATTGGCTATCGGTCCAGGGCCTTCTGATTCCAGAGCCAGGAACAAACGGAAACAATGGCTGGATGGTCCTTAGTCGCCGTGCCCGAGCGATATTGGCTAATGGATCTTTCAAGACATATGCTCGTAGCGTTGCCTTCCCGAAAGCGTTGTTGCATCAATCCATAGCCGAAGCAGTCTGGCTCGACATCGTTCGTGGTGACTTGGAAACCGCGGTGTTCAAGTCATTCCGAGCTGTCGAAGTGGCAGTTCGCGAGGCGGGACATTTCGCTGATACAGACATTGGTACCGCGCTAATGCGTAAGGCATTCGACAAAACGACCGGGTCACTGTCCGACATGCAGCAGCCCGAAGCAGAGCGCGAGGCATTGGCACATTTGTTTGCGGGAGCTATCGGTTCATACAAGAACCCGCACTCGCACCGCACCGTTGCCATAAACGACGAGACCGAAGCCCAGGAAATGGTTGTTTTGGCGAGCCATTTGCTTCGCATTGTGGACAGCAGGCGGTAGCCCGATGCGGCATGACCGATCAATGCACCGTATGCAGCGCGTCAAAGCCGTGCAGCGCCCATGACCTTCAACGTTGAATGACAGATATTTGTTGGGCAAGTTTCGGCCGGGCGTGCCTCAGCATGCGGACGGAGCGGAGAAGTCCGATTGCAGACTCACCCGCGTAGAATCATTTTGCAACGAAAATATAGTATTATTTGTTGCAAAATGAGTAAACACGCCGATTCAATTGACACCAAAGTGATGCAGCGGATCCAGTCGCAGGGGCCGGGTTGGGTGTTCACACCCGCCGACTTTGCCGATCTTGGCAGCCGCACTGCCGTGGCCACTGCACTCACACGCAGCAAGGCGGCAGGCACGATTCGTCTTTTGGGGCGCGGCTTGTATGACACGCCTGTAGTCCACCCCGTTTTGGGGTTGCTTTGGCCAGCTCTTGAATCGGTGGCAAAGGCGCTGGAGCGTAAAGAGGGTATCCGGCTGCAGCCATCGGGCGTGTACGCAGCGAATCTGTTGGGTTTGTCTGAGCAGGTTCCCGCCAAGGTGGTGTTTTTGACAGACGGAGCTACGCGTACGGTGAAGGTAGGGCCTACCCAGATCAGCCTTAAGCGGACGACACCGCGCAATATGGCGGCGGGCCAGTTGAGCGCCATGCTGATTCAGGCATTTCGAAGTCTTGGCGCGGTCAATATCACGCCACAACGCATTGCTCGCTTGCGTGAGTCATTGCCGGCTGTGGAACGCGCCAAATTGTTGCAAGACATTGCGTTGGCACCCGAGTGGATGCGCGCCCATTTGCGTGAGGTAGCTCGGCCATGAGCAACCGATTCCTGGTCCTGTCGACCCAGGACCGCAAGCTGGCGTTTGATAACGCAGCCCTCAGCTTGCACCTCAATGCCGTGATCCTGGAAAAGGATTTCTGGGTGTCGTGGTTGCTGGGCTTGTTGTTCGCGCAGCCAGATCTGGCACCATTTTTGGTGTTCAAGGGTGGCACGTCCTTGTCCAAGGTGTTTGGGGTGATTGACCGGTTCTCGGAGGACATTGACCTGTGCTTGGTGCCGGAGTTTGTAGGAGCCGATGCCTTGGGTTTTGATGCCCTGACAAGCCGTGTGAAGCGCGATGCCGCCGTGCTGGAGATGCAGCGCCTGTGTGCCGACAAGGTGCAGCAGGTGCTTTTGCCTTTGCTGGAGGGTGCGATCATCGACGCCTTGGGCACCGCGCCTGCAGGCAAATGGCTGCATTACGAGCTGGATGTGGATGCCAAGTCACCTATTCTGTACTTTCGCTATCCAACGTCACAGGGGCATGGCATTGGCTATGTGCGCCGCGAAGTCAAACTGGAGATGGGTACGCTGACCGACCAACAACCCACCGGGCGCTACCCCATTGCGCCGATGGTGGCCAGTGTGTTTGTGCCGCTTTTCAGCGACTGGCAATGTGAAGTGGTGGCGTTGGAGTTGCAGCGCACTTTTTGGGAGAAAGCAACCATACTGCATGCGGAGTACCACCGGCCACATGATTCACCCACACCAGACCGGTATGCACGACACTATTTCGACATGGTCAGGTTGTTGGCGCACGCCGATGCGCAGCAATTTCTAGCGGACAAGGCGCAATGCGAGCGCGTGGTGGACTGGAAAAGCCGCGTGTTTGCCCGAGGCTGGGCGCGTTACGATTTGGCCCGCCATGGCACGTTTCGGCTGGTGCCGCCCATGGCGCGGCAGGCTGATTTGGCGCGCGATTACGCGACGATGCGACCCATGTTCATGACCGAGCCACCGAGCTTTGACGTGTTGCTGATGGTGCTGGCAGACGCTGAAAATGTCATCAACAAACTGTGACAGGCTAAACTTCAACCATGGTGAAGGTGGATATCAATGCTGAGCTGCTCCGGTGGGCACGTGAGCGTGCGGGCATGACCCGTGGGTGAGCTGCTGGCGAAGTTCCCCAAGCTTGACCAATGGGAAGCTGGTGAAGCCAAACCCACGCTCAAGCAGGTTGAGGACTACGCCAAAACGACCCAAACGCCTTTTGGGTACATGTTTTTGGAAAGGCCGCCCAGTGAGCCACTGCCAAGCGGCGATGCCGCCAGAGGCTTGGCAGGGGCCCTTTGAAACCCGCTTTTGCGGGACATTTACGCAGCTACCAATGCCGTTTCGTCATCTGGAGTTAATTGGGGTCAGATTCCAATTAATTTATGACTTTTATGACTGTAGCCCCGGTAAAAACTGCGTGAGCAGCTATTATTTTTGAACGGTTTGGTGCCGATGTTGGGTTGTTTACATGTAGCTATTTGAAAGGTGCGCAGCCTGTTGGGCTGGGGGCCAGCCTGTGCAATAGTTGATTGACTTCATACGGTTGATGGCCGTATCATTACCGCACCTCACACCTAGGAGATCAACATGCAGACAGCCACACTCAAACCAGCTCGAATGGAGCTAAAGACAACTCAAGATGCCAAGGAGCTGCTGAATCAGGCGGCGGCTTTGGACGGCTTGGATCTCACCTCTTTTGTTCTTGGTCCAGCGATTGAGAAGGCCCGTAAAGTGGTTTCTGATCACGCCATCATCGCGCTGACAAAAAGTGGCCAGGCCACCCTGATTGGCTTGCTGGCTAAGCCACCCAAACCGACTGAGGCCATGAAGCAACTCATGAGTTTGCCTGACTTTCCTGTACGAAAAGCATGAGCATCGAGTTTTCATTGTTCGATCCGGCCAAAGCATATGGTGAACGGAAAAAATTCGATTGTGGTCACACTGTCATTAACAAGTTTGTTCATGACACCCTGGTGGCGCAAGTCAAGAGGCAGCTAAGCGTGGCTTACGTGCTGACTGAGTCCGATCAAGATGACAGGTTTGTCGGTTTTTTCACAATGGCGCATCACGCAATAGATGCATCGTCGCTTTCCACGCTGCAACTCGGCTCTTTGCCACGAAGGATTCCCTGTGCCCGCTTGATCATGCTCGGCGTGGATCAAAATTTCAAACATAAAAAGCTCGGATCAAGGCTGATGAAGCAGGCGCTTGCAATCACCAAAGAGTCGTCTTTTCTAATGGGTTGTTTTGGTCTATATCTGGATGCTGACCCGGGCGCTGTTGGCTTTTACCAAAAACTGGGCTTCGCATTGCTTGAGGGAGACAAGAGCCCAGAGCCGTCGCCTATGTTCATCGCGGTGCGATCCATTTAGTAAAAAGGGGACGCTACCCTTTTTTAGGTGGCGGCATGGGCTAAAAAGTTATAATATTGTTATTATTTTTTAGGAGCCGTTCATGCTGACATCCATGCGCAAAATTGGGAATTCCAGGGGGGTGTTGATCCCGGCTGCCTTTCTTGTATCTTGCCAGATCGAAGATCAGGTGGATATGCAGTTGCAAGATGGCCAGATTGTGATTAAGCCAGTTCGCCGCAAGCTGCGCGATGGTTGGTTTGTTCACGCGGGGGCATCATCAAAAGCCGTCTTGGCCCAAGAGAAGGTAGAGGCGCAGGAATGGAGTGACGCACCTGTCGCCGATGACAGCGAGTGGGTATGGTGAGCCGGACTGTTGTATCCCGAGGTGATGTGTATTGGGTCAACCTTGACCCGACCATCGGCAGCGAGATTCAAAAGACGCGTCCTGCGTTGGTGGTGTCACCAGACGATATGAACACCGTATTGCCCCGAGTCATCATCGCGCCTATCACCAGTGCTGGGCGACCTATGGGGTGTCGCCCCGAAGTGATTTTTCAGGGCAAGAATGCGCGTATTTTGTTGGACCAGTTGCGATGTGTGGACAAGATCAGACTGAGCAAAAAAATGGGCAAGATTGATGAGCAGGTTTGGCATGGTGTTTTGCTGGAAATGCTGGCCTGAAAGGGGACGCTACCCTTTTCCCTGGCATGGAGCGAGGCGCTCGTGGGTGATGTGGCACAGTCCAACCGACGAAATGCGGTGAAGTGTGGTGGGTGGGGGGAAAGGGCACACACCGCATCAAGCGCCTGATAATGTCGTTTATTTCTTTTACTTGCGACAACTACCATGCAAATCGCCATTGACTTACCGAATGACTTTGTTGCTTTTCAGGCCATGCCTGAAATTCGTCAAGAAGTGCGTACCTCTTATGCCTTATGGCTCTACCAGCGCGCCCGTGTCACGTTGGCCAAAGCGGCGGAGTTGGCGGGTGTTGATTTGTACGATTTCATGAGCATTTGTAAAGAAAATCAGATTTCTGTTATCGACATCAGCTCTGAAGAACTTCAGGCAGAACTCAACGGATTTGATGCCCAATGATTCTTGTTGCTGACGCTTCGGCACTCATCGCACTTTCCGCATGCGACAGCCTGCACCTTCTTGATGCGCTTTTTGGCAATGTCATCGTGCCGGAAGCGGTATATGTTGAAGTTGTCGTGACTCAACAGGCTGATTCGCATCACGGCAAGTTCCATCGCATCGGCAATGCGCTCGATGGACGACGCTGGTTGCGGTAGCGGCGAAAGTATTTTCCAATTCAGGTATGAGCCTGAAGCGAAGCCAGTTTGATCTCAAACTTCCTACAGGTTGACCGGGTTGAAAGTGGCAGTGTA
>PCUV01000083.1 GCA_002786915.1 Comamonadaceae bacterium CG12_big_fil_rev_8_21_14_0_65_59_15 | reverse complement strand
ATGTCCTGTGCATCGACCACCACAAAGGTGCGGCTGGCACCACTGGGTTGATTGGCATAGGCACGACGCACCAGCCAGCCATCAAGCTCAGGCTCTGAGCTAGAAAAACCGTCGCAGCGGTGGGTTGGTCGCAGCGGCTGCGGTGCCTGCACATCCAAATTCATGCCGTTTGCCAAACCGGCTTGACAGACATCAGCCGTTCCAGCCCAACATTGGGGACAACGGGCGCATCAAGCATCTGAACAAAGCTTTGATACTTGGCATCGTCCAGGCTGAAAAACACTTGATCCAGCAAAACGCTGCGGGCTCTGTCACACGCTGCCTCCAGCATGAAGTCAGAGCGGTTTTTGCCCAGCAACTGTGCGGCGTGGTCAATCAGATCACGTTGCACTGGTCTGGCGCGCAGATTTATGGCGGCGTCACGCATGAAATTTTTCCTTGGAAATGGCGTTAGAGATGCGTTGATGCTAGTTGGCTGTATAGCTATTGTCAATACATTTGATTTCTGAGCGCATTGCAAATATGCAGCTCAGACCTGCAAAATGCACTGCCAATGGGCAACCACGCCGTCTTCAGTACCAATTTGTTACCATCGCTATTCCAAATGAGAATAGCGAGCTCATGCCCTCTTGCCCCCTCCATTCACCCAAAGGAAACCCATGAAACCCTTGACCCGACTGATTCCCGCCTTGCTTCTGGCTGCTTTGGCACACACCCATGTGCTGGCAGACCAAGCCCAAGTTGCCGTGGCCGCCAACTTTGCCGAGCCCATCAAAGCCGTGGCCGCCGTGCTGGAAAAGACCACCGGCCACACCCTCAGTGTCACGCTAGGCTCCACCGGCAAGCTGTACGCCCAGATCAAGAACGGTGCGCCGTTTGACGTGTTTCTGGCGGCCAACACCGCCGCGCCAGCCGCCTTGGAAAAAGACGGCCTGGCCCCGGTGGGCGGCAGCTTTACCTACGCCAATGGCAAGCTGGTGTTGTGGTCTTCAGACGCGGCCAAGGTCGATGCCAAGGGCGACGTGCTCAAAGGCACGGGCTTTCACAAGCTGGCCTACGCCAACCCGAAAACCGCACCCTATGGCGAAGCCGCCGTGCAAACGCTGGACAAACTGGGCCTAACCGCTGCCTTGACCCCAAAACTGGTGCAAGGTGAAAGCATTGGCCAGGCGTTCAACTTTATCCACACCGGCAACGCCGAGTTGGGCTTTGTGGCCATGGCGCAAGTGCTGCAAGGCGGCAAGCTCAAAAGCGGCTCGATGTGGGTGGTGCCGCAAGCGCTGTACAGTCCGATCCAGCAAAACGCGGTGCTGCTCAACCGTGGCAGCAACAACCCGGCAGCGGTGGCACTGATCAAACTGCTGCAAAGCACCAACATCAAAGACCTGATCCGCTCTTACGGTTACGACATCTAATACCCTCTGACTCTGACTCTGACCCTACCCATGCTGACCGACGACGACCTGCAAGCCATTGGCCTGACGCTGCAAGTGGCCGCGCTCACCACGCTGATCTTGCTGCTGCTGGGCACGCCGCTGGCCTGGTGGCTGGCGCGCACCCGGTGGTGGGTCAAGAAGCCCGTGGCCGCAGTGGTGTCATTGCCCTTGGTGCTGCCACCCTCGGTGCTCGGGTTTTACCTGCTGGTGCTGATGGGTCCCAACGGCACAGTGGGTCACTGGACACAGGCGCTGGGCCTGGGCGTGCTGCCGTTTACCTTTGCCGGGCTGGTGCTGGCCTCCTGCTTATATTCACTGCCGTTCATGGTGCAGCCGATTCAAAACGCCTTTGAGGCCATGGGCAACCGTGCGCTAGAGGTGGCCGCCAGCCTGCGCGCCTCCAAGCTAGATGCGTTCTTCAGCGTTGCCGTGCCGCTGTGCAAGCCCGGTTTTTTTACCGGGGCGGTGATGTGCTTTGCCCACACCGTGGGTGAATTTGGCGTGGTGCTGATGGTGGGTGGCAACATCCCCGGCGTAACGCGCGTGGTGTCGGTGCAAATTTACGACCATGTCGAAGCGCTGGAATATGCGGATGCCCACCGGCTGGCCGCCGTGATGCTGGGCTTTAGCTTTTTGGTGCTGCTGGCGCTGCACCTGTACAACGGTGCGCGGCGCAAAGGGCGCAGCGCATGAACGCCATGACCGCAAGCCCCCCTGAACCCGCAAGCGATGACTCCGGCTTGCACATCGCGTCGGTATTGCAGCGCCCGGGCTTCACGCTGGACATCGCTCTGAAGTTGCCTGCCAGCGGCATCACGGCGCTGTTTGGCGCATCGGGCTCGGGCAAAACCACGGCCTTGCGCGTGCTGGCCGGGCTGGAGCCCCAGGCACAAGGGCGTGTCTGCGTGCAGGGTGAGGTCTGGCAAGACAGCGCGCAAGGCATCTTCAAGCCGGTGCACCAGCGCGCCTTGGGCTACGTGTTTCAGGAAGCCAGTCTGTTTGAACACCTGAACGTGCAGGGCAACCTGCAATACGGCTTCAAGCGCACGCCCGCAGCGCAACGCAGCCAAGGCTGGAACGACACGCTGGAGCTGCTGGGCATTGCACATTTGCTGCAACGCTGGCCGGGCGAACTCTCCGGCGGCGAGCGCCAGCGCGTGGCCATCGCCCGTGCACTGGCCACCAGCCCGCGCCTGCTGCTGCTGGACGAACCGCTGGCCGCCCTTGACGCGCCGCGCAAGCGCGAGATCTTGCCCTATCTGGAACGGCTGCAAACCGAGCTGTGTTTGCCGGTGATCTACGTCAGCCACGCCATCGACGAAGTGGCGCGCCTGGCCGACCATCTGGTGCTGCTGGACCGCGGGCGCGTCACAGCCCAGGGCCCCACGGCCGAGCTGCTGACGCAGCTGGACTTGGCGCTGACGCAAGACGACAGCGCCGGAGCCGTACTGCGCTGCCAGGTGCTCTCACACGACGATGCTGATCACCTGACGCTGGCGCGTTTTGCGGGCGGCGAGCTGCTGCTGCCACGCCAACAATGCGCCATCGGCCACACGCTGCGTGTGCGCGTGGCCGCGCGCGATGTCAGCCTGACCTTGCAGCACCAAAGCGGCACCAGCATCCTGAACATCCTGCCCTGCACCGTCACCGCGCTGGCCGCGCAGGGCAACGGCCAGATGATGGTGGCACTCAGCGCACAGGGCACGCCGCTGCTGGCCAAAGTCACGCGCCGCTCCAGCCAGGCGCTGGAGCTTGCGCCCGGTCAAGCGCTGTTTGCGCAGATCAAAGGGGTGGCGATACTGGGTCCGGCTTAGCCGCTTTTTGACGGGTTGCTGCGCATTGGGTGCTGAAAGGCTACCATTGGCAAACACAGACCGTTTGGTGCTGGTTCATTTTTACTGACATCAAGAAAGTAAATTTATGCAACGACTCAAAAAAATTCATGTTTGCCCCGGCGTTTTTTGGGTTGAAGTTGCGCAGGCCGACGTTTATGTGTTGTGCGGCTGCCCGTCTGACAGCGTCAAACACATGATCCGACGCGGCTTGATCGTTCCAACCGAAGCCAGTGGCGTGGTGTTTGAGTCCGGGCCCAACGTGATTTTGCTGTCAGATTTGATGTTGCAAAACGGTATGTTTTGCAACATGGCCGAATTTCCTGTTTTGCAAATGCTGTATCGCCAGGGCATGGGCATTCCCGGGCACGCCAACAACAAAGGTCATAAACCGCTGATCATGGGTTCAAGCCAACAAGTGCTGGCCCAGCTTGAGTACATTTACCGCGGAAACTACGGTCTGGTTTCTGCCGCTGAGCTACAGCAAGCGGGTGCCTCAGAGGCTCAGGCGGCCGAGCTGATGCAAATGAAGTTGAAATTTGCGTTCGGCAAAATCCACGACAGCAGCGACTTTCTGGACACTTGCGTGATCGATGACGAACGCGTCGAAATTCGCAATGGTGTTGGCATTCGACGACTCAAAGTCAACGTTTTTGAGTTTGACTACCAAAGTGAAAGGCTCACCATCGATCTCAACCTTCAAACCGGCGACACCTACCGCTCGCCGATTTCACTGGGTTACCACCATGTCAAGCGTGAGTATTTTGCGGTGATTCATACCGGCGAGGGTGACGGTTGGGACACCGAACGCCCGTCGATGTCATCGATACTGATGTTCCAGGGGAAAATTTACCTGATCGACGCCGGGCCGACCATTATTCAAAGCCTGGAGGCGCTGGGTATCTCGGTCAATGAAGTTGAAGGCATCTTTCACACCCACTCGCATGACGACCACTTTGCCGGGTTGCCAGCCTTGATGCGTACCGATCGTCGGCTCAAATACTACGCAACACCGATGGTGCGCGCATCGGTGGCCAAAAAAATGTGCGCCTTGCTGTCGATGCAGGAAGCCGACCTGGATCATTATTTTGAAATTTGCAGCCTTGAATTTGACAAGTGGAACGACGTGGAAGGGTTGGGGGTGCGACCCATTTTGTCACCCCACCCGGTAGAAACTTCGATTTTTCAATTTCGTGCGCTCTGGAAAGACGGTTACAAAGTCTATGCGCATTACGCCGACATTGCCTCTTTTGCCGTGATTGATAGCATGGTCAAAAAAAATCCCGACGACGCGGGCGTTTCGTTGGAATTTGCCGAGCGTGCCAAATATGCTTATCTGGAGCCGGTTGACCTGAAAAAGCTCGACATCGGTGGCGGCATGATTCATGGGTCCGCCGAAGATTTTCGGGGGGATAGCACCAAAAAAATCGTTTTAGCGCACACCTCCAACAGTTGCATGACCGATGATCAAAAAGAAATTGGCTCAGAAGCCGCTTTTGGTACGGTTGATGTATTGATTCCTTCGTTTCAGGACTACGGCTTGCGTGCTGCTTTTGGCTATTTAAAAGCAGATTTTTTAAACGTTACAAGCGATCAATTCCGCATGATCCTGAACAATGAAACCCCGGTACTGAACCCCGGCACAATCATTATTCGCGAAGGCGAAGTGACCGACTACATCTATTTGTTGCTCAGTGGCTATGTTGAAATGATCCACGCCAACAGAAGCGTCAAACGGCAACTGTTGGCCGGTACGATGGTCGGGGAAATATCGGCCTTGCGGGAAAAGCCTTCGCGCCACACTTACCGTACCGTCTCTTATGTGCATGCGCTGAAGATTTCGGCTAAGCTGTATCGCAATTTCATCCGCATCAACAATCTGTACACCCAGATTGAACGTTTGCAACATGGCTGGAATTTTCTGGCTGAAACATGGCTGTTTGGCGACGGCATTTCCTACATTACCTTGAACCTGTTGGCGCAGGGATTGGTTGCAAAACCCTACCCGGTTGGCCACAGTTTTGACCTGCACCACTGCAAGCACCTGCACATGATCAAAAGTGGCTTCGTTGATCGGTACAGCGCTGGCAAACTGGTAGAAAAATTACAGGCAGGCGATTTTTTTGCCGAAGAATCGGTGATTGGCGGCGAATCGCCTGGCGTGAGCTTCTGCGTTGCAGCAGACGCCGAGATTTATCACATCGGCGCAGAGTTGCTGATCACTATGCCGATTTGTCGCTGGAAAATGCTTGAAGTCAACCGTCGGCGCGCGCTGACAACGTCCATTGTGAATTGAACCTAAGCTTATGCGGATCAAAACCCGACACCCCCTCTTTGCCTTGATCGCGTTCGCATTGGCAGCCAATGCCAGTGCCCAACCAGCAGTTGACGCCGGCGCCTTGCAGCAGCAACTAGAGCGCGATCGCTCAAAGGCCTTGCCTGAATTGCCCAAACCGCCCCAACCAGACGCCACCCAACCCCCGGCAGCGGTCGGTCCAAACTTTAAGGTGTCAGAATTTGTCTTTGTTGGCAACACACTGTTGAGCCAGGCTCAGTTACAGACGGTGGTAGCCAAATACCTGGGGCAGAACCTGAGCTATGCCCAATTGCAGATGGTTGCCGCAGCGGTTGCAGAGGCTTACCGCCAAGCGGGTTGGGTGGTGCGCAGCTATCTGCCACAGCAGGAAGTGAGCAACGGTGTTGTCAGCATCCAGATTGTTGAAGCGCAATTTGGCCAGGTAGTGCTGCAAAACACCGACCCTGCTGCTGCCTTGAGGGTAACGCCTGAACTCCTTACCAGCCGGGTGCTGGCAGCCCAGCGCCCCGGCGAGCCGGTCAACACCCGGCAACTTGACCGGGCGCTTTTGTTGCTGGAACAACTACCGGGTGTCGTCGTCAAGGGCAAACTCACGCCAGGTCAAAAAGACCGAGAAACCGACCTGGTGCTGCAAACCACTCCCACCGCTTTGGTCTCGGGCGACGTGCGGCTTGACAACACGGGCGCGCGCGCCACCGGCAGCAACCGTATCAGCGGCGCTCTCAGTTTGGCCAGCCCGACCCTGGTTGGCGATGCGCTTGACTTGAACCTGATCCACACCCAAGGCAGTGATTACGTCCGTATGGCTTACCGGCGCCCGTTGGGGCTCGATGGTGCCGTGCTGGATGTCAATGGCTCGTATTTGAGCTACCAGGTGATTGCCTCCAATCTGCCGGGGCTGCAAGCCACTGGCAGTGCCAGCACCGTGGGCTTGAATGTCGGCTACCCGTTGTTGCTCACTGGCTCTGCCAGCCTGACTGCTGCACTGGGCGCAGAGCACAAAAACTACGTCAACGACGCGGGCAACATCCCCGTATCAAACTATCGCATCAACACCGTTGGCTTGAGTTTGCGTGGACACCACCGCGCTGGCGGTGCCGGCGTGACCAGCGCCAGCCTGAATTTGACCACTGGCAACGTTGACCTAGCCGGGTCGGCCAACGCCGCCGCCGACGCGCTGACCACGCGCACGCAAGGTCAGTTCAGCAAGTTGGGCTATCGCCTCAGCCGCCAGCAACCCATCAATGAGCGCCTGTCGCTGCTGGCCTCACTGCAAGGTCAGATGGCCAGCAAAAACCTGGATTCGGCAGAAAAGTTTTATCTGGGTGGGGCCAGCGACGTGCGGGCCTATGCGTCAAGCGAAGCTGCGGGCAGCGCCGGGCAGTTAGTCACTATCGAGCTGCAACAGCGCTTGTCACCGGCTTTCAGCCTGATTGGCTTTTATGACTGGGGCCGCGCCCAGGTCAACATCGACAACGCCTTTGCCGCTGCCGCCACGCCCAATGACGTCATCCTGCGCGGTGCTGGTCTGAGCCTGATCTGGTCCAACCAAAAAAATGCCGACGTCCGTCTGACCTGGGCGCAGCGCGTGGGCAGCAACCCCAATGCGCTGGCCAACGGCAGCGATTCCGACGGCACACGGATCAAAAATCGTTTCTGGCTGAGCGCCAGTCTGTCCTACTAACACCTCTTAAGCACCATGAACAAAACCTATCGCTTGGTCTGGAATGCCAGTACAAACGCTTTTGTTGCCGTGGCTGAATGTAGCCGTGCCAAAGGTAAAAGTGGCGCTGGTTGCAGCGCTCTGGTGCTGGCGGGTGTTGCCAGCGCTCTGCTGGCAGGCGCTTCAGCGCTGGCCGCACCCGGCTTGACCGAGCTGCCGACAGGTGCAAACTTAGTAGCAGGCAGTGCAACCCTCACAAGTGCTAGAGGCCATTTAAGCATCCAACAAAGCACACCGCGAGCGGCTATTGACTGGCAAAGCTTTAACGTCGGAGCGCAAGCGCAGGTCAATTTCATACAGCCCAGCGCAGCGTCTGTCACCCTGAACCGGGTGCTCGGCGGTCAACCCAGTGAAATTTTGGGGCGCATCCAGGCCAACGGGCAAGTTTTTCTGGTCAACCCCGGCGGCGTGTATTTCGGCCGGGATGCGGTGGTCAATGTGGGGGCGCTGGTGGCTACCACCCACAGCATCAGCAACGACGACTTCATGGCCGGTAAAAATACCTTTGCACGCCTTGGCAGCAGCGGCGCGGTGGTCAACGAGGGCCAGCTCAGGGCAGCGCTGGACGCCGGGCTGGGCGGCTATATCGCCCTGCTGGCACCCGAGGTGCGCAACCAGGGCGTGATCGTGGCACAACTGGGCAGCGTTGCCCTGGCCGCTGGCGAAAGCCTCACGCTAGACATCGGCGGCAGCCATACGCTGGCCGGGCTGACAGTGTCGCCATCGCAGATCAAGTCACTGGTGGACAACCGGCAGTTGATCGAAGCACCAGGCGGCCTGATCATCTTGAGCGCGCAGGCGGCCAACGCGCTGCAGGGGGGGGTGGTTAATAACTCCGGCCGTCTTGAATCCACCGCACTGGTCGAGCGCGGCGGCAAAATCGTGCTGGAGTCGTCTGGCTTGGTCAGCAACACCGGCGCGATCACGGCCAACGCTACGGCTGGCATGGGTGGCTCCGTTACCCTGACGGGTGCGCAAGTGGCCGTGCTCGATGCCAGCCGCATCGAGGCTGTTGGCGCCCAGGGCGGTGGTTTGATTCAAGTGGGTGGCAGTTGGCAAAACAGCAACCCACTGGTGCGCCAGGCCAGCAGCGTGTTGGTCAGCCAAGACGCTGTGCTGGATGCCTCTGCCAGCCAGACGGGCAATGGTGGCACCGTGGTGGTGTGGTCGGACACCCACGACCCGGCCTCGCAAACCCGGGTTCATGGTCAACTGCTGGCGCGCGGTGGCGCACAAGGCGGCAAGGGTGGACGGATTGAAACCTCTGGGCATTGGCTGGATGTGGGTGGCATCTCGGTCAGCGCGTCGGCGGCACAGGGCAAGGCGGGGGTCTGGTTGCTGGATCCGTCGGATCTGGTGGTCAGTGGGGCGGCTACTAACACCCCATTTGACCCGTTTGCCCCACCAGGATTTTTTGTTTCAGATACCGGTTTCACCAATGTACAAAACACGGATATCGAGGCGGCCTTGAACGCGGGTACAGCGGTTGTCCTGCAAACGGGCGGCCCGTTGAGCATTGGCAATGGCGACATCTTGATCAATGCCAATATTGCCAAAACGGCGGGTGCTGATACCTCGCTGACTTTGGTTGCGGATCGTCATATTGTGTTGAATAACAACATCGCGATTTCATCGTCGTCTGGTCAGCTCAACACCTTGCTACAGGCCATGACGGGCAGCATTACCTTGAATGCAGGGTCGAGCATCGCCAGCAACGGCAGCATCAACCTGCTGGCGGCAACTCAAGTCACCCTGGACGCCACCGCGACTTTATCGGGCACCGGCTCTCTTGGTATTGCCCCCAGCACCCCTGGCACCACGATCGGCATCGCCGGTGGTGCCGGAACACTGCAAGTGCCAGCCAGTTATTTTTCAACCAACTTTGTTGCCGGTTTTACCAATGTGGGTATTGGTGACGGTACTTCCGGCACCATCACGGTGGGTGCTGCCATCACCCCCAATGATTCCCTGACCCTGACCAGTGCCGGCAATATCCAGATCGATGCTGCTATCAATGCCGCCGCAAAGACCGTGACGCTCAGTGGCACCACAGGGTCGGTAATCAGCGGCAATGGCAACATCACCGCCAGTGGGCTGATGCTCGACGGCACCGGTGCCAGCTTTGACCTGAGCACCGCGCCAAACAACCTGGTGACGACCTTGGCCGTCGGCGACGCAGGGCTAGGCAGTCAACTGGCCAGTGTTGCCTTTGCCAACAACCAGGCATTGACCATTGGCACCGTCGATGTGTTCAATGGTGTTAATGCTTCCGGCCCGGTCAGTATCTGGACCAACGCGGGCGACTTGACGCTGGCCAAAAGTGTGACCACGACCGACGCCACCAGCAGTGCCGTGACGCTCAATGCTGGCAAGAGTGCTGCTGCTGGCACTGCGGCCGGAGGCAATCTTGTTTTTACCGGTGGCTCTGTGGTCACCACGGGCGCCGGCGGCACTGCCACCCTGTACAGTGGCTCAGTTGCGAATAGTACCGGTCTGACCGCCTTGGTTGGCTCTGGCAGCGGCAGGTTCCGCTACAGCAGCGACGAGACCACCACCAATTTCAGTACCGGCTTGTCAACGGGAATCAACGCGATTTACCGTGAGTCTGCGGCTGTCACCGTGCAGCAGATGGCTGTTGTCAGCACTTATGGCACGGCCTTTGTCCCTGTGGGTTACGAAGTCGTGGTTCCAGGAACAGGAACCCTGCAAAACGGCGACACCCATGTTGGCACTATCGGCGCAACCTTCGGCTCGAGCGGGTCCGCTGCCAGCCCGGTCGGTGCCTACGACTTATCCATCACCGGGTTGTTTCCCTACAGCAGCCTGGGCTATGCGCTTACAGGTGCCACCAACACGGGTGGTCACACCATCAACAAAGCGCCGCTGACGGTCACGGCTGACAACCAGACACGACTTTACGGCGCGGCCAACCCGACTTTCACCACCACAGTCACTGGTTTTGTTAACGGTGAAACTGCGGGTACGGCAGCAGGCTTTAGCGGCTCAGGCAGCGCCAGCAGCACCGCCACACCTGCCACGAGTGTTGGCAGCGCCACCATCAGCGCCAGCGCGGGCACGCTGGCGGCGACCAATTACGACTTCACGAACCTGGTCAACGGCACACTGACGATCAACAAAGCGCACTTGACGGTCACGGCTAACAACCAGACACGTCTGTACGGCCAGACCAACCCGACACTGACCACCACCGTGAGTGGCTTTGTTAACAGTGAGACGCTGGGCACTT
>PCUV01000077.1 GCA_002786915.1 Comamonadaceae bacterium CG12_big_fil_rev_8_21_14_0_65_59_15 | reverse complement strand
TCGCCAGTTTGCGGATCATCCGCGGGTTTTTGGGGGCGACAACTATTCTGACTCAGGGGGGTCTTGGACGCAACAGCACACGCACCGCTCAAAAGTGCCGCACTGATGCTGATTGGGGATCTATACGAAAACCGTGAGTCTCAGGTGGAACGGCCGTTACACCGTAACGACACCTATGATCGACTGCTGAGCCCGTACCGGGTGCTGACGGCATGAAAAAGAGCCACTTCTCACTATGGGTAAAAACATGGGTAAACCTGTTTTTTTACCGTGTTTCATAGGGGGATTGGCGGAGAGGGAGGGATTCGAACCCTCGGATGGGTTGCCCCATCGCCTGATTTCGAGTCAGGTACATTCGACCACTCTGCCACCTCTCCGCGACTCGAAGGCGCGATTGTACAGGGGCTTATTTGGGTTTGGCCTGCGCTTTGGCGTCGCGCAAAATTTGTAGCACCGCGTCCACGTCTGCACCTGAAATACCGTCCGACAAAGTCACGCGCGCGACCAGATCGGGTAATGCAGCAACCCCTTGTTGTTGCAACTGGCCGATGACCTGGGCCGACTCTTTTGGGTCAACGAAGGCCGCGCTTTGCAGCAGCAAGCGGCCGCTGGCATCCTGCAGCTTGAAGTAAAACTGGCCGTCTTTCTCGCGGTATTGCTTGAACAGCGGCAGCGCCACTTTGGCCGCCTTGACCGGCGCTGCGGCTTGCGCGCGCAGGTCACGCAGGCCCACGGCGTGGCGCAGTTGGGTCATGAAGGGCGTGGCGATGGCGCGTGCCTTGGCGGCGCCGGCGTGCAGGATGGCTTCGATGCGCGCCGGGTCGTTCATCAGGGCTTGGTAGCTGGCGCGCAGCGGGGCAATGTCGCGGTCGATGCGCTCAAACACGACCTGCTTGGCATCCGCCCAGGCAATTCCATCTTGGTAGGCCTGCTGCAGCGCGCGGGTTTCGTCGGCACTGGCAAAGGCCTGGTAAATCTGGAACAGGGCCGACCCTTCTACCGACTTGGGTTCACCCGGTGCCTTGCTGTCGGTGACGATGCTGGCAATGAGTTTTTGCAATTGGGCGCGCGGCGCAAACAGCGGGATGGTGTTGTCGTAGCTCTTGCTCATCTTGCGTCCGTCCAAGCCGGGCAGGGTGGCCACATTGTCTTCAATGGCGGCTTGCGGCTCGGTAAAGTGCGCGCCGTAGCGGTGGTTGAAGCTGGCGGCCATGTCGCGCGCCATCTCGATGTGCTGCACCTGGTCGCGCCCCACCGGCACTTGGTGCGCGTTGAACATCAAGATGTCGGCACCCATCAGCACCGGGTACATGAACAAGCCCACGCTCACGTCGGCATCGGGGTCGGTTCCGGCGGCGGTGTTTTTATCGACAGCGGCCTTGTAAGCATGGGCGCGGTTGAGCACGCCCTTGCCCAGCACGCAGCTCAGAAACCAGGTCAGTTCAGGAATCTCTGGGATGTCGGACTGGCGGTAAAAAATCACGCGCTCGGGGTCCAGCCCGCAAGCCAGCCAGCTGGCGGCAATCTCCAGCGTGCTGCGCTGGATGCGCGCTGGGTCGTCGATTTTGATCAGGGCGTGGTAGTCGGCCAGAAAGTAAAAGCTTTGCACGCCAGCGCGTAGGCTGGCCTGAACCGATGGGCGAATCGAGCCCACGTAGTTGCCCAGGTGCGGTGTGCCCGAGGTGGTGATGCCAGTTAAAAAACGTTCAGTTCGCATGTGAAAAAACAGGAAAGAAAAGGGGGATTCAACCCACCAGCAGGGCCAGCGGGGTCAACAGCAGGTTGATCAGTTTGAAGGTCAGTCCCATCAGCGGGCGCAGCCACAGGTTGCTGACCACACCGGTCAGCACCAGCGCCATGACGATGAAAAAACCGTAGGGCTCCACGCGCGATACGGCCATGGCTTGGCGGTAGGGCAGCAGCCCCACCAGAATGCGCCCGCCGTCCAGCGGTGGCAACGGAAACAGGTTAAAGACAAACATCACCACGTTGACCAGAATGCCTCCCTGCGCCATTTCAATAAAAAACGGCTCGCTGACCCCGGCACCTTGCAGCAGGTACAACAGCGCACCCCAGATCAACGCCTGCACAAAGTTGGAGCCCGGCCCGGCCAGTGCCACCCAGACCATGTCTTGCTTGGGGTGGCGCAGGTTGCCAAAGCGCACCGGTACGGGCTTGGCGTAGCCAAACAAAAACGCGCCGGAGGTGGCGATGTACAAAATCAGCGGCATCAGGATCGTGCCCATGGGGTCGATGTGTTTGAGCGGGTTGAGCGTGATGCGGCCTTCCATGTAGGCCGTGTTGTCACCAAAATGGCGTGCCGCGTAGCCGTGCGCGGCTTCGTGCAGGGTGATGGACAGCAACACCGGAATGGCGTACAGCGCGATGGTTTGAATCAGGTGGGCAAAGTCCATGGGGCAGGTGTCTGGTAAGTGATTTAAAGCCCCAGCACAGCCAGGTCGCCACGGCCTTCGCGCACGATGACCGGCTCAGCACCGGTCAGGTCCACCACCGTGGTCGGTTCGCGCGGGCAGGCGCCAGAGTCGATCACGGCGGCAATGCGGCCGTGGTAGTGGGCGCGGATGTCGGCGGCATCGTTCATCGGTTCGGTGTCGCCTTCAGCTATTAATGTAGTAGCTAGAAGCGGTTGATTGTAAAGGGCTAAAAGGTCTTGTAGCACTTTATGGTCAGGCACGCGCAGGCCAATGGTCTTGCGCGACGGGTGGCTCAGGCGGCGCGGCACTTCTTTGGTAGCTTGCAAAATAAAGGTGTAAGCCCCCGGCGTGGCGGCTTTAATGCGGCGGTATTGCTGGTTGTCCACCTGCGCGTAGTTGGCCAGCTCGGACAAATCGCGGCACAGCAGCGTCAGGTGGTGCTTGTCGTCCACGCCCCGAATGCGGCGCAGCTTGTCGGCGGCGGCTTTGTCGTCCAGGTGGCACACCAGCGCGTAGCTGGAGTCGGTGGGCACGGCCAGCACTTCGCCACGGTCGAGCAAGGCCGTGGCCTGCTTGAGCAGGCGCGGTTGCGGGTTGTCGGGGTGAATTTCAAACAGCTGCGGCATGGTATAGGGGCTTGTTCACAAATGGCCAAATGGACAGTCTATTCGTGAATGAGCGCTTATTGTCGCTTGCCCGCTGCTTCCCTGATCGACACCAGGGCGTTGCCGATGCCGCTGGCAGCAATGGCGGCCATGCCCGTCCAGGCCAGCGCGTCAGGCACGTGGCTGAAGGCCAGCCAGCCCAGCAGCGTGGCAAAGGCAATTTGCGTGTACAGATACGGCGACAGCACCACCGCGCTGGCACGGTTGAAGGCGCGGATCAGCATCAGGTGGCCAAAGGTGCCAAAAAATCCCAGCGCGATGAACCACGGCCAATGCGCTACCAGCGCCTGCGTGTCCCAGGCAAAAAACACCACTGGGGTCATCACCAGTGCGCCGACCAAGCCGGTGTAAAAGTGCGTGGTGTAGGGATTTTCATCAGCGCTCAGGCGGCTGGTCAGCACCTGAAACCAGCTGTACGTGCCCACCAGCAGCACCGGAAACAGCAGCGCCCAGCCAAACACCTGGCCGCCCGGGCGCACCACCAGCAGCACGCCGGCCAGACCCACGGCCATCAACACCCAGCGCAGCTGAGCCACATGATTCTTCAGCGCCCATGCGGCCATCAGCGTGGCCACCATCGGCGTCAGCATGGCCATCGCGGTGAACTCAGCAACAGGCAGGTACTTGAGGCCAAAAAACGAACACAAGCTGGTGCACAGCAGCAAGACGCCGCGCAGCATCTGAAAACGCGGGTTGGGGGTGGCAAATAGCGCGCGCTTTTGCACCGGAAAGCGCAGGCCGAACGTGGTGACGGCCTGAAACGCGTAGCGAAACCACAGCAGCATCAGCACCGGGGCCAACTGCGTGATGTGGCGCGTGGCGGTGTCGAGCATGGCAAACGACAAGGTGGCCACCATGATCAGCAAAATACCGCCACCCTGGTGGCTACGCCAGTAACTCATGCGGTCAAAGCGACGCGGCCGGTGCGCGCTGAATGTGGTCGTGCAGCAGCGTCCACACCGGGGTGAGCTGCGTGGGCAGCGCGGGCAGGGTGCCCAGGTCGGTGCGGCTCTCGGTGGGGCTGTGAAAGTCGCTGCCAATCGAGGCCACCAGGCCCAGCTCGGTGGCCAGGTCGGCATAGGTGACGTATTCAGCGGCCGAATGGCTGCCGGTAACCACTTCAACGCCTTGGCCACCGTGGCCTTTGAACTCGGTGAACAGGGCAAATTCTTGGGTGGCGCTGAACTTGTAGCGCGCCGGGTGCGCCACCACGGCCACACCACCTGCGTCACGAATCCAGGTGACCGCGTCTTTGAGCGTGGCCCAGCGGTGTTCCACAAAGCCGGGTTTGCCTTCGGTCAGGTACTTGCGAAACACTTCGTAGGTGTCCTTGCACACGCCGGTTTCCACCAGGTAGCGGGCAAAGTGCGTGCGCGAGATCAGATCAGGGTTGCCCGCATAGGTGAGCGCGCCTTCAAACGTGCCGGTGATGCCCACCCGGGCCAGATCTGCCGCCATGTCACACGCGCGCTGGGCGCGACCGCCACGGGTGCGCTGCAGGCCGTGCCACAGCTGCGCATCGGTGGCATCAAAACCCAGGCCGACGATGTGCACCGTCTGGGTCAGAAAACTGATGGAAATTTCAACGCCACTGAGGTAATCCAGACCGTTGGCCGCTGCCGCTGCTGCCGCGCGCGCCTGACCGCCCACTTCGTCGTGGTCGGTCAAGGCCCAGAGCTGCACGCCATTGGCCTTGGCCCGCGCCGCCAGTTCCTCCGGTGTCAAGGTGCCGTCAGAGATGACCGAATGGCAGTGCAGGTCGGCGATGAAGGTGGGGCGCATGACAGGATTTTAGGGGCGATGTTGAGGCCGACTCAAATTTGAACCACGTGCCGACGCATCACCATGCACTTCACACCTACCAGTGCTTCGTGGCTCAACATGATGGAGCGGTTCTTTCGCGATATCACCGAGAACCGGATACATCGAGGCGTGTTCACCAGTGCGCAAGAGCACACCATCACTATTGATGAATATGTCGCTCACCACAACATCAATCCCAAGCCATTCATTTGGACAAAAAACACGCGACATCTTGCAGCTGGTCATTCGCGTCAAAAACAACTTAAGATCCAAACAGAATGCAACACTACACCAGCGTGAATAACAGCACCAATTGACTGGTCACGTCTTCAATCTTCCACAAACGCCAGACTGCGCGTCTTGCGAATGGCGGGTAACAGCACCAGCGTCAGCAGCAACAGGGCCGCCAGCAATAGCGCCGCCGACAGCGGTCGCGTGATGAACACGCTCCAGTCGCCGCGCGACAACAGCAAGGCGCGGCGCAGGTTTTCTTCCAGCATGGGGCCCAGAATGAAGCCTAGCAGCAAGGGTGCGGGCTCCATGCCAAGCTGGATGAACACATAGCCGATGACACCAAACAGGCCCACCATCCAGATGTCCCAGGTGTTGTTGTTGGTGCTATAGACCCCAATGGCGCAAAACAGCACAATGGCCGGAAACAGCCAGCGGTAGGGTACCGACAGAAGCTTGATCCACAGCCCGATCAGCGGCAGGTTCAGGATGACCAGCATGGCGTTACCGATCCACATGGAAGCAATCAGGCCCCAGAACAGCGCCGGGTTGCTGGTCATCACCTGAGGGCCGGGCTGAATGTTGTGGATCGTCATGGCGCCCACCATCAGCGCCATCACCGCGTTGGACGGAATGCCCAGCGTCAAGAGCGGAATGAACGAGGTTTGTGAGGCCGCATTGTTGGCGGCCTCGGGCCCTGCCACACCGCGGATATTGCCGTGGCCCAGCGCCACCTCACCCGGTTTCAGGCTGATTTTCTTTTCCACCGTATAGGCAGCAAACGCACCCATCACCGCGCCGCCACCTGGCAAGATGCCCAGTACCGAACCCAACCCGGTGCCACGCAAGATGGCCGGCCACATGCGCCGAAAATCTTGCCGACTGGGCCACAAGCCCTGCACGTTGGCGGTAAACACCTGGCGCTGGCCCGCGGGGTGGCTCAGGTTGCTGATGATCTCGCCGTAGCCAAAAATGCCCATCGCAATCACGATGAAACCGATGCCGTCGGTCAGCTCGGGAATATCAAAACTGTAGCGTGCGATGCCCGAATTGACGTCGGTACCCACCAACCCCAGCAACAAGCCCAGCAGGATCATGCCAAACGCCTTGAGCAGGTCGCCGCTGGCTAGCACCACGGCGCCCACCAGCCCCAGCAACATCAGCGCGCAGTATTCCGCCGGGCCAAACAGAAACGCAACCTCGGTCAGCGGCACGGCAAACGCCGCCAGTACCAGCGTACCCACACACCCGGCAAAGAACGAGCCAATGCCCGCAGCGGCCAGCGCCGGCCCGGCGCGGCCCTGGCGCGCCATCTGGTAGCCGTCAATCACCGTTACCACCGAGCTGGCTTCGCCCGGCAGATTGACCAGAATGGCGGTGGTAGAGCCGCCGTATTGCGCACCGTAGTAGATACCTGCCAGCATGATCAGCGCGGCCTCGGGCGGCAAGGCGTAGGTGGCAGGCAGCAGCATGGCAATAGTGGCCAGCGGCCCGATACCCGGCAGCACGCCAATCAGCGTACCCAGCAAGCAGCCGACAAACGCATACATCAGGTTCACCGGCGTGAAAGCCACCGACAAGCCCAGCGACAGGTGCTCGATCAGTTCCACGGCCACACCACAAACTGTAGCTTGAGCAGCAGCACAAACGCCCCGTAGCTCAGCAGCGCCAGGGCAGTGGCCAGCAGTACCGCTTCACGCAGATTGAACCGCTCACCAGCCAGACACGCCACCAACGTCAACACATAAATCCCCAGCATCAGCCCCAGCGCGGGCACGCCCCACGCGGGCAGACCACCCAGCGCGACACCAAACAACAGGTTGGCACTGATGATGGCCACCAGTGGCCGCCAGGCCCAGGCGGTGATGCGTTCACCCGTATCGCTGCGGCGCAGCGCCCGCACCATGATCACCGCGCCCAGGCCCGCCAACAGCAGGCCCAGCAGCAGCGGAAAATAGCCTGGCCCCATGCGTGCGCTGCTCCCCAGTTCATAACTGCGCGCGCCCCAGGCAAAGGCCAGCCCCAGTGCGGCAAACAACAGGCCAGCGAAAAAGTCTCTTGAATTTCTGATCACCATGCTATGACCAAAGCCTCAATGCAAGGCAGGTGTGTTGGACAACACCTCTTGCAGCACCGTGCTGCCTTCGGCAACACGCAGTGCCCCCGCCAGCCGCAACGGGCGCATGCCGTCGCTGATGGCCTGGCGCTTGAGCGCCACCGCGTCTGGCGTGGCTGTGACCAGCGCCTTGAACGCCTCAGACACGCTGAGCAGCTCGTACAAACCGGTGCGCCCCTTGAAGCCGGTCATGCGGCAATCCACGCAGCCCACCGCCTTGAACGGACGGTACGGTCCGCTGAGTTGCCACGGTTTCACCAGATCAGCCAAGGTCTGCTGCGAGGCTTGGGGGTCTGGCTGTTTGCATTGGGGGCACAGCGTGCGCACCAGGCGTTGCGCCAGCACGCCCAGCAGCGTGGCGTTGATCAGGTAAGCGGGCACGCCCAGTTCCATCAAACGGGTCACTGCCGACGGTGCGTCGTTGGTGTGCAGGGAACTGAACACCAGATGCCCAGTGAGCGCGGCCTGCACCGCCATTTCAGCCGTGGCGTGGTCGCGGATTTCCCCCACCATGATGATGTCGGGGTCTTGACGCATCAAGGCACGCAGCCCCTCCGGAAAACCAAAGTCCAGCTGCGTCTGTACCTGGGTCTGGTTAAAGGAGGGTTCGATCATTTCGATGGGGTCTTCCACCGTGCTCACGTTCACCTCTTCGGTGGCCACTCTTTTCAGAGTCGAGTAGAGCGTGGTGGTTTTGCCCGACCCCGTGGGGCCGGTGACCAGAATGATGCCATTCGGGCGCTGCACCAGCGCTTCCCACGCTTTGGCGTCGTGGCTTGAAAAACCCAGCGCGTCCAGGTCCTTGACCGTGGTGTCGGGGTCAAAAATACGCATCACCATTTTTTCGCCAAATGCCGTGGGCAGCGTGGAGATGCGCATTTCGATCTCGCTGCCCGCGGGGTTGCGTGTCTTGATGCGGCCGTCTTGCGGGCGGCGCTTTTCCACCACGTCCATGCGCCCGAGCAGCTTGATGCGCGCTGTCATGGCCGCCAGCACACCCATGGGCATCTGGTACACCGGGTGCAGCACGCCGTCGATGCGAAAGCGGATCACGCCCTGCTCTCGCCGTGGCTCCAGATGAATGTCGCTGGCGCGTTGGTCAAACGCGTATTGCCACAGCCAGTCCACCACCTGCACCACGCTTTGGTCATTGGCGTCAAGCTGCTTGTTGCTTTTGCCCAGCTCCACCAACTGTTCAAAACTGCCGCCGGTGTTGCTACCGGCTTTGGCCGCCGCACGCACCGACTTGGCCAGGGCAAAAAACTCTGCCGTGTAGCGGGTAATGTCTTGCGGGTTGGCCAGCACACGGCGCACACTGCGGCGCAGCTGACGCTCCACCTCACCCACCCAGTCACTCACAAAGGGTTCCGCCGTGGCCACCACCACCTCGTGCGCGCCCACCTGCACCGGCAGGATGCGATGGCGCTCGGCGTAGGCCGGGCTCATGGCGTCGGCCAATTTGCCAATGTCCACCTTGAGCGGGTCGATACGCAGGTACGCCAGCCCCACGTGGCCGGCCAGCCATTGGGTGAGTTGCTCCAGATCCAGCGCACGTTCGTCGCTGGCGCGGCGCACGCCCACGCTGGCCAGACGCACCAGCGGGTGTTGCACGCTCTCAGCCTGGTCGCAGCGGGTGTGAATGCGCTGGGCTTCCACCACGCTGATGACACCGTCGGCCTGCATCCAGCGCACCAGCATGCGCCAGTCCAGTGGACCCTGGGGTGGCAAGTCAATCGGTTTGGGCGCAGGCGGGGTGCTTGTGCGCGTACGGGTTGACACAGGTTTTTCCATCAGATTCAAGATACAGTGGGCCGGAACACGCGCACCCATTTGCTGGCAGGCAAGCCCCAGCGCGCTTCGATCACCTGCGCGCGTGCCGTCCACAGGTCGCGCCTGGGGCGGCTGGCGGTATGCTGCGCCAGCACCACGGTGTTGCCTTCGCGCGTGGGTTTGAACGCCCACACCGCGTCTTTGCCAAATGCCGCCGCAATTTTTTCCACGCTGCGCTCAAAACTCGACGCGCGGCCAAACAGGTTCACGGTCATACAGCCTTCGTGCGTAAGCAGGCGTCGGCAGTGGTTGTAAAACGGCAAGCTGTCGAGCACCGGCGCGGCGGCCTGGTGGTCGTACAAATCCACCTGCAAGGCATCCACCGTGCCCCACCACTTGGGGTTTTGAATTTCTTGCGCGGCGTCGGCCAGCACCACCTGCATGCGCGCGTTGTCCGCAGGTAGCTTGAACCAGCCCCGACACGCCACCAGAACCTGCGGGTTGAGCTCGATGGTGGTGGTCTTCATCTTGAGCTCTTTGGCGCAAAATTTGGTCAGCGACCCCGCCCCCAGCCCCAGCTGCATGGCCTGACGGTCCTTGACCGTATCGGGCTCCACAAACAGCAGCCAGGCCATCATGCGCTGAATGTATTCGTGCACCAGCAGTGTCGGCGCGTCCAGGTACATCGAGCCCTGGATCCATTCGGTGCCCAGATGCAGGTGGCGGATGGGGCCGTCGTCGGAGAAATTGACTTCAGGAAGGCGTATGTGTTTTTTCACGATGGGTGGATTATCCGTGCTGACACACCTGACCGATCCACGCGCTGCTCCACCCGACTGGAGCGACCGGGCACGATTCAAACTGATGTGGACTGATTCCCTCTCCCAGAGGGGGAGGGAGTAAACCCTGCGGCACATCAGTTTGAATCGCACCTAGAGCGCCCCTCCCAGTTGCCCGGTTTTAAAAGTTCTGGTAGAAATCGCACACGCATTCTTTTGTTCTGATCACGGAGGCTTTTATGACACGCTTCAAACCTTATCCCTTTTGGGCATTGGCCGCCAGCTTGCTGGCTTGGTCTGCCTCCGCACAGTCGCAGCCCGCGTCGCAGGACAGCGACATCGCCCTGGACTGCCGTGCCATTCAAACGGAACAGGCACACCTCAAAGACACCATCGCAAAGGGTAGCAACGACCCCAGCATCGGCAAGGCCGCCGCCGCAGGCACGGCCAACGTCGGTGGACAACTGGCGGGCTCAGTTGCTGCGCAAAGTGCTGGCATTTTTGGCAGCCTGGGCGGCCTGCTGAGCAAAGCCGCCGGGTCGGTAGCGCAGCAGCAGGTGGAAGAAAGATTGGCGCCTGACGCGCAAGCCGTACAACAGGCCAGGCAAGCGCAAGCACGCAGCGACTTTCTTGGAAAGTTGGCACAGGCCAAGGCGTGCCGTTCGGATGACGACACGTTTGCCGGAAACGCCCTCACTGCAGAGCAATTCGCAGCCCTTACCGACAGCCCCGCTGCGGGTGTCGTCAAGCCGCTGTCAATGGCAAACACCGCTGAGGTGCTTGCCAAGCCAATCACCCCACTGGCTGTCAGTTTGCCGCTGGAGGGCGATCTCAAGCTCGCAGGAAAGCGCTTTTACCTGGCCGAGTTCCGTGTGCTGTACGAAGTCGCAGGCGAAGTGTCGGCCAGCACCCGCGCCGGCCATCTGCCTGGAACCAACTACGGTGCCACCAGTTCACGTATCAAATACGAGGTGCCCAAGGTGGACGTACCTGCGCTGCAGGCGTTGACTGACAAGGCGTTTGCTGACTTTCAAAAGCGCCTTGAAACTGCAGGCGTCAAGCTGGAACCGACCGAGGCCTTCACCGCCGAGCACGGCGCGGTCTATCCGGCTACCGAACCCGCCAGCACGGCAGAGGCGCCCGTCTTTGTGGAGCAAAATCTGGGCTATACCAAACGCAAGTACATGGTGTTTGCGCCCACCGGCATGAAGCTGCAGCCGCGTGGTATTGCTGGTTTGGGTGCAGGCAACATCGGTACGCGTATCGATTGGGCAAAGAACAAGCTCGACGGTCTGACAGTGGGCGTTGCACTCAACTTCACAGCGCTGGAAACGTCGGGTTCAGGTTCATCCATACTGCGCACCGAAGGCTCCAGTACGGGAGCAAAGCCAGAAATGAGCCTTGCCGCGCCGCCAGACCTGGTTGCCGCAGTCGGCCACGTCGAGGCAGGTGCCCTGCGCATGCCCAAGGCCACCGTGATTCCCGGCACGTTTGGCGTGCTTCGGGAAACCGGGGGCTTTGACACCCAAAAAGACGGGGGCGTCAAAGGCCTGCAACTCCTGGGCAACCTGATGGGCGTGGCGGCCAACAAGTCAAAAACTGTCGAAATGGCGCTCGACCTGGACGGCCCGGCCACCACACGCCTGGCAATGCAGGGCTTGAGTACGTTCAACCAGTCACTGGTCGAGCGCATCAAGGCGGGGCTGTAACAGCGGCTCCAACCGGGGCAACGCAGCGCAGGCGTTGGTGCTGGTCTGGCTCGCCAACGCGCCAACATTCATGCCACGCAATGCCGCCAGCTCCGCGCCGATGCGCGGCAATTCTGCCGGCGCATTCACACCTTGCTGTTCCCCTGCCGCACGTTGCTGCGCGGTCTTGTAGAGCCAGTGTGGCGGCATGTCGGGCGCGTCGGTTTCCAGCACGATCGCCTCCAGCGGCAAGCTCGCTGCCAAGCGGCGCAGTTGCAGCGCCCGCTCAAAGGTCAGCGCACCGCCAAAGCCCAGTTTGAGCCCTAGGCCGATGAAAGCCTGCGCCTGCTGCGCGCTGCCGTTGAAGGCGTGCGCTATGCCCTGCCAGCGCACAGCCGACCCAGCCACCTCGCGCAGGCCCTTGAGCACGGGATCGACCGATCGGCGCACATGCAGCACCACCGGCAGCTCAAAGCGGCGCGCCAGCTTGAGCTGCGCGCGGTAAAAGTGTTGCTGGCGTTCACGCAACGGGTTGACGCACAGTTCCGGCACAAAAAAATCCAGGCCAATTTCACCCACCGCCACCAGCCGGGGATCACCCTGCCAGCGCGTCAGTGCATCGGCCAGTTGCGCCAGCGCGTCGTCGCCACAACGCGCTACATACAGCGGGTGAATGCCAAGACAGTACGCGTCGCCCAGCGCATGGGCCAGCGCGCGCACCGCGTCAAAGCCGTCCGGATGCACGGCGGGCAGCACACAAATTGCTACTTTTTTAGAAGCTGCTTGCGCCCTGTATTCAAGGGCTAGAGCACCAAACTCTGGTGCATCCAGATGACAGTGCGTGTCGATCCAGCGCACCGCATACCACCGTGTTCAGCGCGCTGCCTGCGCAGCAGCAACGTCCATCGAAGGGATATGGCTTTGCGCCCATTCGGTCATCACCTTGACGATGGCTTTTTTATTCATGCGGCCCTTGCCCACGTCGGTGCTGCGGTCGGCCAGGCGCTCCAGAAAATCAGCGTGTTGCTGGGCGTGCACCTCCAGACCCTCAGCCTTGCCCTGACGCAGCACGGCCTCTTCCATCTCGAACAGCGTTTTCATCTGCTTGTACAGCGCGACGATCATCGGGCGCAGAGCGATCCAGTCGTCGGTGGCCTCCAGTTGCTGGCACGCTTGCAGCAAAGATTTTTTGGCAGCATCCACCTCGGGTTGCCCACTGGCATACGACTCTGACCATTCAAACGACATCACATTCACTCCATCAAAATTCAACACATTCCTGCGCCAGCTTCGGTCAAGCGCCCTTGTACCAAGGAGAGCTGGCGCTGGCAGCGCGCGGCCAGCGCCGCGTCGTGCGTGACCACCACAAACGCTGTGCCCTGGGTGCGTGCCAGTTCCAGCATCAGGTCAAACACAGCTTGCGCGGTGGCGCGGTCCAGGTTGCCGGTGGGCTCATCGGCCAGCACACAGGCCGGTTGGGTGACCAGCGCACGGGCAATGGCTACGCGCTGGCGCTCACCGCCAGACAACTCACTGGGGCGGTGCATTTCGCGCTCCCCCAATCCGACCGACGCTAGCATTTTAGAAGCTATCTGCGCCGCTTGCACCTTGTCCATGCGCCGAATCCACAACGGCATGGCGACATTGTCCTGCGCGCTGAATTCGGGCAACAAGTGGTGAAACTGGTACACAAACCCCAGGTGCTGATTGCGCAGGCGACCCTGCTGCCCAGCGCTTTGACTCGCCATATCTTGCCCCAGCAGGTTGACACTGCCGCTGGTGGGCGCGTCCAGCCCCCCCAACAGGTGCAGCAAGGTGGACTTGCCCGAGCCAGAGGCCCCCACAATCGCCAGCGTTTGCCCCGCGTACACATCCAGATCGACGCCCTGCAACACAGTCACGTCCAACCGCCCCTCATGAAAGCGCTTGGTCAGACCGCGCGCGCTCAGCACGAGTTTGCCAGGTTCGGATGTTTCGCCGCCGGGCCGCCCCAAGGCGAAACGCGCCCCCTCGGGGGGCAGCGCCGTACGCGAAGCGACAAGCGTGGGGGCACTATTCATAACGCAGCGCCTCCGCGGGATTGACCTTGGACGCGCGCCAGCTCGGGTACAGCGTGGCGGCAAACGCCAGCACCAACGAGATGACCGCAATCGGCAGAATGTCGCCCTGCTGCGGATCGCTCGGCATGCGGCTGATCAGGTACACGTCGCGCGGCAAAAAACTGGTGTGCAGCGCCTGCTCGATAGCGGGCACGATCACGTCAATATTGAACGCCACGCCCAGCCCCAGCGCCAGCCCGGCCAGCGTGCCAATCACCCCCACCATCGCGCCCTGCACCACAAAAATGCCCATGATGGACCCCGGGCTGGCGCCCAGCGTGCGAAGGATCGCAATGTCAGCGCGCAGGTCGGTAACGGTCATCACCAGCGTGCTGACCAGGTTAAACGCCGCCACGGCCACGATCAGCGTCAGGATGATGAACATCATGCGTTTTTCCAGCTGCACGGCGGCAAACCAGGTGCGGTTCTGGCGCGTCCAGTCACGAATCACCAGTCTGTCTGTGAGCGTGGTGGCCAGGTCAGCGGCCACGGCGCGCGCCTGGTGCAAGTCACGCAGGCGTACCCGCACGCCGCTGGGGCCCTCCAGACGGAAGATGCGCGCCGCATCGTCGATGTGGATCAGCACCAACGCGGAGTCGTATTCAAAATGGCCCGAGTCAAACGTGCCCACCACCGTCATCTGCTTTAAGCGCGGTACCACCCCCGCGGGCGTGACCTGGCCGCTGGGCGCTACCAGCGTCACCTTGTCACCCGTCACCACACCCAGGCTGCGCGCCAGCTCGCCCCCCAGCACCACGCCAAATTCACCCGCTACCAGACGGGACAGCGCCGCGCCCTGGAGGTCTGCCACCAGGTCGGTGACTTCACCCTCATGGGCCGGGTCAATGCCCCGCACCATGGTGCCTTTCATGTCTTCACCCCTTGCCAACAAGGCCTGCGCAGCTATAAAAGGCGCAGCACCAATCACCTGCGGATGGGCCCGCACCTGGCTCAGCGTGCGCGCCACGTCGGGCAGCGCGTCGCCATTGGGAGCAAAGATTTCGATGTGCGACACGACGCCTAGCATGCGGTCGCGCACCTCTTTCTGAAAGCCGTTCATCACGCTCAGCACAATGATCAGCGCCGCCACCCCCAGCGCAATGCCCAGCATCGACACGCCAGAGATGAACGAGATAAACCCGTTGCGCCGCGTGGCACGGCCCGCGCGCGTGTAGCGCCAGCCCAGGGTGAGTTCAAAAGGGAGTTGCATGGGGTTACGAGTGGTTCAATCAGAGCATTGTCTTCATGATGGCGTGTACAACTGCAGGGGTAGCCAGCGCTGGTACTGCACAAAATCACCGCCCAGGGTGAAGATGGGCAACTGGTGGTGGAGCGCTGCTGCGCAGATCAAAAAATCGGTGTTCGACCCCTGCACGCCGTTGGCACGGCAGGTGTTAAAGGCTTGCGCCGCCGCCTCATAGACCGCTGTGGGCAAGGCCAGGTCATCAAACGCGGTCAATCGCTCACGCAGCAGGTCAAACTGGCTAGCGGTTTTGATGCCACTGAGCAACTCCTGGCGAATCGCGCCCATGAGCACCGCACGCCCATCGCGCACCAGGTCAGCCAGCGCGTTGACCGTGGCCTGCTGGTCGGCCGACGGCACGCTGCTGGTGGGGCGGCGCAAAGCCAATGACCACACCGAGGTGTCAACCAGCACCCTCATACCTGCGCCAGCCCCGGCCTTGCCACCCGACGCTGCGCCTTGGCATCAAAACCCTCGTCAAACTCGACCTTGCCAAACAGATCCAGAAGCTGAACCTGGCGGCGGCGCTGCACAAACTCCAGCAAAGCCTGCGTCACCACCTCCTTCTTGGTGCGCTGCCCGCCCAGATGCCGTGCTTCTTCAATCAAATCGTCGTCTAAGGCCAGATTGGTTGCCATGTGTGAACTCCTACACAAATTAGAGTGCAAGTATAGATGGGCGTGCATCCCGGACAATCCCCCCATGCACCTGATCATCCCCTACGCCAGCAGCACCTCCGAAGGCTGCCAGAACGCCCTGCCTGCACTGCAACTGCCGCACCTGAAAAAATTGTTGGCGCGCCTGGCCCCGTCGCCCCCCGATGCGGGTGACGCGCACAGCCTGACACCACCGCATGAACGCGCCCTGGCCTGCGCGCTGGGGCTGCCTGTAACGGATGGCCAGATTCCTTGGGCCGCGCTGCAAGCCCGCCAGCCCGCCAATCTGACACAGCAAGACGGTGCCTGGGCCTTTGTGACTCTGTGCCACTGGCAGGTCAACACCAACCACATGGTGGTGAGCCACCTGCCGCTGCCTGACATCAGCGCCGCCGAATCAGATGCACTGCTGGCCGCCATCCGCCCCTACTTTGAGGAAGACGGCATCGCGTTGTACCCTGACGCACCCGGGCGCTGGCTGGCGCAAGGCGAGGTGTTTGCCAACCTGGCCAGCGCCGCCCCCGACCGTGTGCTGTGCCGTAACCTGGACGACTGGATGCCCACCTGCGCCGCAGCCGCACCGCTGCGCCGCCTGCAAAACGAGATGCAAATGCTGCTCTACACCCACCCGCTGTACGACGCACGCACGGCACGCGGGCTGGTGGCGGCCAACTCGTTCTGGATCAGCGGCACCGGCCGCCTGCCAGCGGGTTACCAGCCGCCCGATGCCAGCGCACAACCCACAGTGGTCAACACCCTGCGCGACGCGGCGCTGGCAGAAAACTGGCCCGCGTGGACGCAAGCCTGGCATGCCATGGATGCCCAACACATCCAACCCCTGCTGCAAGCTGCTAACGTCGGCACACCCGTGCACATCACCCTGTGTGGCGAGCGCAGCAGCCAAACTTGGCATAACGGGCCGATGTCCGCGCGTCAAAAAATTAAAAGCTTTTTTGGCCTTCAGCCCTTATCCCAATTGCTTGAAAAGCTATAAATAACAAAGCACCTGGCCAGACCGGTCGGGCGCAGTGGTAGCGTTGAAAGCGGTGGTTCAGCGATCAGAAAACACTTCGGCTTGAGCCAAGGTGCAGGCTGCGGCATCCTTGGCGGCCAACAGGGGCGCGCTTTCTGTTGGCCACTGTATCGCCACTGTCGGGTCGCACCACAGCAGGCTGCGCTCAAATTCTGGGTGGTAATAGTCGGTGGTTTTGTACAAAAACTCGGCGCTGTCGCTAGTGACCAGAAAGCCGTGCGCAAAGCCCGGCGGAATCCACAGCTGGCGTTTGTTATCAGCGGACAGCACAACACCGTCCCACTGGCCGAAAGTGGGTGAGCTTTTGCGCAGGTCTACCGCCACGTCGAACACTTCGCCTTGGGTGACGCGCACCAGCTTACCCTGGGGGTGCTGAATCTGGTAATGCACGCCGCGCAAGACACCCTTAGCTGATTTGCTGTGGTTGTCCTGCACAAATTGCACATCAAGACCGGTGCATTGGGCAAAGTCACGTGCGTTGAAGCTTTCAAAGAAAAACCCCCGTGCGTCCCCGAAAACTTTGGGTTCCAGAATCAACACTTCAGGCAGTGAGGTGGGTGTGACGGTATAAGGCATAAATCGGCTATAGCCCTTGTATTAAAAGAAGAAACTGCTATAAAAACTATTTCAACAAGCTCAGCAGGTACTGACCGTAGCCATTCTTGACAAGCGGTGCCGCCAATTTTTGAATCTGCGCGGCATCAATCCAGTGCTGGCTGAAGGCAATTTCTTCCGGGCAGGCCACCTGCAAGCCCTGGCGCTTTTGCAGTGTGGCGATGAAGCTGGCAGCTTCCAGCAAGCTGTCGTGCGTGCCGGTGTCGAGCCAGGCGTAACCGCGGCCCATCATCTCGACGCTGAGCTGGGCTTTTTCCAGGTACACCCGGTTCACGTCGGTAATCTCCAACTCGCCACGCGCCGACGGTTGGATGTGGGCAGCGATGTCACACACCTGCTCGTCGTAAAAATACAGGCCGGTGACGGCGTAATTGCTTTTGGGCGCTTTGGGCTTTTCTTCGATGCTGATGGCGCGCTTGTGGTCGTCAAACGCCACCACACCGTAGCGTTCGGGGTCGGTCACGTGGTATGCAAACACGCTGGCCCCCACGCTGCGGGCGTTGGCGCTGGCCAGCAGTTTGACCAGGTCGTTGCCGTAAAAAATGTTGTCACCCAACACCAGCGCGCTGGGGTGGTTGCCGACAAATTCACGCCCGATGATGAACGCCTGCGCCAGGCCGTCCGGGCTGGGCTGCACGGCATAGGTAATGGCCATGCCCCACTGGCTGCCGTTGCCCAGCAGTTCGGCAAAGCGCGGTGTGTCTTGCGGCGTGGAGATCACCAGCACGTCGCGTATACCCGCGAGCATCAAGGTACTGAGCGGGTAATAGATCATCGGTTTGTCGTAGATGGGCATCAGCTGCTTGCTGACCGCTTGCGTGACCGGGTACAGCCGCGTGCCGGAGCCACCAGCCAGAATGATGCCTTTGCGTTGTGTCATGTTGATCGTCTCTTGGGTGTTAAAGAATTTCAGCCAGCATGCGGTTCACGCCCGCTTGCCAGGGCGGCAATGTGAGGCCAAAGGTGTCTTGCAGTTTTTGCGTGGCCAGACGCGAGTTGTGCGGGCGCGTGGCCGCAGTGGGGAACGCGCTGGTGGGCACAGGCAGCACTTCAGTTGCTTTTATTTTTGTAGCCGATCGCCCTTGTTTTACCTCGGTTAGAACGTGTTTTGCGTAGTTAAACCAGGTCGTTTCGCCCGCCGCCACCAGATGGTAAATACCGCTGCAAGACGTTGATGTTGCCGGCGTGGTTGCAGCGGTAGCGGTGCGTGTGTGCGCGCTTTGTTGCAGCACTTGGCGAATGGCGTGCGCCGTCACGTCGGCAATCAGATCAGCTCCGGTGGGCGCACCAAACTGGTCGTTGATGACGGTGAGCCGATCGCGCTCCTGTGCCAGGCGCAGCATGGTCTTGGCAAAGTTGCCGCCGCGCGCGCCATAGACCCAGCTGGTGCGAAAAATCAGGTGTTGTGCACCGCTGGCGGCAACCAGTTGTTCACCTTCCAGCTTGGTGCGGCCATAGACGCTCAAGGGGCCTACTGCGTCAGACTCGCGCCAGGGTGTATCGCCGCTGCCGTCAAACACGTAGTCTGTGCTGTAGTGCACTAGCCAGGCCCCTAGTTGGGCGGCTTCTTCGGCCAGCACCTGGGGGGCCAGGGCGTTGAGCGTGAGTGCCAGATCGGGCTCGGACTCGGCTTTGTCCACGGCGGTGTGCGCCGCAGCATTGACGATCACATCGGGCTTGACGCTGCGTACAGTGGCCGCCAGCCCAGGCAGGTCGCTGATGTCACCGCACAGCGCGGTGCTGTGGCGGTCCAGCGCGATGAGTTCACCTAATACGCTCAGGCTGCGCTGCAGCTCCCAGCCGACTTGACCGTTTTTACCGAGGAGGAGGATTTTTGTCATGTGAGTTGCCATTCCTCAACGGCCAGGCCGGGTACCCAGGCAAATTTCCGGGCGTTGTTGGTGACCAGCACCGAATCATTGGCCAGGGCGTGCGCCGCAATCAACAAGTCCATCGCGCCGATGATGTTGCCGTCGCGTTCCAGCTTGGTGCGAATGTGGGCGTAATGGCCAGAAGCCTGCACTGGCCAGGCTTGCACATCAAAACCAGACAGCCAGGTCTCTACCGCAGTTGTGAAACGTGGCACACCCAGCTTGGCTGCGCCAAAACGCAGCTCCGCCGCCACGATACTGGAGAGCCACAACTGCTGTCGGTTCAGCGCGGCGAAGCGCTCCAGCATGGCTGCTGGACGGCGGCGCAGCACATAGCTACAGATATTGGTGTCCAAAGTTCGCAGTATGGCGTGCGGTCCGTCAGCCAAGTGACCAGTCGCGTGCCTGTGCTGGCGCGTCTTGACGATCGGCCAAAAACTCTTCGGGCAGTGCCTGCGTGCTGTCGTAAAAGTTCTGCAACCAAATCCCCATGTTTTGCCCGGGTGCTGGCTCTGGGCGAATCCATAAGCCATCACCCATTTGCTCGATGTGAACTTCTTTGGCGGCCAGACGCAGCTTGGCCGGGAGCCGGATGGCTTGGCTTCGGCCACTCATGAACAATTTTGCGGTGATGGTCACGGAAATCTCCTGTGTGATAACACATTGAGATATTACATCATTGCCCCGACGAAGGGCTTGCGTACTGCTTTTGCACCCACTCCCGGTACGCGCCGCTTTGCACGTGCGCTACCCAGTCTGGGTTGTCCAGGTACCACTGCACGGTTTTCCGGATACCGGTGTCGAAGGTTTCGGCGGGCTTCCAACCGAGTTCGCGCTCCAGCTTGCGCGCATCGATGGCGTAGCGGCGATCATGGCCGGGGCGGTCGGTGACGTAGGTGATCTGCTCTTTGTACGGTTTGCCGTCAGCGCGCGGGCGCAGTTCGTCGAGCAGGGCGCAGACGGTGTGCACGATGTCCAGGTTGGCTTTTTCGTTCCAGCCGCCCACGTTGTAGGTCTCACCCAAGCGGCCCGCTTCGAGCACGCGGCGGATGGCGCTGCAGTGGTCTTTGACATACAGCCAGTCGCGGATTTGCTGGCCGTCGCCATACACCGGCAGCGGTTTGCCCGCCAGTGAGTTGACGATCAGCAAGGGGATCAATTTTTCTGGAAAGTGGTAGGGGCCATAGTTGTTGCTGCAATTGGTGGTGAGCACCGGCAGGCCGTAGGTGTGGTGCCAAGCGCGCACCAGGTGGTCGCTGGCGGCTTTGCTGGCGCTGTACGGGCTGTTGGGTTCGATGTGGTTGGTTTCGGTAAAGGCAGGGTCGTCCTTGCCAAGACTGCCATAGACCTCGTCGGTGGACACATGCAGGAACCTGAACGCTTCTTTTTCAGGAGCATCCATCGCTTGCCAGTAAAGGCGTACAGCCTCCAAAAGCTCAAAGGTTCCGACGATGTTGTTATGGATGAATTCGCCCGGGCCGTGGATGCTGCGGTCCACATGACTTTCGGCGGCAAAGTTGACCACGGCACGCGGGCGGTGTTGCGCCAGCAACTGTATGACCAGCGCGCGGTCGCCAATGTCACCGCGCACAAAGACATGGCGGGCGTCGCCTTCCAGGCTCGCCAGGTTTTCAAGATTGCCAGCGTAGCTGAGCTTGTCCAGATTCAGCACCGACTCGTCACTTTGCGCCAGCCAGTCCAGAACAAAATTGGCTCCGATAAAACCCGCGCCGCCTGTCACCAAAATCATGCTTATTCCCCTGTGTTCATCGTTTGCGCCTGACCACCCGCGACATGGATTGCTGATCGGGAGGGCAATGACAAGAGCGTCATGCTGCGGCGAATTCTATTTGCTCGGACAGCTCCAGCCACTGCTCTTCCAGCCCTTGCAGTTCTTCATTTACTGCCTTGAGACGCTTGCCCTGGCTGGCAAAGTCGGCCGGGGGCGGGTTTTGGCACAAGTGACCTTCCAGCTGACTGCCTTCGGCTTGCAAGGTGGCCATGCGCGCCTCCACATCAGCCAGCTTGCGTTTGAGCGAACCGGTGGGGGCCGGTTTGGGCTTGACCTTGACCTTGGGGGCAGCCGCAGCGGTCGCCTGGGCCTGGCGTTCGGCCTTGGCCGCAGCGTTGCTGGCCTCACGGATGGCTTCGCGTTGGCGTTTGGCCTCGTCCAGCAGGTAGCGCTGGTAGTCGTCCAGGTCGCCGTCAAAGGGTTCCACACCGCCGCGCGACACCATCCAGAATTCGTCGCAGACGCTGCGCAGCAGGGCGCGGTCGTGGCTGACCAGCATCAGCGTGCCTTCAAATTCGTTCAGGGCCATGGCCAACGCCTCACGCGTGGCCAGGTCCAGGTGGTTGGTGGGCTCGTCCATCAGCAACAGGTTGGGCCGCTGCCAGACGATCATGCACAGCACCAGGCGCGCTTTTTCGCCGCCGCTCATGCTACCCACGGCCTGTTTGACCATGTCGCCGCTGAAGTTGAACGTGCCCAGAAAGCTACGCAAGTCTTGTTCACGTGTCTGCTGGCCCGCGATCTTGCCCGCTGCTGTCATGTCTTTCACCAGGCGGATCATGTGCTCCAGCGGCGTTTCATCGGGGCGCAGCACGTCAAGCTCTTGCTGGGCAAAGTAGCCGATGTTCAGCCCCTTGCCTTCGGTGATCTCGCCACTGATCGCTGCCAGATCGCGCGCGATGGTTTTCACCACGGTCGATTTGCCCTGACCGTTGGCCCCCAGAATGCCGATGCGTTGCCCGGCCAGCACCGATTTGCTGACGTTGCGCACGATCACCGTGGGTGGGGTGCCAGCGGGTGCGTCGTCGGGTGGCGGGTAACCAAAGTTCACGCCGGTCATCGACAGCATCGGGTTGGGCAGGTTGGCGGGTTCCTTGAATTCAAAAGTGAAGTCGGCTTCAGACAGCAGCGGGGCGATTTTCTCCATGCGGTCCAGCGCCTTGACGCGGCTTTGCGCCTGCTTGGCTTTGCTGGCCTTGGCCTTGAAGCGGTCGATGAACTTTTGCAGGTGAGCGATTTTTTCTTGCTGTTTGGAAAAGGCCGCCTGCTGCTGCTCCATCTTCTCGGCACGCATGTCTTCGAACTTGCTGTAGTTGCCGCCGTAGCGCGTGAGTTTGGCCGCGTCAATGTGCAGCGTGACGTTGGTCACGGCATCCAGAAACTCGCGGTCGTGGCTGATGACCAGCATGGTGCCTTGGTACTTTTGCAGCCAGCTTTCCAGCCAGACCAGCGCGTCCAGATCCAGGTGGTTGGTGGGCTCATCCAGCAGTAACAGGTCGCTCGGGCACATCAGCGCGCGCGCCAGCTGCAGGCGCATGCGCCAGCCGCCAGAGAAACTGTTCACCGGGTTGGTCAGCTCGGTGGTCTTGAAGCCCAGCCCCAGGATCAACGCCTGCGCGCGCGCCGGGGCATCGTGCGCACCGGCATCTTGCAGCGCCATGTAAGCGTGCGCCATGCGGTCGTAGTCGTCGGTGGCTTCGGCAGCGGTCACTTCCTGCTGCGCTGCCAGCAGGGTGACGTCGCCGTCGACGACAAAGTCGGTGGCAGGCTGGTCGGTTTCGGGCATCTCTTGCGCTACCTGGCCCAAGCGCCACTGCGCCGGAAAGCTGAACTCGCCGCCGTCTTCGTGCAACTTGCCCGTGAGCAGCGCAAACAGGCTCGATTTACCCGCGCCATTGCGCCCGACCAGGCCCACTTTTTCGCCGGGATTCAGGGTGACGGACGCTCCGTCCAGCAAGACTTTGGCGCCGCGGCGCAGGGTGATGTTTTTTAGGGTGATCAAAAGAAAGAGGACGCGAGTAAAAAGAGAACGGGATAGCGCCGCATATGGTGGGTACGGCGCATGGGGGATTTTAGGAAACCGCGGCGTTGCTTGCCAGCAGCGCAGCGCGCGTGACCAGCAGCACCTGGTCTTCACCTGCGCTGGTTTCCAGCCAGACCACTTCCAGACGTGGAAAAGCGGCCTCAAAGTGGGTGCGCTCGTGGCCGATTTCCAGCACCAGAATGGCCTCTGGCCCCATCTGCGCTGGAGCGTCGCGCATCAATTGGCGGATGAAGTCCATGCCGTCTGCTCCACCGGCCAGCGCCAGCGCGGGTTCGGCCTTGAATTCGGGCGGCAGCGCGGCCAGGCTCTGCGCGTTCACATAAGGCGGGTTGCACAAGATCAGGTCGTAATGGCTACCGGTCTGGGGAATGCCGTCGCCCTGGCGCAGTGTGATGCGCTCGTGCAGGCCGTGGCGGTCGATGTTGATGCGCGCCACCTCCAGCGCTTCGGCGCTGATGTCGCTGGCCTGCACCTTCACGTCGGGGTAGACCATGGCGGCGATGATGGCCAGGCTGCCGTTGCCGGTGCACAAATCGAGCACCCGGTGTGTTTCTTCGGGCAGCCAGTAGTCCAGATGGCCTTCCATCAGCACCTCGGCAATGAGCGAGCGCGGCACGATAGCGCGTTCGTCCACGTAAAACGATACGCCTTGCAGCCAAGCCTCGTGCGTCAAGTACGCGGCGGGCTTGCGGGTACGGATGCGCTCTTCAAAAAGAGTAGCTACCTGCGCTTGATCTGTATGGGCTACAGGCCTTTTTGCTATGGAATCCGGGCCGTCCAGGGGACTGTCCAGCGGCAGGCCCAGCTTCCACAGAACCAGCCAGGCGGCTTCGTCAAATGCGTTGGTGGTGCCGTGCCCAAACGCCACGCCAGCCACTTCCAGCTGGTGTGCACCTTTTTCAATGAGGGCGATGATGGTCATGCTTGGGAGGGCGCCTGGATCTGCGCGTGCAGGTTTTCCAGCACGCGGCGGTAGATGTTCTTGAGTGGCTCGATGTCGGTCAGCGCAATGTGTTCGTCGATCTTGTGGATGCTAGCGTTGGGCGGGCCAATTTCAATCACCTGGGGGCAGATGCTGGCAATGAAGCGTCCGTCACTGGTGCCGCCGCTGGTGGACAGCTCAGGGGTCAGACCGGTTTCAGCCTGAACGGCGGCGGTGACCGCATCGACCAGTGTGTCTGGCGTGGTCAAGAACGGCTTGCCGCCCAAGACCCAACTCAGCTCGTAGCTTAGCCCGTGTTTGTCCAGCACCGCAGACAGGCGGCTTTGCAGCGATTCAGGCGTGGATTCGGTGCAAAACCTGAAGTTGAAATCCACCACCACCGTGCCGGGGATCACATTGCTGGCCCCGGTGCCGCCGTGGATGTTGCTGACCTGCCAGCTGGTGGGCGGAAAAAACGCGTTGCCCGCGTCCCATGTCATGCCCACCAGCTCGGCCAGCGCCGGGGCCAGCAGGTGAATCGGATTGCTGGCCAGTTGCGGGTAGGCAATATGACCCTGGATGCCCTTGATGGTCAGTTTGCCGCTGAGCGTACCGCGCCTTCCGTTTTTGATCATGTCACCCGTACGCTGGATCGAGGTGGGCTCGCCCACGATGCAGTAGTCCAGCCGCTCACCGCGCGCGCGCAGCATCTCCACCACCTTGACCGTACCGTCCAGGGCAGGGCCTTCTTCGTCGCTGGTGAGCAAAAAGCCAATGCTTAAAGGCGTGTCGGGCTGTGCGACGATGAATTCTTCGGTGGCCACCACAAAAGCTGCCAGCGAGGTTTTCATGTCAGCCGCTCCCCGGCCGTAGAGCTTGCCGTCGCGTACGGTGGGGGTAAATGGGTCGCTGCTCCATTGCTCTCGAGGACCGCTGGGAACCACGTCGGTATGGCCTGCAAATACAATCAAATGTGTAGCTGCTCTCTCTTGATTAATAAGGGCTGAAGGCCTTTTTGACCATAAATTGGTGACGCGGAATTCATCCGGTCCGCTGACCAGTGTTTCCAGCATAAAGCCCAAAGGAGCCAGCCGCTGGCCAATGATGGCCTGGCAGCCTGCGTCTTGCGGTGTGTCAGAGCGGCAAGCGATGAGTTGCTTGGCCAAGCGCAGGGTGGCGCTCATGCTTAGTGGCCCATGTCCAGCGTGATTTCGGTAAATGAAGCCTTGTTATCTTCGCCCGCGTCTTCTTTTTTCGCAGCCTGTGCCTCTTTTTGGGTGTTGAAGTCATTTTGCAGACGCCACATCAAATTGGTGGGCGAATCCGCGTTGGCCAAGCCTTCTTTACGGTCAACGATCCCTGCTGTAATGAGCCGCGCAAGTTCTTGCTCAAAAGTTTGGCTTCCGTCGGCCAGAGATTTTTCCATGGCTTCCATAATGCCTGAAAAATCGCCCTTTTCGATCATCTCTGCGACTAGCCGGGTCACCAACATGATTTCCACCGCGGGTGTGCGCTTGCCTTCTATGGTCCGGATCAGACGTTGTGAAATGATCGCCTTTAGCGCCGCTGCCATGTCGCCCATCAAGGTGGGGCGTACTTCAACCGGGAAAAAACTCAGCACCCGGTTCAAGGCCTGGTAGCTGTTGTTGGCGTGCAAGGTGGCCAGACACAAATGCCCGCTTTGGGCATAAGCAATGGCCGCATTCATGGTTTCGCGATCCCGGACTTCGCCGATCAGAATCACGTCAGGGGCTTGGCGCAGCGCATTTTTAAGAGCGGTCTGCAAGGATTGGGTGTCAGTACCCACCTCACGCTGGTTGACGATAGAGCGCTTGTTTTTGAACTGGAATTCGACCGGATCTTCAATGGTCAGAATGTGACCGGACATGTTGGCGTTGCGGTGGTCGATCATGGCCGCCAGCGACGTACTCTTACCCGAGCCAGTGGCCCCCACCATCAAAATCAGGCCGCGCTTTTGCATCATCAACTCGGACAGAATAGGCGGTAAAGACAGCGTGTCCAAGCCAGGAACTTCGTTGACGATGTAACGGATCACCGCAGCAAATGTGCCGCGTTGACGCATGCCACTGATACGAAAACGGCCTACGCCCGGCATGGTCCACGCCATGTTGAGCTCATTGAGTTCCTTGAGTTCTTCAATATCTTTGGGAGGCAAGATCTCACTCAACAAATTCAGCGGTCCGTCTGGCGGAAGAATCTGGCTGTTGATCGGTACACAGGTGCCGTTGATGCGAATCAGCGCCGGCGACATGGCAGAAAGATAAATGTCAGAGGCGCGCTTTTCGGCCATCAGCCGCAGGATGCGGCGCATGGTGCCTTCGGAGGGGTTTTCGTTCATGGCCATGGTTTGCCTCTATCGGGTTAGATGGGGACAGTGCAAGTTGCACTGTGTGTCAATTGGGTGTCCCTCAAGGGAAACATCCATATATCAGTTGGGGACAGAGCAAATTTCACTTCGTGTAAATCTTGGTCTGTCCCTCAAGGGAAACATCCATATATCAGTTGGGGACAGAGCAAATTTCACTTCGTGTAAATCTTGGTCTGTCCCTCAAGGCCTCAGTAAATCATTCAAACTGGTTTTGGCGCGGGTTTGCGCATCGACCCGCTTCACGATGATGGCCGCGTACAGGCTATAGCGGCCATCGTCCTTGGGCAGGCTGCCGCTAATGACTACAGAGCCGGCTGGAATACGCCCGTAGCTGACTTCTCCAGTAGCACGGTCGTAAATGGGTGTGCTTTGACCGATGTAAACACCCATCGAAATGACCGAATTTTCTTCCACGATGACGCCTTCCACCACCTCGGAGCGGGCACCAATGAAGCAGTTGTCTTCGATGATGGTGGGGCCAGCTTGCATCGGTTCCAGCACACCGCCCAGCCCCACGCCGCCGCTTAAGTGCACGTTTTTGCCAACTTGCGCGCA
Source organism: Comamonadaceae bacterium CG12_big_fil_rev_8_21_14_0_65_59_15 (assembly GCA_002786915.1). GTDB lineage: Bacteria > Pseudomonadota > Gammaproteobacteria > Burkholderiales > Burkholderiaceae_C > Rhodoferax. The sequence continues at coordinate 117,057 of PCUV01000077.1, read as the reverse complement.
AGAGCCGACGGTAGCCCAAGTGTCCACCATGGTACCTTCATCCACATAGGCACCAATGTTGACGTAAGACGGCATCATGACAACCCCCTTGGCCAGATAGCTGCCACGACGCGCTACCGCAGGGGGAACCACGCGCACACCGGTTGCGCGCATACCCGATTCGGTCATGTCCGAGAACTTGGTCGGTACCTTGTCATAAAAGCCCAGGTCCCCCGCTTTGATGAGTTGGTTGTCATGTAGCCTGAAGCTGAGCAACACCGCCTTTTTGATCCACTGGTGCGTGGTCCATTGACCCACCCCCGTGCGGGTGGCTACCCGCAGGTGACCGTTGTTGAGCTGGTGGATGACGTGCTCCACCGCGTCGGTGACTTCCTTGGGGGCGGAAGTGGCAGAAATGTTGGCGCGGTCGTCCCACGCGGCGTCGAGAATGGCTTGCAGTTGTTGGGTCATTTTGGGTTGGGTCAGGGTGAGTTCGGTGGGGCAATGATATCTGGATGGGGTGTGCTGTTATCTATCTCCGCCGCGTTTCGACAAACTCAACGATCCGCTGTGCTGCCTGCACACATTCGGCTGTATCGGCCACCAGCGCCATGCGGATGCGTCCGGCCCCTGGATTGTGGCCACGCGCTTCGCGCGCCAAAAAAGATCCCGGCAATACCGTCACGTTGAAAGCGGCGTACAGGTCGCGGGCAAACACCTGATCGTCACCGGCTACGTCAGCCCACAGGTAAAAACCGGCATCGGGCAGGGCAACGTCCAGCACCTGTGCCAGCATCGGGGTGACCTGGGCAAATTTGGTGCGGTAGAGCGCCCGGTTTTCCACTACATGCGCTTCGTCACCCCAGGCGGCAGCGCTTGCGGCCTGCACCACCGGGCTCATGGCGCAGCCGTGGTAGGTGCGGTACAACAAAAATTGCGCCAGGATGGCCGCGTCGCCCGCCACAAAACCGCTGCGCAGTCCGGGCACGTTGCTGCGCTTGGACAGGCTGGTGAACGACACCAGGTTTTTGAAGTCGCTGCGGCCCAGTTGCGCTGCGGCTTGCAGACCACCCAGCGGCGGCTCGTCGCGAAAGTAAATTTCGCTGTAGCACTCGTCCGAGGCAATGACAAAGCCAAAGCGGTCGCTCAGGGCAAACAGTTTTTGCCACTCGCCCAGGGGCATCACGGCACCGGTGGGGTTGCCCGGCGAACACACAAACAGTTGCTGCGTGCGCGCCCATACATCGTCGGGCACGCTGTCCCAGTCTGGGGCAAAGTTGCGCTCCGGGTCGCTGGCCACGTAATACGGCTCAGCGCCAGCCAGTAGCGCCGCGCCCTCATAAATTTGGTAGAACGGGTTGGGGCAGACCACCAGCGGCTTGCGGCCACTGACGGCGCTGTCGCCTGGGTTGACGAGGGTTTGCGTCAGCGCAAACAGCGCTTCACGCGAGCCGTTGACCGGCAGGGTTTGGGTGAAAGGGTCGACGCTCAGGCCGTAGCGGCCTTTCAGCCAATCGGCAAAAGTCTGGCGCAAGCGTGGTTCGCCCGCAGTGGCTGGGTAGCTGGCCAGACCGCTGGGGCTTTGCGTGACGGCAGCGCATAGGGCCTGCTGGATGAACGCCGGCGTGGCGTGTTTCGGTTCGCCAATGCCCAGGCTGATGGGCGTGTAGGCCGGGTTGGGGGTGATGTTGGCAAAGAGTTGACGCAGCCGCTCGAAGGGGTAGGGCTGCAAGAGGGAGAGCAGGGGATTCATGGGGCGCGATTATCCGGGATGGGCCAATCGGTTTGATTGTGTCTTGCTATGTGTCAGGATGCAGCTGGAAAAGCAACTTGCGGTTCTGTCGGCAGGTTCATGACGCAGTCATGTTGAACCCGCGCGGCGACTGGCTTTGGCGGCCTCCTCATACGGGGGTATCCGAAATCGTCGGCCGCCAAAGCCAGTCACCGCGCTGAACGGTGTCTTGCTGATCGGGCGTGGCCCGCATGCCAAACCGGCTAGCCAGAAGGGGCCCACAGGTGAGCGCCGATTTCGGGTACCCCCGTATGAGGCGCTCGCCTGTGGGCCCCTTCTGGCGGGTTATGCCATCAGCGGCAAGGATTTTTCTCAGTTATCCGCAGCGATGACTTAAAGCGTCAGCGACTGCACCGGCAACTGCCACCCCAGCCAGTGTTCACAAGCATGCGCTAGCGCTGTCTTGTCGCCCGTGGCGCACAGCGTCACTTGCCCGGCGTTTGCATCCGCTGCCAGATGCGGCAGCACCCGCCGGGTCTGGCGCGCGACCGGTTCTCCGTTGTCGATGAGATGCACGTCTGGCCCCACCAGGGATTGAAACACGTCGCCCGCAAAGGGGTAGTGCGTGCAACCCAGTACCAACGTGTCGATCTCCCCATTTTGTATGCCAAATTGACCTGTAGCCCTTATGTATTGTGCGCAGAGTGCTTCAATTTGTGCAGTGTCATGGCGCTCAATGGCATCCGCCAGACCATCGCACGGGGTGCACACAAACTCGGCCTGACCCGCCAGCGAGCTCAGCAAGGCCTTGAACTTCTGGCTGGCCAGCGTGCCTCGCGTGGCCAGCACGCCAATGCGCCGGGTATGCGTCACCGCAACAGCGGGTTTCAGGGCCGGCTCCACGCCGACGATGGGCAGGGTGGGAAAGCCTTGGCGCAGCAGGGCAATGGCCGCTGCGGTGGCGGTGTTGCAGGCCACCACCAGGGTCTTGATCGGCAGGTGATTTGGGCCCAGCAAGTGCCGGGTGATGCGCTGCGCACGCTCAATGACAAACGCGTCATCGCGCTCACCATAGGGCGCAAAGCCGCTGTCGGCCACATAGATAAAGTCTTCCAACGGCAGCTCGGCGCGCAAGGCACGCAGGATGCTCAAGCCCCCGACACCGCTGTCAAACACCCCGATGGGGCGCTTGACCGATTCAGACCGATCAGCCACCCGAGACGGTGATGCCCTTGAACTCACCGGTGGCGATGCGCTGGCTCCACTCGGCCGGGCCGGTGATGTGGGCACTGGTGCCGCCCGCATCCACCGCCACGGTGACCGGCATGTCAACCACGTCAAATTCGTAAATGGCTTCCATGCCCAGATCGGCAAAGCCCAGCACTTTGGAGGTCTTGATGGCTTTGCTCACCAGATACGCCGCACCACCTACGGCCATCAGGTAGGCTGATTTGTGCTTCTTGATGGCTTCGATGGCGACCGGGCCGCGCTCGGCTTTCCCAACCATGGCGATCAGGCCGGTCTCGGCCAGCATCATTTCGGTAAAGCCGTCCATGCGCGTAGCGGTGGTCGGGCCGGCCGGGCCGACCGCCTCATCACCCACCGGGTCCACCGGCCCGACGTAATAAATGACGCGGTTGGTGAAATCGACCGGCAGTTTTTCGCCCTTGGCCAACATGTCCTTGATGCGCTTGTGCGCGGCATCGCGGCCGGTGAGCATCTTGCCGTTCAAGAGCAGCGTGTCGCCCGGTTTCCAGCTTGCCACTTCTTCTTTGGTGAGAGTGTTCAGGTTGACCTTTTTGCTCTTGACGTAGTCGGGTGCCCAGGTGACGTCGGGCCACAGGCTCAGGCTGGGCGGGGTCAGGTACACCGGGCCGCTGCCGTCCATCACAAAATGGGCGTGGCGCATGGCGGCGCAGTTGGGGATCATGGCAATGGGTTTGCCCGCCGCGTGCGTCGGGTACATCTTGATCTTGATGTCGAGCACCGTGGTCAGGCCGCCCAGACCTTGCGCACCAATGCCCAGCGCGTTGACTTTTTCAAACAGCTCCAGGCGCAGTTTTTCGACGTTGGACAGCGCCGCGCCGCTGGCCGCTTTGGCTTGCAGCTCGTGCATGTCCAGGCTGTCCATCAGGCTTTCTTTGGCCATCACCACGGCTTTTTCAGCCGTGCCGCCGATGCCGATGCCCAGAATGCCCGGCGGGCACCAGCCTGCGCCCATGGTCGGCACGGTTTTCAGCACCCAATCGACCACCGAATCATTCGGGTTGAGCATGTACATCTTGCTCTTGTTCTCGCTGCCGCCGCCCTTGGCTGCCACCGTAATGTCAAGCTTGTTGCCGGGCACGATGTCGGTGAAGATCACCGCCGGGGTGTTGTCCTTGGTGTTCTTGCGCTCAAACTGCGGGTCGGCCACCACACTCTTGCGCAGCGTGTTGCTGGGGTCGGTGTAGGCGCGGCGCACGCCTTCGTTGATGGCGTCGTCCAGGCTACCGGTAAAGCCTTCCCAGCGCACGTCCATGCCCACTTTAAGGAACACGTTGACGATGCCGGTGTCCTGGCAGATTGGGCGGTGGCCCTCGGCGCTCATCTTGCTGTTGGTCAGAATCTGCGCGATGGCGTCCTTGGCGGCGGGCGATTGCTCACGCTCATAGGCCTTGGCCAGGTGGGCGATGTAGTCGGTGGGGTGGTAGTAGCTGATGTATTGCAGCGCGGCGGCGATGGATTCGATCAGGTCGTTCTGACGGATGGCGGTGCTCATGGTGGGTTGCCTTAAAAGTGTTGCGGGTTCACATGTCACGGTAGGATGCAAGTTTAACCAAGCCCTCCCAACACAGGCTGACGCAACGGGCCCGTTTTTTATGCTCAAGTTGATCCTTCGCAATGTCACGCCATTTATCAATGCCCAGACGCTGGGCGGTGTGCTGCTGGCGCTGGCTGCGCTGGTGGCGCTGGTTCTAAGCAACTCGCCATGGAGCGACTTCTATCAAAAGTTGCTGGACTTTCCGGTAGCCGTGCACATCGGCGCAGACGCCTTGGTGCTGGCCAAACCCATGCTGATCTGGGTCAACGACTTGTGGATGGCGGTGTTTTTCTTTTTGGTGGGGCTGGAGATCAAGCGCGAACTGATCGACGGTGAGTTGGCCTCTGTGCGCCAGGTTTTGTTGCCGGCGGGTGCTGCCTTGGGCGGGATGGTGGTGCCGGCGCTGATTTATGCCGTCATCAATGCTGGTGATGCGGTGGCCTTGCGCGGTTGGGGCATTCCGATGGCCACCGACATTGCGTTTGCCCTCGGCATTTTGGTGCTTCTAGGCGCACGCGTGCCGGTGTCGCTAAAGATTTTTCTGACTGCTGTGGCCATCATTGATGACCTGGGTGCGATTTTGGTGATTGCCTTTTTTTACACGGCTGATCTGTCGCTGACCATGTTGTTGTCCGCTGGCGCGGGGGCTTTTGTATTGCTGATGCTCAACCGGCTGAAAGTTGTTGCCATTGGCCCTTATGTGATCGTGGGGCTGGTGATCTGGGTGTGTGTGCTCAAGTCCGGCGTTCACGCCACGCTGGCCGGGGCGATCACGGCGCTGGCGATTCCCATGGCCGATGGCAAAGGCGGCTCGCCGCTGCAACGCGCCGAGCACGCGCTGCACCCCTGGGTGGCTTATTTGATCTTGCCGGTATTTGCATTTGCCAATGCCGGGGTGTTTCTGGGAGACGTGCGGCCGCAGACACTGCTGCAAACCGTGCCCTTGGGCATTGCCGCTGGCTTGTTGCTGGGCAAGCCGATGGGCGTTTTCTGCTTCTCGTGGTTGTTGATCCGCTTTGGTGGCGCACGCTTGCCCGATCAAAGCAGTTGGCTGCAATTTGCCGGTGTGGCCGCTTTGTGCGGCGTGGGTTTTACCATGAGCCTGTTCATCGGCTCACTGGCGTTTGAAGGGGCCGACGCAGCCTACGCTTCGCAAGTCAAGATGGGTGTGTTGCTGGGCTCGGCTCTTAGCGCCACCTTGAGCATCCTGATGTTGCTGCGCCCGGCTCGCCCACACCAAACCCAACCTTGAAATAGCTCAAGATGGCAGACACATCCTGGCACATACCCCCCCACGTCACTTACTTCACCCATGGCCATTTTTCATAAGTTGCCCACTCGGGTATGTCGTCGAGGGTGAACCACTTGCCGTCTGCGCCTTTGGCAACGAACTTGACCGTACTGTCAATTTTCCCCGCTCCATCGACGCTCCAGCGTGTCCAGTCGCTGAATTCATCGTCGGCGGTTCCCAACAGGCCGTCCGCGCCTGCAGATGCATAGCTGCTGGCCAATTGTTGTCCAAGCGCGTCAACTTCTTCGTAAGAAACGTAGGAGACAACATCATCTGCCGTTTGCCACTGACCATCCGTTCCAGCTCCACCATAGTAGCTGCTTACCATCCTGCCACGACCGTTCTCATGCGGCACCGCCCGGGTCCACTGGGTAATCGCTCCGGTGCTGTCAACCGTAACCGTTGTGCCAACCCCTGAGCCGTTGTAAGTAGTCGTTACCTTGTAGGAAAACATGTCGTCAGACGTTTCCCACAGTCCATCCGGTCCCGGTGCGTCGAAGTGGATGTAGGACGTGACCCGGTTTTGCGCATCGTAGGTAGTGGTGGCAAGTGACGAAATCGGATCGTCCGCGGTGAACCACAATCCATCTGCCCCGGCGGATTTGTGGTTAACGTATTTGAGCGGCAATCCAGCGTCGTTTTTGGTGATTTCGTTGTAGCCGCCAGTAATCACGTCGTCAGCGGTAAAAGCCAGACCGTCTGCACCCTTGTCAGCGAGATTGACCTGACCGGTGGACACTCCGTTTACATAATGATTGATGGAGTAATTCTTGACATCGTCGGCCGTAAAGGCTTTTCCGTCTTGGCCCAAACCGTCAAAGATGCCATTGGTAAACACACCAAAACTGGTGTCTTGCATAACACGGCCATTGGCATCGAAAGACTTTACCCAATAGCTATTGCCAGGCACATCATCAGCGGTAAACCATTGCCCGTCAGCGCCTTTGTTGGTCATGGCCGCAGACAGCGTCTGCAACTTGGAGGCCGCGTCCCATCCGTACAGCGTGTAATCTGCGACGACATCGTCGCCTGTAAACCATTTGCCGTCGGGTCCGGTACCCATGTGGTTGGCGGCTTGCCTCACATTGCCCGCTGCATCGTAGAGTGAGCTCGAAGCCAGAGCGACATCATCAGCGGTGAACCAGACGTTGTCAGCGCCTTTGCCCGAATGCGATGCCGTCAGGCGAATCTTGCCATTGGGATCGTAGGCGAAGTAAGTCCACGCGGTCACCACATCGTCGGTGGTGAACCAAAGCTTGTCGGTTCCAGCACCAAAGGTCGCAAGATGCGTCAGTTGCGTGCCACTTACCACACCGGCAACCACGCTTTGCACGACGTCATCCGAGGTGAACCACTGTTTGTCAAGCCCCGCACCGTTGTAGGTGACGGCCAACAGGTTATTGCCATTGGCATCCACTGAAAATGCTGTGTAGTAACCGATTACGTCATCTGTGGTGAATGCTTTGCCATCTGTGCCTGTGTTGTTGAAATGAACCGCTTGCACCGTATGTCCGGCCGGATTGGCTGAAACAAATTCCCAGCCTTGGGACAGGGAGTCATCGTCGGTAAAGAAAACCTTGTCGATACCGGCCTCCAGTATCGGAATGATGATGTGATGTGCATTGGTGTCACTTCCCATCAACCCGTAGAGGTAATCAGAGGATGACGCTGTATCGTCGGCAGTTCGCCAGAGGCCGTCAGCGCCAACGCCGGTGAACAAGACCGCGCTAAACTTTGTCTTGTTGTTGACGCTACTGTAGTAGTTGAGCGTGTGCTGGATCAATACATCGTCAGTCGTCAGCGGTTTGCCGTCAGCACCAAACTGATAACGCCCCTCGCGACCATTGCGCTGACCCGTTGCATCGTATTCAATCGTGGTGTACACGGGCGTTATTGGCGGTGTCGTGGTTGGGTAGTACTGGATGTTTACACGGGCAGTAGCTGCCGCCGTGGGGCTGCCAAATACCTTGGCACTCATGTCCGCTTTTGCCATGGCCCAGCTGGTAGCCAAACCAGCGGCTGGGTTCGCCCCTGACAGTCGGGAAATGCTGGGAGTTGAGGCTGGAAGTATCGGCGTGATGCCACCAGGCGTGGTACCCGCGCCGCACGCCATACCGGCGCAGGCCAAGGCGTTCGGGCTGGTAGCACCTGTTGCGCCGGTTCCACCATTGGGTGCTCCCGCATAATTCACCCAAAAGCCCAGCCCTTTTCCAAGGGTCAACGCGCCGAACTCCTGATATTGTTTGCTTTGGATGTAGCTTGAGAGAGTATTTTTTTCGGCTAACGATGGTGCAAAGAAGTACCACACATTTGAGGCATTGTTCCAAGCCCACAATGTGGTGACGTTGCCAATGCTGGCAGAAAAGTTGGCTGGGCTCATGTCTGTGCCAGAAGCCACCAGATTCCAGCCTGTCTTCAACGCGCTGGCATTCAATGTGGCCGCTTGCCCGCTCTGCACCCCGCGATCGATCGGGGTGGTTCCAGCAACGTTCACCCAGTAGCCTTCACCGGCATTGATGCTGGACAGCAGGGCGTAGCCTTTTGCGTTTGTGTATTCCTGCAGTTTGGTTGCATCCAGTGAGGGCGCATAGAAAGCCCACTTGCTGGCGGTCGAGTCCCACTTCCAGACCGTTTGAACGGTGCTTGTGCCGCCAAACGTGGCTTGGACGTCAACTGGCGTCGTCAGACTGTTGCCGACCAGGTTCCAGCCTGGCGATAGCGTTTGAGGATAGCTCAGCGGGGCGGCTGTGGAAGGGAGCACAAGCGTTGAGATTGCTCCAGCCAAAATCAAAGAGCCCCAATTTCCAAGGTTTGTGCCCTGAGACGGGTTGCTTAGGGTTCGCATGGGTAGTCCTCCGGCAGTGTTGATGTCACAAGTTCATATTCAGGAGAATATCAAAAATTGCCGGGGTTTGCATCACGAACCCGCCACAGAGCAGCGCAGCCGAGGCAGGGTGAGCCGCTCAGACCGCTCTCATTGCGACCGTCAAGACATCAATGGGATGGAGACACGTTGTGCGCCATCAGCTTGTCGGTGTAGGCAATGGCCATGGCCGAGAGCAGGAAGGTGATGTGAATCACGGTCTGCGCAATCAGCACCTTGTCGCTGTAATTGGCAGCGTTGATAAAGGTCTTGAGCAGGTGGATGGAGCTGATGCCGATGATCGACATCGCCAACTTGACTTTCAGCACCGAGGCGTTGACATGGTCGAGCCATTCGGGCTGGTCCGGGTGGCCCTCCAAATTTATGCGCGAAACAAAGGTCTCATAGCCGCCCACAATCACCATGATCAGCAGGTTGGAGATCATCACCACGTCAATCAGCGCCAGCAGCACCAGCATGATGACAGTTTCGTTCAGGTGGGTGATCTGCACGTCGGTCTTGTAGCCAATGCTATCGATCAGCGCGGCCAGCGCCGCCTGGCTGCCGAAAGCCGCCTCCAGCAGGTGCAACAACTCGACCAAAAAGTGATACACATACACGGCCTGCGCGGCAATCAGCCCCAGGTACAGCGGCAGTTGCAGCCAGCGGCTGGCAAAAATCAGACGCGGGATGGGGCGCAGGACGGGACTTTTTTCGGGCAAGGGATGGGACATGTGGACGGGTAAATGCTACGTGGGGCCGCGAGTTTATCGCGCTACCATGCGCCTGAGCCCCGCCAACCCGGCAGTCAGTGGCCTGTAAGTGCAAGCCATGACATTAGCGAGCGTTTTTTCGTTTAACTAGAGGAGACTTATCCGTGAGCACACCCACAACCGCAGTTGAATCCATCCTGGTCGAGAACCGGGTTTTCCCGCCCAGCGAGGCCACCGTCAAAGCCGCACGCATCCAGGGTATGGAGGGCTACAACGCCCTGTGCGCTGAAGCTGAAAAAGATTTTGAGGGCTTCTGGGCCCGCCTGGCACGTGAAAACGTGGTCTGGAGCAAGCCCTTTACCAAAACACTCGACGAATCGAATGCGCCGTTTTACAAGTGGTTTGAAGACGGTGAACTCAACGCCTCTGCCAACTGCCTTGACAAGCACATGGGCACGCCCACCGAGAACAAGGTGGCGGTGATTTTTGAAGCCGACGGCGGTGAAGTCACCAAAACAACCTACAAGGAACTGTTGGCCAAGGTTTGCCAGTTTGCCAATGCCCTGAAGGCGCATGGCATTCAAAAAGGTGACCGTGTTTTGATTTACATGCCCATGGGCGTGGAAGGCGTGGTGGCGATGCAGGCCTGCGCCCGTATTGGTGCCATTCACAGCGTGGTGTTTGGTGGTTTCTCCGCCAAGGCGCTGCAAGACCGCATCATGGATGCCGGCGCGGTGGCGGTGGTGACGGCCAACTTCCAGTTGCGCGGCGGCAAAGAACTCCCCCTGAAAGCCATTGTTGATGAGGGTCTGGGCCTGGGTGGCTGCGAAACTGTCAAGACCGTGTTTGTGTTTGAGCGCACGCCCTCCAAATGCAACATGGTGGCCGGGCGTGACGTGACTTTCACTGAAGCCCTGGCAGGTCAAGGTACCACCTGTGCACCGGTCATGGTGGGTGCCGAGCATCCTCTGTTCATCTTGTTTACGTCGGGTTCCACCGGCAAGCCCAAGGGTGTGCAGCATTCCACCGGCGGCTTTTTGCTGTGGGCCAAGCTGACCATGGAATGGACGTTTGACATCAAACCGACCGATGTGTTCTGGTGTACGGCCGACATCGGCTGGATTACCGGTCACTCGTACGTGGCTTACGGCCCGCTGGCCGCCGGTGCCACCGAAATCATTTTTGAAGGCATCCCGACTTACCCCAACGCGGGACGTTTCTGGCAAATGATCGAGCGCCACAAGTGCAGCGTTTTCTACACCGCACCCACCGCCATCCGGGCCCTGATCAAGTCGGCTGAAACCGATCCCAAGGTGCACCCGGACCGCTCCGACCTGTCAAGCCTGCGCATTCTGGGCACGGTGGGCGAGCCCATCAACCCCGAAGCCTGGATGTGGTACTACAAGCACATCGGTCATGAAAAATGCCCGATTGTCGATACCTTCTGGCAAACCGAATCGGGCGGTCACATGATCACGCCGCTGCCGGGGGCTACGCCGCTGGTGCCGGGTTCGTGCACCTTGCCGCTGCCGGGCATCATGGCCGCCATCGTGGATGAAGCGGGACATGATGTACCCAATGGTGCGGGTGGTTTGCTGGTGGTGAAACGTCCCTGGCCGTCGATGATTCGCACCGTGTGGGGTGATCCGGAACGCTTTAAAACTGGTTACTACCCCGCTGAGCTGGGTGGCAAGTATTATCTGGCCGGTGACGGTGCCGTGCGCAGTGCTGACCGCGGTTATTTCCGCATTACCGGCCGTATTGACGACGTGCTGAACGTGTCGGGCCACCGCATGGGCACGATGGAAATTGAATCAGCGTTGGTGGCCAAGACCGACCTGGTCGCTGAAGCCGCCGTGGTGGGCCGCCCCGATGATCTGACCGGTGAGGCCATCGTGGCGTTTGTGGTGCTCAAGCGCGCCGTGCCGATGGGCGACGAAGCCAAACAGATTGCCAAAGATCTGCGTGACTGGGTGGCCAAAGAAATCGGCCCGATCGCCAAGCCCAAGGACATCCGCTTTGGTGAGAACCTGCCCAAGACGCGCTCTGGCAAGATCATGCGGCGCCTGCTGCGTTCGTTGGCCAAGGGTGAAAACATCACCCAGGACACCTCGACGCTGGAAAACCCGGCCATTTTGAACCAGTTGGGTCAAACCTACTGATTGGTAGTGTTTAAAAAAATAGCTGCTGGTGCTTGTTTGACAATTTCTAGCGGCTATTTTTATCAAAAAAAAGTCCGGCAGTACCGGGCTTTTTTGTTGATGCGCTTAAAGAGCGCTATCTTGGTCGAACAGGCTATTTCAGCGACAGCACCCACTTGACCAGCGTTTCTGCCTCAGCCTGCGTTACCTGTGGGTTAGCCGGCATGGGAATGGCACCCCAAGTGCCTGAGCCGCCTTTCATGACTTTGGTGGAAAGCTTAGCTACCACGTTTTGCCCGGCGTACTTGGCGGCAACGTCTTTGTAGGCAGGGCCGACCACTTTTTTGTTGATGGCATGGCAGGCTAGGCAGTTTTTCTTTTTGGCCAGGGCTTCATCGGCCAGGGCGGGCATCGTCACGACAGACAAGAGCAGCAAGGGAAGGAGCAACTTTCTCATGACCAGTTCCTTAATAGAAGTTCGTAAAGCCTTAACGCGATTCTAGTTGGCGAGGTTGACATTCAATGGTTCCATCCGTGGTGCGAGTGCGGGTGTGACACCGTGACTCGCTGCGATTATGATGCCTGCCTGATTGGAGACCTTGTTATGTATCTATTGGTTCTTGGGCTGTTGTTGCTAGGGATGAAATATCTGGCGCTGGGGCCGGTGGCGCAGTGGTCCTGGTGGTTGGTGTTTGTGCCCTTTTTACTGGCGGTGGTTTGGTGGACCTGGGCTGACTATTCGGGTTACACCAAGCGTAAAGCGATGGAGCGTGAAGACAAGCGGCGCGACCAACGCCGCGAGCGCACCAAGCAGGCGCTGGACGCCAACTACCATGACAGTGGCAAAAAGCGCTAGCGCTGCGCTACTTCACTCTTGCAAGGTGGATGCAGAGGATCGCTAGGACATAATCTTTCCCCCGACCCTGTCGCCGTATCGTTTTTTTGGAAATTGCCATGCCTGTTTATCGCTCCCACACTACCACCGCCGGTCGCAACATGGCGGGTGCCCGCGCCTTGTGGCGTGCCACCGGCATGAAAGACGGCGATTTTGACAAGCCCATCGTGGCTGTGGTCAATTCGTTCACCCAGTTTGTTCCGGGCCATGTGCACCTCAAAGACTTGGGCCAACTGGTGGCGCGCGAAATTGAAGCCGCCGGTGGTGTGGCCAAAGAGTTCAACACCATAGCGGTGGACGACGGCATTGCCATGGGGCACGACGGCATGCTGTACAGCCTGCCCAGTCGCGACATCATTGCCGACAGTGTGGAATACATGGCCAACGCACACTGCGCCGACGCGTTGGTGTGCATCAGCAACTGCGACAAGATCACACCCGGCATGCTGATGGCGGCCATGCGGCTGAACATTCCGGCCATTTTCGTTTCGGGCGGCCCGATGGAAGCCGGCAAGGCGCAGCTCAAGTTGCCCGGCCAGGCCACGATTCAGTTCAAAAAGCTCGATCTGATCGACGCCATGGTCATGGCCGCCGACAGCACCCAAAGTGACGAAACCGTGGCGGCAGTCGAGCGCAGCGCTTGCCCCACGTGCGGGTCGTGTTCGGGCATGTTTACCGCCAACTCGATGAACTGCCTGACCGAAGCGCTGGGCCTGTCGCTGCCGGGCAATGGCTCGGTGGTGGCTACGCACGCTGACCGTGAGCAACTGTTCAAACGCGCCGGGCATTTGATTGTGGAACTGTGCCAACGCTACTACGGTCAGGGCGACGAGCGCGTGCTGCCGCGTTCGGTGGGCGTCAAGGCCTTTGAGAACGCGATGATGCTCGACATCGCCATGGGCGGCTCGACCAACACCATCCTGCACCTGCTGGCGGTGGCGCAAGAGGCGGGCATTGACTTCACCATGGCCGACATCGACCGCCTGTCGCGCCAGGTGCCACAGCTGTGCAAGGTGGCGCCCAACACCGACAAATACCACTTGGAAGACGTGCACCGCGCCGGCGGCATCATGGCCATACTGGGCGAGCTGGCACGTGCCGGCAAACTGCACACCGACGTGCCCACGGTGCACGCCCCGACCCTGGCTGACGCGTTGGCGCAGTGGGACATTGCGCAAAACCCGTCCGAGGCGGTGCAAACCTTTTACCGCGCGGCGGCTGGCGGCGTGCCCACGCAGGTGGCTTTTTCGCAAAGCGTGCGCTGGCCCAGTTTGGACCTGGACCGCGTAGCGGGTTGCATCCGCGACGCCGCGCATGCGTTCTCTCAACAAGGCGGTCTGGCCGTGCTGTACGGCAACATTGCGCAAGACGGCTGCGTGGTTAAAACAGCCGGCGTGGATGACAGCCTGCTGGTGTTTGAAGGTCCGGCGCACGTGACTGAATCGCAGGACGAAGCCGTGGCGCACATCCTGGACGACCAGGTCAAGGCGGGCGACGTGGTTATCGTGCGTTACGAAGGCCCCAAGGGCGGCCCGGGCATGCAAGAGATGCTTTATCCCACCAGCTACATCAAGAGCAAGGGGCTGGGCAAGGCCTGCGCGCTGCTGACCGACGGGCGGTTTTCGGGCGGCACTTCGGGCCTGTCGATTGGCCACTGCTCGCCCGAAGCGGCAGCGGGCGGCGCCATCGGCTTGGTGCGCAGCGGCGACCGCATTCGTATCGACATCCCGAACCGGCGCATTGATGTGCTGGTGAGCGATGACGAATTGGCGCGTCGGCGCGCTGATCAGAATGCGCTGGGCTGGAAGCCTGCCCAGCCGCGCCCGCGCAAGGTCTCGGCTGCGCTCAAGGCCTACGCCAAGCTGGTGATGTCGGCCGACAAGGGCGCGGTGCGCGACCTTTCGCTGCTCGAAGACTGATGCTGCTGCATCCGCAAATCGACCCGGTGGCGATCCACCTGGGGCCGCTGGCCGTGCACTGGTACGGCCTGACGTACCTGGCAGCGTTTGGTCTGTTTTTCTGGCTGGCGCGCCTGCGCCTGCGCCATGAGCCGTTTGCCTCGATCAATGGTCCGCAAGCCTGGAGCCCGCGAGACGTGGAAGACATTTTGTTTCTGGGCGTGATGGGTGTGATTTTGGGTGGACGCATTGGCTACTGCCTGTTTTACAAGCCGGGCTATTACGCGGCGCACCCGCTGGAGGTGTTTGCCGTGTGGCAGGGCGGCATGAGCTTTCATGGCGGGCTGATCGGCGTGGTTCTGGCCGAGGTGTGGTACGCCTGGTCGCGTAAAAAACCACTGTTACAGGTGGCTGATTTTGTCGCGCCATGTGTGCCAACCGGTTTGGCCATGGGGCGGGTGGGGAACTTTATCAACGGTGAGTTGTGGGGGCGCGTGGCCAGTGCTGACCTGCCTTGGGGCATGGTCTTCAGGGGCGCGGGGGATCTGCCGCGCCATCCGTCGCAGCTCTACCAGTTTCTGGGTGAGGGGCTGCTCTTGTTTGTGGTGTTGTGGTGGTTTGCCCGCCGCCCCCGCAGGCCCGGTCAGGTGTCGGCCCTGTTCTTGATGGGCTACGGGGTGCTGCGATTTACGGCGGAATTTTTCCGTGAACCCGACGCACACCTAGGGTTGCTGAGCCTGGGCATGAGCATGGGGCAGTGGTTGTGCGTGCCCATGGTGGTGGGCGGCGCGTGGTTGTGGTGGCGCTGCAGCAAGTCGGACAACATTAAGTGTTAAATTGCCTTCTAGCCCTAGTCTGCAATGCGTGAGTAGCTTTTTTATTAATAGTAAAAATGGTTGCCAGAATCGTTTGTGAAGTCAAGGACGGCGTGGCGCAGGTGACACTGAGCTATCCTAAGCGCTTCAACGCCATGAGTCGCGCCATGTGGCGCGAGTTGCGTGGCATTTTTGAAAAAATCCAGACCGACACTACGCTGCGCTGCGTGTTGGTGCGCGGGCAAGGCGACCATTTTTGCGCCGGTGGCGACATCTCGGAATACGCCAGTTTCCGTTTTGACCAAGCCAGCCTGCGTGACTTTCACGAAGTGGACGTGTGGGGGGCGCTGCGGGCCATGTTGGCGTGCGATGTCCCGATGGTGGCTCAGATCGCGGGCCATTGCATGGGGGCAGGGGTTGAAATTGCCAGTTGCTGCGACATCCGCCTGAGCGCGGAATCGGCCCGCTTTGGGGCACCGATTGCCAAATTGGGCTTTCCCATGGCGCCGCGGGAAGTGGCTTTGGTGGGGCGTGAAGTGGGCTTGGTCACAGCGCGTCAGATGCTGCTGGAAGCGGCGGTATTCAGTGCGCCACAGATGCTCGCGCGTGGCTTTTTGAGCCAGATGGTGCCAGAGGGTGACCTGGCGACGGTGACTGCTGCGACGTTGCAGCGCCTGATCGCTCTGGCGCCGCAGGCGGCGCGCTTGAACAAGCAGACGCTGCGGGTCTTGAGCGACCACGCGGCGTTTGAATCAAACCACAGCCCTGTCGACGCGCCGTTGGCCCTACTGCTGGATCAGGCCTACTGTTACGCCGACAGCGCGGAGCACCGTGAAGGCATCCGGGCCTTTCTGGAAAAGCGTCCGGCACATTTTTGAATTTTTGAAGGATTTTTTCTGAGGGGACTGTCATGACAAAGAATGATTCAAATCTGTATGCGGCGTTACGCGCCGCCTTTCCTGATGATTTGTCCGCCACTGCGGTGGAAACCGACACCGGTCTTTTTTACACTTGGTGCGACCTGGAGCGTGGCAGCGCCATGTTGGCCAATTTTTTGCGCTCACTCGATTTGCCCGAGGGCTCGCGCATCGCCGCACAGGTGGACAAGTCGGTAGAGGCGTTGCTGCTCTATTTGGCCACCCTGCGTGCCGGGTATGTGTTTTTGCCGCTCAATACTGCTTACCAAAGCGCTGAAGTGGCGTACTTTATCGGCGACGCCGAGCCCGCAGTGGTGGTCTGTACTGGAAAGAATTTCCCTTGGGTCAGCAAACTTGCTTTTCAGGCGGGTACGCAATGGGTGTTCACCCTCAACGACGACCGAACCGGTAGTTTGCTGGAACGTGCTGCCTGCGCGATGGATCAACCGACGTGCGTGCCAAAGCAACCCGAAGACGTGGCGGTCATCATCTACACCAGTGGGACCACCGGGCGCTCCAAGGGGGCCATGCTGACGCACGGCAATATGCTCAGCAACGCGTTGGTACTTAAAGACCATTGGGGCTGGCGCAGCCCGGCTCAGGGCGGCGACGTGCTGATTCACGCCTTGCCCATTTTTCATGTGCATGGTTTGTTTGTGGCGTGTCATGGTGCGCTGATCAACGGTAGCAAGATGATCTGGCTGGCCAGGTTTGACCCCAAGCTGGTGCTGCACCGGCTGCCCGACGCCAGCGTGTTCATGGGCGTGCCCACCTTGTACGTTCGCCTGTTGGCAGAACCCGGGCTGGGCCGAGCTGCGTGCCGGAACATGCGTCTTTTTATTTCAGGGTCTGCGCCGTTGCTGACAGATACCTTCAATGCCTGGCAGCAACGCACAGGGCACACCATTCTGGAGCGCTACGGCATGAGCGAAACCATCATGCTCACGTCCAACCCCTACCTTGGCCTGCGGCGCGGGGGTACCGTGGGGCAACCATTACCCGGTGTACAACTTCGGGTGGTGGATGGCCAGGGGAATTCCGTGCCAACGGGCGAGATCGGTGATATTCAGGTGAAAGGCCCAAATGTGTTTGCTGGCTACTGGCGCATGCCTGAAAAAACGGCGCAGGAGTTCACCGCAGATGGTTTCTTTAAGACGGGTGACGTCGGGAAACAGGAAGCCGATGGCTATGTAACCATTGTCGGACGCAGCAAGGATCTGATCATCAGTGGTGGTTACAACGTCTATCCGGCCGAGCTTGAGAGCTTTATTAACGATTTGCCCGGCGTCGCGGAAAGTGCTGTGGTTGGTGTGCCAGATCCGGATTTCGGCGAGGTCGGCGTGGCGCTGGTGGTTCCCCGACCAGGTGTCGTGCTGGACGGCGCCGCAGTCCTGGCCCAGCTCAAGGCCAGCGTTGCCAATTACAAGGTTCCAAAGCAATGCTATGTATTGCAGGAATTGCCGCGCAATGCGATGGGAAAAGTGCAGAAAAACCTGCTGCGCCAGCAGTACAGCCGTTAGCGCAATACCAGCACCGGAATATGCGAATGCGTCAGCACCTGCTGGGTTTCACTACCCAAAAGCAGGCGTTTGACACCTCTGCGGCCATGCGACGCCATCACAATCAGGTCACATTTGTTTTTCTTGGCCGCTGCGATGACTGCATCTGACACGATGTCGGACTTGATCGTGAGGGCGCGGGTTTTGACACCTTGCAGCTCGGCCATTTTTTTGACTTCATCGACCACCGACTGGCCCTCTTCGGCCCATTGCTTCTCAATACGGCCGACCTCTGCCGCCTGCAATGCCAGCCCGCCTTCAAAGTAACTTTGCGGGTAGCGTGGCACGACCTTGAGCGCGACCAGGCTCGCACCTGTCAGTGCGGCCAGCGAGATGGCGCTGGTGACGGCTTTTTTGGACAGTGGTGAACCATCGGTTGCAACAAGAATCTTTTCATACATGATGAACTCCTCGTAGTTGATGAGGGCAGCATACGCCTATACTTTTCATTGATTTTGATTTGGGTCAGATTTCCTGATGAACTTGACTGCCACCGGTTCCCCTCTTTCCATGAACGCCGTGCCGGGTGCTATCGGCGAAGTTGGGTCCAATGGGCAGCCCGCACAGGGCGACACCGTGGCTGCCATGCAGTTGCTCGACGACCCGCTCGAGTGGTCAGCGTTCAGCCGACAGTTGCCGAGCGACCAGGCGCGTTGGGAATCCAACGTGTTGATTGAAGGCATGCATTGCGCCGCCTGCGCGTTGACCGTTGAAGACGCACTCAAAAGCGTTCCCGGTGTGATTTCGGCCGACGTCAGCTCGGGCAGCCAGCGCGCGCGCGTGGTCTGGCAGGCCGACCAAGTGCAGCCGTCGCGCTGGATGCAGGCGGTGTTGCAGTCGGGCTATCGTGCGGTGCCGGCCAATGACAGTTTTGCGCGGGAGCGGCGCAAGGTCGAATCGCGCCAGGCGTTGTGGCGTTTGATGGTAGCTGGTCTGTGCATGATGCAAGTCATGATGTACGCCTACCCGGCGTATGTGGCAGAACCGGGTGATCTATCGGCAGAAATGGAGCGCCTGCTGCGCTGGGCTTCCTGGGTGCTGTCGTTGCCGGTGATCCTGTTTTCTTGTGGTGGATTTTTTTCAAATGCGTGGCGTGACGTGGCGCACCGGCGCATCAGCATGGACTTGCCGGTGGCGCTGGGCATGCTTATCACGTTTGCGGTGAGTACAGCGGGAACCTTTGATCCAACAGGCATTTTTGGTCGGGAGGTGTATTTCGACTCGCTCACGATGTTTGTGTTTTTCCTGTTGACCGGGCGCTGGTTCGAGTTGCGTTTGCGTGACCGGACCGCTGGCGCGCTTGAAACATTGATGAACCGGTTGCCCGACGGGGTTGAGCGCCAGAAAGTAACTGGTGAGTTTGAACTTGTCGCGGTGCGCCGCTTGCAACTCAACGATGTGGTGCGCATCCTTCCTGGGCAGACTTTTCCGGCAGATGGCGTTGTTTTGTCCGGCCAGACGTCGGTCGATGAATCGTTGTTGACGGGTGAGTCGCGGCCCATTTCGCGCGCCTGCGGTGACGAGATCATTGCAGGAAGCCACAACCTGTCATCTGCCGTTTTGGTCAGCATTCATCGGCTGGGTGACGATACGCGTTTCGCCCAGATCGTCCGGCTCATGGAATCAGCCGCCACCAGCCGACCCCAATTGGCGCGTCTGGCCGATCAGATTGCCCGGCCGTTCCTGCTCGCCGTGCTGATTGCCGCAGCGCTGGCTTGTTTCTATTGGTGGGCGAGTGATCCGCAACATGCGTTGATGGTGGCGGTGGCGGTGCTGGTGGTGACGTGTCCGTGTGCGCTGTCGCTGGCAACGCCTGCGGCCATGCTGTCTGCTGCTGGTGCCTTGGCTCGGCGTGGCGTACTGGTGCGACGCCTGGACGCGTTTGAAGCCTTGGCAGCGGTAGATACGCTGATTTTTGATAAGACCGGCACGCTAACTAGCGACACCCTGGCTCTGGGGTCTGTCTCTTGTCGGTCAGGCATTGACTCAGTCCAGGCGCTGGCCGTGGCTGCGGCCGTGGCTGCGTATTCCCTGCATCCAGCGTCCCGCACATTGGCGCGGGCCTTCGCGCTCACGGGTGCACATCAGCCGTGGCAGGCGACCGACGTGACTGAGCACGCGGGGCAGGGATTGCGCGCCACGCTCAAACCGTTATCGGATGCCGCACCGACGCTGCTGGTGCGTTTGGGTTCTGCTAAACATTGCGGCCTTGCGGATGAGGCGTCCAACGCGCTGCGCGTCTTTTTGGCGGATGACAGCGGTTGGTTGGCTACTTTTGAGCTGCAAGAGGACATCCGGCCAGATGCGCTCGAAACAGTGTGCCAGCTCAAGGCGCTGGGTGTGAGCGTCTGGCTGTTGTCTGGTGACACGATTCCCGCAGCTCAGCGCGTTGCAGAGCGCGTTGAGATCGAGGCGTTTGAGGGTTTGTGCTCCCCGGCAGACAAGTTGCTGCGTGTGCGCGAGATGCAGGGCAGGGGGCATAAAGTGGCGATGGTGGGTGATGGTTTGAATGACGGACCGGTGCTGGCGGGTGCCAACGTCTCTTTTGCGTTTGGTCCGGCAGTGCCGTTGGCTCAGGCCAAAGCCGATTTCATCGTCCCCGGGCAAACCCTGACCAATGTGGTGTGGGCCGTCAAGTTAGCTCGAAGTACACTCAAGGTGGTCCGGCAAAACCTCTGGTGGGCTGCCGGATACAACGCGGTTGCCGTGCCTTTTGCGGTGCTGGGTTGGATGCCAGCGTGGCTGGCTGGGATCGGTATGGCGTGCAGTTCCTTGCTGGTGGTGGCTAACGCGGCCCGACTGGCCCGGGACAATCCGATGGATCGAAAGATGTAATGGAAATTCTTTATTTGCTGGTGCCCTTGTCGGTCGTGCTGGTGTTTTTTATCATCGGGGGCGTCTGGTGGGCTATTCACAGCGGTCAATTTGACGACATCGAAAAAGAAGGCGAGAGAATTCTTAATGAATGATAAGATTTTCGTTTGAGTTTGATTTAGATCAAACGAATTGCAAGTTGGACCGACGAAACTTCGCCGGATTTTTACGAAAAGAGGTGAACATGGCATTTTCTAGCTCGCAGGCAACGACGTTTAATGACAAGGTCATTCGTCAGTTCGCCATCATGACTGTGGTGTGGGGGGTGGTCGGCATGCTCGTTGGCGTGATCGTTGCTTCCCAACTGGCTTGGCCGGAACTCAATTTCGGTATTTCGTTCCTGTCGTTTGGCCGCTTGCGCCCGCTGCATACCAATGCAGTGATTTTTGCGTTTGGCGGCTGTGCGCTGTTCGCCACGTCATATTACTGCGTGCAGCGAACTTGCCAGGTGCGACTGATCAGCGACAAGCTGGCGGCCTTTACTTTTTGGGGCTGGCAAGTGATTATTCTTTCGGCTGCGGTGTCGTTGCCGTTGGGTTACACCACCGGCAAAGAGTACGCGGAACTTGAGTGGCCCATCGACATCCTGATCACGCTGGTGTGGGTTGCATACGCCATCGTGTTTTTTGGCACCATCGGTATCCGCAAGGTTCGCCACATTTACGTCGCCAACTGGTTCTTTGGCGCCATGATTCTGGCCGTGGCCTTGTTGCATCTGGGCAATAGCGCAGAAATTCCGGCTGGCTTGATGAAGTCTTATTCGGCCTACGCCGGTGTGCAAGACGCCATGGTTCAGTGGTGGTACGGCCACAACGCGGTGGGGTTCTTTTTGACCGCGGGCTTCTTGGGCATGGTGTATTACTTCATCCCCAAACAAGCGGGTCGTCCGGTGTACTCTTACCGTTTATCGGTGGTGCACTTCTGGGCGCTGATCTTCACCTACATGTGGGCGGGGCCGCACCACTTGCACTACACCGCCTTGCCCGACTGGACGCAGTCCATTGGCATGGTGTTCTCTCTGATTTTGTTGGCTCCAAGCTGGGGTGGCATGATCAACGGCATCATGACCCTGTCAGGTGCGTGGCACAAGCTGCGGGACGACCCAATCTTGCGCTTTTTGATCGTGTCGCTGTCGTTTTACGGCATGTCCACGTTTGAAGGCCCGATGATGTCGATCAAGACCGTTAACGCCTTGTCGCACTACACCGACTGGACCGTGGGCCACGTGCACTCAGGTGCCTTGGGCTGGGTCGGCATGGTCACCATGGGTTCCATGTACTACCTGATTCCGCGCCTGTTTGGTCGCACGCAAATGTTTAGCGTCAAGGCGATTGAAATCCATTTCTACATGGCGACCATCGGCATTGTGCTGTACATCGCCGCGCTGTGGATCGCTGGTGTGATGCAAGGTCTGATGTGGCGCTCCCTGAACGCGGATGGCACCTTGACCTACACTTTTGTCGAGTCCGTCAAGGCCAGCTATCCGTTTTACGTGTTGCGTGTGGTCGGTGGCCTGCTGTACCTGACCGGCATGACCATCATGCTGTGGAACACCATCAAGACAGCCACGGCCGGACGCTCGGTGAATGTCACCATCCCCACCGCTGTGGCTCACGCATAAGGACGACTACCATGGCTACACAAGCAAATACCGTCAATTCGACTCAAGAGCGTATTGAAAGCAGCAACTTTTTGCTGATTGTTCTGATTCTGTTTGTTCTGCTGTTTGGGGGGCTGGTGGAAGTGATTCCGCTGTTCTTCCAGAAGTCAACTACGACACCGGTGCCGGGGTTGAAGCCCTACACGGCGCTGCAACTGGCCGGGCGCGACATTTACACCCGTGAAGGTTGCTACAACTGCCACTCGCAGATGATTCGCCCGTTTCGCGCAGAAACGCAGCGCTACGGTCATTACTCTGTGGCAGGCGAATTTGTCTATGACCATCCGTTTCAATGGGGCAGCAAGCGCACCGGTCCCGATCTGCATCGGGTCGGTGGCAAGTACAGCGACCAATGGCAGATCACGCACCTGAACAACCCGCGCGACTTGGTGCCCGAGTCGATCATGCCGGCTTATCCCTGGCTGATGAATGCATCAGTGGACGCCGCAAGCCTGCCGGCGCACATGACGGCTTTGCGTCGCGTGGGTGTGCCTTATACAGACGCCGAGATCGCTGCTGCAGCCGAAGAAGTCAAGGATAAAACCGAGGCGGACGCTGTTGTGGCGTATCTGCAGGTTCTTGGCACGGCCCTGAAATAAGCCGAGGTTCAACATGGAATTCGATATCAACTCACTGCGGTCGCTGGCAACCGTTGCGGGCCTGGTCACTTTCATCGGCATCATTGCTTGGGCCTACGCCCGCAAGAATGCCGCTGATTTTGAACAGGCCGCCCGCTTGCCGTTCGAGCAGGATTGACGCATTCACTTAACAGGAAAAAAAATGAGCGATTTCATAAACAGCTATTGGGCGATGCACGTCGCCGGTATCTCGCTGATCAGCATCATCGCGTGCCTGGTCTTGCTGGTCGGTACCGCCAAGATGAAGGCGCCCACCGCAGAGGACGCCACCACGGGTCACGTGTGGGACGGAGATATTCGCGAGTTCAACAATCCGCTACCACGTTGGTGGACGTACATGTTCGTCATCACGATCATATTTGCGCTGGTCTATCTGGTGCTTTACCCCGGTCTGGGTACCAATCCTGGTAAATTGGGCTGGACTTCGGTGGGGCAACATACTGCCGAAGTAGACAAGGGCAACGCGGAAACGGCGCCTATTTATGCCAAGTTCATGTCCATGAAGCCGGAAGATGTGGCCAAGGACGCACAGGCCATG
This sequence comes from Comamonadaceae bacterium CG12_big_fil_rev_8_21_14_0_65_59_15, assembly GCA_002786915.1. GTDB lineage: Bacteria > Pseudomonadota > Gammaproteobacteria > Burkholderiales > Burkholderiaceae_C > Rhodoferax. Next base: position 93,741 of record PCUV01000077.1, on the reverse strand, counting down.
GCCATTGGGGAGCGCCTGTACAGCAATAACTGCGCACAATGCCATGCGTCGGATGCGCACGGCAACAAGGGCTTTCCGAACCTGACCGATACCGATTGGCTGCACGGCGGTACACCCGAGAAAATCAAGGAAACCATCACTGGTGGGCGCAATGGCAACATGCCCCCGATGGCGGCTGCTGTGGGTGGTGCTGAAGATGTCAAGAACGTGGCGCAATACGTGCTGAGTTTGTCAGGCAGCCCGCATGATTCAGCGCGCGCCGCACTGGGGCAAGAGAAGTTTGCCGTGTGCGCGGCCTGTCACGGTCCGGATGGCAAGGGCATGCAAGCGGTGGGCTCGGCCAATCTGACAGACAACATCTGGTTGCACGGCTTTGGCGAGAAAGCCATCTTGGAGATGGTCAACAACGGCAAGGTGAACGTGATGCCAGCCCAGGCGATCGCCAATGGAGGCAAATTGACCGATGCACAGATCCATGTGCTGACGGCCTACATTTGGGGGCTGTCCAACAAGTCCTGATGGTCATGACGCAAGAGTCGTGACGGTAGATCCGTCGTGGTGTCTTGTTTGTGTACATGATTGGGTGACCATGTGGGTCACCCATTTTTTATGGTGGTGGCCTACTGAATGAGGCCTGAAAACTGGAGTGATGATTGATGTCTGATAAAAATGCAGAGCCGCCGCAGGCATGGTGGCGTTTCGGTCATGTGTGGCTCATCATTTCCGGCCCGGCGTTGGTCATCGTTGCAGGATTTGTCACGCTGTACCTGGCGCTATCCAGCCCCAATGAAATCGTGACCGATGAGGTTTACCGGCACAGCGTTGAAATGAATCGTAAAAAAGGGGTGACCACCTTGCCCGACGAATTAGCTCCAGCCATGCAGGCGAGAAACCACGCTGCCACCGGTGCCGTACCGCTGCCTGCCAAGTGACAGCTGCTCACGCGCTGCTTATTTTGGATTGACTATTTCCTGGAGCGCTTGGGTGTTCAGAATGCGCACATGGCGTTGCTTGACTTCCACAATGCCGTCTTCGACAAATCTGGAAAACGTGCGGCTGATGGTTTCAAGCTTGAGACCCAGATAGCTGCCTATTTCTTCGCGCGTCATGCGCAGCACCAACTCGGACTGCGAAAACCCCCTTGAATGCAAGCGTTGCGCCAAATTGAGCAAAAAAGCAGCCAGGCGCTCTTCGGCCCGCATGCTTCCCAACAGCAGCATCACGCCGTGCTCACGCACAATTTCCCGGCTCATGATTTTGTGCACGTGATGTTGCAGGGCATTGACCTCGCGCGAGAGGTTCTCAATTTGCCCGAAGGGCATAGCGCAAATTTCGGCGTCTTCCAGCGCGATAGCGTCACAGGTATGGGCGTCGTTGACGATGCCATCCAGACCGATGATTTCACCCGCCATCTGGAAACCCGTGACTTGATCGCGGCCATCTTCAGAGGTGATACAAGTTTTGAAAAAACCCGTTCTAATCGCATACAGATGGGTAAATTTTTCTCCGTTGTGAAAAAGCGTTTCTCCACGTTTGACCTTGCGTCTGGCTCCAATGACACCGTCAATCCGCTCCAGCTCTTCTTGCGACAAACCGATGGGCATGCAGAGCTCGCGCATGTTGCAGTTGGCGCACGCAATTTTGAATGTTTCGTGATTCATGGACTTCATTTTCACATTTTTTGATGCTGGTCAAAGAAACCTGTCAAATTCAATGTGAAGGCCATTTTACAAATTCGTTGATCAAGATCAAGAATAGGGTTGTTCGAACGCGGCATATTCGCCCGCTATCTTAAGGAAGATTTATGATCGAAAGCAATTCAGAGCCGATTTCGGAGAGTCTCATTCGTCAATACGATGTCTCGGGTCCGCGTTACACCTCTTACCCGACGGCCGACCGATTTGTCGAAGCTTTTACGGCGCAGGATTACATCCAGGCGCTGGAGCAACGCCGCAGCGGCGCTGCCGCGTTGGCGTCGCCGTTGTCGCTCTACATCCACATTCCGTTTTGCGAGTCACTGTGCTATTACTGTGCTTGCAACAAGATCATCACCAAGCACCACGACCGGGCGGCTGCTTACCTGAAGTACCTGAGTCTTGAAATTGACTTGCATACCAAGCACATGGGCTTGGGCCAGGCCGTGTCGCAGCTGCACTTTGGCGGCGGATCGCCGACTTTTCTGTCAGACGACGAATTGCGCGAAGTGATGGCCGTGTTGCGCCGCAGCTTCAACCTGGCACCAGGCGGCGAGTACTCCATCGAAATCGATCCGCGCACCATCGACCACCAGCGTCTCGACGCCCTGGCCGACATGGGCTTCAACCGCTTGAGCTTCGGCGTACAAGACTTCGAGCCTGCGGTGCAAAAAGCGGTGCACCGTATTCAGCCGGCAGAGCAGGTCTTTGACCTGGTGGCGGCGGCTCGGGCACGCGGTTTTGAGTCAATCAATGTGGACCTGATCTACGGCCTGCCCGAGCAGACCCCCGAGTCGGTGGATCGAACCATGGCGCAGATTACCGCGCTCAAGCCGGATCGCATTGCGTTGTACGCCTACGCACACCTGCCCGAGCGGTTCAAGCCGCAACGGCGCATTTCATCGACCGAAATTCCAACGGCGGCCTCCAAGATCACCATGTTGTCGCGCTCGATGGCCGCACTGATGGCCGCTGGCTATGTCTATATCGGTATGGACCACTTTGCTTTGCCCAACGATTCGCTGGCCGTGGCCAAACGTCAGGGCCGACTGCATCGCAACTTTCAGGGTTACAGCACACAGCCTGACTGCGACATGATTGGCTTGGGCGTGTCTTCCATTGGCCGCGTGGGTGCCACCTACAGCCAGAATGCCAAGACGCTGGAAGAGTATTACGACTTCCTGGATCAAGGACATTTCCCGATCGTCAAAGGCTTGGGTCTGACCAAGGACGACCTGCTGCGGCGTGCTGTCATCATGGCGTTGATGTGCCAGGGGCGGCTCACTTATGAGGCCATCGAAAACTCCTATCTGATCAAGTTCAAAGCGTATTTCGCAAAAGAAATGGAGATACTTTCGGGTCAGGCTGAACAGGGTCTGGTTAATTTTGACGACACCTGCATCCAGGTCACCAGCAAGGGATGGTTCTTTGTCCGCGCGGTGGCCATGGTGTTTGACCGCTACCTTCAAACTGATCGCACTCGCGCCAAGTTTTCCAAGATTCTTTAACGCTGGCCATGCAGTCTTCCATGGCGGCCACGGCCCTGTTGATGGGCCTGGCGGGTGGCCCGCATTGCATTGCCATGTGCGGTGCGGCGTGCGCTGGTATCGGCCAGGCTGCGGGTGAACATAGGTCATCGGCCATGTGGACGTTTCAACTGGGGCGCGTGCTGGGTTATGCGGCTCTCGGAGCTTTGGCCGCAGCTTCCATGCAGGGATTGGGCTGGCTCACCATTCAATCTGCCGCGTTACGCCCGGTCTGGAGTCTGTTCCATGTGGCCGCGCTGACGCTCGGGCTTGTTTTGCTGGTCAAGGCGCAGCAACCGGTTTGGTTGGAGCAAGCTGGTAAAAAAGTGTGGCAGGGCGCGCGTGCGCTGGCATTAGGCCGTGGCCGGGGTGCGCCGCTGGTCATAGGCACGCTGTGGAGCCTGTTGCCGTGCGGTTTGTTGTATTCGGCCTTGCTGGTGGCGGCGTTGGCCGGTACGGCGCTGGATGGCGCGCTGGTCATGGCCCTCTTTGCCGCAGGTACGGCTGTTTCGATGCAGGCCGGGCCCTGGCTGTGGTTGCGCCTGAAAGGCAACGGCTCGGGCGACTGGGGTGTGCGGCTGGCCGGACTGGCGCTGGCGCTCATGTCGGGGTGGGCCTTGTGGATGGCCTACGCCAACAACGCCGCGCCGTGGTGTTCTGTCCCCTGAAAATAGCGCTGTAGCGCTTTTTTGTGCTGCAGCAATAGCTATCATTTTTAATGATAATCGCTCAAACCCCAAGCCGATGGCGCGTTTGCGTGGCGCCGATGCTCGATTGCACCGATCGCCATTGCCGCTGCTTTCACCGCCTGCTCAGCACCCAGGCGTTGCTCTACACCGAGATGGTGACCACCGGTGCCTTGCTGCACGGCGATGTGGCGCGCCATCTGGACTTTGACGCCAGCGAGCAACCCGTGGCGTTGCAGTTGGGGGGCAGCGACCCGTCTGACCTGGCGCATTGCGCCCAGCTGGCTCAGCGCTGGGGCTACAGCGAGGTCAATCTGAACTGTGGTTGCCCCAGTGAACGCGTGCAGCGCGGCGCGTTTGGTGCCTGTCTGATGCGCGAGCCGCAGCTGGTCGCCGACTGCGTCAAGGCGATGGTCGATGCCGTGACTGTTCCCGTCACCGTCAAGCATCGCATCGGTATTGACCAGCTTGAAAGTTACGACTTTGTGCGTGATTTTGTCGGTACCGTCAGCCAGTCTGGATGTTCGGTGTTCATCGTGCATGCGCGCAACGCCTGGCTCAAGGGCTTGAGCCCCAAGGACAACCGCGAGGTGCCCCCGCTGCGCTACGACTGGGCTTATCGGCTCAAGCGCGATTTTCCCCACCTGACCATTGTGCTCAACGGCGGCGTCACCACCACGGGGCAGGTGCTGCACCACTTGGCGCAGGTGGATGGCGTCATGATCGGGCGCGAGGCGTACCATAACCCCTGGTGGCTCAGCCAATGGGATCGTGACTTTTTTGCAAATGAACAAACCCTTCCGACCGACGGAGTGGCAACTGGATTGACGCGTGAGCGGGTGGAGCAGCAGATGGTGGCCTACATGGACAGAGAACTGGCCAACCACGGCACGCCTTGGCCGACCATCGCACGGCACATGCTGGGCTTGCGCCACGGTTTGCCTGGCGCGCGGCATTGGCGCCGCGTCTGGAGCGACGCCAGCCTGAAGGCGCTGGCACCCGAGCGGGTGATGGCGCTGGCGCATGGGGAAGATTAGGTAAAAATGGGATTAAGCCCTTTTATTTATTGGACTTAAAGCTATTAAAAAAATAGTTTTTAGGAGGAAAAATGATGCGTGGCATGGAGAAAACCGTGGCTGTGGGACTGGTGGTGCTGCTGCTGTCGGCGTGCAGCAATGTGGCGTGGTACGAAGGGTTCAAGGTGCGAGCTGCCAATGAATGCAACAAACAACCGCCAGGTGCGCGTGAAGATTGCCTGAACCAATTAAATCAGCAGCCTTATGACACCTATCAAAAGGAGCGCTCCGCGCAACCTTGAGCGCGCCCTGCCGCCAGTCGGCGGGGGCCGGCAAGGTATCATGACGGTCTGTTTTTGCGTCCCGTCTGATTCAACTCCGTGCGTCTCACTTCCATCAAGCTTTCCGGCTTCAAGTCGTTTGCCGAGCCTACCAATTTTTTGCTGCCTGGCCAACTGGTGGGGGTGGTGGGGCCTAACGGCTGCGGCAAGTCCAACATCATGGACGCGGTGCGCTGGGTGCTGGGTGAATCCAAGGCGTCCGAGCTGCGTGGCGAGTCGATGCAAGACGTCATCTTTAACGGCACCACCACGCGCAAGCCGGCCAGCCGCTCCAGCGTGGAGCTGGTGTTTGACAACGACGATCACCGTGCTGGCGGTCAGTGGAGCCAGTTCGGCGAAATTGCCGTCAAACGTGTGCTCACGCGTGACGGCACCAGCAGTTACTACATCAACGGGCAGCCGGTGCGTCGGCGTGACGTGCAAGACGTGTTTTTGGGCACCGGCCTGGGGCCACGCGCTTACGCCATCATTGGCCAGGGCACCATCAGCCGCATCATCGAAAGCCGCCCCGAAGAACTGCGCCTGTTTCTGGAAGAGGCTGCGGGCGTCTCCAAGTACAAAGAGCGCCGCCGCGAAACTGAAAACCGCCTGGAAGACACGCGCGAAAACCTGACCCGCGTGCAAGACATCCTGCGCGAGCTTAACGCCAACCTGGAGAAGCTTGAGCAACAAGCCGCCGTCGCTGAGAAATACAACGCGCTATCCGCAGAAGCCTCACTCAAGCAGCACCAGCTTTGGTTTTTGAAGCGCTCTGAGGCTCAAGCTGAGCTGGCCCGTATCCAGAACGACGGGGCGGGCGCCGTGACCGCGCTGCAAGCCGGTCTGGCTGACCTGCGCCACATTGAGGCTGAGTTGGAAGTCGTTCGCCAGGCCCACTACGCGGCGGGCGATCAGGTCAATCAGGCCCAAGGCAAGTTGTACGAAGCCAGCGCCGAGGTGGGTCGCCTGGAAGCCGAAATTCGTTTTGTGGTCGATAGTCGCCAGCGTGTCCAACAGCGTTTGGCAACCTTGCAAGAGCAGGCTACCCAATGGGCCACGCGGGAGCAAGACGCGCAAACCGAGCTGCACAACCTGGCGCAGCAAGAGTCCAGCGGTACCGAGCACACCGAACTGCTGGACGCGCAGGTGCAAGAGCAAGCGCGGCTGTTGCCTGAGCTTGAAGAAGCCTTGCGTCAGGCCCAGCGCCAAGCCAATGAGCAGCGTTCCAGCGTGGCCCAGGTGCAGCAGCACATTGGCGTGCTGGCAGCCCAGCAGCGCAGCCTGGACGAGCAGTCGCGTCAATTGACGTTACGTCGCGAGCGTTTGCAGCAAGATCAACACAACCTGGCTGTACCCGATTCGCTTCAGTTAGCAGAGCAACAAGCCCAATTGGAGAAAGGGCTGGAAGCTAATAAAGCGGTGAATGAGCGTTTGCAACACTTGCAGGCCGAAGTGCCTGAGCTTGATCAAAAGCGCCAAGCCCAGCAACAGTTGGTGAATGCAGAGTCTGCCAAACAAGCCGACTTGTCGGCCAGGTTGCAAGCGCTCAAAGCATTGCAAGAGCGCCTGCAAACCAATGACAAGCTCTTGCCTTGGTTGCAGCGCCAGGGATTGGAGCATCTGCAAGGCCTGTGGCAGCGCCTGCACATCGAACAAGGCTGGGAAAACGCGCTGGAGTCTGCCCTGCGTGAGCGCTTGGGCGCGTTGGAGGTAAGCCGGTTGGACATGGTGCGCGGCTTTGCGCACGGCGCACCCCCTGCCAAGTTGGCGTTTTACACGCCACCAGCCGCCGGTAACGCGACACCAGCGTCAGCGCTGCCGCGGCTCGCCGACTTGCTGCGCGTGCATGAAGCCGGCCTGAAAGCGGTGCTGGACGAGTGGCTGTATGGCTGCTTTACGGCAGAGTCGCTGGAAGACGCGCTGGCCCGGCGCGACAGTTTGCTTGCCGGGCAAGTCATCTATGTCAAAGGCGGCCATGCCGTGGGGCGGCACAGCGTTGGTTTTTATGCACCAGATTCAGAGCAGGCGGGCCTGTTGGCGCGTGCGCAAGAAATCGACAACCTGGGCAAACAAGTGCGCGCGCAGACGCTGATCAACGACGAAACCCGTGCCCAATTGGTACGCAGCGAAGCCGTTTACGCCGACATGTCGCAACGATTGGTTGCCGCACGGGATGAGGCCTCCAAGGCGCAGGCCTATGCGCACACGCTTCAGGTAGAGGTGTTGCGCCTGACGCAGGTGGCTGAGCAAGCCCAGCTCAGAAGCAGCCAGATCGCCGCCGATCTGGCCGAGGTAGACGCCCAGCTGGAAGACCTGCAGGCGCGCCGGGTTGAGGCAGAAGACCAATTTGAAGTGCTTGACGCGCAGTTGGCGCAAACGCAAGAGCGCCACGCCGAGCTCGACGACGCAGTCATCAGCAGCGAGCGCCAGTTGGTCGACTACCGCGAGCAGCAGCGCAGCCTGGAGCGCCAGGCGCAAGAGGCCGGTTTTGTGCTGCGCAATTTGCAGGCGCGCCGCGCGGAGCTCTTGCGCGCTATTGAATCAGCAGCGCAGCAGGCACAATCCATAAGCGCTGAGACGGTTTTAGCCGCTGAAGAACTGGGGCGTTTGAAGGACGCCGCAGCGCAGGGTGGCTTGCAGCAGGCACTTGCGCTCAAGCTGGAGCGCGAGCAACAACTGGCGGCGCAGCGCAGCCAGTACGACGATCTGACCGGCAGGCTGCGCGCCAGTGATGAGCGCCGTCTGCAACTGGAGCGCGCGCTCGATCCCTTGCGCGCGCGCATCACCGAGTTCCAGCTCAAGGAACAAGCGGCACGTCTGGGCAGCGAGCAATACACCCAGTTGCTGGTTGACGCGCAGGCCGATCTGGACGCACTGGCCGCATCGGTGGCCGACGGTGTCGTGCGCCTGGCGGGTTTACACAGTGAGATTGACCGCTTGAACCGCGACATCACCGCCCTGGGCGCCGTCAACCTGGCCGCCCTGGATGAACTGACCTCCGCGCGTGAACGCAAAGGGTTTCTGGACGCCCAGTCAGCGGACCTGGTCGAGGCCATGACCACGCTGGAAGACGCCATCAAAAAAATTGACGCTGAAACGCGGGATATGCTCTCAGGCACCTTCAATACGGTCAATGAACATTTTGGGCGCATGTTCCCCGACTTGTTTGGCGGTGGCAACGCGCGGCTGGTGATCACGGGTGACGAAATTCTGGACTCTGGCGTACAGGTGTTTGCCCAGCCGCCTGGCAAAAAGAACCAAAGCATTGCGCTGCTGTCGGGCGGTGAAAAGGCGCTGACCGCCATTGCGCTGGTGTTTGCCATTTTCCAGCTCAACCCGGCGCCGTTTTGCTTGCTCGACGAGGTAGATGCGCCGCTGGACGACGCCAACACTGAGCGCTACGCCAAGCTGGTGGCGCGCATGGCGCGCGAGACCCAGTTTTTGTTCATCAGCCACAACAAGATCGCCATGGAAATGGCTGAGCAACTGATCGGCGTGACGATGCAAGAGCAGGGTGTGTCGCGCATTGTTGCGGTGGACATGGACGCCGCGCTCACCCTGGCTGAACAAGGATAAAGGGTCAAGCATGATCTCTCTGCGTTGGGGTTTGGCTGCACTGGGCGCGCTGGTATTGCTGATGTTGTTGGGCTATTACCTGTGGTTAACGCGACGTGGTCGCCCGCGTGAGGTGCCGGGGGCGTTGGCAGGCAACGCTGACCACACCAGCCATGAACCCACGCTGGATGCACCTTTGCCTGAGGCTGGTGTGCCAGACTTTGTGTTGCCACAGCCCGAGAAAAAGCCCGGACTGGACGCGCTGATTGACACCCTTGCCCCCATTGCCTTGGAAGCAGCCATCTCGGGCGATGCGGTGCTGGCTGCATTGCCACCCACACGCCGCGTGGGCAGCAAGCCTTTTGCCGTGGAAGGCCTCAACGTCAGCAGCCAGATATGGGAACTGCCGCGCGCTGGCCAGCGTTACAGCGCCTTGCAAGCCGGGGTGCAGTTGGCGAACCGGTCTGGGGCGCTCAACGACATTGAGTTTTCTGAATTTGTCGTGCAAACCCAGCAGTTTTGCGACGCCGTCGGTGCAACGCCCGACCTTCCTGACATGCGCGCCGAGGTTACCCGCGCGCGTGAGCTGGACCAATTTGCCAGTGACCACGACGCACAGATTGGCTTTGTGCTGCGCGCCCGGCGTGCCGCCTGGAGCACGAGCTACGTGCAGCAAATGGCTGTGCGCCAGGGGTTTGTGCCAGCGGCCATGGCCGGGCGCATGGCGCTGCCCGCCCGTGCGGCGGGGTCGCCCGGTGTGGTGTCACTCAGCTTTGACGCGCTCGGCGACGATGCGTCGCAATCTACTGCACTGCGCGACATCCATCTGGCGCTGGACGTGCCCCAGGTGGACCGCCAGGAAGCGGCTTTCGCCAGAATGTGCACGGTGGCGCAAGCCTTGGCGCAAGATATGGACGGTGTGGTGACCGACGATAACGGGGTGGCCTTGCCAGCCCAGGCGCTGACCGTCATTGACAGTGAACTGGACCAGCTCTACAACATTCTGGAACAACACGAATTTGCCGCCGGCTCTACCCTGGCGCGACGCTTGTTTTCTTAGGGTATGACCACGCCTGACCTGTTTGCCCCGGATGACGCTGTTGCCAGACGGTTGGCTGACTTGCGTCAAACGCTGCACACCTGGGCGCACCAGTATTACGTGCTGGATGAGCCCAGCGTGCCCGACGCCGAATACGACCGCTTGTTCAAAGAGCTGCAAACGCTGGAAGGCAGCCGCCCGCATCTGATCACCCCCGATTCACCCACGCAGCGTGTCGGTGGCAAGCCGCTGGATGCCTTTGCCCAGGTACGCCATGCGGTGCCCATGCTCAGCATCCGTACCGAAACCGACACCACGGCGGCTGGTGCCGAAAATTTTGACGCCCGCATGCGGCGTGAACTGGGTTTGAGCGACGCAGACCCGGCCATTGAGTACATGGCCGAACCCAAGTTTGACGGCCTGGCCATGAACCTGCGTTACGAGCACGGTGTGCTGGTGCAGGCCGCCACGCGCGGTGACGGCGAAACCGGCGAGGACGTGACACAAAACATCCGCACCATGGGCCAGATTCCCTTGCGCCTGCCCCCTGATGCGCCAGCGGTGCTGGAAGTGCGTGGCGAGGTCTATATGCGTCGCGACGACTTTGAGGCCCTCAATACGCGTCAGCGGCAAAAGATCGCCGCCGGTGCCAAAGGCGAAAAAACTTTTGTCAACCCACGCAATGCAGCTGCAGGCGCCGTGCGGCAACTGGACCCGGCGGTGGCGGCGCAGCGGCCACTGAGCTTTTTTGCCTACGGGCTGGGTGAAGTGACCGCGCCGGAACAGGGCGGGCCGCGATGGGACACGCACCAAGTGCTGTTAGCCTCTTTAAAAAGTTGGGGTTTTCCGGTCTGCGCCCTTGTCAAACAAGCACAAGGAGCTGCGAAATTAGTAGCGTATTACGAGTCGATCGGACGTCAGCGAGAGACTTTGGGCTTTGACATTGACGGCGTGGTCTATAAGGTCAACAACCTCGCGTTACAGCGTCAATTAGGTTTTGTCACACGCGAGCCGCGCTGGGCCGTGGCGCACAAATTCCCGGCGCAAGAAATGCTGACCACCGTGCTGGCGATCGACGTGCAGGTGGGGCGCACCGGCAAACTGACGCCTGTAGCCAAACTGGCCCCCGTGTTTGTCGGCGGCGTGACGGTGACCAACGCCACGCTTCACAACGAAGACGAGGCACGCCGCAAGGACGTGCGCGTGGGCGACACCGTGGTGGTGCGCCGTGCCGGCGACGTGATTCCGGAGGTGGTGAGCGTGTTGCTGGACAAACGCCAGGGCAATCCGGAGCCCTTCACTATGCCGCACATCTGCCCCGTCTGCGGCAGCGTGGCGCTGCGTGAAGAAGACGAAGCCGACTACCGCTGCACCGGCGGCCTGTTTTGCAGCGCCCAGCGCAAGCAAGCGATTCTGCATTTTGCCCAGCGCCGCGCGGTGGAAGTGGAAGGCCTGGGTGAGAAACTGGTGGACCAACTGGTGGATGCTGGCATCATCCACACTTTGCCGGATTTGTACCGACTAGGCTTGAGCGCGTTGGCCAATCTGGACCGAATGGCCGATAAGTCGGCGCAGAACATTGTGGATGCGCTTCAAAAATCAAAGCAAACGACGTTGCCCCGTTTTTTGTTCGGGCTGGGCATCCGGCATGTGGGCGAGGCCACTGCCAAAGAGCTGGCGCGTCATTTTGGCCAGCTTGACGCCATCATGGACGCGTCTGAGGAACAGTTGCTGGAGGTGGCCGACATCGGCCCGGTGGTGGCGCACAGCATACGCACCTTTTTTGACCAGCCGCACAACCGCGAGGTGGTGGAGCAATTGCGCGCCTGCGGTATCAGCTGGCCGGAAGGGTCACCGGCCGAGCGGGTGTCAACACCCCTGAGCGGCAAAACCCTGGTGCTGACCGGCACACTGCCCACGCTGGCACGTGAAGACGCCAAGGCGCTGATCGAGGCCGCTGGCGGCAAGGTGGCAGGCTCGGTCAGCAAAAAAACCGACTATGTGGTTGCGGGGGCAGAGGCGGGTAGCAAGCTGGCTAAAGCGCTGGAGCTGGGCGTGCCGGTGTTGGATGAAGTGGCGCTAAAACAAATCCTGCTGTAAGGCTGATCGCCCTTCCTGAATGATGTGCTAAAGGTGTGCGCCCTATGTGTCAAAATCTGGCTAGCCATAATTTTCCGGAGTCTCGCCATGAAAACTGTTGCGGTGTTTGAAGCCAAAAATCGGTTTTCCGAACTTGTCGTTGCTGCCGAGCAGGGTGAAGACATCACCATCACCCGCCACGGTCTGCCTGTGGCGCGGCTGGTGTCGATCAGCGTGCCCACAGCGGTGCAGCGGCAACAGAAACAGCGGGTGTCGGACGTTATGCTGCGTTTGCGACAGCTTGGTGCGCAAAGTACGCTGGGGTGTACGGTGCAACAGGCCTTGGGCCATGGTCGTGACTGATGTCTTTCGTGCTCGACAACTCGGTGGTCACTGGCTGGTATCTGAGTGACCAAGCCAGTGATTACACCGATGCGATTTCCCTTAGGCTGCAGACAGACAAGGCGCTGGTGCCGCCCTTGTGGCAGATGGAATTGGCTAACGTCCTGAAAACCGCCTGCACACGGGGTAAATTGCAACTCAATCAGGCACGCCAGATTTTGAATGTGTTGGGGGAATTGCCGATTGAAGTCGATAGCAGTGCGCTGCCAAGCCAGCGGCAATTGTTCGAACTTGCGATGCGTTATGGGCTGAGCAGCTACGACGCGGCGTATCTGGAACTGGCCATGCGCCGCGGTTTGCCTCTGGCCACTCGCGATGAACAACTCAGGTTGGCCGCCCACGCAGCGGGTGTCGCTGTTGTTGCCGCCACGCTTTGACGCCGTCGCCAGATTTTCCATGAGCGTACGTGACATCCTCAAAATGGGTGACCCACGCCTGTTGCGCGTGGCGCAGCCGGTGACGCAATTTGACACCGACCACCTGCACTTGCTCATCACCGACCTGCTTGACACCATGCGCGCGGCCGACGGGGCAGGCTTGGCAGCGCCACAAATTGGCGTGGACTTGCAGCTGGTGATCTTTGGTACCGATGCGCCCAACCCGCGCTACCCGGATGCGCCACCGGTGCCGCGCACGGTGCTGATCAACCCGGTGCTTACGCCGCTGGATGACGCCATGGTGGAAGATTGGGAAGGTTGCTTGTCGGTGCCCGGTCTGCGTGGCAAGGTGCCGCGCTTCAACCACATCCGTTACACCGGCCATGACCAATATGGCGACTGCATCGATCGCACGGTGGAAGGCTTCCACGCTCGCGTGGTGCAACACGAATGCGACCATCTGATGGGTATGTTGTACCCGATGCGCGTGCGTGATTTCACGCAGTTTGGTTTTACCGAGGTGCTGTTCCCGCATCTGGCATGACCGCGCTTGCGGTCAACACGCGGCGCAAATAGCTGCGTAGCTTGGCGGGCTGAACCGGCTTTTTCAAAAATAGCAGCCGGGCATTCGCAGCCAGGGTATTCAGTTCAGTATCTGTGTCGCCACTGATCAGGCAGGCCGGCACGGCATGCCCCATCAATTTGCGCAGGCGGTCAATGGTCTCAACGCCCGAAAGCTCGCCTTCAAGCCGGTAGTCACTCACCACAAGATCAATTTGACCCCCCTGCGCTACCAGGTCGAAAGCCTGATTTGCCGTGCGCACCAGGTAAACGGTGCAGCCCCAGTCTTTCATCAGCGCGCACATGGCCTTGCCGCCCAAGGGGTCGTCTTCAATCAACAGGATATTTAACCCATGCAGGGCACCGGGCTCCACGGCCTCCACGGCTGGTGCTTGTTCAGCAAACGGCATGGTAGGTGCTTGTGGCACCGTCAACGTGAACCGGGTGCCACAACCAGCGGCGGAGCGCAGTTCCAGCGGATGGCGCAGCAATTGGCACGAACGCTCGACCATGCTCAAGCCCAGCCCCAGGCCCTTGGAGCGGTCACGCGCCTGGTTCCCAATCTGGAAAAACTCTTCAAAAATTTGCTCGTGGTATTGGGCGTCCATGCCAATACCGCTGTCCCACACCTGGATACGCATGTGTTGCGCGTCGGCGCTCCTGCGGCAAGTGACCAGTACGCTGCCCTGGTGGGTGTATCGGATGGCGTTGCTGACAAGGTTGAGCAAGACCCGCTGCAACAAAACGGGATCGGTTTGCACCCAGGTATTGGCGAGGGTGCGAAAACGCAGTGTCAGCCCTTTTTCGGCGGCCGAATTGGCAAAGCACAGGCGCAAGTGTTCAAACTGTGCGTCGATGGATACCGCAACAGCCCGGACCTGGTCTGCCGTTGCCTCCAGACGCGAATAATCGAAGAACGAGTCGAGCATTTCCTGCAAGGCACGCGCCGACGCCTGTACACCATTGAGCAATTCGGGTGCGGGGGCGGTATGGCGTACCTGGCTCAAGCGGTCCACAAACAGGCCCAAGGCGTGGGCCGGTTGCCGCAAATCATGGCTCGCCGCCGCCAGAAAGCGCGACTTGGCCGCATACGCTGCGTCCGATCGTTGCTGTGCCAATCTGGCTTCGTCACTGGCCTTTTCGGCGTGGTCTTTGGCCTGTAACAACTGCGCTTCATAGCGAATCCGTACGTAATTGAAGGCTGCCGCCACCAAGGTATAGAACAGCAGCGACAGCACAAAATGCGTTGCCACGGTGGGCGAGTAGGGGTAGCCAAAAGTGATGAAGGGTGCCAGCCACAGCAGGTAAACCGACGTCAACGCCAGAAACGCCGCGCTGCACCACCAGCCCAGGCGCTGACCTTTCAGAAAAAAAGCCAGAAACGGCGTGGTGAAGACCCATAGAATGCCTGTGCCCTCAATACCGCCGTGCACGATCAGGGCGCCAAAAATAACTATGGCTGCCAGCAACAACAGCGATTCCGAAAAATGGACCCAGCGCGGGAAACGGCTGAGGGCGATCGCCGGAAAGATGAGCAACAACACGGCCGCCAGCTCGATCAGTCCCAGCACCAACATGCCGTCGGTCAGGATGTTGAACAGAGCAAAACCAAGCCCAACCAGCGAGCCGATCGCGGTAGCCACACGAACCTGACGGACACGCTCATCGTAACCCAACAGGTTCTGAAGAAAGTGCCAAGCTTTCAAAAGTAGGCTTGTCCTGTTTGCATCAGGGTGCACATTACGTGTTCTTGTCCATCCACTGGTCAAATGTGACACGCGCAATGTCAAACCGGTCGGTGCTGCGGCAGTACACAGACGGTGAACCCAGTCTGCCCAGTGGCGCAAAGTTGTTCACGTGCAGACGCGGCCCAAGCATGTCGTCAGCCACATGAAACATGACAACTTGCCCGATGATCAAGGTGTAGTTGCCCAATGCCTGTGAACTGTGCAGCTTGCATTCAAGGCTGACTTTGGCCTGCGCAACGCGCGGCACCTTGACGTGAACGCAGGGCGAGGTAGCCAGCTTGGCTGCGTCCAGTTCGCTCTGCTCTGGCGGAAAGTCTGCGGCCGACAGGTTCATGGCGTCAAACAATTCTTCGGTCACCATATTCACCACAAACTCGCCACGCGACAGAATGTTGGTGGCCGTATCTTTGAGCTCGCCGTTGTCACGCTGGCCCACGCTGATCATCACGTAGGGCGGGTTGCTGGCGATGGCGTTGAAAAAGCTGAACGGTGCCAGATTGACAACCCCGGTATCACTCTGGGTACTGACCCAGGCAATCGGGCGCGGCACCACCACGTTGGTGATAAGCTTGTAGTTGTCGGCGGGTGATTGGTGGGCGGGGTCGAACTGCACGAAGCTGCTCCTGAGTGAAGAGGGGCTCATGATAGACGCAACACGCAATAACGCTGACACCTGTGGCGGCGCGCGCCACGGTCGTTATCGCCAGTCAGTCTCGACGATCAGAAATTTTTGACAGAAAATTGATTGACTATCCAAAAAATCCGGAGCAGAATTTCCCTGCGACCGGGATGCCAAACTCGGTGAAGGAGCCCCGTAGATGATCATGGACCACACTTACGCTCACATCTGAATGACGCTTTGCCGTCATACCGCTTCCCATACCTGAGGAAGCACAAAAAAAGGTGGGGTTCTTTACGGGCCCTACCTTTTTTATGTGCGCCTTCATTTCAGTGATCTGGCCCACTGAACCTGTGCAGAACCCGACGACCTGTTGGCGCTGAAGCCAGTCAGTTGCCTATGGCGCACTGCCCCCGATCGATCGGAATCAGCGGTCACGATCGCCGGAGTACGCATGATCTGCCGCGCGGGCCAGGTAAACAGCACAAACCCTGAGACGCTGAATCTGTGCACCCAAAGCGGGGCGCTGCGGCAGCACAACCGGCGTCAACTGCCTTGCAATCGCAGTCGCACGCGCTCGATGTGGTTGCGCAGCGCGTACAGCTCGTCGGCATAGGACAACGGCACGTTGACTTTTTCCACCCGCATTTCCAGTTGGCGCAGTTCTTCCACCAGGTCTGCGGTAGAGGTATCGGCCAGCGCGGCGCGGTCTTCGACGCTGCGCAGTTGCCCGTACCAGCGAAACACGCGTGAGCGGATGCGAAACTCATACAGCGGCGGCACGATGCGGCTCAGCGGCAACAAAATGGCCAGGATGATGCCCAGCGCCAGCCACATGCGTTCAATCAGATTGGCGTAGGCAAACGGCAGATAGCGTTGCAGCAGCGGTGGGCCGTTGCGGATGGCGCGCAAGGCTTCGTCCGAGAGGTTGAATTCGGTGTGTTCAACATTGGGAAACTCACGCGCGCGGCTGAACCAGCCGGCCTGCCCGTGCAGACGCAGCGCCGTCTGCGCCATCAGTTGCACGATGGCCGGGTGCACCGTGGGGCGCGCCAGCAGCGTGGTGGTGGTCGCTACCAGCTTCACGTCGTGTGCTGGCATATCGCGGGCCAGATCGACCACACCGCGCGGCAGCGTGACAGGGGTCAGAAAAGAAAAGCGGCGTGCATAGGCTTCGTTTTGCGCCACCTGTAGCAGCCGCACACCGGGCGTTTGCAGCAGCATTTGCACCATGGGTGATTCGGGTGCCGAGGCAAACAGCAGGGCGTCGATCTGGCCGTCCAGAAACGCCACCGTGGCCGGGGTTTGCGACAGGTGGCTGAGCTTGAGCGTGCCCTCATCCATGCGGTTCAGGTCGAATAACTGGCTCATCAGCCGCGGCACACCGCTGCCGGGCGTGCCCACATTCATGCGCAGTGCTGCAAAGTCAGTCAGCGCGCTCAGAGCTTTGGGGCTGCGGTAAAACAGCCATAGCGGCTCGACAAACAGACTGCCCAGCGACTGCAGTTGTTGCTGTTCTTCGGAACGCGCGTCGCCGTTGCCACCCTGCACAAAGGCCAGGTCCACTTTGCCGTCCAGCAGCCATTGCAGGTTTTGTGCCGCGCCTTCGGATTCCAGCAGCCGGACCTCAATGCCGTAGGCTGCCAGCGCGGTGGCGTAGCGCTTGCCAAATTCGTCGTAGGCACTCTGTGCCGGGCCAGTGGCCAAGGTGACCTGGCGCGGCGGGATCGGGTCGAGCCAAAGGTACGCCAAGGCCAAGAGCGCTGCGGCCAGAAGCACAAACGGTCCGGCCGAACTCAGCAGCGCACGCAGCGACACCAGCGTGTAGCGCAGGGTTTGGGGCAACGTGGCCAAGCGAGTCCGGGTTTTACACGGCTTTAGCTGGCCAGGGCAGCCTTGACGGCTTGCGAGACCAGCGCCATGTCGGCCTTGCCGGCCAACTGGGCCTTGACGGCGCCCATCACTTTGCCCATGTCCGCCGGGCCTTTGGCACCCAGGCTGGTCACGATGGCGGCCACGGCCGCGGTCACTTCTTCGGCGCTCAGGCGTTGCGGCAGGTAGGCCTGCAGCACCTTGATCTCGTCGCTTTCCTTGTCTGCCAAATCCATGCGCTGCGCCTGCGTGTAGGCGGCGACCGAGTCTTTGCGCTGCTTGATCAGCTTGTCGATGATGCCCACCAGCATCACGTCGTCCACCACCACGCGCTCATCGACTTCTTTTTGCTTGACCGCCGCCAGCAGCAGGCGGATGGTGCCCAGGCGCACGCTGTCGTGGGCGCGCATGGCGGTTTTCATATCTTCGGTGATCTGGTCTTTGAGCGACATGGCAGGCTCCGGTAAGGGTGGAAAGGGCGTGGCTGGGAAGCTTCAACAACAAAAAAGCCCGCCTGAGCGTCCCCGGCGAGCTTTTTGAGTGGCTGCTAAGCCGTGATCTGTTGCGGACAGAGCAAATTTGCTGGGCAAATCTTGGTCTGTCCCGCAAATGATCAGAATAGCTTTTTAGGCAGCTGCATCGCGCGGATGCGCTTGTAGTTGCGCTTGACGGCGGCGGCTTTTTTGCGCTTGCGCTCGGCGGTGGGCTTTTCATAAAACTCACGGGCGCGCAGGTCGGTCAGTAGACCGAGTTTTTCAATGGTGCGTTTGAAGCGACGCAGTGCTACGTCAAAAGGCTCGTTTTCTTTAACACGAATGGTGGTCATTGAACAAAAATACTCAAAATGTGCAGACTTCAGGTGAAGGAAGATCGGGCCAAAACCTGAGCGTCGTGCGAAGTTCTCCGCTTTAAGGTTGATCAGGCAGCGGAGTTTTGCCAGCAAAGCCGGGGATTATAGCTAGCTCGCACGGCTTGTCACGCGCATGCAAGCCGATTTGCGCCTGCACTGGCATCGGATGTTGTTTGCAGCGCAAACAGGCCTTGCAGCACGTCGCCGATCACGATCACGCTGGGGCTGCCCAATTGCTGCTGCACCATGGTGGCGCGCATCTGGTCAAGTCGGCACAACGCATGGCGCTGCTCAGGCAAGCTGGCGTTCTGCACGATGGCCACCGGCGTATGGGCATCCAGCCCCTGCAATAGCGCCTGCTGAATCGGCTCTGCGGCGCGCACGCCCATGTAAATCACCAGCGTCAGGCGCGCGGTGTGCGCCGCTTGGGCCAGTGCCAGCCAGTCGGTGTCTTGTCCATAGGGCGAGGCGTGACCAGTGACAAAAATGACCCCCCGGGCATGGTCGCGATGCGTCAGCGGCGCGCCCAAGGAGGTGACGGCGGCCAGCCCGGCGGTAATGCCGTTAACCACCGACACGGCCACACCTGCGGCCTGCAGGTGCTCCATTTCTTCGCCACCGCGCCCAAACACAAATGGGTCACCGCCCTTGAGCCGCACCACGTGTTCCCCCTCACGCACCGCCATCAGGATGAGTTTTTCAATGAATGCCTGCGGCGTAGAGCGGCAGCCGCCGCGCTTGCCCACCCACACCACGCGCGTGCCCGGGCGTGCCAGCGCCACGATCTCGGGGCTGACCAGGTCGTCCACCAGCAGCACGCTGGCGCTCTGGATGGCCTTGAGCGCCTTGATCGTCAGCAGATCGGGATCGCCCGGGCCGGCCCCCACCAGGGTGCAATGGCCTGTGCTGGTGAGTGAGCGTTGCGTTGGCAACGCGTTGTGGTGAATCACGTGGCCGATGCTCTGCGGACCGGGCGTGGGGGGGCTGGGGTGTGTCATGGTGTCGTCCTCATTTTTTGTGCTGACAGACGCACGATGTGTGCCACCTGTTGCGCGATGGGCTCAGGCACGGGGATTTCGCCGTTCATGACCCGGGCAATCCACTGTGCCGTGGCCGCTGCATCCGGGGCAGGTAAATTGGGTAACTGCGCCAGCGAACCCGTTTGTGCCTCTTGCACGCGCGTGACGCTCCCTAGCTGCAGGGCATCCATGGCCGGGGTGCGGCGCGCATCGGCCACGGGCTCGCCCTCGGTGCCACGCAGCAGCAGGGCGGTGGCACCCAGCAGCGTCAACGTGTTGGTCATGGCGGTGGCGTATTCGGGGTGGGTGTAGCTGGTGACCAGCGTGGCCGGGCCGTCGCAGGGGTTCAGCAGCTTGACCAGGCTGTGCGCCGGGTTGCGCAGGCCCACCACCTGGCGCACCGCCAGCAACCGCGCCAGACCGGGGCACAACAGTGCGGTGGGGACAAATTGCACCTCGCCAACTGTTATTGAAACTATAGCTGCTTGCGCTTGTATACCAAGGGCTAGAAGCACATTTTGCGTAGAAACCCGGGTGGCTTCGGTGGCGTGCCCATGCACCACCACCGCCAAGCCCTGGCGCGCTAGCAGCAGCGCCAGCAAGGCGGTCAACACCGGCAATTTACGCGCGCCGTTGTAGCTGGGCAGCACCACCGTGGGGCAACCGTGGGTGGGGATGGTGCACAGGCGGGCGCGGGTGGCGTCCAGAAACCCGGCCATTTCTTGCGGGGTTTCGCCCTTGATGCGCATGGCGATGCAGAACGCGCCCACTTCCAGATCGGTCACAGCGCCGTCGAGCACCTGGCCAAACAGGTCGGCTGCGTGTGCGCGACTCAAATGGCGCGCGCCTTCTTTGCCGCGGCCGATGTCCTTGATGTAGTGGGCGATGCTCATGGGGCGTGATTGTCCGTGAGCCAGGGCTTGTTCGTGAATAAGCTGTGCATTTGGCTGCTGGAGTTGGGATGCAATGCTAGGCGCAAGGCGCGCCGTGCAGCTCTGCTGCACAAGCGATTTGCAACAACGCAGTGCGCCCAAATATGGCTCGCCAAATGG
The DNA here is from genome assembly GCA_002786915.1 of Comamonadaceae bacterium CG12_big_fil_rev_8_21_14_0_65_59_15. Lineage (GTDB taxonomy): Bacteria > Pseudomonadota > Gammaproteobacteria > Burkholderiales > Burkholderiaceae_C > Rhodoferax. The sequence continues at coordinate 73,326 of PCUV01000077.1, read as the reverse complement.
ATAGATTATTTGCGAACAAGCCCTTAGATAACTTTCGGTTATGGCGTTATGCCGGGCGTGGTCTGGAACTGCTGTGCGATGTCGCGCATACGCGAGGCGTTTTTGCCAAAGTCGTAGCGGCCCACGCGCGACATGGAGCGAAAGTGAATCTGCTTGGCGTGTGTGTCCAGCACAAAGCGCACGTCATCCTTGAAGCCCAGCCAGCGAGTGGTGGCCACCACGTCGATCTGATCCTCAGTGAAGTGGGTGATCTGCAGTTGCGGGTCGCGTTGCAGCAGTTGGTGCAGGCGCTGCCACGCCTGCGCAGGCGGGTCGCTAAAAGCCAGCGGTTGCAGCTCGGAGCCCGCCAGCGTATTGACACAGTTGCTGGTGCGCGCACAGCTCAGGTTGGCAGGAGCGGCCGGATCTGCGGGGCTGGTGTCGGCGTGCGTGGTGCTGTACGCGGCCAGCCACAGCAAGGGCCACCATGCCCGCAAAACAACTCTTGTTTTCATAGCTGTATGCGCTTATTTTGCAAAGGCTTCAGGCCTATTTTGTCATCAAGCTTGCGGGCGCTGGTGTCGCACCGCCCAGCACCTTGTACAGCAGCACCTGGTTTTGCAGCGCGGCCAGCTGCGTTAGCACCAGCGCCTGCTGCGCGGCAAACTGGCTGCGCTGGGCATCCAGCCAGTCGAGCTGGCTGGCGGCACCCGCATCCAGACGCAGTTGGGTCAGGCGCGCACGCTCCGATTCGGCTTGCAGCAGCGCGGTGCTGGCCTGCAGTTGCTGGCTCAATGTGCTGCGCGTGGCCAGTGCGTCGGCCACTTCGCGAAAGGCGCTCTGGATCGACTTTTCGTACTGCGCCACGGCGATGTCGCGCCCCACGCGGGCGGCGTCCAGGCTGGCCTGGTTGCGCCCGGCATCAAAAATGGGCAGCAGCAGTTGCGGTGCCAGCGTCCAGCCCCAGGAGCCGTCCTTGAACAGGCCAGCCAGTTCGGTGCTGGCCGAGCCGACCCCGGCTGTCAGGGCAATGCGCGGGAAAAATGCCGCTCGCGCCGCGCCGATGTTGGCGTTGCTGGCGATCAGCGCTTGCTCTGCTGCGCGAATGTCGGGGCGGCGTGCCAGCAGGTCGGACGGCAGCCCGGCGGGCAAGTCAGCAAAACGCAGCGCAGCTAGACGGCTTGAGTGTGGCAACGGGGCAGGAGCTATCAGCACGGCACGGCTGGTGGCCGGCAGCGCCTGGCCCAGCACCAGCGCCAGGGCGTTTTCATCCAGCGCGCGTTGGCGCTGCTGTTGCGCCAGCGTGACGCGCGCACTTTCGCGCAGGGTCTGCGCCAGGCGCAGTTCCAGATCGGATGCGGCACCGTAGCGGGTTTTGAGCGCAACCAGCCTGAGCGAGTCTTCCCGCGTGGCCAGCGTCTGGGTGGACGCGGCCAGCAGCTCCTCGTCGGCCAGCAGTGCCAGCCAGCCTTGCGCTACGGTGGCCATCAGACTCAGCTGTGCGGCCTGCGCTGCTTCGGTGGTGGCCAGGTATTGGGCCAGCGCCTGCTCTTTCAGGCTGGCGACGCGGCCAAAAAAGTCGAGCTCGTAGGCGGTCACCGTCAAACCGGCGCTGTAGGTGCTGCTGATGCCGCCGGCGCTGGTGGGGGTGCGTGCCCCGCTGACGGCCGCGTTGACCGTGGGGAACTGGTCGGCGCGGCGCAGGCCGAGCTGCGCGCGCGCCTGTTCGATGTTGAGCGTGGCCACGCGCAGGTCACGGTTGTGGTGCAGTGCCGTCGTTACCAGCTGGCGCAGGGTGGGGTCGGTCAAGTAGCTTTGCCAACTGGGTGTGGCGCTGGCCGCGTTGGTGGCGCTGGCATCAGCCACGTTGGCAGACACCGGCCAGGCGCTGGCCACCGGGGCAGGCGGGCGTTCAAACGCCGGTATCAGGGCACATCCAGCTATAAAAACAGTAGCTACTAGCCCTGTTGAATAAAGGGCTAGAGGCCTAAAACGCTTATAAAAATCAGACATCGGTATGGACTCCCATGTGCGCGGCCTGCTCGGCGTGCAGTGCTTGTTGGCGCGCGCTGTCGTGGAACAAGCCGCGCACCACGACAAAAAAGATCGGCACAAACAGCACCGCCAGCGTGGTGCCGCTCAGGATGCCGCCAATCACCCCGGTGCCAATCGCGCGCTGGCTGGCCGACCCAGCCCCACTGGCCAGCGCCAGCGGCAGCACGCCCAGCGTGAACGCCAGCGAGGTCATCACGATGGGGCGAAAGCGCAAGTGCGCGGCAGCCAGCGCCGACTCGACCACGCTTTTGCCCTGCGCTTGCAAGTCTTTGGCAAATTCAATGATCAAAATGGCGTTTTTCGACGACAGGCCGATGATGGTGATGAGACCCACCTGAAAGTACACGTCGTTGGCGTAGGCGCGCAGCAGTGTGGCCACAATCACGCCCAGCACGCCCAGTGGCACGACCAGAATGACAGCCAGCGGAATGCTCCAGCTCTCGTACAGCGCGGCCAGGCACAAAAACACCGCCAGAATGGCAAAGCCGTACAGGATCATGGCCTGCGAGCCGGCCAGTTTTTCCTCACGCGAGGTGCCGGTCCACTCAAAGCCAAAGCCGGGTGGCAACTGGCTGGCCAGCGTTTCCATTTCTTGCAAAGCCGCGCCGGTGCTGTAGCCCGGTGCGGCGCTGCCGCCAATACGCATGGCCGGATAACCGTTGTAGCGCACGGTCTGCATGGCACCCGTCACCCAGCGCGTGCTGGCAAAGGCAGCGAGCGGCACCATCTGGCCCTTGTTGTTGGTCACGTTAAGTTTCAGCAAATCCTCCGGCTGCATGCGTGCGGGCGCGTCGGCCTGCACCACCACCCGTTGCAAGCGCCCGGCGTTGGGAAAGTCGTTGGCGTAAGACGAGCCCAAGGCGGTGCTGATGACGCTGTTGATGGCTTCGAACCCCACGCCCAGCGCGCTGGCTTGGTCGCGGTCAATGTCGAGCTGCAACTGCGGCGCGTCTTCCAGCCCGTCTGGGCGCACCTGCGTGACCACCTTGCTCTTGGAGGCCAGGCCCAGCAATTGGTTGCGCGCGGCCAGCAGCGCGTCGTGCCCCAGCCCGGCGCGGTCTTGCAGGCGCAGGCTGAAACCGCTGGACGAGCCCAGCTCAGGAATCGGTGGCGGGCTTAAGGGGAAGATGAACGCATCGCGGATGCTCATCAAGGCGCCAAAGGCGCGCCCGGCCAACGCCTGGGCCGAACTGCCCGGCCCGGTGCGTTCGGCCCAGTCCTTGAGCGTAACGAACGCCAGCGCTGCGTTTTGCCCCTGGCCCGAGAAGCTGAAGCCCAGCACGCTGACCATGCTGTTGACTTCAGGTTGCTTGAGCACAAAGCCTTCCACCTGCTCCATCACCGCTTGCGTGCGTGCGCGTGTGGCCCCGGGTGGCAACTGCACGTTGACCAGCATGTTGCCCTGGTCTTCGTTGGGCAGGAAAGACGTGGGCAGGCGCTGGTACAGCAGCGCGGCCACGGCCACGATCACGCCATAGACCACCAGGTAGCGCGCCGCGTGCGGCAGCAGCCGCGCCACACCGCCTTCATAGCCCTTGGCGGTGCGGGCAAAACCACGGTTGAACCAGCCAAAAAAACCGCTCTTGGCGTGGTGATGGCCTGCTGCAACGGGTTTGAGCAGCGTGGCGCACAGGGCGGGCGTGAGCGAGAGCGCCAGAAACGCCGAAAACGCAATCGACGTGCCCATCACCGCCGCAAATTGGCGGTAAATGTTGCCGATGGAGCCGTTGAAAAACGCCAGCGGCACAAACACCGCAATCAGCACCACCGTGACCCCGATGATGGCACCCTGGATTTGCCCCATGGCCTTGCGCGTGGCCTGCACGGGGGGCAAGCCTTCTTCGCTCATGATGCGCTCGACGTTTTCCACCACCACAATCGCGTCATCGACCACAATACCGATCACCAGCACCATGGCAAACATGGTCAGCACGTTGATCGAAAAACCATACGCCAGCAGTGCAGCAAACGTGCCCAGCAGCGACACCGGCACGACGATGGTGGGGATCAGCGTGTAGCGCCAGTCCTGCATGAACAAAAACATCACCAGAAACACCAGCGCAATGGCCTCCAGCAGCGTTTCGGCCACCTGGCGCAAAGAGGTTTCGATAAAGCGCGAACTGTCGTAGGGAATGGTCCAGGTCATGCCCTGCGGAAAGAATTTTTCCAGCTCGGTCATGCGCGCACGCACCGCCTTGGCCGTGGCCAGTGCGTTGCCGCTGGGCGAGAGCTGCACGCCAATGCCGGTGGAGGGCTTGCCGTTCAGGCGCGCGGCGGTGGCGTAGCTTTGCGCGCCCAGCTCGATGCGTGCCACGTCTTTCAGGCGCACGCTGGAGCCGTCGGTGTTGGCGCGTAGCACCACGTTGCCAAAGTCAGCCACGCTGCCGAGTTGCCCGTTCACGACCACGGTAGCGGCAATGCCTTGCACGGCCACGTTGGGCAGGCTGCCGATTTCACCAGCCGAGACCTGTGCATTTTGGGCGCGGATGGCGGCCGTGACTTCGGCTGCCGACAGGTTGAAGCTGACCAGTTTGGCCGGGTCAATCCAGACCCGCATGGCGCGCTCGGTGCCAAACAATTGGGCTTGTCCAACGCCGTTGATGCGCTGGATTTCAGGCAACACGCTGCGTGAGGCGTAGTCACCCAGCGCAATCGGGTCGAGCTTGGGGTCGTCGCTGGACAGAATGGCAAACAGCAAAAAGTTGCTGCGTGCCTTATCGACTCGCACACCTTGCTGCGTGACGGCCGAGGGCAGGCGTGGCGTGGCGCGGCTCAAGCGGTTTTGCACATCGACTTGCGCCAGGTCGGGGTTGGTGCCGGGCTGAAAACTCAGCGTGATGGAACCCGTGCCGTTGGCTTGTGCGACCGATTCCATGTAGATCAGGCCAGGTGAACCGTTCATTTCTTGCTCCACAATCGAGAGCACACTGTCTTCCAGCGTTTGCGCCGAAGCGCCCGGGTAGCTGGCCGAAATGACGATCGACGGCGGTGCTACCGGCGGGTACTGCGCAATCGGCAACTGGGTGATAGCGACTGCGCCCATGACGACGATGAACAGCGCAATCACCCAGGCAAAGATCGGGCGGTCAATGAAAAATTTAGCCATAAATAGGGCTCCTCAACGAACGCACTGACGTGAATTACCAACCGTATGGCCCAGTGGCAACCGTTTTTGCGTAGGCAGTAGCCCAATTGGGGTCGGATCCCAATTCGGGGTAGAACATTCGAGCGGATCAAGACCGGGCAACGAATTGGGGTCTGACCCCAATTGAGCGGCTTGTACTGATGATCTGTAGCCCATGGTTCAGGGCAGCTTAGCGGCGCTGGCAGATTTGGCAGGGGCACTGCCAGGGGCTTGCCACGGCACCGCCTTCACCGTTGCACCCGGGCGCAGCTTTTGGAAACCATCGACCATCACCTGATCGCCGTTTTGCAGGCCGTCCAGAATCACCCACTGGCCACGCTGCTGGCCACCCACCTTGATGGGGCGCGGCGCGACTTTGCCGTCGCCACCGACCACCATCACTGAGTCACCTTGCGGTGTGCGTGTGACCGCTTGCTGCGGCAGCGTGATGGCGTTGCTGGCCTGCGCCTGCTCCAGCCGCACGCGCACAAACAGCCCCGGCAACAGACGGCCAGTGGGGTTGGGCACTTCGGCACGTAGCGTGATCTGGCCGCTGGTGGCATCGACCGTCAGGTCAGAAAACAGCAGCTTGCCCGGCTGGGCGTATTCGGTGCCGTCTGCCAGCACCAGGTGCACGCTGGCGGCCTGGTTGCCCGCGCGCTTGAGCTGACCGGCGTCCAGGGCCTGGCGCAGCCGCATCACTTCGGCGGCTGATTGGGTGAAATTGACGTACATCGGGTTGATTTGCTGCACCACAGCCATCGGCGTGGCTTCGCCCTGGCCGACCAGTGCACCTTCGGTCACCAACGCGCGGCCAATGCGCCCGCCGATCGGCGCGGTGATCGATGCGTAGCCCAGATTGATGCGCGCGCTTTGTTCAGCCGCTTTGGCGACGGCCACATCGGCTGCGGCCAGTTGCAGTGCCGCCTGGGCGTTGACAAAGTCCTGCTGACTGATGGCCTTGGCTTCGACCAGCGGCTTGAAGCGCTCCAACAGCGCGCTGGCTTGCATCAGGTTGGCCTGGGCTTTGGCCACGCTGGCTTGCGCGCTGGCCAGCGTGGCTTGCAGCGCGCTGGCATCGACCTGAAACAGTGTCTGGCCGGCGCGCACGTTGCTGCCCTCGGCAAACAGGCGCTTTTGCACGATGCCAGCGGCGCGCGCGCGCACCTGTGCTACGCGCGAGGCTTCCAGACGGCCGGGCAACTCGGTCAGCAAACCAATGTCGCCGGTCTTGACCGTGACCACGCCCACTTCGGCTGGCGGCGGCGCCCCGCCCGGCCCACCAGGCCCCGCCGTTGGGGCGCTGCTGGGGCCGCAGGCGGCCAGCAAGGTTGACACGCTCAATGCCAGGCAGCTTTGCCGCCAGTTCTGCCGCCAGTTTTGGCGAATGGACGCTGGGGTGTGAAGGTGGGCGCAAGTGCAGGTTAAAGACATGGTGATTTTCAGAGGTTGGGCAAGGGCAGGCAACGCCAGCAAGAGCATGATTGTCAACCATGATGGGAGCGTGTTGCCGTGTTGTGGGTATTTTGGAGTACTATATTTAAGATAGCTGCTTGTGCTTATGCAGTAAGCGCTAAAAGCAAATTTCTTGTAAATCGCTGCGGACTGCCCAGAGGCGCAAGTGCTGCGGTTGCAGGTGCACCGGCGCAATGCATCCGGGCGCTTTGAACTGTGCGTTTTTGGAGGCGCGTCTTGCGAAGCTGAGCTGGCCAGCATCGGTTGGCGTGCATCGGTCAGCAAGACCCATTGCCGACAATGAGATTTCATAAATGCCTTCCTGAAACCAGCCCTTGACCCCCCCTGTGACAAGGTTATCAATCCTGACGGAAACATTCTTTCATTGTCAAAAAAAAAGAAAATCGGATATCCTTACAATTGTCGCCTATGTAAGGAGTTTTAATGTCTGAATCCACTATGACTGTCAAAGGGCAAACCACTGTTCCACAGCCGATACGGGAAGCTATGCATACACAGCCTGGAAGCAGGTTGACTTGGAGTCTGATGCCCGATGGGACAGCCATTGTCCGCGCAAAAACCAAGTCTGTGCTCGATTTAGCTGGCATGCTCAAAGCCCCGCCGGGAATAACGGTCAGCATCGAAAGCATGAATCCGTGGCGTTAGGGGTTTCAAAATATGGCGGCTCTTGATACCAACGTTCTGGTTCGCTTCCTGGTTCAGGACGATGCCAAACAAGGCTTGCTGGCCAGGGAGTTGATTCGATCAACTTTGGCGAAAGGTGAGCCACTTTTTGTTCCTGTGACGGTGATGCTTGAGTTGGAGTGGGTACTACGTTCAAATTTTGGCTTCGACAAAGCACAGATTATGTTGACTCTGGCGAGCTTGCTCGCTGCATCTGAGTTGTCTTTTGAGTCTGAAAAATCGGTGGAAGTGGCGCTTGAACTATTCAGGCAAAACAAGGCAGATTTCTCGGATTGCGTTCACATCGCCATAAGTCATTCAGCTGGAATGACACCTATGTGGACTTTTGACCGGGCGGCCTCCAAGGTGGATGGTGCCAAATTGCTCTCAGAAAAATTGAAATAGAAAATCTCAGAGCATTGCGATTGCATTGTGGCACCCAAATGCAGCCGCTGATGACGGACTCTTACTGGTCGATTGCCGGTGCTGCGGTCATCAAAATTTGCTCCACTTTGCGGACGGTCAAGCTGCGAGTGGCTATGTCGGCTTTAGAGAAGACAATTCTGGAAGTCGACGATCGGCTGAGGGTCTTCAGGAGTTGCTCACGGCCAAAACTGAAATGACTCTTAACGCTGCACAGACGAAGTAGATTTGAATCTGAAGCAGTCTTGATATTGACGGTTTAATCTGGTTGGCGTTACGTTAAACCGATGCTGTTCATTGCCAATGATGCCGATCACCGATTACCGATCGGTGATCAACTGACCCAGTCGTCCTGTAATGCGTCGATGTCGTCACGCATTCACATCGCGTCGCTTGCGCTTGAAGTTCAATGCCGACCAGTCAGGCGTGGCGGCCAATGTCCGGCCAGCGCTGGTGCAGCCACAGCCAGACCAGCAAGCCCAACGGCAACATCGGCAAAACTGTACTTGATTTGTTGCTTGGGTGCCCGTCAGAGATGGTGCTATGAAACAGGCTCATAAATGCAAAGCCGAACAAATCGCCGACAGCGTTTGCTGCATCTCGACCGGGGTGGCACCCAGCGACTGCGCGCGCAGGCAAGTGCGACACGCCCACCAGTGACGGTTGCTGCGGTCTGCGGCGATTTCAGCAACTGATTAAAGCGGTACAGCTATGAATAAAAGAGTGACTTACTTTTCTGACGTGCTTTACTTTACAGGCGTATTTGATGGAAATTCGTTGGCTGGAGTAGGGGGCGATCTATCAATACAAGACCTGACCCCAAGACGCAAGACGTTAATTTCGAATTAAATGTATCATAAAGACATAAATTCGAAACAGAAAGAACCCCCATGCAAACCATCGTAACCGAAAGACTGCGTGCTTCTAGACGCAAAAAAATTGATCCATTAGCCACCGTGGCTGACCAATTGGCTGCTAAATTGCCTGCGCTGGGAGCGCAAGCGCAGCCCAATTTATTGCAAGTCTTGCATGACCTGCTGGATGGTGCCGATGAGGCAGCCAGAACTTCCAGAACCCAATTGCAAATTCATTTGATCAACGTGGCCGACCACCTTATTTCGGTGCAAAGTCGCCAGCCAAGTTCTGCACAGCGTATGTTGTCAACCGAGGATGCGGCCCAATTGATGGGTTGCAGCCGCCCCTATGTCGCCATGCTGATTGATGCCAAGAAGCTCGCAGGCAGCGTCACGACTGAAGGTGGGCATCGCCGCGTTCCCGAAGCGTCGGTGCGAGATTGGATCAATTCACAGCAATTGGCCAACAAGGCTGATGCCGATTCAGACTACAAATCGGCCGCCAGAGACGCTGGTATGTACAAAGTGTCAGACGCAGACTACCTGGCTGCGGCCAACAAAATCAGGAAAAGCAAGCGTGGGGGTTGATCACCCGCTGTCTGGCAGTGGTCTGACACTGGCCGTGCTGGACACCAACGTGATTTTGTCGCCCCGGTTGTCAGACGTGTTGTTTGATTTGCATGGAGCCGGCTTGTACTTTCCGCGCTGGACGGCTGATATTGAAAGCGAATTTCTCGACCATTGGGCTGAAGTCGTTTTGGCAAAGTCCAAAGCAGATCGCAAGACCATGCGATTGGCAGCGGCCGATCCAGTTCACTTGCAGCTGGCTACAAGGCGATTAAAGTGTTTCAGGGCAGCGGTCGGGGTTGAGTATGAGGTATTTGGTTACCAAAGAAAGTCGGTGATGGACCGGGTACCTGAAAAAGTTGACTCAGGTGACAAGCACTTGGTTGCTGCAGCTTTGGTGCTGCGCGACTACTGTGAACCATGCGACCAAATCTACCTGATCTCAGACAACACGAAACACCTGGCGGTGAAAGAAGTAGCTGCTTTGGGAATTGAGGTGGTCAAGCCCGGAAAATTCGTGGATAGGTTGTTTGCTGTTGCGCCAGACCGAGTAGCTGCGGCGCTTGAACGAACCATCACTGACCTGAAAAATCCGCCCTACACCATAGGGCAACTGCTTGGCGCGCTACAACTTCACGGTGCGTCAAGAGTCGTGTCACATTTTGAGAAGGTGTGGAACTTGCCATCTTCTTGACGCTCCCAAATTAATTAACCCCAATGCAGCGGCCACAGGGTGGCACAGGTCGCTGCCACTGAGGTTGCCAGATAAAGCCAGCGCATGGGTAACGCATGGGGTTGGCGGCACAACGCGTTGTGCCAGCAGCGGGTCGGCGTTCACATTCTGCTGCTTGGGTAGCTGGGTGCCGACAGGCTGGAGGAGGGGCGATCTCTCAATACAAGACCTGACCCCAAGACCCCTGACGGTGCTGGTGGCCTGGCTGGCTTGGATGCAGTACCAACAGAGTGAGACCGCCTATGAGCTGCGCTTAACGGCCACTGAGACAACCCAGAGGGCGAACGCACTGTTGTCGAGCATGAAAGATGCCGAAACCGGGCAACGCGGCTACCTGCTTACTGGCGATGAGGCGTTTCTGGCGCCCTACCGCACAGCCCTGAAAGAGGTACCCACCCAATTACAGCTATTGCACCACCTCATGAAGGAGCCATACCCGCGCCTGGATGTGTTGACCCGCTTGGTGAATGCCAAATTGGCTGACCTGGGCGAAACCATTGCCTTGGCCCAGCAAGGCGATGCGCGCAGCGCAGTAATTCGGCTGCAAGGCGGGGTCGGCCGGGACATCGTGGACGAATTGCGCGCCGAGGTTGAGCAATTTCTTGTCCATGAGCGAAGTTTGCTGGTGCAAAGCGAATCCAGCCACAATACCGCCCGCTACCAGCTTCTGGCATGGATGGTGCTGTTGAGCCTGCTGGGGGTGCTGGCGTCCGTCACGGCAGCTCTAGTGGTGAACCGGCAAGCCAAGGCTCGCCTCCAGGCCCAGGAGCTGGCCAAGGCGCTGGCGGTGGAAAAAAGTGCTGTGCTGGAGCGTCTGGCATCCCATCTGCGCGCCGACGACCTGCAGGCGCAGAAGCAATACCACGAGAACATGGAAGCGCGCGCGCACATGGTGCTTGCTGAAAAGATGTCATCCATTGGCACCATGGTGGGCGGTGTGGCGCATGAAATCAACAACCCCTTGATGGGCCTGCTGAGCTACGTTGAATTTGTGCGCGACAAAACCACCGATGCCAAGTCGGTGCAGGTGTTGGACGATGCCCTGCACGAAATTCACCGCATCAAAAAAATCGTGCAAAACATGCTGGTGTTTGTGCGCCCCGACAAAGCAGCCACCGATTCAGGCAGCGTTGCCCAGGTGGCGCAACAAGCACTCAACCTGTTTGCCGGCGAACTCAAAAAACACGACATCACGCTGGCTGTTGACTTGCCCGACAACTTGCCCATGGTGCGTTGTCATTCGGGTGGTTTGCAGCAGGTGCTGCTTAATCTGTTGCTCAACGCCCGTGATGCCGTGGCTGAGCAAGCTGACAAGCGCATCCGGATCTGGGCCGAACAGGTCGATGCAGACATACACTTGCATATCAGCGACAACGGGCCGGGTGTCGCGAACGGCGTGCGCGACAAGTTGTTCACGCCGTTCTTTACCACCAAAGCGGTAGGCAAAGGAACCGGTTTAGGCCTGGCAGTATCGCGCCAACTGATGGAACAAATGGGCGGCGCGGTCTATCTGGAGAACCTTCCAGCCGCTGGCACAAGTTTTTGCATCGCCATGAAAGTGGCCAACTCGTTGGAAGGAGACAAACAAAATGACAAACGAAATTCTCGTGATTGACGACGACGCTGCGGTACGCGGCGCCTTCTCGTTGGTCTTGGGTGAAATTGGCTGCACGGTGCGCACCGCCGAAAATGGCCTGGAGGGCATTGCCCTGGCGCAGACGCAGCGCCCAGATCTGATCTTTTTGGATCTGAAAATGCCCGGCATCGACGGCATCGAGACCATGCGCCGCCTGCTGGCACACGATGCCACCCTGACGATCTACATCGTCACCGCGTTCTCGCATGAATTTTTGGACAAGTTGAGGGCGGTGCAGTCCGAAGGGCTGAAGTTTCAGTTGGCCAACAAACCGCTCACATCATCGCAAATCCGGCACATTGCCCGGTCGGCGCTACGCACCCAGTCGCTGCAGGCCGACGAGCACCGGATTTTGCTGAACTTGTATGTGGTGTCGGTCAACCCCGAGATTCAACAATTTGTGGAACAACTCAGTGCGGTGCTGGCATCGGCTTATCAGCCAGGGTTTTGGTCACTGAACGTGGTGGAAGTGCTGGGCATGCCCGAAAAAGCCCTGGAGAACGACGTCTTTGCCACCCCCATGCTGGTGCGGGAAATCCCCGAACCGGTGCTCAAACTGCTGGGCAACCTGTCCAAAATGCATTCGGTACTGGCCGCGATTACCGCGCAAAACGGCTCGGGTGCAGGCACCATTGTGTTGTAAGTGCGGGTAAGTCTTCATGCCCACCGACCCGATTGATCTGGAACTGATCCTGCAGTCCATCACCGATGGTGTGGTGGTGGTGGATCAGCACGGGCTGGTGCTGTATGCCAACGCCAGCGCCGAGCAAATTTTTGAGCGCGGCAGTTTGGTCGGGCGTGATTTGGCGATACCGGTGAAAGACGACGCGGCCTACCACGAGATCAACTTGATCTGGCCCAGTGGCATTGGCTGGGCCGAATTGCGCTCCGCGCCCATTACCTGGAATGGCCAGCGCGCCTATGTGATTGGTGTGCGTGACATCACCGAGCGCAAGCAGTCTGAACAGGGCTTGCGCTTGGCCGCAGCGGTGTTTGAGAGTACGCAAGAAGGTCTGATGGTGACAGACGCAAAAAATTGCATTGTGCGCATCAACCACGCCTTCACAGAAATTACCGGCTATACCGAGGCCGAGATTCTGGGCAAAAGCCCGGCACTGCTGCACTCCGGGCGGCATGACCCAGCGTTTTATGCCCGCCTGTGGGACAGCATCAAACGCACAGGCAATTGGCGCGGTGAGCTGTGGAATCGGCGCAAAAGCGGCGACATCTATCCGGAGTTGGCGAGCATTTCGGTCGTCAAGGACACCCATGGGCAACTGAGCAACTACGTGGCCATTTTTTCGGATATTTCAGCGCTCAAAAAGACCCAGTCCGAGCTGGATTTTTTGGCGCACCATGACCCCTTGACCCAGTTGCCCAACCGCTATTCACTGCTCTCAGACCTGAGCTATGGCATGCAAAGAGCGCAGCGCGATGGCAAATTCATGGCGCTGCTGATGCTCGACCTGGACCGCTTCAAAGATGTCAACGACAGTTGGGGCCACCCAGCCGGAGACGAAGTTTTGCAAGGCGTGGCCGCCAGGCTGCTTGAACAGCGCCGAGATGTGGACCTGGTGTGCCGCCTGGGCGGCGATGAATTTGCCGTGCTGCTGAACCATGTGGGCGATGCCAAAGATGCCGGCAACATTGCCAATGCCATGATCAAAGCCTTGAGCGAGCCCTATACCTTGAGCAGCAAGGTGCAAGTGCGTATCGGAGCCAGCGTAGGCATCAGCATTTTCCCGGACCATTGCAATACGCCGGAGTTGATGCTCCAACAAGCAGACAGCGCTCTTTACAAAGCCAAGGCTCAAGGACGTGGGTGCTTTGCGTTTTTTTCGGACGACCTGACCCTTGCGGCGCGCGAACGCATTGACCTTGAAGTACAACTGCGCCATGCGCTCACGCATGGTGAGCTGCGGGTGTTCTACCAGCCTCAGGTGGACATTGCCAGTGGTCGCATGGTGGGTGCTGAAGCGCTGGTGCGCTGGCAGTCGCCGCAGGAAGGACTCATTGCGCCGGCGCGCTTTATCCACGCGGCAGAATTGTGCGGCTTGATCGATGAAATTGACACTTGGGTGTTGGAACAAACCTGCTTGCAAGGACAGCGCTGGCTGGCGGCGGGCTTTGCACCGCTGACGCTGGCCGTTAATCTTTCGCCCTACCAGTTTCTTAAAGACGATATCGATGAAACCGTGGCCCAGGTGCTGCGCGATACCGGCTACCCGGCCGAACACCTGGAGCTGGAACTGACCGAGAGCGCCTTGATGCAGCGCGAAGCGCAAGCGATTTTGATGCTGAACAAGATGCGAGGCCTGGGGGTGCGCCTGGCGATTGATGATTTTGGTACCGGCTATTCTTCACTGGCTTACCTGAAGCTGTTCCCGCTGAACGTCCTGAAAATCGACAAGCGCTTCATCGACGACATTCCGCTGAACCGTGATGGCATGGAGATTGTCAACGCCATCATCGCCATGGCGCACGCCCTGCGGCTCACCGTGCTGGCCGAAGGGGTGGAAGACCAGGCGCAACTGGACTACTTGAAGTCGCGCGGTTGTGACATGTTTCAAGGCTACCTGTTTGGGCGGCCTATGCCTGCGGATGAGTTCGAAAAACTACTACGGGTTTGAATCGATGTCGCCACGCATTCACATCGCGTCGCTTGCGCTTGAAGTTCAATGCCGACCAGTCAGGCGTGGCGGCCAATGTCCGGCCAGCGCTGGTGCAGCCCCACAACCAGGCCAGCAAGCCCACCAGCATCATCGGCAAAACTGTAGTTCACGAACCGTGGAAAGGCGACTGCACTGACGAGCTGTTCTGAGCTTAAGTCCACCACAACCGAAATCTGAAACGGCACCCGTAGCAATACCGGTGCCGTTTTGCTGTGCCCGTAATTCTTGGCCGTTTCGTCCATCGCCGTTCTTGAATATTAGTCCATCGAATTGGGTGATCACACTCATCTCGTCCTGGAATGGTCGCACCGTAGGTTTGGGGCATCCAAAACGCTTAGCCACGCGTGGTGACACCCTGCAGCAGCGCACCCACGGCAATGCCGACCAGTGCATAAACCAGATCCCAGTTGCCAGCGCCCAGCGCGGCAATGGCCGGCCCGGGGCAGACACCGCACAGCCCCCAGCCCAGGCCAAAAATGGCTGCACCGATAGCGGTGTCGCGATTCCATTGGCTGGCGTGTTGCTGAAATTGACCGCCCAGCAGTGGCGTGGTGGTTAAGCGTGGCAACCCTTTGTACGCAACCACGGTCACCAGTACGGCACCGCCCATCACCAGCATCAGGCCATAGTTTTCAAAGCGCAGAAATTGCAGTACGACCTCAGGTTGGATCATGGTGGATAGCGCCAGCCCAAAACCAAACAAAGCACCGCAAACCAGCGTTGCCAGCACTTGTTGAAAGCCGTTGGTGTGGGCACTCATGGCAGCCAGCGGCCTAGGGTGTTGGCGCTAAGAAATGCGGTGACCATGAAGGTCAGCACGGCTAGCAGCGAAGGCCATTGCAACGAACCCAGCCCACAGATGCCGTGGCCCGAGGTGCAGCCATTGCCAAGTCGCGCCCCGTAGCCTACCAATAGCCCTCCCAGCAACAGTTGCCACGCGGACACCCGGGTAGATTGGGGTGTGCCACCGTCCACCAGCACCCACCACAGCGCAGCACCCAGCATCAGCCCGCCGGCGTACACCAGGCGCCAGCCGCGCGAGTCGGTGTAGCGCGCTTGCAAAAAATAGGGCGTCTTTATCAGCCACGACCAGCTGCTGGAAAACACGGTGCTCATGCCACCCACGCGGCCCGTCAAGGCAAACAGCAGCGCCACCGCGCAGCCGATCAGCAGGCCGCCCGCCAGGTAGTGCAGCCAACCCAAGGGAAAAAGTGTGGTGATCAGTGACATGGCTATGCGGTGATTTGGGCGATTCAATTCAAACGATTTGGGGTTTGTTAGGCCAGCGCTTGCAACAACTCGGTTTCAATCTCGATTTGATTGCGGTTGTGTTGTAGCGCAGCACCCTGCACCAAAAACGTGTCTTCCACCCGTTCGCCCAAGGTGTTGACCTTGGCCAGGTTGATGCTGATCTTGTGCCGTGCCAGCACGCGCGCAACGCAATAGAGCAAGCCGATGCGGTCGCTGGCTGAGATGTTGAGCAGCCAGCGCTGGCCTTTTTCGTCCGGGTTGAGCGACACGCGTGGCTGAATCGGGAAACTTTTGACGCGTCGAGATACCCGCCCCCGGCTGGGTTCTGGCAGCGGGCCAGACTGGGCAATCACCAGCGCCAGATCGTTTTCGATCATGCTGATGAGCTCGCGGTAATGTTCCGATAGCAGCGATGTGATGACCTGAAAGGTATCCAGCGCATACCCGCCTTGGGTGGTGTGGATGCGCGCGTCGAGAATTGAAAATCCACTGCGGTCAAAGTAGCCGCAAATGCGGGCGAAAAGATCCTCTTGGTCGGGGGTGTACACCAGTACTTGCAGCCCCTCACCCAGCGGCGAACGCCGGGCGCACACGACGGGTTTACTGCTATTGACGTACCGTGAAAGCTTGCGCGCATGCCAGGCAATCTCGACCGCGTCGTGGCGCATGAAGTAGCCCACGTCCAGCGTGGTCCATAGCGCTTTTTGCGACTCAAACGGCTGCGCGTGCAGCGCCAGTTCAATCAGCGCGTCGCGTTGACGCTCTTGCACCTCGGCGTGCAGGTCAGGGGCGTGTCCACCCAGGGCGCGCGATGTGGCGCGGTACAGGTCTTCCAGCAGTTTGCCCTTCCACGCGTTCCACACCTTGGGGCTGGTGCCGCGCACGTCGGCCACGGTAAACAGGTACAGCGCGGTCAGTTGGCGTTCATTGCCCACCTGTTTGGCAAAGGCCGTGATCACGTCGGGGTCGCTCAGGTCGCGCTTTTGTGCCACCTGGCTCATGGTCAGGTGTTCACGCACCACAAATTCAATCAGTGCCGCGTCATGCACGTCAATGCCGTGCTGTTTGCAAAATCGCCGAACTTCGATTACGCCGAGTGCTGAATGGTCACCACCGCGCCCCTTGGCAATGTCATGAAACAGCGCTGCAATGTAAAGCAGCCAGGGCTTGTCCCAGTCGGCGGCCAGCTGCGAGCAAAACGGATACTCGTGCGCGTGCTCGACGATGAAAAACCGTCGCATGTTGCGCAGCACCATCAAGATGTGCTGATCGACGGTGTAGACGTGAAACAGGTCATGTTGCATCTGCCCGACGATCTTGCGAAACACCCACAGGTAGCGTCCCAGTACCGACGTCTGGTTCATAAGCCGCATGGCGTGCGTCAGTCCGCGCGGCTGCTGCAAGATTTTCAGGAATGTAGCGCGGTTGACCGGGTCGTTGCGGAAAGACGCGTTCATCAGGTCGCGCGCGTTGTACAGCGCGCGCAAGGTGCGTGCCGACAAACCCTTCAGGCCGATGTGCTGCTCGAAGACCAAAAACGTTTCCAGAATGGCGTGCGGATCGCGTTGGTACAGGTCGTCGCTGGCCACCTCCAGCGTGCCGGCCTTGTCCAGAAACTTGTCGCTGATGGGGCGCGGCGTGTGGGTGGACGGGCTCAAGCGTTCTTCGATGTTGAGCAGCAAAATCTGGTTGAGCTGGGTGACCGCTTTGGCAGCCCAGTAATAGCGGCGCATCAGCTCTTCGCTGGGGCGCACAAAGGCACGCGGGTCAGATTGGGTATCAGGGGGCAGGAACCCAAATGACTTGGCGACCGCTGCCTGCATGTCAAACACCAGCCGGTCTTCACGTCGTCCGGACAGCACATGCAAACGTGCCCTGATCAGGTGCAGCATCGCCTGGTTGCGCTTGATCTGCCTGATTTCAAAGGGTGTGGCCAGCCCCGCTTTGGCCAGTGCATTCCAGTCAGAACCCAAGCCCGCAGCCTTGGCCACCCACAGAATCACCTGCAGGTCGCGCAGGCCGCCCGGCGATTCCTTGCAATTGGGCTCCAGCGCGTAAGGCGTATCTTCAAACTTGGAATGGCGCTGGCGCATCTCGAGCGTCTTGGCGACAAAAAAAGCCTGCGGGTCGATCGCCTCCATGAATTGCTGTTGGAACGCTTTGAACAGGCGTGAATTGCCGGTGATCAGGCGGCTTTCCAGCAGCGCTGTTTGCACGGTCACGTCTTGCGCTGCCTCGCGCATGCAGTCGCTCAAGGTGCGCACGCTGGAGCCAATCTCCAGTCCGGCGTCCCAGCAACTGCCAATGAAGCTTTCGATGCGCATCTGCAGCGCCGGGTCGGCCTCGGGAGACAGCGTGTCAGGCAGCAGCACCAGCACATCGACGTCGGACTGCGGAAACAACTCGGTGCGGCCAAAACCACCGACGGCGGCAAGTGCCATGGGCGCACCCAGTCCGGCGCGTTGCCATAGTTTTTTTAACAATTCGTCGGCCAGACCGGCCAGGCGATGCAACACCGTGTTGACCGTGCGCGACGACGCACCGCTGGCCCCTAATGCGTCCAACAAGGCGGCCTTGTCGGCCCGATACCGGGTGCGCAGTGTGCTCAGGTCGTGCCTGTCCATGTCAACGCCTGGCAGTCGGTTCAGGCCAAAGGCGGTACAAACGCCGGGGTGGCCGGGCCTTGCGGGGACAGCGTCAACACCTCGTAGCCGGTGGAGGTGACCAACACGGTGTGCTCCCACTGCGCTGACAGCGAATGGTCTTTGGTGACGATGGTCCAGCCGTCGCCCAGCTCCTTGATGTCTTTGCGACCGGCGTTGAGCATGGGCTCGATGGTGATGGTCATGCCGGCCTGGAGCTGCTCCAGCGTGCCGGGTTTGCCATAGTGCAGCACCTGTGGGTCTTCGTGAAAGTTGCGGCCAATGCCGTGACCACAATACTCACGCACCACGCTCAGGCCGTGGCCCTCGGCAAACACCTGAATGGCGTGGCCGATGTCACCCAGGTAAGCGCCCGCGCGTACCTGCATGATGCCTTTCCACATGGCCTCATAAGTCAGGTGGCACAGGCGCCGGGCCGCTACCGATACGTCGCCCACCATATACATCCGGCTCGAGTCGCCGTGCCAGCCGTCTTTGATAACGGTGACATCCACGTTGATGATGTCGCCCTTTTTGAGGGGTTTGTCGTTCGGGATGCCGTGGCAAACTTGGTGATTGATTGACGTGCAAATCGACTTGGGGTAGGGCTTGTGCCCTCCGGGCGCGTAGTTCAGCGGGGCCGAAATGGCGCCTAGCACGCGCGTGGTGTAGTCCTCGGCCAGGCGGTCGAGTTCATTGGTGGTGATGCCAGGTTTGACCAGGGGTGCCAGGTAATCCAGCAGCTCGCCGGCCAGGCGGCCGGCGGTGCGCATGCCGACAATGCCGTCGGCGTCTTTGATGGTGATCGTCATGGGGGTGGATTATCCCATTGGGTCGGATGACCCTACGACCCTCGCCCGTTACCGATCAGGTCAACCGGGGCCCAAGAGCCCCGAGCTTGTTCAACTGGCCAGTGCGGCAAACGCGCGTGCGGTGATGTCTTCCACGCTGCCGGTGCCGCTGATGGCACGGTACTTGGGGGCGGCGGCGGGGTCGGCCTTGGCCCAGTTGCTGTAGTAGTTCACCAGCGGGCGGGTTTGCGCGCTATAGACCTCCAGCCGCTTTTTGACGGTTTCTTCCTTGTCGTCGTCGCGCTGTACCAGCGGCTCGCCGGTGACATCGTCCTTGCCGGCCACCTTGGGTGGGTTGAACTTGACGTGGTAGGTGCGCCCTGACGGCGGGTGCGAGCGCCGACCGCTCATGCGGTCGATGATGGCGTCGAAAGGCACGTCAATTTCCAGCACGTAGTCGAGCTTGACCCCGGCCGCTTTCATGGCGTCGGCTTGCGGGATGGTGCGCGGGAAGCCGTCAAACAGGAAACCATTGGCGCAGTCGGCCTGGGCGATACGCTCTTTGACCAGGTTGATGATCAGGTCGTCGCTGACCAGGCCGCCCGCGTCCATCACCTTCTTGGCTTGCACGCCCAGCGGGGTGCCCGCCTTGACGGCAGCGCGCAGCATGTCGCCGGTGGAAATTTGCGGGATGCCGTATTTTTGGCAGATAAACGTGGCTTGTGTGCCCTTGCCGGCACCGGGTGCGCCCAACAAAATCAGCTTCATGGTTGTCCTCGGGTTTTGTTATGAAAAAAGTAGGGGCACAGTGCGGCATGTGGGGGTGGCAGCCGCTGCTGCCCGTACCCCTTGAGGTTATCACGCGCAAATGGCGCTCAGGCTTA
Organism: Comamonadaceae bacterium CG12_big_fil_rev_8_21_14_0_65_59_15; assembly: GCA_002786915.1. GTDB lineage: Bacteria > Pseudomonadota > Gammaproteobacteria > Burkholderiales > Burkholderiaceae_C > Rhodoferax. The sequence goes on along the minus strand of PCUV01000077.1, from coordinate 53,576 downwards.
CAGCACTTTGCGCTGCGTCAACAGTTGGCGTACCCGTTCCAGGTCTTCGGGCGTATCCACACCGGCCCCAGGCGCGCGCTCGGTGACATGCACCGCGATGCGGTGCCCGTGCCACAGTGCGCGCAGTTGCTCCAGCGACTCGGTCAGCTCCAGCGGCGCCTGCGCCAGTTTGGGAAACTGCTTCAAAAACCCGACCCGGTAGCCGTAGATGCCGATGTGACGCAGCGGCGCCGGGCTGGGCAGTGCGGCGGACGCATCGCGCGGGAAGGCAATCGGGGCGCGGCTAAAGTACAGCGCCAAGCTTTGGGCGTCCAGCACCACTTTGACGACGTTTGGGTTATGAAAATCCGCTACGGTGTCAATAGCATGTGCCGCAGTACTCATCTTGGCTTGCGGCACTTTTTGCAACAAGTTGGCGACGGCCGAAACGAGCGCCGGGTCAATCAGCGGCTCGTCCCCCTGTACGTTGACCACGATCTGCTCGTCGGCCAGGCTCAGCAGCGTGCAGGCTTCGGCCAAGCGATCTGACCCACTGGGGTGGTCGGCACGGGTCAGCACCGCGTCGATGCCGTGGCTTTGGCACGCCGCCACGATGCTGGGGTGGTCGCCCGCCACCACCACGCGCGGTGTGCGCCCGGTCATGGACAGCACGCGCTGCGCCACGCGCACCACCATTGGCGCGCCGCACAGATCAGCCAGCGGCTTGTTGGGCAGGCGGGTAGAGGCCAGCCGCGCGGGGATCAGGACGGTGAACGTCATAACCGCAGGACTGTTCGGACGCAAGCTCTAGGCGTCACAGCCCGAGTTCCTCGTCGGTCAGCGTGCGCGCCTCGTTTTCCAGCAGGATCGGGATGCCGTCGCGCACCGGGTAGGCCAGGCGAGCTGAGCGTGAGGTGAGTTCCTGTTTTTCACGGTCGTATTGCAACGGGCCTTTGGTGACCGGGCAAACCAGCAGTTCAAGTAGTCGTGTGTCCATGGGGTAATGATAGCGAGTCATTGCGCTGGTCTGGAAGACAGCAAAGTCTCCAACCGCTTGTCAAACGCGCTCCAGAACGCCTCGGGCAGCTCGCACTGCAGCGGCACGGCCAGCGCGTCGGGGCACAGTGGCCACAGCTTGACCGCGTCTTTTTCGGTACAAATCAGCCTGTAGCCCCCGTAATCATTGCGATGAAAGCTACTGAAATCAAAGTGGTCTGGCAGCGCCAGCGTCTGGGCCAACGGCACGCCCTGCGCGCGCAGCATGGCAAAAAATGCTTCAGGGCGGGCGATAGCGGCCAGCGCCAGCACCGGGGATGCACCAGGCGCCGCCAAATCGGCCAGTGGCACACGGGTGCCCTGGGCGTCGATGGCGTAGGGCGCGAGCGATCGGCGCGCCTGAAAACCGTCAAAAGCGGGGTGGTTGCCGGTGTGCAGCACCAGATCCAGCGGGCGCGGCCAGGGTTCGCGCAGCGGCCCGGCGGGCAGCAACCAGCCATTGCCAACGCCACGGTCGTCAAACACGCCGATTTCGAGGTCGCGCGCCAGCGCCAGGTGTTGCAGGCCGTCGTCACTGACGATCACTTGCGTTTGCGGGTAGGCGTGCAGCAGCGCCTGTGCCGCCTGCACGCGCTGCTCGGCCACGAACACGGGCACACCGGTGCGGCGCTGGATCAGCGCGGGTTCGTCGCCAACTTCTTGCGCAGCGCGGTTTAAAGTGACTTGCTCGCATCCGGTGCTGCTGCGCCCGTACCCGCGTGCGATGACGCCAACAGCCACGCCGCGTTGTTGCAGGTGTTCCACCAACGCCAGCACGACAGGGGTTTTTCCAGCACCCCCAGCCACGACGTTGCCCACCACGACCACCGACACCGGCAGGCGCATGCTGGCGAGCCAGTGCCAGCGGTACAGCGTTTGACGCACGCCAAACGCTACCCGGTACAGCAATGACAAGGGCCACAAGAGCCAGGCCGCCCAGTCACGCCGCAGCCAGTGCTGCATCAGCGTTCGCTGCCAAAGGCTAGGTTCAGGCGCAGGCTTCATGGTGGGGCAAAGGTCTGGCCAGCGGGTGCCAGGGCGCGGCAGGGTCCTATGGGCCTACTGGCTTGCAGCGCCGCCACTGGATTGGGTGGCAAACGTGATTTGTTGCAGGCCGACCTGGCGCGCAGCCTCCATCACGGTGATCACCGACTGGTGGCGCGCGGCGGCATCCGCGTAAATGATCAGCACCGAATCCTTGCCAAGCTTGGCTGACGCCTGAATGGCGCTGGCCAGATTTGTCATGCTGCGTCCGGCCACCGGCTCGCGGTTGACGGTGTAGCCGCCTTCGGCGTCTACCGACACCAGCACTTCTTTGGGGTAGTCACGCTGTGCCTGCACATCGGCCGTGGGCAAGCGCAGTTGCAGCTCGGTGAACTTGCTGTAGGTGGTGGAAAGCATCAAAAAAATCAGGATCACCAGCAGCACGTCGATGAACGGGATCAGGTTGATCTCGGGCTCTTCCTTTTGGCGCGGACGAAAGTTCATCGGACAGGCCTTTAGCGGCGCAGGTTGTTGAGATGGCGTGCCAGGTGTCCGGCCGAGAGTTCCAGAGTCAGCAAAAATTGGTCCACGCGGGCCCGAAAGTAGCGCCAGAAAATCAGTGACGGGATGGCGATGATCAGGCCGAATGCGGTGTTGTAGAGCGCCACCGAAATGCCATGCGCCAGTTGCGCCGGGTTGCCACCGGTGGCGACGTTGGACGACTGCGAACCAAAAATTTCGATCATCCCGACCACGGTACCAAACAGACCCATCAACGGCGCGGCCGACGCAATGGTGGCCAGAGCGCTGAGGTAGCGCTCGAGTCGGTGCGCCACCAGCCTGCCGGTGGCTTCCATGCTGGCGCGCAGGTCGTCGTCGCTACAGTGTGGGTTGTTGTTGAGCGCCCGGATGCCGCTGGCCAGTACCTCGCCCAGCGCCGAATTGGCTTCAAGCTGTTTGATGACCTCAGGCCCCGGCACGCTGGTGCGCGTGACCGTCAGGACTTCTTCGAGCAGTTTTGGTGGGGCGACTTTGGCGGTCTTGAGTGTGACAAAACGCTCGATCACCAGCGCCAGGGCGAGGACTGAGCAGGCAATCAAGGGCCAGATGGGCCAGCCCGCAGCTTGTATGATGGAAAACAAAGACGACCCCTTGCGCGATGAAAGTTGCTGCGCGATTATGGCCGAAGCGCGCAGGACGATCGACGGCACGAATGGATGCCTGAAAGATCACAATTTCTGTGGATAACTTTGTGTAGAACTGGTCGTAGAAAGGGTTGCAGAGCCCGGATTTGCTGGGTTTAATTGCGTTGCTGAATATTTAGGCAATAAAAAGATTATTTAAATCAATGAGTTACACCGAAATCACGAGATATCTCGCTCTTTGTTTTGGGAGCATGACAATGCCGTGGCATTGTGGAAGACTTGATAGCACGCCAGGCCCGTTCAACGTGCGTGATGGCCTTGCTCACGCTGGAAATCGCCATGGCTGAGACGCTTTTGGACGCTCCAGCGACCCGGGTATGGGCCGTAGGTGCGCTGTGCCGCGCCATTTCGGACGCGCTGGCGGGGCGCTTTTCGCTGGTCAGTGTGCGTGGTGAACTCAGCGGTTTTTCGCGCGCGGCCAGTGGGCATTGTTATTTCTCGCTGAAAGACAGCGCCGGGCAGTTGCGATGCGCCATGTTCAAGCGCGCAGCGGCGGGCTTGAACTTTGCGCCGCGCGACGGCGAGTTGGTCGAAGTAAGCGCGCGCTTGAGTGTGTACGAGGCGCGGGGCGACCTGCAGCTGATCGTGGAAGGCATGCGCCGCGCCGGGCAAGGCAGCCTGTATGAAGAGTTTTTGCGCCTTAAGGCCAAACTGGAGGCGCAGGGTTTGTTTGATGCCGGGCGCAAGCGTACCCTGCCGCTGATGCCGCACGCCATCGGGCTGGTCACATCCCTGGGCGCGGCGGCGCTGCACGATGTAGTCACCACCTTGCGCCGACGCGCCCCACACCTGCCGGTGGTGTTGCTGCCCGCAGCAGTGCAGGGTGCAGGCGCGCCCGCCGAGTTGTGCGAAGCGCTCTCAAAAATGTATCTGTTAGCCCATTCAAATCAAGGGCTAAAGGCTGATTTTTCTTATAAGAATAAAACCGGTTCTGCGCCACCACCGGTGGACGTGATTCTGCTGGTGCGCGGCGGCGGTGCGATGGAAGACCTGTGGGCTTTCAACGACGAACAACTGGCGCAGACGATTGCACGCAGCCCGGTGCCGCTGGTGTGCGGTGTGGGCCACGAGACCGACTTCACTATCGCCGATTTTGTGGCTGACGTGCGCGCTCCCACACCTACGGCCGCCGCTGAAATGGTAGCGCAGCCGTGTGAAACGTGGCTGGGCGCGCTGGACGTGCAGCAACGTCGCCTGCGCGATGCGCTGCAACGCACGCTGGACCGACAAGGGCAGCGTCTGGATACCGCTGCGTCGCGCCTGGGGCGGCCGTCGCAACGGCTGACAGCGCAGCAACTGCGTTTGAGCGGTGCGGCACCTCGACTGAACAGTGCGGTGCGAGCGCTGTTGCTGGGGCATCAGCAACACCTGCAGCGCTTGGGCACCCAGTTGCCACCGGCAGCGCAGCGCGCACTGGCGGTGCCAACGCAACAGCTCGATCGTGCCGCGCTGCGCCTGGGTCTGCTGGACCCATGCCTGGTGCTGGCGCGCGGCTACGCTTGGCTCACGGACGCACAGGGACACGCCATCGGCCGCGTGGCACAGACGCGCGCCGGGCAGGCTGTGCGCGCTACCCTTGTTGACGGCACGGTTGATTTGCGCGTGCTGCACGAGCCGCAGTGAAATTTTTTACAATCTGCCCGACTTAACCACCCAACGAGAGGACACCATGGAACACACCTTGCCCGCACTGCCTTTTGCCATTGACGCGCTGGCACCGCATTACTCCAAAGAGACGCTGGAGTACCACCACGGCAAGCACCACAACGCCTATGTCGTGAACCTGAACAACCTGCAAAAGGGCACCGAATTCGAGACCCTGGACCTGGAATCGATCGTCAAGAAAGCCAGTGGCGGCATCTATAACAACGCCGCACAAATCTGGAACCACACGTTTTTCTGGAATTGCCTCAAACCCAACGGCGGCGGTGAACCCACCGGCGCGCTGGCTGCGGCCATCAACGCCAAGTGGGGCAGCTACGCGGCGTTCAAGGAAGCGTTTGTCAAATCGGCAGTGGGCAATTTCGGTTCTGGCTGGACCTGGTTGGTGAAAAAGGCCGATGGCAGCGTCGATATCGTCAACATGGGCGCGGCCGGCACGCCCCTGACCACGGCTGACAAAGCGCTGCTGACGGTGGACGTGTGGGAGCACGCCTATTACATCGACTACCGCAATGCACGGCCCAAGTACGTGGAGACCTTCCTAGATAAGCTGGTGAACTGGTCGTTTGCCGAAAAGAACTTTGCCTGAATGTCAGGCAAGACATAAAAAATCCGCCTTCGGGCGGTTTTTTTATGGTTTTTTTGCATCCAGCCTCTTCAAATAAGCGTGAATAGCTATTAACAAAAGAGCATCATCTGTTCCCTTATCTGATCACAAAGGGCCGCCCGGCTAGCTTGAATCCGGCCTTAATGCCCTTTTTCTCGAACCAGCCCTGGTTCATTTCCAGCACGTAGCGCACCGGCTTGGCCGAGCAATGCGAGTCGGTTGTGAGCGGCTTCATGTCGGCTAGGTTGACGATGGTGCCGTCGTCAGCCACAAACGCTGCAGTGAGCGGGATCAGCGTGTTCTTCATCCAGAAGCATTGTTCGCTGGGGCCGTCAAAGACAAACAGCATGCCCTCGCCGGCCGGCATCTGCTGGCGGTGCATCAAGCCGGTGGAGCGCTGGTCTTGCGTAGCCGCCACCTGAGTATCAATCAGGAACATGCCCGCGGTGATCTGGATGCGCGGCAGGTTCAGTTGTGGCGCGTTCTGTGCCCAACCAGGTGTGCACCAAAAGGCAAGGCAGTAAAAAAAGAGCGAAGCGATGTGTTTCATGGCATGATTGTCCACGGACTTGGCCAAAAAAAACCCGCCGAAGCGGGTTTTTGAATCAGGCCAGAGGCTTGATTACTGGGCAGCAGAAGCCTTGGCAGCAGCTTTTTTGGCCTTCTTGGCTTTTTTGGCCTTCTTGGCGGGAGCAGCTTTTTCAGCAGCGGCAGCAGCCGGAGCAGCTTCAGCCTTGGCCGGAGCAGCAGCTTCAACCTTGGCGGCTGCGGGAGCAGCAGCGGGGGCGGGCGTGGCAGCAAAAACGCCAGAAGCGAAAAGACCTGCAACCAGAGCAGCGAGAAGTTTGTTCATTTGTAAGTTTCCTTGAAGTAACGTTAAGACAAAAAACCTTCTTTGTTTGAGGAAGGTCAACCCGTAACGACGCAACGGGCAATCGGTTGACAGGAATTGGTAATTTATCGCACTAGAATCAAAAAGCTGAGCGATTGCACCGGATTCAGCAGTTATCGGGTGTTCGGCTCGAAACACAATTTGTGACCAACCAACGGAGACTTCATCGCATGTATCAACACATCAAAGTGCCTGCTCAGGGCAAAAAAATCACCGTCAACGCTGACAATTCGCTGAATGTTCCCGATGAGCCCATCATCCCGTTCATCGTCGGTGACGGAACCGGTTTTGACATCACACCGGTGATGATCAAGGTGGTGGATGCGGCCGTGGCCAAGGCCTATGGCAGCAAGAAAAAAATTCACTGGATGGAAGTTTATGCTGGCGAAAAGGCCACCACAGTGTATGGGCCGGATGTCTGGTTTCCGTCCGAAACGATCGATGCCTTGAAAGAATACGTGGTGTCGATCAAAGGCCCCTTGACAACGCCCATTGGTGGCGGCATTCGCTCGCTCAACGTGTTCATGCGCCAAGAGCTTGATCTGTACGTCTGCCTGCGCCCGATTCAGTACTTTGAAGGCGTGCCCAGCCCGGTCAAAGAGCCTGAAAAGACCAACATGGTGATCTTTCGAGAAAACACCGAAGACATTTATTGCGGTATCGAATTTGAAGCCGAGTCGCCCAAGGCCAAGAAAATCATCAAATTCCTGCAAGAAGAACTGGGTGTCACCAAGATCCGCTTCCCCAACACGTCGGGCATTGGCATCAAACCCGTGTCGCGTGAAGGTACCGAGCGTCTGGTGCGCCAGGCCATCCAGTACGCGATCAACAATGACAAGCCCAATGTGACGCTGGTGCACAAGGGCAACATCATGAAATTCACCGAAGGCGCGTTCCGTGATTGGGGCTATGGTCTGGCCAAGAAAGAATTTGGCGCCGTTGAGATGGACGGCGGCCCATGGTGCAAATTCAAGAACCCCAAGACGGGCAAAGACATTGTGGTCAAAGACTGTATTGCCGACGCCTTCTTGCAACAAATCTTGCTGCGCCCGGCCGAATACAGCGTCATCGCCACCATGAACCTGAACGGCGACTTCATCTCTGACGCGCTGGCTGCACAGGTGGGTGGTATCGGTATTGCTGCCGGTGCCAACCTGTCCGACGCCGTGGCCTGCTTTGAAGCCACGCACGGCACGGCACCCAAGTACGCTGGTAAGGACTACGTGAACCCGGGTTCCGAAATCCTGTCGGCCGAGATGATGCTGCGCTACATGGGCTGGTTTGAGGCAGCGGATGCCATCATCAACTCGATGGGACGCTCGATCAAGAGCAAGAAAGTCACCTACGATTTTGCTCGCCTGATGGACGGTGCGACGCAAGTCAGTTGCTCTGGCTTCGGTCAAGTGATGATTGACAATATGTAGTTAAGTTACATACAGTGGTCGCCAAAGACCACCAAAGACCATCAAAGAACAAACCCCAAGTGATTGATTTACTTGGGGTTTTTACATCATGTCAAGGCAAGCGCACCGGGGGTCAGGGTGCAAGCACCCGCCCCGGATTCATCACATTGAGCGGGTCCAGTGCCTGCTTGATGGAACGCATCAGCCCCAGCGCCACGGGCGATTTGTAGTACGCCAAGTGCTCTACCTTCAGGCTGCCAATGCCATGTTCGGCAGAGATCGAGCCACCAAAAGCGGCTACTGAATCAAACACGATGCGGTTCACCTCAGGCTCGCGCGCATGTAAGAACGCAGCCGCATCCCCACCCAGCGGCGCTTGCACGTTGTAGTGCAGGTTGCCGTCGCCCAGGTGGCCAAAATTCACCAGCCGCACGCCAGCAATGGCAGCCGCCAGCAGCGCGTCGGTGGCCTGCACAAACGCCGGAATGCTGGAAATCGGCACCGAAATGTCGTGTTTGATGTTCAGCCCTTCTTCGGCCTGCGCCAGCGGAATGCTTTCGCGGATTTGCCACAGCGTTTTGGCCTGCGTCAGGTTTTCAGCCACCACGGCGTCACTGACGCAACCGTCGCTGAGCGCGGCTTCCAGCAGGGCTTCAAAGCGCGCGCGTGCATGGGGCTCGGATTCGTGGTCAGAGTTTTCCAGCAGCACGCAAAACGGTGCGTCTTGCCACAACGGCACGCGCAGCGCTTTAAAGTGCTGTTGTACCAGGCTCAGGGCAAACTGTCCCATCACTTCAAAGCCAGTCAAGCCTGCACCCAGATGGTGGTGCGCCAGGCCCAGCAGTTGCACTGCGGACTGTAGTGACGGCACGGTGGCCCACGCGGTCAGTTGCGCGGCGGGCAGGGGACTCAGCTTCATGGTGGCTGCGGTGATGACGCCCAGCGTGCCCTCCGAGCCAATGAACAGGTGGCGCAGGTCGTAGCCGGTGTTGTCCTTGCGCAGGCCGCTCAAGCCATTCCAGATGTCGCCCTGCGCGGTGACCACTTCCAGGCCCAGGCACAGCTCGCGCGCATTGCCCCAGCGCACCACCTGCGTGCCACCGGCGTTGCTGCCCAGGTTGCCACCGAGCGTGCACGAGCCTTCGGCGGCCAGGCTCAAGGGGAACAAATACCCGGCTTCATGGGCACGCTGTTGCAGGGTTTGCAAGATGCAACCTGCCTCGGCAGTCAACGTCAGGTTGGCCGGGTCGATTTGGCGCACCGCGTTCAGGCGCTGTAAGCTCAGCACGATCTGCTGGCCCGATGCATCGGGCGTGGAGCCCACCACCAACCCGGTGTTGCCGCCTTGGGGCACGATGCTGATGCCGCTGTGCGGGTGCATGGTGCGGTAAGCGGCGCAGGCTTTCACAATGCGCGCCACTTCTTGCGTGGTAGCGGGTTGTACAACGGCCAAGGGCTTGCCTTGTGCGCGCTTGCGCCAATCGTTGGTCCAGGCGCTCAGGTCGCCCGTGGTCAATACATGAGCGTCGCCGACAATGGCACGCAGCTCAGGCAGCAGGGGTTTCATGGACAGGGCTTTCATACGGATGGATTCTGGGGCCACGCAAGCGCAGCCGCACGTGCAGCGCGCAGGCGACAAACAGCAGCAGACACAACACAATTTGCAGCAGCGCCAGCACATTCGACGGGGGTGTGTCGCTGTAAGCGCGCACCACGCCTTCGGCAAAATACAGCCACACCATCAAGCTGACCCAGCGGTAGGTGTACATGCGGTTTTTCAGCAGCCCCGCCAGCGGCAGGCACAGCGGCAGCACCTTCAGCGCCAGCCACGATCCACCGGGTCGAAGTGGTGCCAGCCAAAGCTCCCACGCCAGCCCCAGCGCGATCAGCCCCAACAGGCTGGCCACGGCCAGCGCGCGGCTGGCCGCAACCGCCGCACGCGGTGCAAGGGCAGGGGTTGGCCGGGCAGTATTCATGGGAGTGGCATCATAGCGGTCATGACCGACCCCAACACGCACCCTGGCGACTGGCCGCATTGGCTGGAAGCGTTTTTTCAAGAATTGCGGCGTTTCCCCTGGCGCAACACCGCGCACACGCTGCGCGAGCGCTTTCGTGAAGACCATCTGGGTCTGACCGCCAGCAGCCTCACGTTCACCACCACCATCGCGCTGGTGCCGCTCTTTACCGTGGTGTTGGCGGTGTTTACCGCGTTTCCGATGTTTGCCAAGTTGCAGGGGGTGTTGCAGCAGTGGCTGGTGCAAAGCCTGGTGCCCGACAACATTGCGCGCCAGGTGCTGGGGTATCTGACGCAGTTCGCAGGCAAGGCCAGCCGACTGGGTGGGGTCGGGGTGATGGTGCTGTTTGTCACCGCGCTGGCGTTGATTTTGACCATCGACCGTACGCTCAACGCCATCTGGCGGGTGCGCCAGCCACGGCCGCTGGGGCAGCGCGTGCTGGTGTATTGGGCTCTGGTCACGCTCGGGCCGCTGCTGCTGGCGGCCAGCCTGTCGCTCACGTCTTACGTGTTGTCGGCGTCCAGGGGACTGGTGGGTGCCTTGCCTGGCAGTGTGCAGTGGTTGCTAGATGCGCTGCAGTTTTTGCTGCTAACCTGGGGGATGGCGGCACTGTATCGCTACGTGCCCAACACCCGGGTGCGCTGGTCGCACGCCTGGGCTGGCGGCCTGTTTGTCTCCATCGGCTTTGAACTGGCCAAGCAGTTGCTGGTGCTCTACCTGAGCAAAGTGCCAACCTATTCGGTGCTGTACGGCGCCTTTGCCACCGTACCCATTTTGCTGATCTGGATCTACGTTGGCTGGGTGATTGTGCTGCTGGGCGCGGTCATCGCGGCGTATTTGCCGAGCCTGCTGGCCGGTGTGCGGCGGCGCCCGCACGCGCATGGATGGCACTTTATGCTGGCTTTGGAAATCTTGGCCGCGCTCGACCGGGTGGCTGGCACGCCTGCCCGAGGATCAAGCCTGGAAGGGCTGGATGCGGGTTTGCGCGTTGATTCACTACAGTTGGAGCCAGTACTGGAAACACTGGCTGCGCTGGACTGGGTCGGGCAACTACAGGAAGACCGTGCTACCGAAGGTGCACGTTGGGTGTTGCTGGTGAACCCGGACCAGCAGACGCTGGGGCCGCTGGCGGAGCGTTTGTTGCTTCAGCACGCGCCTAGCACCGAGGCAGTATGGAAAAGCGCACGTTTAGCCAACTTGATGCTACGTGAGGCGTTATAAAAGTGAAAATGACCGCATCCGCCTTGCTAGGCTGTTCGTATGAATTGGGTCACAATGCGCCATTGATTTTGTCCAAGCGTTTCAACCTGACAGAAGGATCTGTTGGCTATGTCGTCAAAGTTGCGTCGCACGTTGATCATCAGCGCACTGGTGGATGCGCTGGTGTTCACTTGGGTGCGGTTGGGACCGGGTGGCACAGGTGAGTGAAGTCATCGCGTTGGCAGCGTTGCTGATGCTGGTGCTGGTGCTGGCCTGGTTGGTCTATCGCGCCACGACCAGTCGCCAGCGGGCCGAGCTGCTGGCGCGCGATCTGGCAGCCAACCAAGGTGAGCTGGCGCAACTTAACCAGGAACTGATTGACACCTTGAGGGCGCTGCCCGATTTGATGTTTGAAATGGATGGTCGGGGGCGGTACCTGAAAGTGCACGCCGCGCATCGGGAGCGGTTGGCCATGCCACCCGAGCAATTGTTGGGGAAAACACTGGCCGAGGTGTTGCCGCCTGAGCCAGCGCAGACGACAATGGCGGCCATTCATGAGGCGCATGAAAACGGCTTTTCGCTGGGGCACCAGATTGAACTGCAGACCGCCGACGGCGTGCAGTGGTTTGAACTGTCGGTGTCCAAAAAAAGCGCGCGCCAAGACGCAGAAGCCACTTTTCTGGTGCTGTCGCGCAACATCACGCAGCGCAAGTTGGCGCAACAGAAGGCCGAGCGTCTGAGCCGTTTGTACGCCGCTTTGAGCCAGTGCAATCAGGCCATTGTGCGCTGCCAAAACAAAGATGAGCTGTTTGCCATTCTGTGCCGCGACGCGGTCAATTTTGGTGGCATGCGCCTGGCCTGGATCGGTGAACCCGACGCGGACGCGCAATCTGTGCGGCCCGTGGCGTGGTTTGGCGACGGTACCGACTATCTGGAAGGCGTGGGCGTGAGCCTGGATCCGGCCAATCCGGCCAGCCACGGACCGGTGGGCACGTCGATGCGTGAGGATGCATCTTGCTGGGTGCAGGATTTCCAAAACGATCCCAGTTCCGCACCTTGGCATGAGCGTGCCCGCAGATACGGATGGGCGGCGGTGGCCAGCCTGCCGCTGCGGCAAAAGGGCAAGGTCGTGGGCGCTTTTGCGGTGTACTCTGACACGATAAACGCGTTTGACGAAGCGGCACAAGCCTTGCTGACCGAAATGGCGATGGATATCAGCTACGCGCTGGATCGGATGAAAGATCAACAGGAAAGCCTGGAGGTGCAGCGCAGGTTGCTGGAAAGCGAGGAGCGCTACCGAAAGGCTTTTCGCACCAGTCCAGATTCGGTCAATATCAACCGTCTGGCAGATGGTTTGTATCTTGACGTGAATGAGGGTTTTGAACAGTTGACCGGGTGGTCCAGCGACGAAGTGCTTGGAAAAACGTCAGCGCAAATTAGCATCTGGCATGATCTGGCCGATCGGCAACGGCTGGTGGAGGTGCTGCGCAAGGACGGGCGCTGTACCAATCTGGAGGCCGATTTCGTTAAAAAAGACGGTGGCGTCGTGCATGCATTGATGTCGGCGGCAGTCGTTTCATTCAATGGGGTGCCCTGCATTCTGTCGATCACCCGTGACATCGGTGAGATGCGCCGTGCGCAGGCGCAGATACAGCATCTGGCGCATTTTGACCAGCTCACCGGTTTGCCCAACCGCTCGCTGGTGCGCGAGCATTTTGATTTGATGTGCAACCTGGCCAAGCGTGGGCACGAACATCTGGCGGTGATGTTCCTCGACCTGGATCATTTCAAGACCATCAACGACACGCTGGGGCACAGTGTGGGCGACCGCTTGCTTGTGGAGGTGTCCCGGCGGCTGACGGCTTTGCTGCGTGCGCAAGACAGCCTGTCGCGCATGGGCGGTGACGAATTCATTTTGCTGCTGCCCTCGGTCGATGCGGAAGGCGCGGCGCAGGTTGCCATGAAGATGACGAGCGCGCTGGAGCAGCCCTGCATGGTGGACCACATGGAGCTGGTGGCAACGGCCTCGATCGGGATTGCCATGTTCCCGCAAGACGGGCAAGACTTTGAAACTCTGGCCAAAAATGCCGACACGGCGTGTACCGCGTCAAGCAGGCCAACCGCAACGCGTTTTGCTTCTTTACCCAAGAGATGCAGGCCCAGTCGGAGCGCACGCTCAAGTTGGTCAATGCCATGCGCCATGCGCTGGAGCGCCATGAATTTGAATTGCACTACCAGCCACAGATGTCGTTGCAAGACGGTCGTGTGGTAGGGGCCGAGGCGCTGTTGCGCTGGCGCAGTGCTGAGTTTGGTCCGCTGTCGCCAGCGGAGTTCATTCCCATTGCAGAAGACAGCGGGCAGATTCTGGAGCTGGGCGAATGGGTCATGCGTACGGCGGCGCAGCAAGCCAAGCAGTGGCAGACGATGGGGTTTGCACCCCTCACCATGGCGGTCAATCTGTCGGCGGTGCAGTTTCGCCACCCGAACCTGTTTAACATGGTCACGCGTATTCTGGAGCAGGCCGACCTGCCTGCACAGTTTCTGGAAATCGAGTTGACCGAAGCCACCGCCATGGACAACCCGGTGGCGGCGATCGCGTTGATGAACCGGCTGCACGACCTGGGCGTTCGCATGTCCATTGACGACTTTGGTACCGGTTATTCGTCCTTAAGCTACCTGAAAAAGTTCAACGTCTCCAAGCTCAAGATCGACCAGTCTTTTGTGCGTGACATCAGCGACGACCCGGACGACAAGGCCATCGTGTCGGCCATCATCAATCTGGCCAGCAGCCTGGGCATGCACACCATTGCCGAGGGGGTTGAAACCGCGAGCCAATTGGCCTACCTGAGGTTGCAGGGCTGCGACGAGGTGCAGGGGTTTTACTTCAGCAGACCGTTGCCAGCGTCGCAATTTGAGGCCTTCATGCGCGAGCACATGGCACATCAGGGCTGAGTCTGGCTGGGCTTGCTGGTGGCTTTGTCGTAGCCGTTTTCAGCTCGCCAGAAAATCGCGCAGCGCAAACAAGGTGGCGTCGGGCGCTTCGGTCATCTGGTTGTGACCGACCGGCAGCATCACCACCTGCACCTGCTTGCCGCTGGTACGCGCCGCACTGATCAAGCCCTGCGCCGCTTTGGGCGGCGTCATCTGGTCATGTTCGCCCAGCACAAACAGCACCGGGCAGGTGATCTGCGTGATGGCGGCGTCGGCACCGCTGTAGCTGTCGCAGGCCTTGAAGCCGCGGTAAAACACGTTGACCGTTTTGTTGCTGGCGAGCACGCGTCGGCCCAGCGCCAGGCCGGCACCATAGACCCAGGTGCCCGGCCCCAGGGCCGAGGGCGGCGGTGCCAACGTGCTGCGCGAAAAAACGTTCACCAGCTTGATGGCTTGTTCGGGATTGTTGACCGACGCATCCAGCAAGGCTGGCGACACGCGCATCGGGCTGGCGCTGCCAATCAGCACCAGGTGGCTGGCGCGCTCTTTGAGCTGTGCGGCGGTTTCCAGCGCAATCAGCGAGCCCCAGCTGTGCCCCACCAGCGCGGCGCGCTCCACACCTGCTGCGTCCAACAGCGCTGCCACAAAGTCTGCGGCCTGCGCCACGCTCTCAGGTGCGTCGCCCTGGCTGCGGCCGTGGCCGGGCAGGTCGAGCGCCAGCACGTTGTAGCCGTGGTGCGCCAGATAGCGGCTTTGCAAAATCCAGACGCTGTGGTCGTTGAGCACGCCGTGGATGAACACTACTGTGGGTTTCGCGGCGTCAAACGGCTGGCCACCTGTGTAGCAATAAATGGGGGCCTGGTGGACGGTGACATACATGGTGGATCGTTCCGATATTTAGATAAGAAAAGTGCCTCTAGCCCTTGCTGTATAAGCGCAGACAGCTACTAATAACGATGCAATCATGGCTGAGCGGCGGCGGCCCTCTCAGCCGCTTTGAGCGCCCGCTTCAGATCGTCTACCAGGTCGTCGGCGTCTTCCAGACCAATCGACAAGCGGATCGTGCCTTGCGATATGCCCGCACCTGCCAGCGCCGCGTCGTCCATGCGAAAGTGCGTGGTGCTGGCCGGGTGAATCACCAGGCTGCGGCAGTCGCCCACGTTGGCCAGGTGGCTGAACAACTTGAGTGTTTCGACAAACTTTTTGCCCTGCGCGCGGTCACCTTTCAGGTCAAAACTGAACACTGACCCGGCCCCGCGCGGCAGCAGCTTTTGCGCCAGCGCGTGGCTGGGATGCGTGGGCAGCATGGGGTGACCCACGCGCGACACAAATGGGTGACTGGCCAGAAACGCCACCACTTTTTGCGTGTTGCGCATGTGCTGCGCCATGCGCAGCGGCAAGGTTTCGGTGCCCTGCAAGATCAGCCAGGCTGAATGCGGGCTCAAACACGCGCCAAAGTCGCGCAAGCCTTCTCGGCGCGCGCGCAGCAGAAAGGCACCTACGGTGGACTCTTCGCTGAACACCATGCCATGAAAGCCGTCGTAGGGCTGCGTGAGCTCAGGAAATTTGCCGCTGGCGTCCCAGTCAAAACTGCCGCCGTCCACCACCACGCCGCCAATCACCGTGCCGTGGCCGCTTAAAAATTTGGTTGCCGAGTGATAGACAAGGTCCGCGCCGTGCTCGAACGGCTTCATCAGCCAGGGCGTGGTCAGCGTGGAGTCCACCAGCAGCGGCACGCCCGCGTCGTGTGCAATCGACGCCACCGTGGGAATGTCCAGCACGTCGAGCCCCGGGTTGCCCACGGTTTCGCCGAACAGCAGTTTGGTGTTGGGGCGAATGGCCGCGCGCCAGCCGTCAATGTCACCGGGCTTGACAAACGTGGTCTCGATGCCAAAGCGGCGCAGCGTGTAGTGCAGCAGGTTCTGGCTGCCGCCGTACAGCGCGGTGCTGGCCACGATGTGGCTGCCCGCGCCCATCAGCGTGGCAATGCTCAGGTGCAGCGCGGCCTGGCCGCTGGCGGTGGTGATGGCGCCAATGCCGCCTTCAAGTGCCGCCATGCGCTCTTCGAGCACCGCGTTGGTGGGGTTGCTGATGCGGCTATAGACGTGCCCGGCGCGCTCCAGATTAAACAGTGATTGGGCGTGTTCGCTGGACTCAAAAACAAACGAGGTGCTCAAGTGAATTGGCACCGCGCGCGCGCCCGTGGCGGGGTCGGGGGCTGCGCCCGCGTGCAGGCACAGTGTGTCAAAACCAGGATCGGCGTAACCAGACATGGGGTTCCTTTGCAGTAAGACCAAACTTGCGGACAGCATTTTCAACCAGATGACGACTGGCATGATGGTAATCACTAGGTCTGCCAGTGCATTTGTGGGCTATATTCCTGCCAACCAACCCATGCGGGTTGCCCATACCCATGAAGGAGACCTATGAAAGTCAGTGATATTTTGCGCATCAAAGGCGGCACCCTTTACACCGCCAACCCGGACCAATCTTTGATGAGCGCCTTGGAGCAGATGAACGAGCGCGATATTGGCTCGCTGGTGGTGATGGATCATGGCGAACTGGTAGGCATGGTGACCGTGCGTGAACTCACCCAGGTGCTGGTCAAAACCAAGGGCAATATCACGCAGTCCACCGTGCGCGCGGCCATGGACGACCATCCGCTGACCTGCACCACCGAAACCGATATGGACGAAGTGCGCCGCATGATGCTTGACAGCCATGCGCGTTACATGCCGGTGATGAACAAGAAGACACTCATGGGTGTGATCAGCTTTCACGACGTGGCGCGCGCCGTGGTGGACAGCCAGAGCTTTGAGAACAAGATGCTCAAGGCCTACATCCACGACTGGCCCGAAGGCGAAGGCCCGGACGACGCGCCCAAGCTGTAAATTGAAGCGGAACTGTCGGCGTGGCGATGTCATGCCGGACCCGATCCGGCATCCATGAATCGTCCCCGCGGTTGGTGTCTTGTCGCCTGCTCAGGGATAATCACTCCCCATGAGCGGCAATACCTTCGGAACCCTATTCGCAGTCACCAACTTTGGTGAATCCCACGGCCCGGCCATTGGCTGCGTGATTGATGGCTGCCCGCCCGGGCTGGCGTTGTCGGAGGCCGACATCCAAGGCGACCTGGATCGCCGCCGCCCCGGCACCAGCCAATTCGTGACCCAGCGCAACGAACCTGACGCGGTTGAAATCCTCAGTGGCGTGTATGAAGGCCAAACCACCGGCACGCCGATCTGCCTGCTGATTAAAAACACCGACCAGCGCAGCAAGGATTACGGCAACATCGTTCAGACCTTTCGCCCGGGTCACGCCGATTACGCGTACTTTCAGAAATACGGCATCCGCGACCCGCGTGGCGGTGGCCGCAGCAGCGCCCGGCTCACCGCGCCCATGGTGGCAGCGGGGGCTGTGGCCAAAAAGTGGCTGTTTGAAAAATACGGCACCACCTTTCGCGGCTGCATGACGCAAATTGGCGAATTGCCGATTGCCTTTGAATCGTGGGAGCACGTGCCCCACAGCCCGTTTTTTGCCCCGGTAGCCGATGTGAGCGCGCTGGAAGCTTACCTGGCCGCGTTGCGCAAGGCCGGTGACAGTTGCGGTGCACGCCTGCGCGTGAGTGCATCCAACGTGCCGGTGGGCCTGGGCGAGCCGCTGTTTGACAAGATGGACGCCGACATTGCTTACGCCATGATGGGCATCAACGCGGTGAAGGGCGTGGAAATTGGCGCTGGTTTTGCTTGTGTGGCGCAGCGCGGCAGCACGCACGGAGACGCGCTTTCAGCCGCCGGGTTCATGGGCAACAACGCGGGCGGTACTTTGGGTGGCATCACCAGCGGGCAAGACCTGGAAGTGTCGGTGGCGATCAAGCCCACCAGCTCGATCCTGACCCCACGTGCCTCCATTGACGTTCATGGCCAGCCGACCGAGGTGGTCACCAAAGGTCGCCACGACCCCTGCGTAGGCATTCGCGCCACCCCCATTCTGGAAGCCATGCTGGCGTTGGTGGTGATGGACCACGCACTGCGCCAGCGAGCCCAATGTGGCGATGTGGTCAGTGTGTTGCGTCCGATTGCGGCGTCGGCTTGACAGACCCGGCCAGTTCGGCCAGGCGCAGTTCCGTGGCCTGCTGCTCAGCGGCATCCAGAAACATGGTCTGCCGCAAGCGCAGGCGCAACATCGGTACGGACATCAAATTCGCTTGCAAACCGGCGCGCACCCAGCGCAGATCACGCGGTTCGCCGCGCGCTAGCTTGGAGATGGCGGCATCGTTGGCATCCAGACAATGGGCTACCACGGGTGGACGCTCAATCAAAATCAGCCGTTGCGCCCAGCCTTGCGGCAGGGTTGGCAGGTGGGGCGACACGGGATCCAGATAAACACCATGCTGCTGGTGATAGGGGCTGCCTTCGCCCAGTTGGATCGCCAGATCAAACACGCGCGGTGGGTCGGCCAAGGTGTAGCAATCAGCATCAATGGACAGCGTCATGTCCCTCGGAATGGCCTCCACCTGCGCCATTCCCAGCACCGACAAGCTGCCAATGACCACATAGTCGCGATGGCCGCATAAGGCTTGTGCGGCTGCCAACAGTTGCATGAGAGCATCGACATTCATGGCGGGTTGGTCGCAAACGGCGAGTTTTGTCGCATGGCGGGGCCCCAGCCTTCGGAATCACTGCACATGCGCTGTGCCAGTTCTGTGACAGGCAATGCCAGCCAGTTTTGCCAACGTTCGATGTAATCGGCACTGCACAGCTGTTCTGCCTGCCAGCGTTGCACCACACTGCGCGCGGCTTCCAGGTGAAGTTGCTGCGTGGCGGGTTCGGCGCACAGCAAGGCAATGGCCCACTGCTGGTGGCGCATCAGTCGTTGCAATTCGCGCTGCTGTTGTTGCGTACGCGCAGCTTGCTGCAAAGAGGGCGTGGCCGCCGCCGCCTCGGGCGACATGACAATGGCCACAATTTTTTGATGCCGTTCAATCGCCACCGGGCTTTGCGCCAAGTGACCCATGAGTGCACCAAAATTCTGTTTGGCTTGGGAGGCTGAAAAAGTAAGCATGCGATTATTTTAGACAAAAACGTATTTTTGGACAAAATTACTGCCTATGTCTGGTTTGAAGTCGATTGAATGCCACCAACCAGTCAAGACTGCATAGCTCGTCATTCGGCAAAGGCACAGATAATTCATCCCCTTTGATGAGTCATGTCGCTTCATGAAAACCCCCGAACTATTGGCTCCGGCCGGCTCCCTGGCCATGCTGGAAACGGCACTGGCCTTTGGCGCCAACGCCATTTACGCCGGTCAGCCCCGCTACTCTCTGCGCGTGCGCAACAACGACTTTGGTGACATCGAGGTGTTGAAGCAGGGTATCGACACCGCGCACGCCAAAGGTGCGCGCTTCTTTTTGGTGAGCAATATCTTCCCGCATGGCAACAAAATAAGGCACTACATCGACAACATGGCGCCGGTGATTGCCTTGAAGCCCAATGCCATGATCATGTCCGACCCCGGCCTGATCATGATGGTGCGCGAAACCTGGCCCGAGATGGAAATCCACCTCTCTGTGCAGTCCAACACCGTCAACTCGGCGGCGGTCAAGTTCTGGCAAAAAGTGGGGCTCAAACGCATCATTTTGTCGCGCGAGCTCTCCTTAGACCAAGTCGAAGAAATCCGCCAGGCCTGCCCCGACATGGAGCTGGAAGTGTTTGTGCACGGCGCGCTGTGCATTGCCTATTCGGGCCGCTGCCTGCTGTCGGGCTACTTCAACCACCGCGATGCCAACCAGGGCAGTTGCACCAATTCGTGCCGCTGGGACTACAAAACGCAACCCGGCGTGGTCGATGCCTCGGGCGACGTGCTGACCGCGCAAGCGGCGCGGGAACAAGCGCAGCAGCCAGCCGGTGCAGACCCGGCGCCGGGCGGGTGTGGGTCTGCGGCGCTTATGCCGGGTACGCCGCAGCCGCTGGTGCGCGCAGCGCAGGCCGATCAGGTCTATCTGATCGAAGAAAGTCAGCGCACGGGCAGCTATATGCCCATCGAAGAAGACGAGCACGGCACCTACGTGATGAACAGCAAAGACCTGCGCGCCATCGAGCACGTCCAACGACTGGTTGAAATGGGTGTGGATTCGCTCAAGATCGAAGGCCGCACCAAAAGCCCGTATTACGTGGCGCGCACGGTGCAAAGCTACCGCCGCGCCATTGACGACGCCGTGGCTGGGCGCGAACTTACCCCCGAATTGCTGGGGCAACTCGAAGGCCTGGCTAACCGCGGCTACACCAGCGGTTTTTTTCAGCGCCACACGCCTGAAGAAACGCAAAATTACCTGCGCGGTTATTCCGAGTCGGGCCGCAGCCTGTATGTGGGCGATGCTCTGGAATTTGATGCAACGCGCGGCCTGATGAAGGTGAATGTGCGCAACCGCTTTGCCGTCGGTGACCGGCTGGAGATCATCCACCCGCAGGGCAATACCGATGTGCTGCTGGCACGCATGGAAAACGCCGACGCGCAGCCTATGGCGGTGGCCCCCGGCAGTGGCCACACCGTGTGGTTGTCGCTGCCCGAAAGCGCTGTGGGGGCGTTTGTGGCGCGCTATGTGAATTCTGTGCCCTAAGAATGCGCCGGGGGTGGTTGAGACTTGGATGGCGATCGGTGATAACTTAGGTCCATGCACAGCATTTTTTCAAGCACCTGGGCGCAGAGGTTTGGCGCTGTTTTCGCAGTTGGCTGCGCACCATGAATCCTGCCCTGCCGCCTTCCGAGCTGGTCGTCGCAAATGCACTGCGCTCAACCCTGCCGGTATTTAAAGCGGTTCCAGCTTTTGCGCCTGACCTGTCGAAAATCATGGCCAAATATCGCCGCCATGACCCGCCCCCTGACTTTGAGCGAATGGCAGCCTGAGAAACTATAGGGAACTAGGCACTGTCAAGTTCTGTGAAAATATTCCGAAATTCACAGATTGAAATTCCAAATTAAACGTCATTTATTTCCGAAATAAACGGTATCATGAGGCCATGAAAGTAGCGTCTCTTTACCCGCGCTGGATAGCGCCGCGAATCACCGAAGCCATGGCAGACACACCGGTGGTTCTGCTGGCTGGCCCCCGTCAGGCAGGCAAAACGACGCTGGCGCGGCAAGTGGCAGAAAGCAATTTGCGCTATTTGACACTCGATGATGAACTCACACTCTTGTCAGCGCGAAATGATCCGGTGGGCATGATTCGCAGCCTGGATCGGGCAGTGATTGATGAAATTCAACGTGCCCCTGGTTTGCTGCTGGCGATCAAGAAGAGCGTTGACGAAGATCGGCGACCCGGGCGGTTTTTGCTGACAGGTTCAGCCAATCTGATGACGATGCCCACTGTGGCCGACTCGTTGGCATGGCGCATGCAGACCTTGTCACTGTTGCCTTTGTCGCAAAGCGAAATCCAGGGGCAATCGACAAACTGGCTCGACGCTGTGTTTCAGGGCCGGATACCTGTACTGGGATCGCCATCGCGTGGGGGTGATCTGGTCGAGCGGGTGTTGCGTGGGGGTTACCCAGAGGCCGTTGCCAGGCCAACAAGCAGGCGTCGGGTGGCTTGGGCTCGGCAGTACATTGCTGCCATTCTTGCGCGCGATGTTCGTGACGTGGCGGGTATCGAAAAGTTGGACCAGTTGCCGCGTTTTTTACATGCCTTGGCCGAAACGGCCGGGCAGATGTGCAACTACACGCAACTGGCGGGAAAGGTGAACATGGATGGCAAGACGGCTGCCAAATACATGGGTGTTTTGGAGCAGATGTATTTGTTAAAACGTGTGGATGTGTGGGGGCTCAACCGGCTCAAGCGCCTCGTCAAGACACCCAAGTTGCAGTTCCTTGATGCGGGTCTGCTGGCTGCTGTGCTTGACGTGGATGCCGACAAGGTGCAGCAAGACCGCACCCGTTTTGGCCACGTCCTGGAAACATTTGTCTTTGCAGAACTGCTCAAACACAGCACCACGGCCGATGGCAATTACCGGCTCATGTATTACCGCGACACCGACAAGTTTGAGGTGGACTTGGTGATTGAAAATGCCGCCGGGCAGTTGGTTGGTGTGGAGGTCAAGGCAGCGGCCACGGTCAGGGAGAGTGATTTTCGGGGACTGAAAAAGTTATCCGGCATGGCGGGTGAACTGTTCAAGTTTGGCGTTTTGCTCTATGACGGTGACGAGACGCTGCCCTTGGGTAACGGCTTATGGGCTGCGCCGCTTGCGACTCTGTGGGGTAAATAGTCATCACTGTGCGGTTCTGTAACCGGCTCGGTACGCGGTCTTGGCACGTTGCCTTTTACGCGGATGCAAGAGCACCTGCCGGGTGCGACACTTTGATACGTACGGCCGAATGCCCGTGGTAGCAAGTTATATATTTTTTGGCCTCTAGCCCTTATAGAATAAGCGCAACTAGCTATTTTTATGGAAGCAATTCACATCCCGCCCGAAGAAGTCACCTTAAGTGCCATCCGCGCTCAGGGCGCGGGCGGGCAGAACGTCAACAAGGTCTCCAGCGCCATCCATTTGCGCTTTGACATTGCCGCCAGTAGCCTGCCCGCTGACGTCAAAGAACGCCTGCTGGCGTTGCGCGACAGCCGCATCAGCAAGGACGGCGTGCTGGTGCTCAAGGCGCAGCAACACCGCACGCAAGAGATGAACCGTTTTGACGCGCTGCTGCGCCTGCACGAACTGGTGGCCAGCGTGGCGCAGGCGCCCACACCCCGCAAAGCCACGCGGCCCACGCGTGCTGCGCGCCAGCGTCGGCTGGACGACAAGCGCCTGCACAGTAACATCAAGGCACAACGGCGGAAAGGTTTGGATGCTTAAATTTATTTTGAGTGGGTGGGTGCTGGCTTGTCTGGCCTTGCCGCCTTTGAGTTGGGCACAAGCTACTGCCGCGCCGAATACAACGGTTGCAGCTTCAGCGCCGCTGCAGGCTCCCGGTGAAGTCACGTTTTGCGTGGACCCCGACTGGCCGCCGTTTGAGCAGATTGATGCACAAGGCCAGCACGTGGGCATTGCGGCCGATTTGCTCAAGCTGGCCGCGCAGCGCAGCGGCATGAATCTGCGCCTGGTGCCCACGCGCGATTGGGACGAGAGCATCGCTGCGTCGCAGGCCGGGCGTTGTCAGCTGATGAGTTTTTTGAACCAAACTGCCAAGCGCGATGCTTGGCTGATTTTTACCGACCCGGTGCTGGTGGATGACAACGTGGTCATCACGCGCGAAGAGCATCCGTTTGTATCGAACCTGTCTGCATTGGCGGGAGAGACGCTGGTCTTGCCCAAGGGCACGTCGGTGAAAGAGCGCTTGCAGCGCGACTTTCTCAAGCTCAATATCGTTGAAGTCGATAGTGAAGCGCAGGCCTTCAAGATGGTGTCTGAGCGCCAGGCCGACATGACGTTTCGATCTCTGATTGTGGCGGCCGACACCATCAAGCGCCAGGGCTGGTTCAACCTGAAAATTGCCGGGCAGGTGCCGGGTTATGGCAATGCCTTGCGCATTGGCGTGCTCAAGTCACAGCCGGCGCTGCGTGATCGACTGAACCAGGGCGTGGCCAGCATCACACCCGTTGAACTACAGGCCATCATCAACCAGCATGTGGCCGCCGTGCAGATGGTCACCGGTGTGGACTACACCCTGATTGGCTGGTTGGCGGCGCTGCTGGGTGCGGTGGTATTGACCAGCGCTTACTGGATTGCACGTTTGCGCAAGGTGAACGCCAAGCTCAAAGACCTGTCACACCACGATGCGCTGACCGGTTTGCGCAACCGTACTGACTTTGATGATCTTTATGACCATGAACTGCAACGTTCCAGGCGTTTTGAGAAGGCTTTGTCAGTGGTGTTGCTTGACATTGATTTTTTCAAAAGAGTCAACGACGAACTGGGCCACCCGGCGGGCGACCGGGTGTTGCAGCAGGTGGCGCAATTGCTTAAGGATGGTGCGCGCACCATCGACCATGTGATCCGCTGGGGTGGTGAAGAATTCTTGTTGCTCTGCCCTGCGACCGATAGCGAGCAGGCGCTGACGCTGGCCGAGCGGCTGCTGCAAACCGCGCGTACGCACGACTTTGGCATTAGCCGCCCTGTCACGCTGAGTGCCGGTGTGGCCACGTTGGCACCAGAGGATGAGGCTGGACATATGTTTCAGAGCGTCGATACGGCGCTGTACCAGGCCAAAAACAGCGGCCGCGACCGCGTGGTGGTGTTCCAGCCCACGGAGTGCAAGCCTTGGCTTTGATCCAGTGGTTTCCCGGCCACATGCACCTGACGCAAAAGGCCATTGCTGAGCGCATCAAAGCGATTGACGTGGTGATTGAACTGCTGGACGCACGCCTGCCCGGCTCCAGCGCCAACCCGATGCTGGCCACGCTCACGCAGGGCAAGCCCGCGCTCAAAGTGCTTAACAAGCAGGACCTTGCCGACCCCGCGCGCACCGACGCCTGGCTGGCGCACTACAACGTGCAGCCTGGCACACGCGCCTTGGCGCTAGATGCCAGCATCAAGGCACCGGCCAAGGCTTTGCTTGCCGCTTGCCACGAACTTGCCCCCAACCGCAGCGGCATGGCCAAGCCAATGCGGGTGCTGATCTGTGGCATTCCCAACGTGGGCAAATCGACGCTGATCAATACGCTGGCGGGCAAGCGTGCCGCCAAAACGGGTGACGAAGCGGGCGTGACCAAGCTTGAGCAACGCATTGCCATTGCGCCCGATTTTTACCTGTACGACACGCCGGGCGTGCTGTGGCCGCGCATCATCGTGGCGCAAAGTGGCTACCACTTGGCCGCCAGCGGTGCGGTGGGGCGCAACGCGTTTGACGAGCAAGAAGTGGCGCTGGAGCTGCTGGACTACCTGCGTCAGCACTATGCGGCGCTGCTCCAGACACGTTATGGCGTCGAGTGCATGGCAACGCAAACTGGCGAACAACTGCTGGAGGCAATTGGCCGCAAGCGCGGTGCGCTACAGCGCCGTCAACAAGTGAACTGGCAAAAGGCCGCAGAACTGGTGATTGACGACTTTCGCTCGGGCGCGCTGGGCCGCATCACGCTGGAAACACCACCAGAATTTGCCATGTGGCTTGCAGCAGGCCAGACTCTGGATGCACAGCGCCAACTTAAAAAAGACGCTATTGAGCTGGACCGCAAAATTCGCTTCAAGCAGATCAAGCGGCCAGCCGTACCAAAGGCTTAAAAGCCTTCGAAATGCAGGCTCACGTTTGAGCAGGGATGCGCCACGCAGGGCAACACATAGCCTTCAGCTTTTTCTTCGGCGCTCAAGCCCGGCCAGTCGCATTCGTAGCGCACCTGGCCAGCATCCAACTTGGAAAAACAGGTGCGGCAGGTGCCGTTGCGGCACGAGCTTGGCCAGTCGATGCCACCGGCTTCCAGCGACAGCAACAGCGGCTGGTTGGCCCAGGCGTCAAACGCTTCTCCGCCTGGCATCACCGTGCCATTAAATAGGGCATTTTTCATTGAGGTGGGCATCTGGCGGATTTTATGGTGATAAATAAAGCCTGTAGCCAAAACGGATATTGCATCAATAGCTATAAAATGCGAAGCAAAACGATCCCTTCACCTGTGACCTCTGGTAAACCGAAATGCCCTTGAATCTAACCGTAGCCCCCGACCAGAACGACCCACATCCCCTGGTGATCTACCACGGCCGCAGTTGCCCCGACGGCTTTGCCGCTGCCTTGGCCGCATGGCTTTATTTTGGTGACCGGGCGCAGTACCTGGCGCTGGACCATGGTGACGTCAAAACCTTGGCCGATCTGCCGACGGTGGCGGGTCGGGCGGTCTATATCCTTGACTTTTCTTTTGCCGCGCCGCTGCTGCGCGCCATTGAGGAGCAGGCGGCCAAACTGGTGGTGCTGGACCATCACTTAAGCGCCGCTGAAAAACTCACTGGCTTCAAGTGCCGCTGCGGCGTGGTGCACTTTGACATGAAAAAATCTGGCGCGCGGCTGGCTTGGCATTTTTTTTACCCACAGCAGCCCGTTCCCGACCTGGTGCGCTTGGTGGAAGACCGCGACATCTGGGTCTGGCAGTACCCTGAAAGCGCCGGTTTTCTGTCCGCATTGGACATGGAGCCGCTGGAATTTGCCCGCTGGCAAACCATCGCCAACTTCAGTTCAGATGAACTGGCCGCCTACATCGGGCGTGGCCAAGCGATGGACGCCAAGTTCAACAAACTGGCCTTGGATATGGTGCAAAACGCCCAGCCGGTGGTGTTCAATGGCGTGGCGGGGCTGATGGCCAACGTGCCCAGCGCGTTTCATAGTCTGGTGGGTGACCTGCTGTGCAAGCAGTCGGGCACGTTCGCACTGCTGTGGACGGTAGACAAGCCCGGCGTGGTCAAGTGCGGTCTGCGCTCGCGCTCGGGCTTCAACTGCATCCCGTTGGCCGAATCGATGGGTGGTGGCGGCCACGCGCAGGCGTGTGGTTTCAAGATGCCCGTCAGCCGCTTGGCCGAGTTGCTGGGCGGTTCGTTCAGCGCAAGCTGAAGCCATCCTGAGATTTGCGGGTCAGACCACTCGAGCAGCGACGTGCTCTGACCCCAACTGATTAAGGCTGCGGGTCAGACCACTCGCGCAGCGACGTGCTCTGACCCCAACTGATTAAGGCTGCGGGTCAAACCACCCGCGCGAGCGATGTACCCCAACTGATCAAATCCCCAACAACTGCGCCAGCTGCGCCGTTTCCATGGCGCCGTTGAAGGTCACAATCTGACCAGTCTGGCGGTGCTTGGCCAGCAAAAACGGCACCGAATCGGCACCCAGCGCGGTCAACAGTTGGCCGTTGGTCTTGATCGCCTGACGCAGCTCGGCAGACACATTGTCGGGAGCAATCAGCCCCCCCTTGCCCGAGAGCAGCGACGCTTCATGCGCGCTCATGGTTTCCACCGGGTTCGGGGCGGTCATCAACGCGGCGGCCTGCGGCAGGCTCTTGGCGCTGAAACTCACCGGTAGCCAGACAAATTTGACTTTGCTCTGTAACGGCAGCGACGCCTGCCACAGCTTGCCGCAGTGCGGGCAGGTGGGTTCAAAAATGACATAAACCGTCTGGGCGCTCATCATGGCGCCCACGGTGAACCCTTTGCCGGTGTTCGCGACCGTGTCGTATATCGACGCACTGGGGGCTGCAGGGGCAACCGCTGGGGCAGGACTGGCCGCCGGCGTGGCAGCTTCTTGTTGTTTGGAACAGGCCGCCAGCGACAGCGCACCAGCCAGGCTGAGCGAGAGTAATAGAGACTTCAAGAGGCTTCCTTCAGACAAGTGATCGAAGTCGCTATTTTGTCAGCTAAAACCTGCTTTTGCAGACGTCAGCAAGGGATGGGGTGCGATGCAAACGGATGCGGACTGATTCCCTCTCCCAGAGGCAGAGGGAGTAAGCCTCTACAGCACATCAGTTTGAATTGCACCCCAGGGGATGCGGCCAATCGACGCCGTTGCCCCGGTGTCTTGGCCGGGGCGTGCGTTATGCGGCAACGACAGCGCCGGCCGCTTTTTCTGCCGTCTTTTTGACGGGCCTGGCAACCGCTTTGACCACCGGGCGTGTTTTGCGCACCACGCTGCGGCTGCGTTTGGCAACCACCTTGACGACTCGTTCACCGGCCACGCGGTTGGCCAGAGTGGCCGATTTTTGTTCGATCTGTTGCGCCAGGTTGCTTAGCGCCAGCGCGCCCGGCAAAGCTACTTGGGCCACGCTGCTGAGTACGTTGACGCCTGTTTTGTCTTCAAACCGATCCACGTTGTGCGCCACCGTCATGACACCGGCGTCGGCCAATTTGACAATTTGGTTGACGACACCCTGGGCGCCGCCAGAAGTCAGGGTCAAACCCTGCAACGTGTATTTTTGCAGCACCTGGTGCACGGCGTCGGCATTCTTGGCCACACCCGTTGCCAGTTGTGAACGCGATTGCTTGAGCGCACTGTTCCAGCGGGCATCGACCAGGCCCACGACACGTTCACCACCGGCGCGGCAGGCGTGGATCACATTGCTGGCCGTGTTACCGTAGGCGCTGATGACGTGGCAGGTCACGGTACTTAGAGACTTGGATTTCATGGGGTTTCCTTTGGTAAAAAATGGACTACGGGTGCATTCTCAGGGGAAACCCTTAGTGATCGCACCCTAAAACCCTAGAGTCTGGCCTCCATAAACTGTGCCGTGTCAATTCATTGAACACCGGCGCGCACTTGCCCATGTTGCATGCTCCGGTCGCATTCATGCGTCGCGAGCGCTCAGGCTATTTTTTGAAAATTCAGCAGCCTTTGTTGTGCCCAATCGATGCTTGCCTGCAAATCGGGCAGGTGCGGGCTGCGAATAGTGCGCCATACCAACGCGGCGCTGTTGGAGACGCTCATCTGCTGCAGTGCGGCGGCGATGGCGTCGATGCGCCCGAAAACCAGCTTTGCAATACCCGCTGTAGGCACGCCTTCCTGGGGCAACTGGTGCTCAATGCACCACCAGTCAAACAAATCCCTGGGGGTCAACGCCCAGCCGCGATAAAACAGTTTTTTGACCAGTACTTCTGACACCGGCTCCAGCGGGAAAAAACAATCGGCTGAAAACTCTGGCTCCAGCCCCAGCAACGACATGCTCACGATAAAATCAATCTCCCCATTTGAAAGTTTGATTTTTAGCGACGTCGCACCTTCATCGTAGGCGTCGATCTGGTGTTCAAAATGGTCGTTCAGCCGGGGTGTCAGGTAGCCTATCCATTGCGGGTCGCGGATGAACAGGCCAACGTCATCACTGATGCGGTGTTGCATTGCCAGCATCAATCGCGTGCCGCCCCCCAGCAGTGGTTTGAACTCACTTTTGGCGCACACTGCAGCATCTTCAACCATGGCACGGGCAAAGCGCTCAAGCTCGCGCCAGGAGCCCACGGCGATATGTTTCGCGATGTCTGCCTACGTGGTCATAGCAGCTCTCTGACGGCACTTTCCCACATGGGCGAGCGCGGGGATGCGTGTTCAAGCGTACTGAGGTACAGCCGGTTGGCTTGGCTGACGTTGGATCCGGCTTCAATGGCGCACGACACAATCAAGCGAGGATCGGTTTCAATAAACAGATAACTCAGGATGGCGTTGGCCTGTTCTGTGGTGGCCGCAAGTTTGCCAACGCACAAAGATTGCACCAAGTCAGCCTCGGTCAAGCCGCCTCCGTAGGGGGCGATCAAGTGCGAGGTGATCAATGCGGCTGAAGGCATGGGGCGAAGTGTGAAGCAAGCACGGCGTTGGTGTTGACTGCCGCAAGGCGGCCGCCCAAAGTCTAAGCCAATTCCCTGCGGGTGTGTGACCCGCAGTTTGCCACTTTAATCCTTGAACACCGGCGCGCGCTTGCCCATGTTGGCCATCATGGCTTCTTGCAGGTCGTCTGAGAGCAGCATGGCGGCGTTCCAGGTGGCGACGTAGTTCAGGCCGTCGGCCACGGAGTGGTCGCGGGCATAGGTGATCATTTCCTTCACGCCCCGGATAGAGAGCGGCGACTTGGCCGCGATGGTGGCGGCGATCTCTCGCACCCCGACTTCCAGCGCCTCGCGCGAGTCAAAAACGCGGTTCACCAGTTTCATGCTCAGGGCCTCGGCGGCGTCAAACTTGCGCCCGGTATAGGCCAGCTCGCGCGTGATGCCTTCGCCGACCAGACGGGGTAGGCGCTGTAGCGTGCCCACGTCGGCGGTCATGCCGATGTCGATCTCCTTGATGATGAAGGTTGCGTCACTTGAACAGTAACGCATGTCGGCGCAGCAGATCAGGTCAATGCCGCCGCCAATGCACGCGCCGTGGATGGCGGCCAGCACCGGCTTGCGGCAGCGCTCCAGCGCGGTGAGTGTGTCTTGTAAATCTAGAATCAAGCCGCGCAGGTTTTCGCGCATCCGGGCTTCGCAGTCGTTCTGGATTTGGTCGCCCATGCCCATCATCATTTGCAGGTCGATGCCGCTGGTGAACAGCTTGCCCGCACCTTGCAAAACAGCTACGCGCGCCTCGGGCGTGCGGTCAACCCACTGGAACGCCTGCCGCAGCTCGTGCCACATCGCCAGGTTCATGGCGTTGGCCTTGTCGGGGCGGTTTAGCGTGATGGTGGCGACGTGGTCGGCCAGGCTCACGGTCAACACGGTGTAGCCAGAATTGCTATTGGTTTGATTGCTACTTACGCTTTCTGGATGAGCGCTAGAAGGCGATTTTGTTTGTAACTTTTCGGGTGTGGGTGCAGGGCCAGCTGCCAGCGCAATGGCCAGTTCCAGCCCCTGTTTGATGGCGCGTTTGGCGTCGAGTTCTTCGGCCTTGTCGGCGCCGCCAATCAGGTGCACGGCCAGACCCGCCGCTTGCAGCGCGGCTTGCAGTTCGCGCTGCGGCTCCTGGCCGGCGCAGATTACCACGTTGTCCACCGCCAGCAGGCGCTCTTGGCCTTCGACGGTGATGTGCAGACCCGCGTCGTCAATCTTGCGATAGGTTACGCCCGAGAGCATATCGACTTGGCGGTTTTTCAGCGAGGTGCGGTGAATCCAGCCGGTGGTCTTGCCCAAGCCGTCACCCACCTTGCTGGCCTTGCGTTGCAACAAATACACTTTGCGCGGGCTGGCTTCGATGTGCGCTGCGGTCAAGCCGCCGCGCGTTTGGTAGCCGGTATCCACGCCCCATTCGGCAAAGAACTTGGCCGCATCCTGGCTCGGGCTGGTGCCTTCGTGCAGCAGGTATTCCGCTGTGTCAAAACCAATGCCGCCCGCGCCGATCAATGCCACGGTCTGGCCAACCGGCATTTTGTCGCGCAGCACGTCCAGGTAGCCCAGCACCTTGGGGTGGTGAATGCCGTCAATCGGCGGCGTGCGCGGGGTCACGCCGGTAGCCAGCACCACCTGGCTGTAGCCGCCCGCCACCAGGTCTGGTGCACTCACGCGGGTGTTGAGCTTGAGCGTGACCCCAGTCAACTCAAGCTGCTTGCCAAAGTAGCGCAAGGTCTCGTAAAACTCTTCCTTGCCGGGGATTTGTTTGGCCACGTTGAACTGGCCGCCAATCTCTGGCGCGGCGTCAAACAGCGTCACGTCCAGCCCGCACTGCGCCGCTGCCGTGGCAAAACTCAAACCGGCAGGTCCCGCGCCGACCACCGCGATCTTTTCGCGACGGGCGGCGGGTGCCAGGTTGATCAGGGTTTCATGGCAGGCGCGCGGGTTCACCAGGCACGAGGTGGTCTTGCCGCCAAAGGTGTGGTCCAGGCAAGCCTGGTTGCAGCCGATGCAGGTGTTTATTTCGTCCGCCTTGCCCGCAACGGCTTTCTGCATGAACAGCGGGTCGGCCAGAAACGGCCGCGCCATCGACACCATGTCGCAAAAGCCGTCAGCCAGCAGTTGTTCGGCTACCTCGGGCGTGTTGATGCGGTTGGTGGCCACCAGCGGCACGCCCACCTTGCCTTTGAGTTGTTTGGTCACCCAGGCCCAGGCGGCGCGCGGTACCTTGGTGGCAATGGTAGGGATGCGCGCCTCGTGCCAGCCGATGCCGGTGTTGAGGATCGTCACACCGGCTTGTTCCAACGCCTGCGCCAGCTCGATCACTTCGTCTTGCGTGCTGCCGCCTTCGACCAGATCAAGCATCGACAGGCGGTAGATGATGATGAAGTTGGGGCCAACTTTTTCGCGCACGCCGCGCACAATGGCCAGCGGGAACTTGATGCGGTTTTGATAGCTGCCACCCCATTCGTCGTCGCGCTGGTTGGTGCGCGCGGCGATGAATTCGTTAAGCAAATAGCCCTCCGAGCCCATGATCTCCACGCCGTCGTAGCCCGCGCTTTGGGCGAGTGCTGCGCAGCGCACAAAGTCATCCACCGTCTGATAGACCTCTTCGGTGCTTAAGGCGTGCGGCTTCATCGGGTTGATCGGGGCTTTGAGCGCGCTGGGAGCCACCAGGTTCTCGTGGTAGGCGTAGCGGCCAAAGTGCAGGATTTGTATGGCAATCTTGCCACCGGCCTGGTGCACGGCGGCGGTCACCGGCTTGTGTTTGTCGGCCTCGGCTGGCGTCGTCAGGCGGGCACCGCCGGGCATCGGGCGGCCGCTGTCGTTGGGCGCAATGCCGCCGGTCACGATCAGGCCGACGCCCCCTTTGGCACGCTCGGCGTAAAACGCCGCCATGCGGGCAAAACCGTCCTTGACTTCTTCCAGCCCGACGTGCATCGAGCCCATGATGACGCGGTTAGGCAAGGTGGTAAAGCCCAGGTTCAGGGGGGTCAGCAGGTGCGGGTAGGGGGTCATGGTCGTCCTCGGTATGTTGTGGTGTGTTTTGTTGCTTCGTATTTGCGCAAGGCGCGCAGTTTAGGACGCTGGTGGCGGATTCGGACTGGTCTGAGCTAGGGCAAGGGCTCTAGCCGATGAAAAGATGAACTTGGTATGGTTTACTGGCTTTGTCGTGACCGTGTCACCTTGAACCCGCGCGGCGGCAGTCTT
The DNA here is from genome assembly GCA_002786915.1 of Comamonadaceae bacterium CG12_big_fil_rev_8_21_14_0_65_59_15. Taxonomy (GTDB): domain Bacteria; phylum Pseudomonadota; class Gammaproteobacteria; order Burkholderiales; family Burkholderiaceae_C; genus Rhodoferax. The sequence goes on along the minus strand of PCUV01000077.1, from coordinate 21,211 downwards.
TGGCGGCCTCCTCATACGGGGGTACCCGAAAACGGAGTTTCGGCGAAGCCAAATCGTCGGCCGCCAAAGCCAGCCACCGCGCTGGGCGGAGTGGCACGCGAAATTGCGCTGTGAGTTCGCGATAAAGTTTTTCAACTGACGTTGTGTTTTTCTGTGCCAGAGCGATCAAAATCAGTGCCCTGGATGGCCATTGACGGTTGTCAGTATTTTCCAGTGAAGTATCTACATTGGGACGGTGTCTGCCGCTGGCCTTCCCTGGAGTAGCCAGGCCGTGAGACAACGGTAGCGGTAATGACGATCAAAGGAGCGGTATGGATACCCATCAGTCTGAACCCAACCTGGCATCCCGGCGCGGTGAAAGCGCGCATGAGCTGGCCACCACCCATCTGCAGGCCTTGCTGGATGTGCTGCCGCAAGGCGTCAGCGTTTGCGATAAAGCCTTGTCGCTGACCCTGTGGAATCGGCGTTTCAACCAGATTCTGGATTTGCCGCAGAGTCTTATGTGCAAGGGTGTCCGGTTTGAAGACGTGATTCGTTTCAATGCGCTGCGGGGCGACTATGGCGCGGGTGACCCCGAACAACAGGTGCAGGCCATTGTGGCGCGCGCACGCGAGTTTGTGGCGCACCGGTTTGAGCGCGTACTGCCCGGCGGGCGCACCGTGTTGGTGGAGGGGATGCCCTTCACATCCGGCGGCGAAATTGCCGGCTTTGTCACCACCTACACCGACATCTCCGAACAAAAGCAAAATGAAGAGCAACTCAAGCGCCAGCGCGACGAGGTCAAAACCATCATCGACAACTTTCCTGGCGCTATTTCTCTGTGCAACGCCGATTTGCGCTTTACTGCCTACAACGACCAGCTCATGACGCTGCTGGGTTTTCCGCCGGAACTGTTTGCCAAGGGTTGGGTGGACTTTGAAGAGCTGGTGCGTTTTAACGTCAATCGCGGTGAATACGGCCCGGGCGACCCCGAGCAACAGGTGCGCACGGCGGTGGAGCGGGCGCGCAATTTTCAGGCGCATCGGTTCGAGCGTTTACGCCCCGACGGGCGCTGGCTGGAAGTGCGCGGCAGCCCGATCCCGAGCGGTGGCTTTGTCTCGATCTATATCGACGTGACCGAGCGCAAGCGCATTGAAGCCGAATTGCTGCGCGCCAAGGAGTTGGCCGAAGCGCGCCGCGAGCAGGTGACCAGTTTGCTTGATCACTCGGGCCAGGGTTTCCTATCGTTTGGCGTCGATCTACAGGTGGAAGCGGAATGCAGTCGCGCTTGTAGCACCATGCTGGGCCTGCACCCAGCTGGGCGCGACGCGGCGCAGGTGCTGTTTGGCGCGGACCGGGTCAAGGCTGAACTGCTGCGTGAAACCGTTGCCGCCGTCCTCAATGAACCCGATCCGTGGCAGTGCGTGGCCATGCTGTCACTGCTGCCCGTAGAGTTTCGTTGCGGTGAGCTGCTGCTGCGTGCCGAGTACAAATTGCTTGAAAAGCAGCGCGTCATGGTGGTGTTGACGGATGTCACCGGTGAACGCCTATTGGAGCAAAAGGTGCAGAGCGAGCGCCAGCGGTTGGAGATGATCGTTGCCGCCATTACCGACAGCCGCGACTTTTTTGACACGATCCAGACGTTTCGTGAGTTTGCCAGCGTCGGACTCGCTACGCTGCTGCGTTCGGGGGCGCAACCCGCGCGCATGGCGCGTGAACTCTATCGCCAGGTGCATACCTTCAAGGGGCTGCTGAATCAGTACAGTTTTGGCCAGACGCCGCAGGCACTGCATGCGCTTGAGGGGCGGCTGGAAGAACTGCGCCAGCTTGGAGCGCAGGTGACGCAGCAAGCCCTTGCCGAGGCACTGCAAGCGGTGCCGATGACAGAGTTGCTGGAAGCCGACCTGAGGCCGCTGCGCGAGGCGCTGGGGGATGACTTTTTGGCCTGTGGTGAACGCATTCTGATCACAGGCGAGCAGACACGGCAGTTACAACAACTCGCCAGTCAACTGTTGCATGGCGAGCCGATCGACGTCACGCTGGCGTCGATCCGCAAGTTGCTGCTGGCGCTGGAACAACTGCACAAGATGTCGTTCAGCCAGGCGCTGGGCAGCTTTGAGCGGCTGATCCAGCAGGCTGCGGCGCGACTGGAAAAAGAAGTCGCGCCGCTGGTGGTGCGGGGCGGCGAAGCGGTCTGGATTGACCCGCAACATTGGCGCCCTTTTTTGCGTTCGCTCACGCATGTCTTTCGTAACGCGGTGGTGCATGGCATTGAAGACCCGAATACGCGCCTGGACAGCGGCAAGTCAGAGCTTGGCAGTATTACTTGCAGTGTTCAGGTCAGCGGCACGCAGCTTCAGCTCAGTATTGCTGACGACGGTGTCGGCATTGACCTGGCCGCGCTGCGACAGCGCGCCGTTGGCATGGGCCTGCTTGCGTCACAGGCGGTAGCGGCGCTGAGCGAAGAACAGGTGATGGAGCTGATTTTTCTGGACAATGTCAGCACGCTCCAGGAAGCCTCTGACCTTGCCGGGCGCGGCGTTGGACTGGCAGAGGTGCGAAGCCAGGCGCGCAAGCTCGGCGGCGACGTGCGGGTGCAATCAGCGCGCGGGCAGGGCACGCAATTTGTGTTTACCTTGCCCCTGCCGTGCGATATATTTGGCGCATAGGAGACAACATGTCTATCAACCCATGGGTAGCGCAGGTGGTGGCCGCAACGCTGGAGCGAACGCGCAGCTACTTCCAGGAAGAGTTTGATATTGCGGTGACAGACGTCAGCACGGACAGCGGCAACGCGGCCACGCTTGACATTGCGGGCCTGACCGCCATCGTTGGCGTGGGCGGGCCAGTGAGCCTGTTGGTGGCTTTCAGCTTTGACCCGCAGTTGCTGGACGTGCTGTACGCGCGCATGGTTGAGGGCATCGATGTGCCTGCGGGTGAAGAAGAAACTTACCGCAGTTCGGTGGCCGCCGAGGTGGTCAACACCATCATTGGCAACTGCACCGCCGAGTTGCAACAGCGTGACGCGGCTATCACCCTGACACCACCGATGATGATTGACAGCGCGCGCCACATTCACCGCATGAAGAATGCCGTATTTATCAGCCGCCGCCTGAGTTCACCAGTGGGCAGCATGGACATCAACCTGGTCGGGCCGGGCGAATTGTTTGACCGCGACCTCAATTACGTGAAATGAGCTGGCTATGACATACCTTCAAATTCTGGTGGTTGATGATTCACTCATCACTGTCAAAAAGCTCTCCAGTATGCTCACAACCCTGGGCCACCAGGTGGTGCGAACGGCCGCTACCGGTCTGGAGGCGCTAACGGCGTATGAAACCTACAAGCCCGATCTGGTGACGATGGACATCACCATGCCGGACATGGATGGGATTGAGGCGACGCGCCGCATCCGACAGAAGTTTCCCGACGCGCTGATCATCATGGTGACCTCTCATGGTCAGGAAAAAATGGTGCTCGACGCCCTCAAGGCAGGGGCCAAGGGCTATGTGCTTAAGCCGTTCCATGAAGACAAGCTCAAAGAAGTCATCGAAACTGCGGTCAAACGCCATATCCAGCCCGACAAACTGCAGCAAGTGATCGAGGCCAAGCAATCAGAGGCGCAGGGTGACGCGGCGTGAAAGCCGGTGCAAATAAAGTCCCACGTCGCACCCGCGTGCCAGCGGTGCTGACGATGTGGGACATTCTTGATCTGACCCAGTTCACGGTTTATGTGGTCGATGTCAGCTCCTACGATCTGGTTTATAGCAACCACCTACCCGAGTCCCGGGATGCCGCCGTGGCTGGCAAGCTGGGCAAGTGCCATGAATTGATCTACCAGCAGAGTCGGCCTTGTATTGACTGCAAGATGGCCGAGTTACTCGACCCGGCTGGCTGCGCCAATGGTGTGCGCCTGACCTATGAGCGTTTCAATGAGGCGGCCGACGCCTGGTTCCAGCTCCAGGAAGGCACGCTGCTCCTGTCGGACGGTCGCACCGTGATGTATTCCATTGCCAGCGACATCAGCGCGGTCAAGCAAATGCAGAATAGCCTGGCCGAAGCGCACGCCGAACTGGCGCTCAAGAACCAGCAACTCGAAGATTTGTCGGTGACCGACCGGTTGACGGGCTTGTTCAACCGACGAAAGTTTGACGAAATGCTGGCCTGCGAATGTGAGCGTGCGGTGCGCACGGCGCTGCCCTTGTCGCTGATGATGGCCGATATTGATCACTTCAAGAGCGTCAATGACACGCATGGGCATCAGGTGGGGGACGATCTGCTGGTGGCCGTCGCGCACCTGTTGCGCCAGGGCGTGCGCCGGGTCGATACGGTGGCGCGCTGGGGCGGTGAAGAGTTCATGATTCTGTGCCCGGCCACCCATCTGGCAGCGGCCTGCGGCGTGGCCGAGAATATCCGCCGCAGCATCGGCGCGACGGATTTTGCCGTGGTTGGACGCAAGACCTGCTGCTTTGGGGTTGCAGAATATCGGCCGAATGAGCCATCAGATGCGTTTGTCAAGCGCGCCGACGATGCGCTGTATCGCGCCAAAAATGCAGGGCGTAACCAGGTTTGCAGCGAATAGTCAGCCAAGCCGATTTTTTTGGCGCTTGCGGCTTGAAGGTATCCTCAAGTCTGACGGGTTCGCCGCTGCGGCAGCGCCAACTGTTATGCTGCCCACCATGCACACCACCACCTTTATCCCCGGCAAAGACGCCGCACTCGAATCCACGATCCAGACGCTGCAAGGCAAACTGCAAGCATTGGGCTTTCACATTGAAGAACGCAGTTGGCTTAACCCGGTCGATGGCATTTGGTCGGTGCACATTCGTGACCGGGATTGCCCGCTGCTGTTTACCAACGGCAAGGGTGCCACGCGGCTGGCGTGCCTGGCCAGCGCGTTGGGCGAGTTTTGTGAGCGTTTGTCGAATAACTATTTCTGGACGCACTACTACCTGGGGCCGGAACTGGCCAGCGCCAGGTTTGTGCATTACCCGCAAGAGCGCTGGTTTGACCTGCCCGAGGACGGCACCTGGCCGGTCGGCCTGCTCACGCCAGATTTGCAGCAGCTCTACAACCCGCAAGGCAATGTCGAGGCCAGCAGCCTGGTGGACTTTAATTCTGGCAATGACGAGCGCGGCATTTGCGCCATCCCGTATGTGCGCCAGCGTGACGGCGCCACCGTGTACTTTCCGGTGAACATCATCGGTAACCTGTACGTGAGCAATGGCATGTCAGCGGGCAACACGGCGCACGAGGCGCGCGCGCAGGCCTTGTCCGAGATTTTTGAGCGTGCCATCAAGGCGCGCATCATCAGCCAGGGCCTGTGCCTGCCTGATGTGCCTGAAACAGTGATCGCACGCTACCCGCGCATCGCCAGGGGGATCGCCGCTTTGCGCGAAGCAGGTTTTGGCATTCTGGTGAAGGACGCGTCGCTCGGTGGCCAATATCCGGTGATGAACGTGACCCTGTTGAACCCGGCGGATCAGGGCTGCTACGCCAGCTTTGGCGCGCATCCGCGCTTTGAAGTGGCGCTGGAGCGCGCGCTGACCGAGCTGTTGCAGGGCCGGGCGTTGGATGCGCTCTCGGGCTTTCCGGCGCCGGTCTTTGATCTGGAAGAGACCGCCAGTTCGACCAACATCGAGATTCATTTTGTCGATTCCAGCGGCGTCATTCACTGGAAGTTTCTGGGCGACACGCCCGACTTTGACTTTGTTGATTGGAATTTCAGCAACGGCACCACGGCTGAAGACGACGCCTGGTGTGTGCAGCGCCTGCACGCCGACGGCCACGACATTTATGTGGCCGAATTCACCCATCTGGGGGTGGTCGCCTGTCGCATTCTGGTGCCGGGCCTGTCCGAGATTTACCCCATCGACGACCTGGAGTTTGAAAACAACAGCATCGCCAACCCGATGCGTGAAGCCATTCTGAACCTGTCCGATCTGGACGACGAGGAATGCGCTGATTTGCTCGACACGCTCAATGAATCGAGCCTGGCCGACCATCGCCCGGTAGCGGGGTTGATTGGCCTGGCGGCCGATGCGGGTTCGTTCTGGTCTGACCTGCGTGTGGGCGAACTCAAAACCCTGCTGGCGCTGGCCATTGGCGACGAAGCCGCTACGCTGGAAGGCTGCGACTGGATTTTGAACTTTGACCAGATCAACCCGCAGCGCCGCCAGGTCTATGCCTGCATCCGCAACCTGATTCAACTGTCGGACATGGGCGACAGCGCGCCGTATCTGGACGCTTTGGCGCTGCTTTATGGTTCCGGCTCGCTGGCGCAGGCACACGCGCTCATCATGCAGGAAGACCGCTTTATGGGCCTGAGTGCGCCGGGCCTGGCGCTGGACGGTTGCGAGATGCACCACAAATTGTTGCAAGCGTACGCCAAGGTGCGTGGCGCGCATGGCTGAGCGGGAAACAGATGGATCGCCGCGCTACGCTCGCGATGACGGCGCCGATGTGGCTTCGTGCCGCATAGCGATGGTTTAAACCATGCAGATGATTCCTGATTGGCCCGCGCCAGCCCATGTGCGGGCCATCTGCACCACGCGGTTCGGGGGTGCGTCATTGCCACCGTACGACAGCCTGAACCTGGGCGACCATGTGGGTGACGACCCGGCGCATGTGGCGGCGAACCGGGCCTGGTTTGAAAAGGCCATTGGCGCGCGGCCGGTATTTTTGAATCAGGTACACGGTACCCAGGTGTTGCAGTTGGAGAAAAGGGGACGCTACCCTTTTTCATTGTGGAGAAAAGTGAAAAAGGGTAGCGTCCCCTTTTCTCTACATGCCAGCCAGGCCGATGCCTGCATCACCCACGCGTCAGGGGTTGCCTGCACCGTCATGGTGGCGGACTGCCTGCCGGTGTTGTTCACCACCGAGCAGGGCGACTGGGTGGCCGCGGCACACGCCGGTTGGCGTGGACTGGCGGGGCAGGGTGGGGTCGGGGTGCTGGAAACTACTCTGAAAAGGGTGAAAAGGGGTAGCGTCCCCTTTTCAGAGGCGCAGGAAGCTGCAAAAATAATAGCATGGTTGGGGCCGTGCATTGGGCCTGACGCATTTGAAGTGGGTGGTGAGGTGCGCGCAGCGTTTGTTGCCACCGATGCCCAGGCGGCACAGTGTTTTACCGCACTGGCAGGTGGCAAATGGCTGGCCGATCTGGCGGGTTTGGCACGGCTGCGGCTGCGTGCCGCCGGTGTGACGCAGGTGTTTGGCAACGACAGCAGCGCCGCGTGGTGCACTTTTGCCAACGCCTCACGGTTCTTTTCGCATCGGCGCGACCGGGTCACCGGGCGCTTTGCCGCCAGCGTCTGGCGCTTGCCCTGAAGTCGTGGTGCTGTGGGCCGCAAATGCTTCAGCCTGTTCGCGCGCTTTGATGGTCCGCGCGCGTGACGGCGCACCCATCAGGTACACCACTAGCGCAACAGGCAGCAGGCCGTAAAACAGAAACGTGATGACTGCACCCAGCACGGTACCGGTGCTGCTGGTGGCCTCGGCCACTGCCATCATCAAAGCCACGTAGAGCCAACCCAGGGGAACGATGTACATGCAGTGAAGGTTTTGTCCAGAAAATAACCGTTGTCAGAAAAATGCAACTTCCATCGTCGATACTAGCGCTTTGTCAACAGACCGGTTTGACTAAATAACGAGGGAAATCAATGAACAGTGACGTCCAGCAACTCTGGCTGCAAAGCGCGCAGCAATTTCAGCAATCCATGACCGAGTCTTTCGGCAAGATGTTTGAATCGTTCCAGAACATGGACCTCGGCCAGGCCGCAGCGCCCCTGCTGGGCACGCAGGCGCAGGCGCCCAAAATCACGTTTGATGCGCAGAAATTGCAGGCGCTACAGCAGCGCTACCTGCAAGAAGCGGGCGAACTGTGGGCGCAAAGCCTGCAAGGTCAGCTCAAGATTTCTGATCGCCGCTTTGCTGACCCAGCCTGGTCTGCTAACCCGATGGCGGCGTTTACTGCTGCCTTGTATTTGCTCAACGCCAAAACGCTGATGCAGCTGGTCGATGCCGTGCAGACCGACGCCAAAACCCGTGCCCGGCTGCGTTTTACCGTGGAACAGCTCAACGCCGCGACCGCGCCCAGCAACTTCATGCTGTTCAACGCAGAGGCACAAAAGAAAGCCATCGAGACCAAGGGCGAGAGCATCAGCAAGGGCATCCAGAACCTGTTGCACGACATGCAACAAGGCCATGTGTCGATGACCGATGAAAGCGTCTTCACCGTGGGCAAAAACGTTGCTACCACCGAAGGTGCGGTGGTGTTTGAAAACGACTTTTTCCAGTTGATCGAATACAAACCGCTCACCGACAAGGTCTATGAAACGCCGTTTTTGATGGTGCCGCCCAGCATCAACAAGTACTACATCCTGGACCTGCAGCCCGAAAATTCTTTGGTGCGCTACGCGGTCGCCCAAGGCCACCGCACCTTTATCGTCAGCTGGCGCAACCCCGACGCATCGATGGCCAAGGCCACCTGGGACGACTTTATTGAGCACGCCATCATCAAGGCCATCAGCGTCACGCAAGAGGTGACCGGTGCCAAAAGCATCAACGCGCTGGGTTTTTGTGTAGGCGGCACCATGCTCGGTACTGCGCTGGCGGTGCTGGCCGCCCGCGGTGAAAAGCCGGTGGCCAGTGCCACCTTCCTGACTTCGATGCTCGACTTTGCCGACACCGGCGTGCTGGACGTGTTCATTGACGAAAACTTTGTCAAATACCGCGAACAAGAAATGGGCAAGGGCGGGCTGATGAAGGGCAACGACATGGGTTCCACCTTTGCCTTCTTGCGCCCGAATGACCTGGTCTGGAACTACGTGGTGGGCAACTACCTTAAAGGCGAAACGCCGCCGCCCTTTGACCTGCTGTACTGGAACAGCGACAGCACCAACCTGCCCGGACCGTTCTACGCCTGGTATCTGCGCAATACGTACCTGGAAAACAACCTCACCAAACCGGGCAAGGTGACGGTTTGCGGCCAAAAAATTGATTTGGGCAAGGTGGACATTCCCGCCTACATCTACGGCTCGCGCGAAGACCATATCGTGCCCATTGGCGGCGCTTATGCCACCACGCAATACCTGCCCGGCAAGAAGCGTTTTGTCATGGGGGCCTCCGGCCACATTGCCGGGGTGATCAACCCACCCGCCAAGGGCAAGCGCAGCCACTGGATTCGCGCCGACGGCAAGTTTCCCAAAACACACGCCCAGTGGCTCGAAGGCGCCACCGAATACCCGGGCAGCTGGTGGACCGACTGGTCCAACTGGCTGGCCGAACAGGCGGGCAAGCAGGTTGCTGCCCCCAAGGCTTACGGCAAGGGCAAGTTCAAGGCCATTGAGCCCGCGCCCGGGCGCTATGTATTGGCCAAGGCCTAAACTCGTTGCGCTTTTTTGAATTTTTTAGTTTTTTAACCGGACCCTGAGGAGTCATCATGGAAGACATCGTTATCGTTTCAGCCGCTCGCACCGCCATCGGCAAATTTGGCGGCGGCTTGTCCACCGTCAGCGCACCTACGCTGGGCAGCATCGTCATCAAAGAGGCCTTGGCACGCGCCAAGCTTGATCCGGCGCAGGTCGGTGAAGTCATCATGGGACAGGTGCTGGCTGCGGGTTCGGGTCAAAACCCGGCGCGCCAGTCGCTGCTCAAGGCTGGTATTCCACAAGACGTGCCCGCACTGACCATCAATACGGTGTGCGGATCGGGTCTCAAGGCTGTCATGTTGGCGGCGCAGTCTGTGGCTTTTGGCGACAGCGAAATTGTGGTTGCCGGTGGCCAGGAAAACATGAGCCTGGCACCCCACGTGCTGCCGGGCAGCCGTGGCGGTATGCGCATGGGCGACTGGAAGCTGATCGACACCATGATCGTTGATGGCCTGTGGGATGTCTATAACAACTACCACATGGGCATCACCGCCGAAAACGTTGCCAAGCAATTTGGCATCACGCGCGAGATGCAAGACGCGATGGCGCTGGCCAGCCAGCAAAAGGCGGCGGCAGCACAAGACGCAGGCCGCTTCAAGGACGAAATTGTGCCGGTGTCCATCGCGCAGAAAAAGGGCGACCCGCTGCTGATTACTGCGGACGAGTTCATCAACCGCAAGACCAACGCCGACGCGCTGGCCGGGTTGCGCCCGGCGTTTGACAAGGCCGGTACTGTCACAGCAGGCAATGCCTCGGGTATCAACGACGGCGCGGCAGCGGTGGTGGTGATGACAGCCAAAAAGGCCGCAGCGTTGGGTTTGACGCCGCTGGCACGTATTGCCGGGTTTGGCATGAGCGGTGTTGACCCAGCCATCATGGGCATGGGCCCGGTGAACGCCAGCCGCAAGGCGTTGGCGCGCGCGGGTTGGTCGGTGGGCGACATCGACCTGTTTGAACTCAATGAAGCTTTCTGCGCACAAGCCTGTGCCGTTAACAATGAGTTGGGCACCGACCCGTCCAAGGTCAATGTCAACGGCGGTGCAACCGCGTTGGGCCACCCGATTGGCGCGTCTGGCTGCCGTATTCTGGTGACGCTGTTGCACGAGATGGCACGCCGCGGCGCCAAGAAAGGTCTGGCCTCGCTGTGCATCGGTGGCGGCATGGGTGCCGCGCTGGTGGTGGAGCGCTAAGCGACACACCCAAAAATCATGCATCGCTGGGTATCCGCTGGACGAATTATTTTCAGCGGGTTTCCTCGTTGACATTGGTATTTACCAGAGTGGCACGCCCGCTGCAAGCGGCTATAGTGCCCATTTATTCAAAGATAATTTGAGGAGAACACATCATGAGTCAAAAAGTAGCCTACGTCACCGGCGGCATGGGCGGCATCGGTACCGCCATTTGCCAGCGCCTGCATAAAGAAGGCTACAAGGTGATTGCAGGTTGTGGCCCAACGCGTGACCACGTCAAGTGGCTGGCCGAGCAGGCAGCGCTGGGGTACACCTTTTACGCGTCGGCCGGCAACGTGGGCGACTGGGATTCCACCGTGGCCGCGTTTACCAAGGCTAAGGCTGAGCATGGCAGCATCGACGTGCTGGTCAATAACGCCGGCATCACGCGCGACCGCATGTTTATCAAGATGAGCCGTGAAGATTGGGACGCGGTGATCGACACCAACCTCAATTCGATGTTCAACGTCACCAAGCAGGTGGTAGGTGACATGGTTGAAAAAGGCTGGGGCCGCATCATCAATATCAGCAGCGTGAACGGTGCCAAGGGTCAGGCGGGTCAAACCAACTACTCGGCTGCCAAGGCTGGTATGCACGGTTTCAGCATGGCGCTGGCGCAAGAACTGGCCAGCAAGGGCGTCACCGTCAACACCGTGAGCCCCGGCTATATTGGTACCGATATGGTCAAAGCGATTCGCCAAGAAGTGCTCGACAAGATCATTGGCACGGTGCCGGTCAAGCGTTTGGGCGAACCCTCTGAAATTGCTTCCATCATTGCATGGCTGTGCTCTATTGAAGGGGGCTACGCCACCGGTGCAGAATTCGCGGTCAATGGCGGCTTGCACATGAGCTGATAACCATGCGCTGCTTGCCCCCTGCCAAAATTTGCCATGCCGTACTGGCTTTATCGGCTCTGACCAGTGCAGTGGCCCTGGCACAACCGGTGCTGGGCATCACCACCCAGGGCAATACAGGCGGGCTGGTTGTACCCAGCGCAGATGTGCTGTCGGTGGGTAGCGTGGCGCTAAGCTATGGCAATTACCAGGATCCGGCGCTGGGCGCATTGCGCCCGGTGCACCAAAACGCCACGCTGGGCGTTGGTTTGCTGCCCGGGCTGGAGTTTTTTGGCCGCTTTGCTGAATACACCATGCCTAATCCGGGCAGCATTATTGTCAACGGCACGCGCGACATTTCGGCCAACCTCAAATACCAGTTGCCGCTGTTTGCCCCGGGCCTGCCCAAGATTGCGCTGGGCGTGAACGATCTGAGTGGGGGCGCAGTGTTCTTTCAGTCGGCGTACGCCGTGGCCACGCAAGACTATGGGCCGCTGGGGCTGTCGCTGGGGTTCGCCAAGGGCAAAAACATTCTGGGCGGGGGCGGCAACAAGGTGTTTGACGGCACTTTTGGCGCGCTCAATTTCCGTTTTGCCGAGCACTGGTCAGCGTTGGCCGAGCTGCAGTCAAGCCAGCGCCACCTGGGGGTGCGCTGGATGTCCAGTGCGATCCCGGCACTGGCCTATGCCCGGGTGGTGGCGCAGGCGCAGCGCGACAGTGACAGTTTCAACAACCTGGGTGCGCAGGGTGGCGGTAACAGTTTTAATCTGTCACTGATCATGCCGTTTGGCAACAAAGAAGTGCGCGACGAGCGTTACCAGCCGGTAGAAGCGCTGATCATGCCCGCTGTAGCGGCCACGGACCCTGCCGACGCAGCACTGCCAGCGCCACGTGTGGCCGCGCTCGACGCCATTGCGGCCCAACTGATTGACCTGGGCTTGGAGCGCGTGCGTGTGGGCGCGGTGGGTACTGCCGTGGTCATCGAATATGAAAACCACCGTTACGCACACAACGACGCAGACGCGCTGGGCCTGGTGCTGGGTGTAGGGGCTGAACTGGCTGGGCCAGGGGCCACGCGCATCCATGCGGTGGCGGTAGAAAACGCCTTGCCGATGTATGAAACAGCGGTGGAAGTGGCCGAGTATCGGCAGTTTTTGCGCACTGGACTGGGTGGTGCGGTGAGCGACAGCCTGCGCTGGTCGCCCGCGCCCACTTACGCTGCGGGTGCGGTGCAGTGGGCGCAAGCGCGCCCCGGCCCGGCGGCGCGCGTGCGTGTCACGCTGCGGCCCGAACTGCGCACCACCATCGGCACCGAAATCGGCGCGTTGGACCACGCGCTGGCGGCCAACCTGCAAGCGGTGGTGCCGCTGTGGAGCGGCGGCCAGGTGTTGGCCACGGGTATGGCCCCGGTGGGTAATTCCCCCAACATGGACGACACCGGCCTGTTTGGGGTGTTCAAGCCGCGCAGCGGGTTGAAAACGCTGGCGTTGCAGCAGACTGTCAAGCTGGGCGACCAGTGGCTGAACCGGGTGAGCGTGGGCCGCTTTCAGTATGAAGCCAATGGCGCCGAGATCGACTCGGTGCTGCAAGCTCCTTGGGCCGACGGCGAATGGCATGCGCGTGGCGCTTGGTACGACCGCATTCCGGGGTCGCTGGTGTGGGCCGACCGGGCAAGCTCCATCAGTTACCGCCACGCGCTGGCCCCGGCGATGTTTGTGGAGCTGGGCGCGCACCAGTTTACCGACGGCTCGCGTGGCCCCAGCGTTGAGTGGACGCGCTGGTACGGCGACGTGGGTGTGCAATTGTTTTACCGCAAAGGCGGCAGTACGCGCTTTGCCGGTTTTGAGCTGACTTTTCCGCTCACGCCGCGCCAGGGCATGAAGCCGGGCACAGGATTCTTTGGCGGCACTGGCCACCACCCGCAAGCCGTGCGCACCCGACTCACCGATGCTGCCTCACCAGGCAACTACATCACGCCGGGGGCAGTTGTACCGCTGCGCCTGGAGCTGGGGCTGGATGAAACACACCGCAACGCGGGGCGCGTGTCACAGGCCTATTGGCTGAGCCAGATCAATCGCATGCGCGAAGCGTTTTACACCTATGCTGCCAGCGGTGTGCTGGCGCAGGGTGCGGCAAATCGGTAGAGGCCGATGGCGGGGGCGTGCGTAGGTGGGCCATCCTTATCCCTCGCCTTGAAGGTCATGCCATGTTTTGTATCGTTTTGCGCAAGAGGTTGGTGCAAACAACAGTGAGGTGAAAATTTTTTGACGCTATCTGAAAAGATGTGTTAAATTGCAAATGTGTTTTTTCATCCACGTCATTTAAGGGGATTTCAATGCTAGCGACTTCTTTCATTCATGCCACCAGCACCAAGCTGGCTTTAGCTTCCGTTTTTGCCGCTTCATTGGTGGCGTGCGGTGGGAGCGACTATGTGCCGCCTGCACCGGTTGTTGCAACTACCAATGCGGTGGTCGCTATTGATCCAACGGCTTCAGCAGCGACACAAGCAACTCAAAAGACCGCATTGGCAGCGGTGGCTGTCGCCGCCACTGCGACGGCACCTGTTTCTATTACAGCAGCACAAGCAGCAACGGCGACTGTTACTGGTGCAGCAGCAGCCTTCACAGCTCCTGTGACGCTGGCATTCACGACAAAAGACGCTACCGCAGCGGCAACGGTAGATACTGGTGTATCTCTTGCTTCTGGAACCCAAACAGCTACAGGGGATAATACATTCGGCTCCTGCACGATCAAGGTTAAGACGGTTACTGGTGCTGGACCATTTGCAGTTAACATGCAAATTGTCTGGCCGTTCTGCCAGTTTACACTTCCAACCCAAAACGTGGTAGTTGGATCAACGACGCTGGCTCCAGTGTTTCAATTTGGACAAACTTCTTTAACTTCGAATTCAATTACAACCACGGTCAAGATTCCGGTCACGATCAGTTCAACGGGTTCTGTTACTGCTAATGGTGTAAATACGGGTAGCACCGTTTCAACACAATCCAGCACCGGTGCCACTGGCGCCTAAAGAAAAAGGGGTTCTTGCCCCAGTCTTGGTTGCTCCCAAAAAAGCAGCCCGGTTCGCCGTGGCGGCTTTTTTGTATAATGGAATAAGGGGACGCTACCCTTTTTGGAAATAATGGCGGCAACGCAAAATGCTGGCGTTACCACTTGTGACCTTTGTCGTACGTCCATGGGGAGACAGTCCTCGGCGTCAAACAGGCACTGTCCACGTACGGCGCGGCGACTGGGTCAGGCGCATGCGGTTTTGGGAGCAAAGCACACGCGGGGTTGATGCATCAGCACGCCCGCTTTTGTCGGCGCGCGCATATGTCCCCAAAGCCCGGTCACCTGACCCAATCACCACGCCTCAAGGCTTTCGGAACTGCATGGGGACAAAAGCAAAATACCTGAATTTTTACTATTTTCATAGCTTGCCGCGCATGATGGATAAGGGCTACAGCCAGTTTTGCTTCAAAGTCAATGAAACCGGACCTCAGTCGCCCTGCCGGGCGGCGAGGTCTTGCGGATTACCGCACGCACTTTGAATCTGACCGGTACAAAAGTTTCAGCCTGCTGAGCGCACGATGGCGGTGTCACTTTGCAGCGCGACGGGCTGGCGCAGGATCATGAATATGCTCTGGGCATGGGTGGTTCGGTAAATTGCTTCAAGCCCGGCGGAGCTCCTGGTTCTGCTGACTACATCAGGCGCTGACGGCGCGGTACAGCATGTAGGCCGCTAGCAGGTACAGGATGCTGGCAAACACGCGCTTGAGTTTTTTCACTGGCAACTTGTGCGCTACCGACGCACCCAGCGGCGCAGTCAGCACGCTGCAACTGGCGATCACGGCCAAACCGGGCAGCCAGATGTAGCCAAAAGAGTAAGGTGGCAGGTCGGCCAGGTGTTGCCCCCCCAGGATGTAACCGGCCGCGTTGGCCAATGCAATGGGAAAGCCTAGCGCAGCAGAGGTGGCCACCGCGTTGTGAATGGCCACGTTGCACCAGGTCATGAACGGCACACTGATGAAACCTCCCCCAGCACCCACCATTCCGGACAAAAACCCGATGACCGAACCCGCACCCACCAGCCCGGCGGTACCGGGGATGGTGCGCGAAGGCGCCGGCTTTTTGTCCAGAAACATCTGGGTGGCGGAAAAACTGACGAACCCGGCAAAAAACAGCGCCAACACCGACCCTTTGAGCAGGGCAAAGACGCCCAGGCTGGCCAGCGCCGCCCCCAGCACAATGCCCGGCGCCAGCCCGCGCACCAGGTCCCAGCGGATGGCACCTGATTTGTGGTGCGCGCGTACGCTGGACACTGACGTGAACACGATGGTGGCCATGGACGTGGCAATGGCCATCTTGATCGACAGTTCATTGGCCACGCCCCGGTGCGACAGAATGGCGGTGATGAAAGGCACCATGATCATGCCCCCGCCAATGCCCAGCAGACCGGCCAGAAAGCCGGTGGCCAGACCCAGCAGGGCGAGTTCAACAATCAGGGAGGGTTCAAAGGACATGGAGTAAGGAAAAGGTGTCTGCCGTGGCACCAGACCGGCATCCTGAACCGTGAATAAGGTAACAGCCTGCAGCCCGCATGAATAAAAGGTTTTAGGTTCCAGGTTGTACATAATTGTGCAATTGTATTTCAGTTTGTGCAAAATATAGGTTAAGGTTGCGCAAGGTTTTAGTCGTAAGATGCGCCCATGGCAAGCATCACACAGTACCGAGGCAAGACCTGGCGCGTCATTATCCGCCGTGTTGGGTTCAAAGCCCAAAGCAAAACCTTTGACAGAAAAAAGGATGCTGAAATATGGGCTGCTGAGACTGAATCAAAAATGGGTGTCAGTCAGTACGATGCGCTGCAACTCAAACAAGCTGCCGTGACGACCGTCGGGGACGTGTTTAAACGATACCTGGCCGAAGTTGGCACTGGGATGAAAGGCAGGAATGCGGTCAACATTTTGGATCGCCTGATACGTGACGCGGCATTTATGCGATTGCGCTTTGATCGCATTGCGCCAAGTGACATTCGAGATTGGCGTGACGCACGGGCGCTGCAAGTCAAGCATTCAAGCGTCCATAGGGAACTAAACACCATCAGCGCTGTTTTCAGCCACGCCATCAAAGAGTGGGGTATGGCCATGGCAGCTAACCCATGCCATGCGGTGAGCCGATTCAAAGGCGCAGACAAGCCGCGCAATAAGGTGTGGACTGATGCCGATATTCAAAAATTCCTGAAGGCTTCAAATTGGGAGGAGGGTGTTCGCCCGGTCATAGGGCGTGACTACGTGGGGTGGGCGCTATTGTTGGCAGTTGAAACCGCCATGCGCATGGGTGAGCTGTGCAGGCCAACAGTGGCCGACTTCTACCCTGATTTGAAATTTGTTCACCTATCAGACACAAAAAACGGTGATATGCGCAACGTCCCACTATCAATTAAGGCGCTGGCCATCATCACGTTTTTGTGCAAAGGTAAAAAGCCTGATGACAAGATCATCCCAATCAATGCCAACACGCTGGGTGAATACATGCTTGATGTGCGCCGGGCTTGTGGCCTGGAACATCTGCATGGGCATGATGCCCGACATACTGCCGCTACAGCCATGAGTAAGAAGCTGCCAAACGTGCTGGAGCTTGCGGCTGTCACGGGGCATCGTTCTTTGAAAAGTTTAAACCGTTACTACCATCCCGTGCCTGCGGATTTGGCGGACAAGCTAGGGTAGAACATTTATTGCACACGACAGAGGAAATGACTACCTGTCCTTTCCTGCTTTGCATGGTTGTCCTATCAACGAAGCCGCTAAGTTCTTGCGGAAACCTCCACTTGCCGCACCTCCCACAAGGTTTTTGCTTTAGCCCTGCTTTACTTTGCACATCTGCCCACTCATGCCAATCAAGGTAACCAGTTGGCGCTTGGTCACCAGGTTTGAAGTCGCCACCAACAGTTATCACACAACCGTTAAAAAATACATCAGGCATTGTCATCATCCTCCAAAACGGCTCCGTCATGACCTTGCCACTTGTTGCAAATACCGTTTGGACGAACGGTAAAGCCGCCAAGGTTGCAATGGTGGTTGTAAACCTTAGCCTGGCTGTTATTTGTCATCCGGTAAAAGGTTGCAACATAGTGGTGGCACAACATGCAGCGAGGCGTACTATTTTCATAGCCCCACGACTTTTTTAAGATGCCAAGCCTACTCATGCGACCACGCTCGACGGTCTGCCGCGCTTCTTTGCAGGTTCTGGCTTTGCTGGCATGAAACTTTCCAACCAGTCAATCACCACGGATTCAAAAAACATGGGCTTGCGCAGGCCAGGAATGTTCGCCCGTGGCGGCAAAGTTTCTGGCTTTGCTGTCACATCATTTTTGAGTGTTTTTAGGGACTTGCCCAATATGGGTACAAGGTACTCAATCCCTACAAGTTTTGGTGGTTCTCTCATTTTTTCATCCCGAAACATTTAAAAAGTTCGCTGACAACATCGGGCTTTTCAGCCTGCCCGCTTGCACTTTGATTGATGTCGGACGAACCAATAACATCAATGGCGACCATGGTTGCTTGAACGTATTTTTTTGCGTACTCGCGCATATCACCAGACGTGTACAAGCTGCGTCCATCAACAATGGTTGGCGTTGGTAGTGGTGGTGGTTTGATCATTTTTTCACCTTTGTTTCCACAGCACTAATTAGTGCGTCATGTGCCTTAGCCCCAATATCAAATAACGTATGGAGGCCTTTACTTTGCTCTTCGGGTTGTAGATACACGACGCGGAATTTACTTGTAGCAAAGTCACCGATATATATCGAGGCAAGGCGGTTTGACCACCCAGGCCCACTTGCATAAGTTGGCACAACAGCAAGAACTTTCTCTGTTTTTGATAGCGTGATCATTTGAGCGCCTGTTTTAATATTGCTATGGCTTGTTCGACAAATTCAAGCTTATTTTTAATCATTTTGTCGAATGCATTAGCATTTCTCCTTTGATTCGTTTCAGTTTCATTCTCCAAAAAGTCCTCCACGTTCTTGATGCTTGTGTCCGGTGAAGGCTCTGGGTTCCCACTTCGAGGCTTACTCCGTTGAAGCGACAAAATGGTTTTGGTTTTAAATTGTGTCGCAAGAGCGATTGGGCAATGCGTTGGTATGTGCCACGGTCAGTTCCCCGCATGATTGGCTCCTTTTGAAGATGCACAAGCAGCTAGCAATTCCCGCGCATTTAGGCACTTCTCTCTTGTGTGTTCTAGCGTGATCACTTGAGTGCCTGCCTTAGCGCTGCTATAGCTTGTTCAACAAATTCAGGCTTACGTCCAATCATTTTGTCGAATGCATCTAGCCCCAGTTGGGCAGCCGCTTGAAGCTTATTAATTTGTGGCGCTTGGCAAACAAGACACGGTTCACCGTCCATCTTTGCTTTCCATCCGCAGACTTCGCAAAGCTCCATTGCTTGCTGATCGTATTTGCAAACATTCTCAAAAAAGCAAATCAAATTTTTCGTTTCCGATTCAGTTAGCCTAGGCCAGCACAGCAGGCTTGACGCAAGCACTTCGCGCATATCAAAGTCGTTAAGTGGTTTTGCAGGCGTTGGTGGATGCGCATAAAGAGGCGTACCAACAGCAAGCGTTTGCTTATCAATTGCACCTACAAGGTGCTTGTGTCCAGTAAAAGAGTCAGTCTCTTGATACACATAGCCCACAGGCTTTGCACTCAAACCACTGTCTTTGCAAAGTTCAATCGCTTCGTCCCCGGATGGTTCAATATACGAACCAAAAGCTGTTTCTAAATTTTTGTTCATACTACTAACTTCCTGATAGCCCTAACACAAGATTTATTCTTTTTATGCCAGAATTCTTGAAAGCCAGGGTTAGATGGGCTTAAGTAATGGTTCCAGATGACACCCTCTGAATACTTTGACGCTGACCAGTAAAAGCCTTCTGGACTGATCGTGTCGCTGATATTGGCTCCAATTAGCGCCATTTCAAACCGGTTTGGAAGTCTCGCACCGTCGCCAAGACCTGCAGCCCAGGCCATTCCATCCTTCCAGGTCATTCTCTTTTCTGGTGGCATATCGTCCAGAAGCACGATATGGCCGTCTGGCTCACCGTAAAATCCACGGGCAATACCCGCATAAATGCCATTTTGTTCTGGCCAATGTTGGCCGATTTTTGGGGTTGTTGCTTGGTATGGCTTCATTGCTTTTCTCCGTTTCGCCTAAACAGCGGCACGTTATGCCTGGTTGTCTCAAACGCGCTTACTTCTACAAGCTCGTTTTTTTCATCTATCCACGCCCAGAGATACGGCGTGGACTCATTTTCAAGCTGCTGGCAGATACGAGCAGTATCAACCACCATGCTCCTAAACTCCGGCTTGGGGATACCTTCATAAAACTCCCAGCGGATTGTGTTTTCTTCAATAGCCATCACCTCTGCTGCAGATTGGGCTTGCTCTAGTGCACCCCATAAATCAACAGCTTCTTTTGGCGTTGGGTCGTGGCTGAAAAATTGCTGAACTGAAAATATCTTCCACTTGTTATTCATGGCCTTGCCCTTCGCCTCGCGCTAATAAGTGCTCACAGTCCTCTGTTATAAAAATAACCGTAGCTATTGCTGCGACTACAAAAACAAATGAAAGGGAAACCAAAAGAATGCAGTCAATTAGCTCCATCTTTTTCTCCTTCCCTTGCCAAACGAAACGCATCAATTGCACTCCTTCTCTCTGTTGTTGTCATAACAGTCAAGAGTGACTTTCGCGCAGCGCTTGCAGCTTGGTCTGGCGGATACAGCGCCACCGGCGCAAGCATCTCCGTGTTGATGTGCCATAAATGCCCATACGCCAGGCTTATCGCTTCTTTAAGCATCTTGATCTCTTGCAACATATCTGGTTGCGATTCAAGCAAATGGCGGGTGGCTTCATGCTGGTCAGACCGGGGGAGGGTGATGGTCACAGTTCACCTCCAGACTCTGCCCAGCACGCGGCCTTATTCGCCAGAAAGAATGCCTCAGCACACGTCAACCGGCTGGACCTGACAAACAAATCCCCGTCTTCGTCGTACCCGATGATCAACACGTCTTGCAGGTGCTTAATCTTGGCATCCACCAGCGCCGATTCCAGCGCTTGCTCTGCGGTCATGGTGGTGGTTGGCGGCAGTCGGATAAGGTTTGTCATGCTGGCGTCCTATCTGGAAAATCAAGCGCCTTCATCGCGCTGACCACCCGGTTAAAAAATTTCTCATCGTCGGGGTCAACAAAGCGCCCGGATGCGGTGCTGTTGTCCTTGATCTCGGATGCGTACATAGCCAGCAGCGTGATTGCTTCACCACGGGCACTCAGGCCGGGTTCGCTAACCGGCTTGTCGCTGGCACTCATTTGTGCGTGTTCTACCGCGTTGCGCATGGCTACGCCTTGCCCGGCCTCGATCGTCACGCGCATGTCGGTGCCACGAAACAGCACCGGTACCCGTATCTCACCGCTGCTGGGCATGTCGTTTTCTGCGTATACCTTGCGCATGCCCGCCACAATGTCTGATGTAGCCTGATACAGCCGACGCATAGCTGTGGCGGTGTTTTGTTTTTTGGTTTTCATGCCGCCACCCCTGCGCCCGTTTCACCTGGTCAAGCCTCACCATCTGGGCGTTTTCCATCAGCTGCGGGCTGCTGCCGCGACTTCGCTCAGGGCGATGCTCATCTTGTGCTCAAAGTTGCCGCCGTCGAGTTCAGAGATGAAATCGGGCACGTCGGTTGCGGCG
>PCUV01000111.1 GCA_002786915.1 Comamonadaceae bacterium CG12_big_fil_rev_8_21_14_0_65_59_15 | reverse complement strand
ACACTTTTCTCATCTATGCATTTGACCCGCTGCATGGTTTTTTGTTGATTGATATTGTCAAAGAGCCCAATGGTCACCTTGTTGCCATGATGGCCACGGCCGACAACGCAAGTGGTACTTTTATTTCCCCAGCCTGGACCGCCAGGGCGGCTCGGCGATATTTGACTACACCGCTGCCAAGGGCTAGCTGGACTTTGCCGCCACCGGCAAGCTGCTGGGCGCGGGGCTGGGGTTCTGGGTTAACAAGCCTTGAATTGTTTGTAAGCAAAATTGACTGCCAGCGCTTGTGCAGCAAGCGCTGGCAGCTACTAAAAGCATAGTTAACCGGGTGAAACTAGCGCGACCAGACACTGGCCGCGCTAAACTGCGCCAATGCCTCAACCCCTTCCATCGGCCCCGCCCATGACGCGCAAGAAGCTGCCCATAGGTATTCAGACCTTCGCCAAGATACGCGAGGCCGACTACTACTACGTGGACAAAACCGGCTTTGCCGTGGATCTGGTCGAAGGCGGTTCGCATTACTTTTTGTCGCGACCCCGGCGCTTTGGCAAAAGCCTTTTTCTGGATACCCTGAAAGAGCTGTTTGAAGGCAACGCGCCGCTGTTCAAGGGCCTGGCGGCAGAGCAGCGCTGGAACTGGACCATCAAATACCCGGTGCTGCGCATCAGCTTTGGCGGCGGCGTGCTGGGCTCGGTGGCAGATTTACACCAAAGCCTGCACCAGCAGTTGACCACGCTGGAACAACAGCACCAGTTGCCCGCGCAGTACCCGGACTACCGTAGCCGCTTCAAAGACCTGATCGCCCGCATCACCCAAGCCACCGGCCAGCGTGTGGTGATTCTGGTCGATGAATACGACAAACCCATCCTGGACCGCATTGAAGACCCGGCCATTGCGCTGCAAATCCGCGAGGTGCTGAAAGACTTTTATTCGGTCATCAAGGACAGCGACGCGCACGTCAAGTTTGCCTTTTTGACCGGTGTGTCCAAATTCAGCAAAGTCAGCTTGTTCTCGGGCCTGAACAACCTCGAAGACCTGACGCTTAACGCTCAGTATGGCGCCATCTGCGGTTACACCGAAGCCGATGTCGATAGCGTATTTGGCCCCGAAACAGCGGGGCTGGATCGGGCCGAAATCCGGCGCTGGTACAACGGCTACAACTGGCTGGGCACGCCGGTCTATAACCCGTTTGATCTGCTGCTGCTGTTTCGGCACCGTGAGTTTCGCCCGTTCTGGTTTGAAACCGGTACGCCCACGTTCTTGCTCAAGCTGCTTACCCAGCGCCAGCAATTTGTGCCCGACCTGGAACGCATCATGGCGCCAGAATCGCTGCTGGCCACCTTTGACGTGGACAACATCACCACCGAAGCGTTGATGTTTCAGGCTGGTTACCTGACCATTGAAAGCGCGCGCATGATTCCCGGGCGGCTAGAGCTGACGCTGCGCTACCCCAACCAGGAGGTGCGCGCCAGCCTGCACGACAGCCTGCTGCAAGAGCTTAGCGGTAACCGCTCCGTGCCCGGTCGCCACATCAGCCGCCTGTACGATCTACTGGTCGCCAACGACCTGCCTGGTCTGCAAAGCCTGATCACCGCCTTTTTTGCCAGCATCCCCAACGACTGGTACCGCAACAACCCCATAGCCCAATATGAAGGTTACTACGCCAGCGTGTTCTACAGCTACTTTGCCGCGCTGGGGCTCGACATCACGGTCGAAGACAGCAGCAACCACGGCCGCCTGGACATGGCGGTGCGCTTCAATGGGCACATTTACCTGTTTGAATTCAAGGTGGTGGAGCTGGTGCCGCAAGGCCAGGCGCTGGCGCAGCTCAAAGCCAAAAACTACGCCGCCAAGTACCTGGCCGGCGGCCTGCCGATTGACCTGATTGGTGTGGAATTCAGCAAAGAAACGCGCAACGTGGTGGGGTTTGAGGTGGAGCGGGTAAAACCGTAAAACCGCAAACAGACCGCCTGGCGCTGCTGGCCTGCGTGCCCAGTAGTGTTTTGACATCCAGCGTTGCGCTGGTGCTGTTGCCCACCAGGTTCATGCCCAGCGACAGCATGGGGGTGTAAGCCACGGTGGCTGCGCCGCTGTGGATACTAAAAAACAGTAGCAAACCAGCAGGTGTCTTGAAGCCCAAAAAAGGGTGATCATGACAGTGCTTCGGCTCGAATGGTCGACAAGCCACACCGTAAAACGAAACCGTCCGCTTCGTGCAGGCGGTTTGTTATGAAAAACTCAACAGTGCAAATTATTGAATCTTGCGGATTGCGTTGCCATCGGCTACATACAGGTTGGTGCCATCAGTGGTCATGCCAGCAGGTGCAAAGAACTTTGCGGCAGCGCCAACACCATCCAAGGAACTTCGCGTCCCCGCACCAGCAACGGTAGTGACCGCACCAGTAGCAATGACTACTTTGCGAATTTTGTAACCGCTCAATTCCGAAACATAAAGGTTGATGCCATCGGTGGTGATCCCTATGGGGTTATTAAATGTCGCAGTCGTGCCAATGCCGTCAGCCGCCCCCGCCACACCCGATCCAGCCAAGGTAGTCACGACACCTGTGGAAATCACAAACTTGAGAATTTTATTCGCCCACAAATCGGTCAGATACAGATTGGCACCGTCGGTCACGATGCCATGAAGCGTGTTGGAACCGAAACTTGCCGAACCAATGCCGCCGCCCGCCAAAGTGGTCACAGCACCTGTCGAAATTTCAACCTTGCGGATCATGCCGTTCCCGGTATCTGCCACATACAGAGTGGTGCCATCGGTAGTGATGCCTTGGGGATTATTGAAGAACGCGGCTGTACCGACAGCGTCTCCCCACGCTCCTCTTGATCCGTAGCCACCACCCGCCAATGTCGTCACTGCGCCCGTGGCGATCACAATTCTTTGGATACTGTGGTTACCAGTTTGCGCAACATAAAGATTGGCACCATCAGTGGTGATGGCCACTGGATAATTGAACGCCGATGAGGTACCGTCACCCGCCAAGGTGGTCACCACACCTGTGGCAATGACGATCTTGTAAACTTTCATAGCAGTTGAATCTACAACATAGAGGTTGGTGCCATCGGTGGTGACACCTTGAGCGCCACTGAGTAATGCACTGAGTCCAGGGAGAGTAGATACTGTGTTAGCTAGATTTAGAGCGGCAAGCTGTATGGTGCCGCCTTTCAGGCCCGCAATCGTTGGCATCGGGGGCGACACCGAAACTTCAAGCGAGCCAAGGCTTTCTCCAGCCGCATTGACCGAAGTTACCTTGTAGTAATAAGTCGTTGCAGCGGTCAGCGCCGTGTCCGAAAAAGGACCAACTGTGAGCGGCGCCGTGTTGATTTTATTTCCCGGAATAATCTGCACATTAGGCGAGGCGGAGCGATATACGTTGTAACCCGTCGCACCCGTGACGTTGGTCCAGCCAATATCAAATTGGGTAGCACTTGTGGTTGTTCCAGTGATACCCGTTGGCGTGCTAGGCAGTGCTGCCGTAGTGGCTGAAACGACTGTCGAAGGGTTAATGCTTACCTCGCCCGCCGCATTTGCCGCCCTGACAAAGTAGCCGTATGACGTTGACGGGGTCAGGCCGGTATCCGAATAAGTGGTCTGGGTCGTATTGCCCACTAACGCGCTATTATTACTGCGATAAACGTTATAGGACGCAGCGCCCGTTACGGCTGTCCAGCTAACATTGATCTGCGTTGCATTGACAGATGTCGCACTTACTCCGGTGGGGACACCAGGCAAGGCAGTTGTGGTTGCTGACACTTCCGCCGAACCGATGCTTTCGCCATTGGCGTTGACTGCAGTGACCTTGTAGTAATACAGCGTGCCAGCATACAAACCGGTAATCTGGGCGGTCGTGCCCGTGGGGATAACTGCCAATTTATTGGTTGTGGTCAATTGCACGCTAGGCGACCTGGATTGATAAACGTTGTAGCCAACCGCATCG
Organism: Comamonadaceae bacterium CG12_big_fil_rev_8_21_14_0_65_59_15; assembly: GCA_002786915.1. Taxonomy (GTDB): domain Bacteria; phylum Pseudomonadota; class Gammaproteobacteria; order Burkholderiales; family Burkholderiaceae_C; genus Rhodoferax. The sequence continues at coordinate 7,157 of PCUV01000111.1, read as the reverse complement.
GTGATTGCCGTCCAACTCAAATCAATTTTTGTAGTGCCTGACGCAACTGCAGTAAGGCCTGTGGGCGCATTGGGTGCTGCAAGCGTTTTGAGCCAGATTTCACTGGAAGCCGCCGTTTCGCCCGTTGCGGTGATGCCCGTCACTTTGTAGTAATACGTGGTGGCAGAGGACAACGTGCTGTCGGTGTACTCCAGTGCCGTAACCGGGCCCGTCAGTGCGTTGACCTTGTTGGCAGCAGTCAACGCCACGTTGGGTGACGTGGAGCGATAAACGTTGTAAGTGGTTGACCCCGCAACCGGAGTCCATTTCAGGCTGGCCTTGGCTGCGCTCCAGACTGTGGTTGAGACGATCGTTGGCGTGGTCGCAGTGGTGCCAGCCGATTGAGCGACTTGAACTTTGCTGATCGTGTTACCAAAATTCCCACCTAGATTTAGCGCGCCATACAAAGTGGCACCATCCGTGGTCAAGGGAATAAACGTACCGGCAGGCAGCAAGGTCACAGCGCTGGTGGCAATATTCACTTTGATGATCGAACTGCTGTTACTTGCGTACAAGGATGTGCCATCGGTTGTGATGCCCATTACATTCGCAACAAAAGTAGGTGTGCCGATCAGGGTCGTGACGGCACCGCTCACTGGATCAACTTTGCGTATCACACCGACATCTATCAGATACAGGTTCTTACCATCGGTGGTGATGCTGGTGGGGCTAGCGAAAAATGCCGCTGAACCAACCCCGTCAACAATGCTTGACCGAGTTGATCCCGCCAGCCAGGTCGCAGCCCCTGTCGCCAAGCTCACTTTCATGATCACCGGGTTGATGGCATAAGTGATGTAGAGGTAAGTGCCGTCCGTGGTCAACCCGCTTGGGCGGCTCAATCCACCTGCAACATTTAACAGCGCTGACAGATTGGCCGGGGGTGTCACCGGGAAAGTCGTCACTTCACCAGTGGCTATGACCACCTTGCGGATAGCATAGTCATCAGCCACATACAAATTGGTGCCATCGTTGGTCATCGCGCCGGTTGAACAGAATGCTGCCGCTGCGCCAATGCCGTTGGCAGCCGTGCAGTACGATACCCCGCCATATATTGACCACTGCGCCGCTGCCCCTCCAGCCAATGTGGTCACTTCACCTGCGGTGAACGATACGCGCTTGATGACACCGTCGGCCACATACAGATTGATGCCATCTGTGGTTGCCCCCTTGATGGTGCCAAGCGTGGAGCCGACGGTGATCAAACTGCTGCCCAAATTCAGTGCTACTCCCTGACGCGCACCGCCCATTTGGGTGCCCAGCGCCGGTATGTTGAAGGTGCCAGCAATTAACGGATCAGTCGTGCCGTTACCCAGCGTGATGCTGTAGTCACCCGCGGCCAGGTCTTGTGGCACGGCAAACTCAAGGCTGCTGTAGTCGGCGCTGAGTGCATAGGGGGTAATGGCCGGGTAGTTGGTGTTGCCCGCATTGAAGTTAACCGTGGGCAGGGGTGCGAAATTATTCAGGTCTGAACCCAGAATTTTGCTCAAACTGCCCACAGCACCAGAGGCCGGCGCCAGGCCGCTCACCACCGGCGGTGCAGCCGTCACTGCCACCTGGCTGATCCAGGCGGTGTCTTGCACCCCGGTCGGGTTGACGTAAGTGGCGTTGCCTTTGACATAGCTCCAGCGCAGGGTATGGGTGCCCGCTGTCAGCGCAAAGCTGGTTTGGCTCCAAGCCACGTTGCCCGACCAGCGGGCGTTGGCGGGCTCCACCCCGTCAATGGTAAAGACCAGGTAATCACAGCAAGCCATGCTACTGACTTTTTTGTAAAAACTCACCACGCCGTTGCCGGTTTGCGTGACCGTGATGCTGGCAATGGTGCTTTGGTCTTGCGCTACCGGTGCGGCTTTATAGACAGCGCCGCCATTGGGCACAGTGGCATCCGTCACTGCGCTCCAGGCTGCGCCACCGGGCGAGCTGTATGACCAAGTGCCAGCCATGGGGCCGGTGGTTACTGTGCTGTCGCCGATGGGCGATGGCGACACGCCACCTGTTCCGTTGGTTTGAATGCGCCGGATGGCGCTGTAGTTATCGGCAGCGTACAAATAGGTGCCCACCATGGCGATGCCACCCAATCCACCGAACTTGGCGGCTGCACCCGTGCCATCGGCATAGCCTGCTGTGTTGCTGCCAGCGATGGTGCTGACAATGCCTGTGGCCAGTTCGATTTTACGAATAGCGCTGTTGTCAGCTACATACAAGTTAAGCCCATCGCTGGTCAAACCTCTGGGTTTGTTATTGAAACCAGCTTGTGCGCCAATACCGTCACGGGATACGCTAGCCATGCCCCCGGCCACACCGCTTACCGCCAGCGTTGCAATATTGACTTTTACTACTTGGTTGTTACCGAGCAAATACAAATTGCCGTTAGACTGGAACACGGGGCCGCTTGCAATTGGTGCGTTCGCCATCCAGTTGGTCACTGCCAAGGAAGTCAGGTCTATTTTTACAATGCGTCCCGCTGTTGCCAGGCCAGATGCTGCATTGCTGTCAAGCACATACAGGCTATTGCCCTCAGTGGCCAGCCCGGAAAGAAAAGCAAAAGTGGTGTCCACAATCGTAATCGGCAGGGTGGTAACAATGCCGGTGGCAATCTCTATTTTGCGGATGTGTTGGAAATCACTGACATACAAATAGGTGTGCGTGTCATCGATCGTCATGGCGTTGGGCGCATAGAAACTGGCAGCTGTGCCCGTGCCATCCCCGGAACCCCGGCTTCCTCCCACCAAGGTAGAAACATATCCTGTCGCAATGTCCACCTTGCGGATGGCGTAATAGTCTTGATCCAGCACATACAGGTTGGTGCCATCAGTGACGACTTCAGAGTTGCCCCAAGTCGAGCCCAGGGCAAAGCGTGCGTCAGCGGCTGATCCGTCCACCAGAGGGTCGGTCAGCCTCAGCGGCGGTGTGATGGCTTTGCCCGCCAGCGTGGTCACCGAGCCGTTGCCATCTATCGTTTTCAATAAGGCGTCGGACCCCGTTTGCATGTTGGCCGGCGCCGAGGCACAACTCGGTGTGTAGCTCACCGTGGCCTTGGTGGCTGACGTGAATCCTGACTGGAACATCAGGTCAATAAACGATGAGGTGCTGCCCATACCTTTGGCATCACAGGTAAAAGGGGCTGTGATCGCAAAGCAATAGTTGGCGGTGAGTGGAATCGTGCCCCCCAAACCGTTTAACGCTGTTGCCGTACCCGTGACCAAGCAGGGCGTGGTGCTGCCTGTGGTGCCCGTGCCACCCGTACCACCCGTGCCCCCGGTACCAGCCCCCGCGTAATTGACCCAAAAGCCGCGCCCGTTACCCAGCGTGGTGCTGCCAAAGTCCTGGTAGTTTTTGCTGCTGATGTAGCCCGCCAGACTGCCATTGGCAGCTGCCGAGGGGGCGTAAAAATACCAGCCACTGTTGGCGTTGTTCCAGGCCCACAGCGTGGTGACGTTGCCAACCGTGGTGGTGAACAGCGCTGGCGTGATGTCGTCACCGGTGGCTACCAGGTTCCAGTTGGTTTTGAGCGTGGACGCCCCCAGCGCAAAGCCCGTGCCGCTTTGCGCACCCAGCACCAGCCCCGAGGTGGCGTTCACGTTGATCCAAAAGCCGTCGCCCGGATCAATGCTGCTCAACACGTCGTAGCCCTTGGCGGCGGCGTAGCTTGCCAGCGTGTTGGCCGTATCCAGTGCCGGCGAATAAAACGCCCATTTGCTGTTGGCGGCGTTCCACTTCCAGACCGAGGTGACGCTGCTGGCCTGCGTGCCCAGCAGGGTTTTGACATCCAGCGCAGCAGTGGTGCTGTTGCCCACCAAGTTCCAGCCCTGCAACAGGGTGGGGGTGTAGGCAACGGTGGCTGCGTTGCCAAGTACCGCGTAAAGGGTTAACCAAAGACCCGCCACCCAAGAACTCAATCGACTTGCCAACATGATCGCACCTCAAAAAAAGTTTGGCTCCATGTTAGACGAGCCAAAGGCCAATGGATACCCCCCCAATGGGGGGGTAAGGCCAAGTCGGCAGACGACCAATGGCACGCTGTTGCGTTGAAGTAGCCCCCTTCTGACCACCGGCAGATTGCAGCTCAACACCGGCAGCTATGTGCAAGTACCGAACCTGCTGGTGCAACCGTGAGCAAGCATCTTTTTGGGTTGTAGCGCTTGTATGGCTTGCGTCACTAGCTATTAAATGTAGAGTAAATTTGACGCCTTTCAGACGTTTGACGGCGCTGCAAATTTCTCAATGCCAGTTTGCGTCAGATCAAAGATTGGCCATTTAACCCGATGAAATCCCCCGTTCGGGGGATGCCCTGTGGTTCAAATCAGGCGTAGGATTTACTCAGGATGTGACAGTGTTTCAACTTGGCACCACGTGCCCATGACGGCTGTCCAATTTTTTAAAGGGGTTTTCCAATGCGTTCGCTCATTCGTTGTTCCTTGCTTGTGGCGTCGCTGATGCCCGCCTTCGCCAGTGCTTTTACGCCCATCAGTTTGTCAGGGGGCTGGAATCTGGTGGGCAACAGCGATCCGGCGGCGATCGACGTGGCGGCCAAACTCAGTGGCTCGCAAATCCTGACGGTGTGGAAGTGGAACAAGGTTGGTAACAAATGGGCGTTTTACACGCCCACTATGTCTGCGACGGATTTGATCGCCTATGCTGCAAGCAAACAATACGACGTATTGAGCACGATTGACTCCAAAGAAGGCTTCTGGGTCAACGCCAGCGCTGCGGTAACCATTGCGGACCCGCTGGCTCCGCCGCCCGCCGTGGGGACCGGCGTCACACTGGGCGTGGCAGACCTGGCCCCTAGCTGGAACCTGGTGGCCAGTGCCGACAAAAAGACGCCTTCGCAACTCAACGCCGCCTTGGCCAGCAGTCTGAATGCGGCCAGCAAGTCGATCAGCACTTTGTGGGCGTGGGATACCGGTGCAACGCAAGGCACCACGCCGGGTTGGCGCTTTTATGCGCCGTCGCTGGAGGCCAGTGGCCAGCTTTCCAGTTACATCACCAGCAAAAGCTATTTGCCATTTACCAGCGTGCTGGCAGGTACAGACGGCTTCTGGGTGAATATTGGCGCGGTGACACCAGTTGTGAATCCGCCTGCGCCCAGTGCCGCTTTGCGCGCTTTGACTTTCAACAGTGCCAATGACTGGTTTTTGCGCGTCAATTCAAGCACGGCGGCACAGAATACGCCCGCAGCAGATGGAAGCTATCGATGGCGCGAAATGCGCATGGCCAAAGTGGCCGGTGGTGCGCCTTACAGTTGGACATTGGGTTCCAGTCCATCGCGCGGAGCAGACGTTCACTGGAATGGCACGGGTTGGGTTAACTGCCTTGTGAATTTTGAAAACTGGTCCAGCGCTAAAGATGCTAACGGCAACACAACCTATAACTATTGCAACGGTCGAGAAACCGGTTCCAGTGTGGGCAACGTTTACCGAACTGTTGATATATCAACCCGCCCCATGATTGATGTTTACAACGAGGCTGTTGCAGGTGGCAATACCAACTTGACCATCAATTCAGCTACAACTGTTCTGGGCAGTGCAATTTTTCCAACGGGTTCGAAGGTGAGCTACAACACCTATGGAAGCAATTATTTACCATCCATGGCCTATTACCCAGGCCCGAACAATTATGTACAACTTTCGGATGCAGGTGTTGCGGCAGGTAATGCCACTTCATGCAATGCAAATCCATGGCCCGCAGAAACCCCCAATGCCACTTTGGAACAATTAATTGCCATCAATAAAGGAACGCCATGTGTGTATGGTGAAAACACGGTCACTGGTGCCAATGGTGCAATGTTGAGCAGCGGAAGCCGAAACGAGGGTTGGGGCGGAACGACTTTGTCCTTAGGAACCATTGGCAATGCGCCCACTTACAACAACGCGGCCAATTCAAGCAGTTGGTACACCACCAACACGCGCTTGCGTGTTGGCTTTGGCACTGGCAATGCCGTTAATTTCTACAGTTGCCAGGAAAGCTGGGGTGGAAGTACACGTAACTGCAGTGTTATCGGAACGGGTACTTATGCAATTCAAACCTTCGGGGACGGTCGCGCAATGACTTTCAGCGGTTACCCAACACAGTTTTCTGCGCTAAATTGGTCGCGTGTTTTTGTCGAACGCGCAGGACATGTTTTTTATGGACATCAAGATAAACCTATGGTTGGCAGTCCCCAAGCCCGTCTGAACCTGCCCGCCCTGAACGCCCTTTTCAGCACACTGGGCTTGCCCGCCTTCAGCCCGGACGTGCCGATTGTGTTGTCACTGGGCTCCTACGCCGGCACCTACGTCAGCACTTTTACGGGCACCGACTCCGGCAACGTGACCGCCACGGTCAACCCGTCCGGTACTACCAGCTGTTCCGGTACATCAACGCAGGCCGGGGCATTTAATTGCAGCTTTAGCGTCACGCCGACCGGCATAGATGGAACCACTGCCAACATCAACCTGGGCATTACCGGCACCGGTGCGGTGTTTACCGGCACTGCCAACTACTACACGGGCGTCGTCAGCGGCACCTGGACAAACACCGGTGGTGCCAGCGGAACCTTCACGGGTGCACGGCAATAATTTTCTAAGCCGGACAAGCCGGAAAAATGCACCCGGTCTTGCTCCCTCCCCCGCTGGGGGAGGGCTGGGATGGGGGCTGGTGTCGACTTGGCAACGGCTTCCCATCCAAGGCAAGCCCCCATCCCAGCCTTCCCCCAAAAGGGGAAGGAGCAATACATCCACAGCAACTGAATTCTTCTCACAATTTGCAAAGACTTTACTTGTTAGTGACTAACGCGTTTCCCAGCGCTGCGCTAGCAACGGTTCCCCCTAGAATTGCCGTCACTGCACCAGCCTTGGCGTTGGCTAAGGATGTGTCAATCAAGAGGGAATTTTGTTGTCACCACCCACCGGTCGTTCATTCACCCAGCTTGCGCTGTCTGCCTTGCGCCCGCCGTGTCGCGCGCTGATCACGCCAGACGCGGTGGTGCTCGACGCGGGCGGCAAACGCGCGCCCTGGGTGTTGCGCGCGGGGGGCGGCGCATCCGTGCCAGAGCTGCCTGACCGTTTTGCCCTTGCCGTCGGTGACCTGCTCACGCTGCTCGATCAGGCGCAGGTGCATGGGCGGCGTGTGCAGGTGGC
>PCUV01000069.1:50984-51126 GCA_002786915.1 Comamonadaceae bacterium CG12_big_fil_rev_8_21_14_0_65_59_15 | reverse complement strand
AAACTCAACAATGTGCACCGGTGCTGCCGGGTTGCCAAAGCTGGGCGCGTCGGCACGCACCAGCGAGGCCAGATTTTTCTGCGTCAAAGCGGCCGCCTGTTTCGCCTGCTGGTTTTTGTAAAAGTAGGCCCCACCTGCAAAC
>PCUV01000069.1:0-50969 GCA_002786915.1 Comamonadaceae bacterium CG12_big_fil_rev_8_21_14_0_65_59_15 | reverse complement strand
GCAACGACAACGATAAACAGATTTTTTTGTTTCATTTGGATGTACTCCGATAGGCCGCCAGCAGCAGGCCGTTGATGGTTAAAAAAGCCAGAAAAGAAAGAACAGGGATGGTCACAAAGCCGAACCATTCCACTTGGATGGTCTTGCACGGAATGCCTTGCCGACACGGCGCAAGGTCTTCCGGGATGATGCCCAGTGTCAGTAGCACATGAAAGCCCGCCACCAGCAGCCCGATGCCCGCCAGCGGCAGCGCGTAGCGCAGCACCTTGGCATCCAACGGAAACAGGGCCAGCGCCAAGATGAGCACCAGCGGAAACATGAAGATACGTTGCCACCAGCACAGCACACAAGGCGCAAAGCCCATGATCTCGCTCATGAACAAGGCCCCCAACGCGGCCATGGTGGCGACAAGCCACGCCGCAAAAATGAAGGTCGAGATATTGGTTTTCATGTTGGGCAAAAATGTTCGGATAGGTCGTTCAAAGTTTAAGCCATTGATTGCGTGCAGCATGCTTATTGTGGTTGAGCAACGATTCCATTAGCAACCTGCAATTCACGCACGTAGCGCACAATGTCCTTGATTTGGGCATCTGTGACAAGTGGCAATTTAGGCATATCACCAAAGTGCCAATGGTGTTGCCGAACGCCTTGAAGCACCGCATGCCAAAACGCCGAATCACCGTGGTGACCTGGGTTGTAGATCGGATTAACAAACGATGGCCCTAATTTTGTGCCACTGGCGTTGATGCCATGACACGCCACGCAATTCGTCTCAAAAGCCACCTTACCGGCGCTGCCTTGCGCTGACAGGGTGGGCAAGCGGATACCCCCTGCATCTGTCGCTCGGTCCGTCTTGAAAAAACTAGACACAGCAAGGCCGGCAGCGCCAAAAACAATGGCCACGAGCAACATGGTCGCCGTGGGTTTCACAAGACGCATGTCCGTTAATCCACCAGCACCTGCCCCATCATGCCAGCATTCTCGTGTTCCAGAATGTGGCAATGGAACATGCGCAGACCCTTATGGCGCTGCACCAGCTTGATACGCACCGTTTCGCCGGATTGGGTGTTGACCATGTCGCGCCAGGCCAGCAGCGGCTCGGGGATGACTTTTCCATCCCGCTCGCGCTCAATCACCTGGAACTGGATACCATGGATGTGAAATGGATGGTCCATGTCGGATTCGTTGGCGATTTCCCATAGCTCCACTTCATTGATCTTGCTGGTGAAGTCGACACGTTTCATGTCGAAGCTTTTGCCGTTGACGAGAAACTTCATGCTGTGCACACCCCCGGCCATGGACATCGATTCCGAGAACACCACCCGTTTTTTTGCCTGAACCGTACCCAGCGGCTCGATGCGGCGCAGGGCTTGCGGCAACTGCGGCAGGGCGGCCAATTGATCCGGCTTGACCGCAGAAAAGTCCACCTCCAGCAACGTGATGGCATGCTCTTGCGGAACCATGCCCATTTTTCCGCGTTCCACCGGCTCGGTCACCAACCCCACCCTGGCAGCGCCTTGGGGTGCGTCAACAATCACCTCAATGCGCTCGGCCGCTGCCATCACCAATTCGGTCAGACCAGGGACAGGTTTCTGCAACAAGCCACCATCCGTTCCCACCAACGTGAAGCGTGCCCCTGGCAGTTTCAGCTTGAGGTAGCGTGCGCTGTTGGCATTCCAGATGCGCCAGCGTTCACGGCCACCGGCCGCGAAGTTCAGCAGCGGCTGACGTTGCGCGTTAACCAGCGCAAATTGACCCTCGCGACCGTTCATCTCGTCGTTCATGTCGTTGGGCGCAATGCTGCCATCGGCGGCAAGCTTGAGATCGGAGAAAACTAGATGGCGCTCGGGGATGTCTTTCAGTGGGTCATTTTTGGCACGCACAATGAACAGTCCGGCCAAGCCGCGAAACACCTGTTCGGCTGTCAACTCATGCGGATGCGGGTGATACCAGTAGGTACCGGCGCAGTCCGGCGGCAGCGTAAAGCGGTACCAACGTCGGCCTCCTGCCGGCACGGCATCGTGCGGATTGCCGTCCTGCTCGGCTGGCACCGGCAGCCCATGCCAGTGGATGGTGCTGGGTTGGGGCAGGTCGTTGATGAATTCAATTTCAACCGTGTCGCCTTCCATCACTTCAATCAAGGGCCCCGGCAGGCTGTCGTTGTAGGCCCAGAACACGGTGTGGGTGCCATCTTGCATGACGGCCGCCGACACGGGTGCGGCACGCAGCGTGGCGCGAAACTGTCCGGGCTGGATGCTGGTATTGACGAGCTTTTTCAACTCAGCCAAGGGCGCGCCAGCGGCGATGGCCTGCACCGGGGCCAGCGCCGTGCTGGCTGCTGCACCATGCATCATGCCCGCCATGCCCCCCATGCCTTGCATAGCGCTCATGTTGTTCGACATCATGCCTTGCGCCCAGGTGCTGCCGACCCAGGGCAAAGTGGACAAGACGGCCAGAAAAGAGCGACGTTGAGCTAACGGATTTATCGACATGGTTGTGATCCTAATGGTTGGAAGGTGGCAAAGAAATCTCTAAACAGTGCAACTGTGCCCCACCACGCCCGACAACAAGCTGTCGTCAAGATTACAAGTTTGTCATGTCGGCAATTAATCTGCTCATCACCACATAACAAAAAAGTAATGTGATCGTCATCCGGTGGTTGCCACCCGAGGCGCACAGTGGACACCAGTTTTAACCAAGACGAAAGGCTAGAAAATGCACACAACATCCCGTCGCTTTTGGCTCATGGGGGCCTTGATGCTACCCATGACTGGCATGGACGGCCCCATCTACCAAGGACTTAAAAATCCTTATGAAGTGCTTCTGGGCAAGCGCGACGGCAGCACATCCGTTTATCAAAAATATGTTTGACAGTTTCACAACATGCTGTTTCAACTGAATCACCCAAAATGAGAATACCTCCAATTCATTTTCCAAGAGAAAAATCCAAAAACGCAGCCAGCTTTTGGCGATCTCGCTACGCTATTGGCTTGTTGGTCATGACTGGCCTTGCTAGCTACTTCTTGTTAACCGAACACTTGGTGCATACCTTGAGTGCTCTGCCGTATTTGCTGCTGGCCGCTTGCCCATTGATGCATATCTTCATGCACCACGACCATGGCGGACATAACCATGCAGCATCATCTACGTCGGCAACCACGCCTGCAGAGCCGTTATGAACCAAGATCAGTCTGCCTAAGGGCTGTGGATGCTGGTCGTGCTGAATTCAGCTATCTTCATCATGTTTGCCTACAGCTTTTTCAAACCCGCCACGGCACGGGACTGGCGCACTTTTGGGGCTTTTGCCGCTTTTGTTGTCGCCCTGTTTGTGGAGATGTACGGTTTCCCGCTGACCATTTACGTGTTGTCTGGCTGGTTGCAAACCCGCTATCCCGGGTTGGACTTGCTCAGTCACAACTCGGGGCATTTGTGGTCAACGCTATCAGGTGAAACCGGTGATCCACACTTTGGCATCCTGCACCTTGCCAGCTACGTGGCTTTGGCCGCAGGCTTTATTTTGTTGTCCAACGCCTGGCATGTGCTGTACCAAGCGCAACGCAGTCAAACACTTGGCGTCACCGGGCCGTATGCCCGCATCAGGCATCCCCAGTATCTGGCATTTGTTTTGATTTTGTTGGAATTTCTACTGCAATGGCCCACACTGCTGACACTGGCCATGTTACCGGTCCTGCTGTTGATGTACGCACGGCTGGCCTTGACTGAAGAAGCCACGATGCGCGAACAATTTGGCCAGGCCTATCTGGACTACGAAAAGCGAACCCCCCGGTTTTTCCCAAAGCTGTCGCGCCGGGCAACAGCACATTAAATCAAGGCAGCGCATGACAACACCACCTGAAACTCAGCTGACTGACCCGGTATGCGGCATGACCGTTACCGAAGCGTCACCATACAAGCTCCAGCACCACGGTAGCCCTTATTATTTTTGTAGTGTCAAGTGTCAGGGCAAATTTGCTGCCAACCCGGCGCAGTACCATGTCCACGCTGCTACAGCGGCAGAACCGCCAGCAGACGAGGCGCATGCCGCCGGAACCACCTACACCTGTCCTATGCACCCTGAGGTGGTGCAGGATCACCCCGGCAACTGCCCCAAATGCGGCATGACGCTTGAGCCGATGCTGCCCACTCTCACCGAAGAAGACAACACCGAGCTGCGCGATTTTCAGCGCCGCTTCTGGTGGACACTGCCGCTCACGGGTGTGGTGTTTGTGCTGGCCATGGCTGGGCATCGCCTGCCATGGTTGGACCTGGCACTGCAGAGCTGGATAGAACTGGCACTGGTCACACCGATCGTGTTGTGGGCCGGTTGGCCGTTTTTTGTGCGCGGCTGGCAGTCACTGGTGAACCGCAGCCCGAACATGTGGACCTTGATCGGCTTGGGCACGGGTGCGGCCTATGTTTACAGCGTGGCGGCAGCGCTGGCACCCCAAATGTTCCCTGCGTCATTTGTTTCGATGGGCCGGGTGGCGGTGTATTTCGAGGCGGCGGCGGTGATCATTTCACTCACCCTGATGGGCCAGGTGTTTGAACTCAAGGCACGTTCACAAACGTCAGCCGCCATCAAGTCCCTGCTTGGGTTGGCTCCCAAAACCGCGCGACGCATCGGAGCTGACGGCAGCGAAGAAGACCTGCCCTTGTCCAACGTGCACGTGGGTGACAGCCTGCGCGTGCGCCCTGGTGAAAAGATACCGGTAGATGGCGTGGTCATTGAAGGCAGTAGCGCCGTGGACGAGTCCATGCTCACGGGTGAACCGATGCCCGTCACCAAGCACGCGGGCGACAGGGTGATCGGTGCCACCATGAACACCAGCGGTGCGTTGGTGATGCGTTCAGAGCGTGTTGGCGCAGCCACCATGCTGGCGCAAATCGTCCAAATGGTGGCGCAGGCGCAACGCTCGCGTGCGCCCATGCAACGCATGGCCGACGTGGTGGCTGGCTATTTTGTCGTCACTGTCGTTGCCATTGCCGTCGTGACTTTCTTCGTCTGGGGCTGGTTTGGCCCCGAGCCGTCGTGGGTGTTTGGCCTGATCAACGCGGTGGCGGTGCTGATCATCGCCTGCCCCTGCGCCCTGGGGCTGGCCACGCCAATGTCGATCATGGTGGCAACGGGTAAAGGAGCCGCGCAAGGTGTGCTGTTTCGCGATGCAGCAGCGATTGAGAACCTGCGCAAGGTGGACACCCTGATTGTGGACAAGACCGGCACTTTGACTGAAGGCAAACCCGCCTTTAACCGTGCCGTCCCGGTGGCCGGTGGCTCTGCTGATGAAGTATTGCGCCTGGCGGCGAGTCTGGACCAGGGCAGTGAGCATCCGCTGGCGGAAGCGCTGGTGCGCGCTGCCCGGGCGCGTGGTCTGGCGCTGGAAAAACCCGAGGGCTTTGAATCCGGCTCAGGCATTGGCGTGCATGGGCAAATTGCGGGCGTGCCTTTGACGCTGGGCAACACCACCCTGATGCAGCAAGAAAGTGTGGAGATTGCCCCATTGATGGCCCACGCAGAACAATTGCGCAGCGAAGGTGCCAGTGTGATGTACCTGGCTGCTGCGGGGAAACTGTTGGGGTTGGTGGCCGTGTCCGACCCGATCAAGCCCAGCACGCCACAGGCGCTGGTAGCCCTGCAACAGGCCGGTTTGCGCATCATCATGGCCACGGGTGACGGCTTAACCACGGCCAAAGCGGTGGCCGATCAATTGGGCATCAAGGAAGTGCGAGGCGAGGTCAAACCAGCGGACAAACTGGCGCTGGTGACGCGCTTGCAGCAGGAAGGCCGCGTGGTTGCTATGGCCGGCGACGGCATCAACGACGCGCCGGCGCTGGCCAAAGCCGACGTGGGCATTGCCATGGGTACCGGTACTGATGTGGCCATGAACAGCGCCCAGGTGACGCTGGTCAAAGGGGATTTGCGTGGTATCAGCACGGCGATTTTGATGTCACATGCGACGGTCAAAAACATGAAGCAAAACCTGGCTTTTGCCTTTTTGTACAACGCCTTGGGCATCCCGATTGCAGCGGGCGTGTTGTACCCGCTCACGGGCTGGCTGTTATCACCACTGATCGCGGCGCTGGCCATGAGTTTCAGCTCGGTGTCGGTGATTGGCAATGCCTTGCGGCTACGCTAATCATTTGAGTTCTGGTGGCATTGTTTTGTCGCCAGCCTGAGTGGCGCTGCTGCAAGTAGTGTCTTTGCCGCCCCTGATTTTTTTCAGACCGGCAAAGATGTTCGATCCCACGCGGAATAATCGAACCGTGAACAAGAAAGAAGAACTGTCATGAAAATCCTGATCGTCGAAGACGAGCAAAAAACCGGCGACTACCTCAAGCAAGGCCTGACTGAAGCCGGTTTTCAGGTTGACTTGGCGCGCGAAGGCGTTGACGGTCTTCACTTTGCACTCACCGAAAATTATGACCTGGCCATTCTTGACGTGATGCTGCCAGGCATTGATGGCTTTGGCATTCTGGCCGGGATTCGGCGCGCCGGCAAAGACATGCCGATCATGTTTTTGACCGCCCGCGATGCGGTGGACGACCGCGTCAAGGGTCTGGAGCTGGGAGCGGATGACTATTTGCTCAAACCTTTTGCTTTTTCCGAATTGCTGGCACGTGTTCGCACCTTGTTGCGGCGCGGCGGCAAGGCACCTTCGGATCCCTTTTTTCGTGCCGCCGATCTGGAGCTTGATTTGCTGCGCCGGCGCGTCACCCGCGCCGGTCAGCGCATTGACCTCACGGCCAAGGAATTCGCCTTGCTCGAACTCATGCTGCGCCGTCAGGGTGAGGTGCTGCCGCGTTCGCTGATCGCCTCGCAAGTGTGGGACATGAACTTTGACAGCGACACCAACGTCATCGAAGTCGCCGTGCGCCGCTTGCGCGCCAAAGTGGACGATGCGTTTAGCCCAAAGCTGATCCATACCGTGCGCGGCATGGGTTATGTGCTGGAGTGCCACGATTGAGCAGCAAAATCTCGATCACGCGGCGGGTCACGCTGCTGTTTGCCGCCGCTTCATCAGTCGTGCTGCTGGTGTTGGGATTCGTCGTGGCAACGGCGGTTGAGCACCATTTTGAGCACCAGGACGTAGAGCTGCTCAAAAGCAAGGTCGCTTTGGCACGCGACACCTTGGCCAGCTTGAAGTCACCGGGCGATCTGGCGCTACTCGTTCAGTTGCTCGAGATCTCTTTGGCCAGCGATCTTGACTCGCAAATGCTCATTGTCGGATTCAACAAATCGGTGCTATTTTCAAACGGCGATGTTCACTTCCCGCTGGTGGAGGTATTTGATTCGGCGCAAAAACGCCCCCTGCAGCCGATGGTCTGGAAGATGTCGAATCAAAATTACCGCGTCATCACAATGGTGTTGCCAACGGGTATCAGCAGCGCCTCAAGGGTGGCGGTTGCCGTGGCGACGAGCATTGCGCACCACGAGGCCTTCATGCGCTCATTTCTCTACACGCTGTGGTTATTCGTGGCCGGTGCCGCAGGCCTTACCGGCTTGCTGGGCTGGGCTGCGGCGCGGCGCGGTCTGGCACCGCTGCGTGCCATGCGCCAACAGGCACAAGTGGTCACGGCCCAACAACTCAGCCATCGTCTTGCGGTCGATTCCGTGCCCATCGAACTGGCAGAACTGGCGCAGTCGTTGAATGACATGCTGGCACGGCTGGAAGAGGCTTTTCGGCGCCTGTCGGACTTCTCTTGCGACATTGCCCATGAACTACGAACCCCGGTCACCAATTTGATGACACAAACCCAGGTCGTGCTATCCAAACCCAGAGACGTCGAAGCCTATCGCGACATTCTCGCCTCCAATGCCGATGAGCTCGAACGCATGTCACGCATGATCTCTGACATGCTGCTGCTGGCCAAGGCAGAAAACGGCTTAGTGGTACCGAACCGTGAAACGCTGCACCTGGCAGACGAGGTGCGGCTATTGTTCGACTTTTATGAAGCGGTGGCGGAAGAAAAGGGAATTCAACTGGCCACCGAAGGCGATGCCACGGTCGGCGCTGACAGGCTGATGTTGCGCCGCGCATTGGCCAACCTGCTGTCCAACGGCATTCGTCACGCAGATGTCAACAGTACAGTGCAAGTCAGGCTTGACGACGCCTCGGAGGCGGTCACCATCAGCGTGGAAAACTCGGGTGAGACCATCGCTGCGGAGCACCTTGAACGCATTTTTGACCGCTTCTTCAGAGTTGATCCATCGCGTCGGCACAGCAGCGAAGGCAATGGCCTGGGCCTGGCCATTACCAAGTCGATTGTGTTGGCCCATGGTGGCACGATTGACGCTGCATCGTCGGGACTTGCCACCCGTTTCACCATCCGCATACCTCATCATCACACGGATCTGACGTAAATGTAATGAGCGTGTCATGCCAAAGACACCCACTGGGTCGTAAGCTCTCGCACTGCAAACATACCCAGTCCCCCAATGAAACACAACCCTGCGCAATCCAGTTGGAAATGTCGGCCCCGCCAATGAACACGGCAGCGGCAACTCGTCGATCGGTCGGTTTTGGTGTGCTCGCCTTCACCCTGCTGATGGCCATTTACTTCGGCCTTCTCGCGTTGCTTTCCGGCTGGCAGTTCACCTGGGATCAGTTTTTACAGTACTGGTTTTTCATCGTGCCACTGGGGCTCGGGTTTGGCGTGCAGGTAGCGCTCTACTTTCAACTACGCCAATGGGTGCTCCAGTCCAAAGACGCTGGCAAGGTCATGGCCGCATCGGGGACCACCTCGGCGACGGCCATGGTCTCTTGCTGCGCCCACTATTTGGTCAACCTGGCTCCGGTGCTGGGAACGACCGGGCTGGTCACTTTTGCAACCCAATATCAGGTCGAGTTCTTCTGGCTGGGTCTGCTCTTCAATGCGGCAGGTATGACCTACATTGGCCGTAAATTATTTAACGCTTCAAAGGAGCACACGCAATGCGTTCACGCTTAATCAATCTCGCTGCCACACTGACCATTGGAATGTTGGGTAGCCAGGCCGTTTATGCCGCAGCCGAACTTCCGACACGCAGTTCATCCCAGTCCGCCGTCACAGTGAGCGCGACCCCACGGGCCTTCTCCGGGGCGACTTGGGATTTCGAGCTGGCTTTCAATACCCACTCCGGCTCTCTGGATGACGACCCCAGCAAAACCACCACCCTCAGCACGGACCTGGGCAAGACTTTTTCGCCGATCAAATGGCTTGGCGACCCAGCGGGCGGCCACCACCGCAAGGGGGTGCTGCAATTCAACCCGATTACGCCACGCCCTACGACGGTAGAACTTCGCATGACACGCCCAGGCGAAGCACAACCGCGTTTGTTCAAGTGGCAACTTGGCAACCCATGAATCCGTGTGTAAACCAAATCCGCTGGCGCAATCAATACCGCACAAGAACTCAAAATAGACATGATGAAAAACAAGACAAGTAACACCAAAAAAAACAAACTTTTTATGCCGATTGCGATCGTCGCAGGCGTAGGTGTTGTGGCGTTTCTGATTTTTGGCCCAAGTGCTGGCGATGACGCCGTCAGCGTCAAGCTGCCGTCGTTGTCACCACTGGCGGTCGCCGGTGAAGCGGCATTCAATGCCAACTGCGCGGTGTGTCATGGAAAAAATGGCGGCGGCGGCACCAAGCTCGCACCGCCACTGGTTCACGATACCTACAACCCTGGCCACCATCCCGACGAGGCTTTCCGGGCTGCAGTGCACAACGGCACAACGCAGCATCACTGGCATTTCGGAAATATGCCACCGGCACCGCAAGTAAGCGACGCACAAGTGACCCGAATCATTGCCTATATCCGTGAACTACAGGCAGCCAACGGCATCGTGGCTCACCCGCATCAAATGTAGACAGGAGGGTCGGCTTCGGGTGGCTTACCCGCGCGTGCCGCCTGAACCGACCAAGTCATTGCGTTTTTCTGCAAACTCGGCTTGTCCGATTTCACCTTTGGCATAACGCTCCTCCAAAATATCGAGCGCAGACTTTTGACGCGACTCGGTGCCGTCGCATCGACCGCCCATACCACGTATCGCCATCACAACGACGAATATGATCAGGCCAAAGAGCAACACCATACCAATACCCATCGCACCACCTCCGTAGCCGAAGCCAAATCCGTTAGATCCCCACATCATGACATTCTCCTGAAGTTGATCAGAGGCCTACAAGTCGCTGCGTATTTCATGACCCATCGATCGGCCAAGCGCTTAACGGCCATGCCTGCACAGCCGCCCCAAATGATGAAAGCCTGTCGTCATTGCGAGGCCGCAGGCCGCGGCAATCCATGGATTTAGAAGGCATGGATTGCTTCACTGCGTTCGCAATGACGGGCAAATTTCAAACGTCGGTGGCGTTCTTTCACGTTAACCAATGGTCGCGAAAATCGGGAACGTTTTCAGCATCCAGAAGGCAAAGGTTGAAAGCCAGCCGGTGATCATGGCGATGCCCATGAACACCATGCCTATGCCAGCGGCCACTTGCAACCACCGCCCCCAGCGGCGCAGCGGTGCCAGCCGTTTGACCATGGACCCGGTAAAAAGTGCCGTCGCGACAAAGGGAAGGCCCAGGCCGAGCGAATAGGCAGCAAGCAGCGCAACACCATTGGATACGGTCGCCGTCGCCGCACTCATGGTCAAGATGGCGCCAAGCACGGGTCCGATGCATGGACTCCAGCCGAAGGCAAAAGCCAGCCCGATCAGGTAGGCACCCAACGGACGCGCGCCTTTGATGTTGCCGTGAAAACGCAGGTCATGCTGTAGCCAGGGCAGTCGTAGCACGCCAATCATGAACAGGCCAAAAATGATGACAATGCTGCCGCCGACGATGTTGGCCTCATATTTAAAGCGCAGCAGCAGCTCGCCCAGCGCCGAGGCACCGGCTCCCAGGGTGATGAAGACGGTTGAAAATCCGGCCACAAAACACAGACTCAGAGCCAGGACGTCCAGACGGTGCGCACGCACCCCACTCCCACTCTGCGGTGTCAGTGTGCTGCCCGCCACATAGGACATGTAACCCGGCACCAGGGGGAGTACACAAGGCGACAAAAATGAAATGATGCCGCCGCCAAAAGCGCTCAGTAGCGCAAGGCTTGTCAGACTGGCCATACCAGGCACGCCAAGGTTTGTTGCGTGAAATGCAGCATGATCATTTTTGCAATTGGGCCACCAGCGGCAGCAACTTGTCGCGCAATACCTCGGGGGTGATCGCGCCGATGTGCTTGTACGCAATGCGGCCGTTACGGTCCACAACAAAGGTTTCAGGCACGCCGTAAACGCCCCAGTCGATACCGACCCGGCCGTCCCGATCGACGCCGGTGCGTGTGTACGGGTCGCCCAACTGATCAAGCCAGGCCTGCGCGTCGTCTGGTTTGTCCTTGTAATTCAACCCATGGATCGGCACGATGTTCTTCTTGGCAAGTTCAACCCAGTGCGGGTGTTCTTCGCGGCAGGCCACGCACCAGGATGCAAACACATTGACCAGTGAGACCTGGCCGCGCAAGTCAGCCGTGGCCAGACCGAGTGTGCGGCCCTTGACAGCAGGCAAATTGAACTGGGGCACCGGCTTACCTATCAAGGGTGACGGAATTTCCCGCGGGTCCATGGTCAGGCCAATGCCCAGAAATACCGCCATCACAGCAAAGATCATGAGCGGGATGTAGGCAGTCCAACGCCTTCTGCTGGGTACCATAGGCACGTCATGGGTGAGACTATTTTGTGTCATTTCTGTCCTATCAAATGCGTCAGGGGTGCGTGTTGCCATGAAGATCATGTCTGACGCTCTTTATTGCGCGGCCAGTCCTGCGGGCGCACTGGCCTTGGCCTGCAATAGCTTGTTGGCTTCCATGATGTTGGCTTCAATCGATTGTGTGAATTCAGAGTCAACTGGAATGGCGTCGCGCAAGCGCACCCAATGTGCAACGGCGCGTGCAAAATCCTTGTTGTCAAAGGCGATCGTGCCGGCCAAGGCCAATGCCTTGAGGTTGTCTGGGTCAATGGCCAGTGCGCGCGCGACCAGCTGCTCGGGTGCCCCGACCAAACGCCCGCCTTGCGCCATGGCCAGGACATCAGCGTAATCAGCGAGCAATTGCGCGTTCTCCGGAAAGAGCCGCACCGCTTGGGCATAGGTTGCCCTGGCATCGTCATATTTACCCAGCACGGTCTGAGCCCGCGCCAGCATCGTCCAGCCTGTGAGGTCTTGCGGGTTTTTGTCAACCCGGGCGACCAGCTTGACGATCATGGCATTCACCTGCTGCTGACCGATACCGTGCGGCGCCCCGGAGGGTTGGGGCACGATGGCCGCCGGATTGCCAAGGGCGACATACAGCAGGACTGCCATCACGGCAATCGCCAGTGCAACGGCCAGTGCCGTGCGCCTCGGCCCCACGACAACATTTCCTGTGGCAAGGCTTGGGGCTGGCTGAGCCCGCCCGCGCCAAAGTGGCCAGGTAGCCAAGAGTGCGGCGCTCAAGGCAAGTGCCACGGCGATGATCCAATAAATTATCATGCTGTCTCCTTGGCGCTCCCGGGTTCGCCACCTCTTGAGTCGGGTGCAGCCTGATTGGTGCGCTGGCGTCTGATCGTGCGCCACTGCAAGCCGAGGCCAAGCAAGAGCAGCATGACCGGCCCGGACCACAACAACACGGTACTGGCTTTCAGTGGTGGCCGATACAAAACAAAGTCGCCATAGCGGGCCACCATATAGTCAATGATGTCCTGGTTGCTGGCACCTTGACGCATTTGTTGGCGCATGAGTTGGCGCAGATCGACCGCCAGTTCGGCATTGGACTCCGCCAGACTCTGGTTTTGACAAACCAGACAACGCAATTCAGCCGCCAACGTCATCATGCGCAATTCAAGTGCCGGATCAGCCGCCAGGGGCATCGCAACCTTGCCCCAGCTGACGGTGGCCGCCAGCGACAGCATCACCATGAACAGCGCCACGCTGGCGCTGCGCCATGATTTCCAGGTTAGGGATTGACGATTCATGCGACCACCAGGGCGCTTGGGACCACCCTGCCTGGCGCTGGCTCGGGTGGCACGGTCTGGACGCTGGTCACCGCGACACGGTAGCGCCGGTCAAACACCGCCAGCAATCCGCCTAGGGCCATGAGCAGCCAACCGTACCAGATGAACTCCACAAAGGGTTTATGGTAGATACGAACAGCCCAGACACCGGGTTCTATCTGGTCGCCAAACGCGATGTAGAGATCGCGCGTGACACCCCAGTCGATAGCGGCTTCGGTCATTGGTCGCTGTTGCTCACCGTAGTTGCGTTTTTCTGGATACATGCGGGTGACGGCCTGCCCGCTGCGGCTCACGTTGATCTCACCACGTGTAGCCGTATAGTTCGGCCCGAGTGCCTCAGACATGCGCTCCAGACGGAAGTCGTAGCCTCCCACTTCAACCGTGTCGCCAATGCCCATGCGGACTTCCTTGTCGGATTCGTAGCCAGTGACCAACGTGGCCCCTGCAATAAAAACCGCGACCCCGATGTGGGCCAAAAGCATGCCGTAATAACTGCGTGAGTTGGCCCGTAACCGAGCCAGCAAACTGACCGCGGTGTGGACGTTGCGCAAGCGCCCCAGCAAATCTGCGACGCTGCTGGCGCTGATCCAGACCGACAACAGAATTCCGAAACTGACGGCTGTGCTCCAGGCCCCCATGGCCATCGGCACGAACAGGGCGCTAACCACACCCACTGCAAACGCCCAGCGCAAACGCAGCGCCAGATCGGGCAAATTAACTTTTTTCCAGTGTGCCATCGGCCCCACCCCAATCAGGAACATGGCCGGTGTCATGAGCGGCACGAACACGGTTTCAAAATAAGGCCTGCCGACAGAAATTTTGCCCACTTTCAATGCATCAAGAACCAACGGATAAAGGGTGCCGAGCAACACCGAACCCGCCGCCACCGCCAGCATGACGTTGTTCAACAGCAGCAGCGATTCACGCGAGATTGGGTCAAAGCCTGCCCCCAATCCAATGCGGTTGGCACGTGAGGCGTAGAGCAGCAACGCGCCGCCAACTACAAGACCGAGTAGAACCAACACAAAGGTGCCACGTGCCGGATCCGTGGCAAAAGCATGTACCGAGGTCAAAACACCAGAGCGCACCAGGAAGGTACCCAGCAGACTGAGCGAAAAGGCAAAGATGGCCAGCAGTACGGTCCACCCTTTGAGTGCACCTCGGTTCTCGGACACGGCCAGCGAGTGGATCAACGCGGTGCCGACCAGCCAGGGGATGAACGAGGCATTCTCAACCGGGTCCCAAAACCACCAACCGCCCCAGCCCAACTCGTAGTAGGCCCACAGACTACCCAACGCCACACCAAGCGTGAGAAAGACCCAGGCCAGAGTGGTCCAGGGACGAGACCAGCGCGCCCAAGCAGCATCAAGTCGACCACTGAGCAAGGCCGCGATGGCGAGGGCAAACGCCACCGAGAAACCGACGTAGCCCATGTAGAGCATCGGCGGATGCAGCACCATGCCAATATCTTGCAGCAACGGGTTCAAGCTTCGTCCATGCGCTGCAGCGGGAACCAAGCGCAAGAATGGGTTGGATGTCAACAACAGAAAAGCCAGCAGACCAGCGCTGACCATACCCATCACACCCAGCACGCGGGCCACAAAATCGGTTGCCAGATGGCGACTCAAGCGCGACACCGCCACCGTCCAGCCGGCCAGGATCAAAACCCACAGCAACATCGACCCTTCGTGTCCGCCCCAGGTCGCGGCAATGCGATATTGCAGGGGCAGCGAGGCATTCGAATTAGATGCCACGTAGAGCAAAGAAAGATCATTGCTGACAAACCCGTACACCAACGTGGCAAACGCCGCAAAGATGAACAACAACTGCCCCAGCGCACTGCTGTGTGCCACCGCGATCCAGGTCGGGTTGCCACGCGCCGCACCCAGCAGCGCAGAGCTGGCTTGCGTCAGGGCCAACGCAAGGGCGAGGATGAGGGCGAAATGCCCAAGTTCTGGAATCATGGTTGACGGGCCTGTGCTGACTTGCACTCACCGGGCTTGTTGTCAGCAGTGGGCTCTGTTAGGAGTTCAACCGCCTTTGACGGCGCAGGCGTGTCGGCATCTGCTTGGTGGTCTTTACCATGACGGCCACCGCAACAACCGCCACCACGCATCATCAGCACGATCGCGGCTGTAAATGCCAACCAGATCCAGTTATTTGCAAGCCAATCCATGATGTAACCTTTGCTTTTTTGTTTCTCAAGAGTGGATTGCCAGTCCGCTTGAACTGATTTACTTTTTGAACAACGTGGCCAGCATCCAGGTCTTGTCAATTTTTTTCAGTGAAATTTGCTCACCTGGGCTCAGGCACCGATTGATGTGCATGTTGTGGGTATCAACAACGGTCATTTTTTGACCATTGGCCAGTTCAATGATGTTGTGGCAATGGCTCAGTCCATCGGCATCCGGCGTGCAGTCGCTGTCACTGGCCACCTTCCCGTTGACGGACTCCTTGCCACTGAGTGCCTTGCCTTCAAGGAGCTGCAGCACGTATTGGCCATTGCTGCCGTTGTCTTGCCACGACTTCATCGCGACGCCTTTGGGAATCGGCGGCTGAGCAGTGGCAGCCTGCACCTGGTGTGTGGTCAATGCCGCAGCACCAAGCGCCAGCATGACGAGCATTGCACGGCGGCTTGATTCAAATAAAGTATGCATTTTCATGTTTTTCCTCTTGGTAATTGAGAGTTCATGCGGTTCAAAGCCTGCGCGCAGGAGCACCGCGGGTTGTGCTGCATCCGTTTCAGGCCGCCAGTTCCCAGGCGACGGCGGGCTTGGCATCGCTCGGGGCAGCGACTGGCCCGTGCAAGGGTGGCGCGTTTTTGACTTCGGGTTCCACGGGCGTGGTGTTATTTTTTTTATGCATGTGGCCCATGAACTTCATGTCGCCCAGAAAACCAACGCCAAAGCCCACCGCCGGAGCAATGTAGGTCCATGGCCCACCCATCGATTGCCCCACCGACATCCCTGCAATCAATCCCACACAACACAACATGTTGACTCCTTAGGTTCGACATCCATTCGATGACGCCGTCAGTTTAGAAATGGGCGGCTGTCCTGAACGTGTCGAAATCATTACAGTTTTGTCAGTTTGGTGCGCTCAGGCACTACAGGTCGCAGCGTTGCGGTTGCGCTTCCTTGCTGGTCAATCACGATAAATTTGTTCTCCCCGAAACCCTTATGCGCCAGCCGGTCGAGCGGAATTTTTCGTCATGCGCAGGTAGTCAAAGACCATCCGTGTGTTGCGGTTGAGCTTGGCCATTTTTTCAGAGATGCTGGTTTTCTTGTCGCCAACGAGGTTCAACACACCTACCACAAAGCGGCGTAGCCGTGTGACGTTCTCTGGACCGTGGCCGGTTCGAATGCGGCTGCGATCTTCGTCAAAGTTCCAGTCGATCACGTAGTGACAACGGTTCTCAATCGTCCAATGCTCACGATTGGCCCGAAGCACTTGCTGTGGGCTGGCTTGGGCTGGTGACTGGCTTGTCAGACCCACGGCGATCTCCGTTGATTGCTTGCCGCTCTTCTTGTGAAGCACCTCGCGCTCGATCAGAAAGACTTGCGCGACATGTGGGAAATCCAAATACGCATTGAGTGCCTCGCAGCACCAGATGCGTCGGGTCTCGATGCGTCCATGATCGGGTGGTGTGAGCTCTACGAAGTCTGGCGCTTTGCGATCCTGAAACAACAGCGTAATCTTGTTTTGCAGCGTGGCCTGGTTGCCTTTGGCCGTGAAGTGGTAGTGTGCACCGCGCTGCACCACGTAACGGGCCAATTTGCGCTGTGTCAGCAAGGCATCGGCCGTGATCAGTTTGTCCTTGATCTCAATGGTATCGAGCAGTGGCACAAACATGCCAATCTCATTGGTCTGCTTGCGCTCATCACTGCCTTCTACGGGCAAGGTACCAACTTTTTTTGGGTGTGACAAACAACACTCTGGTGTCCCACAACGCTCATGATATGGGTTTGCTGGCCTTTGTCATCCACAGCGTTGCACATGGTCTTGCCATCCACAGCAAGGCACTTGTCTGCGGGGGCAAAGACAGCATTCCACTCCTGTAGTGCTCGATCGAGCACTACAGGATCAACGCGTATGAGCACATCACGGATGATGGATTCGCTGGGCACAACATATTTGCCATTGACACGACGGCAACCCAAACGCTCGCATGCTTTATCACCGAGGTCTTTGGCCCAGCCAGCGATGGCCTTGTAGCCCTTCATGCCGCACAGCGTGGCCGCTGTAGCGATGCTCAACACGCTCGATAAGCGGTGACGCCGCCCTGCGCGTGATCTGGGGTCCTTGATGTCGTTGAAGAAGTCGGGCAGGAAGCGCATTTGATGGGCACTGAGCATGATGTTGGCCTTTCCTGGGAGTTGAAGTTGTGATCTGTCGGCTTGGGTTAATAGCGCTTGTGGATGTCCACACAAGGGGTACACAAAGACAAGCTTGGGTGCGTTGTGCTGTTGGCTGTAGCCTGAACGTGTGCGCCGAAAGCCCTGGGTCAGTCCGAGCTCAGTCCAGTTGGCTGCGCGGTACACGCCACCGTGAAAGCGTTGTGGGTCAACAAAGGTTTCCAGCAGTAGCACGGGGTGGCCAAAGCGGCTCTGCCAGTCGCTACTCAAGCGGCGTTGCATCAATGACAGTACACGCGAGCCCACGTTGGGCCGGTGCCAGTCGGGCAGGATCAAGAATCGGCTGTTGTTGGCGATGAGCTTGAGCCGGCCGTACTGGGTGGTGAAGTCCCAGCCAATCCAGCGGTCACGAACGCCGCATTTCAGTGCGGCGGCCGAGATGCTCAAAAGCGCGACCCATTGGTCACGCCAGAGGGCCACATACCAGAGGGTTTCGCCAATCTTGGCCAGATCGCCCAGGTAGTGGTGCGCAGCCATCTGCTCTTTGTAGCGTGGCTCTTCGTGCCGTTCTATTGGGCGAACATGAAGTTCGCCAAGGGGGGTTCTGGTCAATGTTTCGGCGGGCATGACCGCGTTTGTAGCGGATGTGGGCGGGAATGTCCAGCGCGGCGTAGTTCGCTGTTGATTTAAAACTACATTTGATAGGGGACAAATTTATCCTGGCACACCATCAGGACTACTTGCGCTCGCTGCTGAAAACGCTGTGGATTTTTGTGGCTACCGCCACGCTGCCGATTGCGCTGCTGGGCTGGGCGGCGGTGCGCAGTGGGCTACGCCCCTTGCGCACCATGCACGATCAAACCGGCCGCGTCACCGCGCAGCAGTTGGGCCACCGCCTGCCGGTGCAAGCGGTGCCGCAGGAGCTGGCCGAACTGGCGCAGTCGCTCAACGACATGCTGGCCCGGCTGGAAGAGGCCTTCCAGCGGCTGACCGCCTTCAGCAGCGACATTGCGCACGAGCTGCGCACCCCCGTCAGCAATCTGATGACGCAAACGCAAGTGGTGCTGTCGCAGCCGCGCGCTGCCTGCGACTACCGCGCCGTGCTGGAGTCCAACGCCGAAGAGCTGGACCGCATGGCACGCATGATTGCCGACATGCTGTTGTTGGCCAAGGCCGACAACGGGCTGGTGCTGCCAAACCGTGAATTAGTTGACTTGGCCGATGAGGTGCACGCGCTGTTTGATTTCTACGACGCGCTGGCCGAAGAACAACAACTGAAATTGTCGCTAGATGGGCAAGCACAGGTACTGGCAGACCGCTTGATGCTGCGTCGTGCCATCGGCAACCTGCTGTCCAATGCGATCCGTCACGCCCAACGCGATAGCTGTATCCGGGTGACATTGCAAGACCAGGCCTCAGAGGCAATGGTCACTGTAGAAAATGTGGGGGACACAATCCCGGCAGAATATCTGGAGCGCATTTTTGATCGTTTCTTTCGAGCAGATCCCGCTCGCCAAAGAGGCGAGGGTACGGGTCTGGGGCTGGCCATCGCCAAGTCCGTTGTCGTGGCACATGGCGGAACCATTAAGGCCACTTCATCGGATGCAACCACCCGATTCATTGTTGGGTTGCCGCGTGCCCCAGGATGAGATTCATCTTTGTGGGGATGTTTATTCTCCTTGGTCTTCGTTCAATCGTGCACCTTGCCAGTGATGTTGACATTCAATCCCATTGGCTCATCGACGTAGAGCTTGTTGGCACGACTGCGTTTGTCGCGGATATGCGTCGGGATTCGGGGACACTCCAAATGCCGAAGGCCAAGTCTGTAGGCCAGAATTTTGCATTGACGTTCCCGGTTTGAATTGCAGCCACAGCTTGCCGCCAGGATCGGGGACAATCCCACGCTGGTCGCCTGATCCAGATGACCGCTGTGATTTCGGAGAAAACCCTTGTCTGATGTGAACGTTTCAACCGCCATGACGCCGCTGGAGCGGCGCGCCAGTTTTTCACTAGCCTCCATTTTTGCCCTGCGTATGCTGGGCCTGTTTTTGATTCTGCCGGTGTTTGCCATCGAAGCTGCGCACTACCCCGGAGGCGACGACACGGCGATGGTTGGTTTTACGATGGGCATTTACGGTCTGACACAAGCTTGCCTGCTGTTTCTGTACGGCTGGGCGTCGGACCGACTGGGGCGCAAGCGCGTCATCGTATTTGGCTTGCTGCTGTTTGCGGCGGGCAGCGCCATCGCGGCGCTGGCACCCACACTCACCTGGCTGGCCATCGGGCGCGCCGTGCAGGGCGCAGGCGCGGTGTCGGCAGCGGTAACGGCGCTGCTGGCCGACCTGACGCGCGACCAGGTGCGCACCAAATCGATGGCGCTGGTCGGTGGCAGCATCGGACTGATGTTTGCCGTGTCGCTGGTGGCGGCACCGGCGCTGGCGGCGTGGGGCGGACTGGTCGGCATTTTTACCTTGACCGCCACCCTGGCGCTGCTGGGCATCGCCGCCATCGTCTGGTGGGTGCCACCCGAACCGCTACAGCACAAGCAGCAGGCCAAGGGCCGCGTTGTAGATGTGTTGCGCCTGCCCGCGCTGCTACGGCTCAATTTTGGTGTGTTTGTGTTGCACGCAGTGCAACTGGCGATGTGGCTGGCGCTGCCGGCCATGCTGTTAGAAGCGGGCTTGGCGCGCGCGCAGCACTGGCACGTGTACCTGCCCGCCGTGCTGGGGTCGTTTGTGGTGATGGGTGGTAGCTTGTTCCAGCTGGAAAAACGCGGCCACCTGCGCGGCGTGTTTCTGCTGTCGATCGGGCTGCTCGCGCTGGTGCAATTGACACTGTGGTGGCTGGTCGGCCAGCAGCCCGGTGTGGTGGTGTTGGGTGCCTTGCTGTTTGTCTTTTTTTATGGCTTTAACGTGCTCGAAGCTAGCCAGCCCAGCATGGTGTCGCGGCTGGCCCCGGCCAGCGTGCGCGGTTCGGCCATCGGGGTCTATAACACGCTGCAATCGCTGGGATTTTTTGCCGGTGGTCTGGTCGGCGGCTGGGTTATGAAGCACGGCGACGCCAGCGCCTTGTTTCTGGGCTGCGCGGCGCTGATGCTGGTCTGGTTGGTGCTGGCCTGGCCAATGCAGGCGGTAGCTGGCGGTGTCAAAGCCGTGCCCGCGAACGCAGCATAATGTAAGTATCCCCTTAACCGTATCTCACCGATCCTGAAGGAAATTACCATGGCCTCCGTCAATAAAGTCATTTTGCTGGGCAACCTGGGGCGCGACCCTGAAGTGCGCTACATGCCCAGCGGCGACCCGATCGCCAACGTCACCATCGCCACCAGCCACCGCTACAAAAACAAGGCGGGCGAGCCGATTGAAGAAACCGAATGGCATCGGGTGGTGTTTTTTGGCCGATTGGCCGAAATTGTCAGTCAATATCTGAAAAAAGGTAACCCGGTCTATGTAGAAGGGCGCATCCGTACCAAAAAATACACCGACAAGGACGGCATCGAACGCTATTCCACCGAGATCATCGCCAGCGAGATGCAGTTGCTCGGTAGCCGTGAAGGCCGCGGCGAGCCCGCCCCGGCTGACGACGACAGCGCCTATGGTCGCGCCAGCACTGCCAGCCGTCCTGCTGCGCCTGCCTATGCACCCGCTGTTGCTCCTGCGCCCGCACCTGTTTCAGCCCAGACACCGGCCGCGCGACCGGGCAGCGGGTTTGACGTGATGGATGACGATATTCCGTTCTGAAAAATAGCGCCTTCCCCTTGATTGAAAAGGGCTGGAGGCTGTTTTTTCTTATAAGCTGGAAGCGTCAAAAGCTGTACCGCGCGGTCAACTCCAGCTTGCTACTTGCCAGCTTTTCGCCAAACTCAGTGCGTGCAGCGCCACCCAACACACTCAGGCGTGCACGCACGTCCCAATCAGTCCATCCGGTATAGCCGATCTCTGGCGTGACCTGCCAACTGTGGTCTTGCGCGTTGGCCATCAGACTGACTGCGGCGCTGCCATAGACCCAACCCCAGGGTTCGCTGGCACTGGCTTTGACATACAGGTAATCTTGCCCCGGGTTGGGGCGGTTCATGCCGCTTTGCGCCAGCGTTTGGGCTTTGCTGGTCAGAGCCGGGTTTGCGCCGGGAGATGTGGCCGTGCGCAAGAAGGATTGGTAGTCGGCCCATCCGGTCTCACTCTGGCCGTTGCCGTTGTGCACCCACTCTGCGACCCAGGTCACCTCAGCTTGCGTCAGGTAACGAAGCCCGACCAGCCAGGCGGTGCTGTCCTGCTGCGTGCTACCGACCGCGCCAGTGGCACTGACTACAGTGTGGGAGGCGTCGCGCTGGCGCGCCCATTCGCCGTGCACCTCCAGGTTGCTGGCCAGGTTGCGCGAAAAGTCCAGCCCCCACGCCTCGGGCTTGGCGCCAGCGCCGCGCCACATCAGGTCGATGTCGGTGTCCCACGCCAGCAGGTACAGGCGCGCTGCGGGGTTCAGATCGTTGCTGCGCCCAAAGTCAGTATTGGTCACGCCGTCGGTGGGCAGCACGTAGGTACTGATGCCCACGGTGCTGAAGGGGCCGCTCAGGCTACGGGTGTAGTCCACGCTGGCCATGACAAAGCCTTCGCGCGCGGCCGTGGGGTCGGTGCTGTCTTTGGGGCGCTCAATGAAGCCCACCGTGGTCAGCGCGTAGGCGGCGCTGTCGCTGCGCAGGCTCAAGGCTTCATATTTGGGTTCTGAGTGTGAACACCCAGTGGCAGGAGTGGGAGATTCCAAGAGACATAGAAAATGATAGCTTCTCACGCTTACCAGATAAGGGCCAAGAGGCTAAAACACTCTTAACTTCTTGGTGGCAAGCCCGCATTGCGCGGCAAAAGGAAATTGACGCATCGATTGCCGCCAAGGCCGAGTTTGAGTACCTCTACGACAAACCCTATGAAGACAAAAAGTGCGTGCGTGTGGCCGTGCCCTTCACCATCGAATCTCTCAGCCCGCACCGCATGCTGGGCGTGGACGAAGACGACGAGCTGATCGACACCGCCAGCGACAACATGGCCGAATACCGCGTGCGCCAGACCTTCCCGCAAATAATTCTGGACAACCTCAAAACCGCTGGCGTGCAGCAGGCGCACAAGGCCTACCGCATCACCTTCACGTCGCTGACGCCCTGGCCGGGCGAAGGTGCCGTGTGCGCCGAAGGCCGCTACCTGGAAGGTGACGTAGAGAAACGTGCCGGTATCTTCATCGGCCCGGAATTTGGCACCGTGCAGCGCAGCGACCTGGTCGAAGCCGCGCGCGAGTGTGGCGACGCGGGCTTTGACGTGCTGATTGCCTGTGCCTTCAACTACGAGGCGCACGCCACAGAGTTCAGCAAGCTTGGCCGCATCCCCGTGCTGAAAGCCCGCATGAATGCCGACCTGCACATGGCCGAAGACCTCAAAAACACCGGCAAGGGCAACCTGTTTGTGATCTTTGGCGAGCCCGACATCGACATCCTCAGCCCAGACGGCAAGAGCCTCAAAGTGGTGACCAATGGCCGCGAGACCTATCCGGTGGCGGCAGGTGAAAAACTGGTCATCAAGGTCAAAGGCGTGGACGTGTTCAAACCCCAAACCGGCGAAGTCATCAGCGACGAAGCCGACGGCATCGCCTGCTGGTTCATCGACACCGACTACAACGAAGAAAGCCTCCGTGCAGCACGCCTACTTTCTGGGTGCCAATGACCCCTACAGCGCCCTCAAGACCACGCTCAAAGCCGAGATTGACCGGGAAGCCTGGGACACGCTGCACAGCGATACCGCCCGCCCGCCCATTCGACAAGCCCAAGTCTGGCCGCGTGGCGGTCAAGGTGATCAATCACCTGGGCGATGAGGTGATGAAGGTGTTCAGGGTGGGGTGAACTGCTGAATTACAGCAAGTTCTATTTAGTTCTACACAGTTCTAATAAAATTCAGCTAGAACAACCTGTAACTGGATAGAACATGGACCCTATCAAGAACCCTTTTTCGCCTGGTGCGGGTTCGCCGCCACCCGAGCTGGCCGGACGTGCGCCGGTATTGGAACAAGCCCGCGTCCTGCTGGGGCGCGTTTTGATCGGCAAGCCGGAAAAGAGCCTGATGCTGACCGGGCTGCGTGGGGTTGGCAAAACCGTGTTGCTCAATGAGGTGCGGCGCATGGCGCAGCAGGCTGGCTACCGCACCCTGCTGGTTGAAGCCCATGAAGACAAGGCACTGGGGCCGCTGATTGCAGCGCCACTGAAGGCGGTCTTTTTTGAGCTGGACCGGATGGCGCAAACGGGAGATCGGGTCAGGCGCGGCCTGCGCGTATTGCGCAGCTTTCTGGGGGGCTTGAAGGTCAAAATGGGCGAGCTTGAAATTGGGCTCGACATTGACCCTGAAACCGGTGCCGCCGACAGTGGGGACATTGAAATTGATTTACCCAATTTGTTCGAGGCACTTGGCGAGGCGGCCAAAGAAAAATCGAGTGCTGTCGCTATTCTGATTGATGAAATTCAGTACCTGAGTCAAAAGGAACTGGGGGCCGTCATCATGGCCATGCACCGCATGCAGCAGCGTCAATTACCGGTCGTGTTGCTGGGAGCTGGTTTGCCCGTGCTGCCGGGCTTGGCGGGGGAATCAAAATCTTATGCGGAACGCCTGTTTGCATTCCCGGATGTCGGCGCACTTTCAGAGGTCGATTCGAACAGGGCCATCAGCGAACCAGCGCTGGCGGAAGGCGTCACACTATCTGACACAGCCTTGGCTGAGACCTACCGTCTCACCAGAGGTTACCCTTACTTCATCCAGGAGTGGGGTTACCAAATGTGGAATTTGGCGACGATCAGCCCCATTGAATTGGAGGTTGTGCAATCTGCGGCTGAGTCTGTCATCCGTCGGCTTGACCAGAACTTCTTTCGCGTCCGGTTTGATCGGTTGACACCTG
Source organism: Comamonadaceae bacterium CG12_big_fil_rev_8_21_14_0_65_59_15 (assembly GCA_002786915.1). Classification (GTDB taxonomy): domain Bacteria; phylum Pseudomonadota; class Gammaproteobacteria; order Burkholderiales; family Burkholderiaceae_C; genus Rhodoferax. The sequence continues at coordinate 26,668 of PCUV01000069.1, read as the reverse complement.
GAGAAAAGAATTTTCTGCGTGCCATGGCTCAATTGGGGTCTGGTGCCATTCGCTCAGGCGACATCGCCAACTGCCTGGGTGTGAAGGTCAATAGCATCGGGCCAGTGCGCGCCAAGCTCATCAAGAAGGGGATGATCTACAGCCCCGCGTATGGCGACATTGCTTTCACGGTACCGCTATTTGACGAATTCATGAAGCGTGCCATGCCAAACTTTGTAGCAAAGGGCTAACTGGCGATGGATTAATTCTGAATTGATAGCGCCTTTCCCTTTGTTCACAATGGCTAGAGCCTATTTTTCTTTACAAGCTGGAAACTTCAAAAACTGTACCGTGTGGTCAGCTCTAGCTTGTTACTCGCCAACTTTTCGCCAAATTCGGTCAGGGCAGCACCGCGCAGCACGCTCAGGCGCGCGCGCATGTCCCACCCGGTCCAACCGGTGTACCCCAGCTCTGGGGTGATCTGCCAACTGTGGTCTTGTACGTTGGCCATCAGGCTCACTGCGGCGCTGCCATAAACCCAACCCCAAGGCTCGCTGGCGCTGGCTTTGACATACAGGTAGTCCTGCCCGGGGTTGGGCCGGTTCATGCCACTTAGCGCCAGCGTTTGGGCTTTGGCGGTCAGTGCGGCAGATGCAACGGGCTGTGTGGCTGTGCTCAGGAACGATTGGTAGCTGGCCCATTCACTGTCTGTCTGGCCGTTGCCGTTGTGCACCCATTCGGCGACCCAGGTCACCTCGGCCTGCGTCAGGTAGCGCAGCCCCACCAACCAGGCGGTGCTGTCCTGCAGGGTACTGCTAACTGCACCGTTGGCATTGACGGCAGTGTGGGTGGCGTTGCGCTGGCGCGCCCATTCGCCGTGCACTTCCAGGTTGCTGGCCAGGTTGCGCGAAAAGTCCACCCCCCACGCCTCGGTCTTGGCGCCAGCGCCGCGCCACATCAGGTCGATGTCGGTGTCCCAGGCCAGCAGGTAGAGTTTGGCGGCGGGGTTCAGATCATTGGTGCGGCCAAAGTCGGCATTGGTCACGCCGTCGGTCGGCAGCAGGATGCCGGTGAAGCTGATGGCGCTCACGGAGCCTGGCAGGCTGCGCGTCCAGTCCACGCTGGCCATGACAAAGCCTTCGCGGCTGGCGGTCGGGTCGGTGGCATCTTTGGGGCGCTCGACAAAACCGACGGTGGTCAGGGCATAGCCCTTGCCCCAGCGTGTGACGCGTTTGCCCAAATCCAGCGTCAAACCGGGGCCGGCGCTGTAGCGCACGCCACCCTCTTGCACCACCAGCGCGTTGCTGCGGCTGGTCAGTGCGTCATCTACCTGGCTGGCTTGGGCGCGGGCATCGAACACCCAATCGCCCAGGTTGGCCTTGCCTTCCAGTTCCAGCGTGAGGGTGCTGCGCGCCAGCGTGGCGCGTGCCGCTTCTGTGGGGTAGGCCAGGCGGTACGCTGCACTGTCGCCGCGCAAGCCCAGCAGCTCCAGCTTGGGTTCAACGTAGCCGTTCAACTCGAACGGTTTTTTTTCAAACTCGGCGGCGTCAAAGGTGAATTCCTCGGCAGCCACGCTGGCTGCCACGGCCGCGAGCGCGGCTGCGAGCAGCAGGGTTTTCATTTGCGCAGCTCTTCGATACGCGCCATGTAGCCTTGGGTAAAGACCTCGTCGGGCACGTCACGTTTTTTCAGGCCGGAATACAGCATGACCGATTTGAAGTCTTTGTACAGCGGGCTGTCGGTCTCGATGGTGGCCGGGCGCTTGATGCCGCCGCCAAAGTCTTTGATGTCCTTGAAGTACAGCGTTTTCAGCAACATGCCGCTGCTGGCATAGGCTTTGATTTCAAGCGGCAGCGAGAGCTTTTTGTCCACTTTCATCGTGAGTTTGTCGTAGGCCACCTCGCCGGTTTTGGCTTTGAGTTGCAGGGTGATGAGCTTGGCGTCACTTTCGTCCACCGCCGCCACGTCGTATTCCACCGCGTATTCCAGCCGCATGATGTCGGCGTTGTTGAACACGCCACCGGTGACCGACTGCAAGCTGGTGATGCGCACCGGTTTGCCGACGCTGGGCAGGTACATCCACATGTTGTCGCCCTGGCGCAGCGTGCTGCGGCCTTTGTCGCTGGCCGGTTGCAGGAACAGGCTGGCCATCTTGTCCTTGCCTTTCTTGACCGTGTAGAGCACGAATTCCTTCTTGTCGCCGTTGGGTTCGATGTTGATGAGCTTGCGGTAACTCTCGTATGACTCGGGCTCCAGGTTGCGGTCAATTTTTTTCAGCAAGGCCACGCCATCGACGGCAGCAAAGGCCAGGGCGGGTATCAATAAAGCGAGAGAAGCTATGTTTTTTAGAGTGATCATGATGGAGTTCTGAAAGTTGGTTAAGCCAATTTGATAGTTGAAGAACGTGCAAGTTGGTGGTGCTGACCCGCAGCGCACGCCGGAGATCCGACTCATCACACATGCCGCAGCGCCTCGATGGGGTCCATGCGGGCCGCGCGCCAGGCGGGTTGCAGGCTGGCCAGGCCCGACACCAGCACCGCCAGCACCAGCACACCCAGCACTTCAGCGCCCGCCAACGTGGGGTGCAGCGTGATCTGCTCGCGGCCAAAGGCAAACACCACCGGCCATACGTTCAGCGCCGCGACCACCGCGTAGCTGAGCGCCACACCGACCACGGCGCCCACCAAGCCCAGCAGCAAGCCTTCGCTCAAAAAGATGGCCATCAGCTTGCGCGGCTGCGTGCCGATGGCCGCCAACGTGCCGATCTCGCGGATGCGCTCGTACACCGCCATCAGCATCACGTTCATCACGCTCACCAGCACAATCGCCACCAGCATGATGCGGATGAAAACGGTCATCATGTCGATCATCTTGACGATGTTGGCAAAGGGTGACAGCTCGGCCCAGGTGTGCAGCTCGGTGGCGGGCTTGTCTTCTTTGTTGCGGATGCTGCCGTCCAGCGCAGCCACCAGGCGTTTTTGCGTGGCGGGCAGCAGGTCGATGTCTTTCAGGCGCACCGCCACTTCCATCACTTCTTCCTTGTCCATGCGCAGCAGCTCGCGTGCGTCAGCGATGTCGATGTAGCCGTCACGCCCGCCGGGGCCGGTAATGCCTTCCAGAATGCCGCCCACGGTAAACGTTTTGCCGTTGACCGAGCCCTGCGTATTGGTCGCGACCAGCACCACCGGGTCGCCCACCTTGACGTTCATGCCTTTGGCCAGCAGCGCGGGCACCAGCACCTTGCCAGGCGATACCAGTGGGCCGGTTTTGTCGCCGTCGATGATGCGTCCACGCAGTGCAGGAACGGCGGCGTCTTCGGCCGCAGCGTCAATGCCGTTCAGTCGCACGCTGCTGTTTTGCTCGAAGTTGCTGAACATGGCACCGAGCTTGACACGTTTGGAATAAGCCGCCACGGCCGGGTCGGCCTTGAGCGCGTCTTCAATCAGGCCCACGGCACGCGGCTGCAGGTTCATGGTCAGCGGCAGGTTGTCCATCGACGCGGTATAGCCCTTGCGGTGCACTTGCAAATGGCCCAGCATGCTGTCGGTAATGGAGCCGACCATGGTTTGCTTGAATGAGCCGGCTGCGGCCACAAACAGCAGCAGCGCCAGCACGCCCAGCGTGATCAGCAAGGCCGTTAGCAAGGTGCGACGCCGATAGCGCATCAGGTTGCGCGCGGCCAAGGTCAGGGTTTGGCTCATGATTGGGCTCCAGCAGGGGGTGCGATGCGGCCGTCTTCCAGGGTAAAGGTCTGCTCGGCCTCGTGCATGATCTTGGGGTCGTGGGTGGAAAAGATGAAGCTGGTGCCAAAGTCGTCGCGCATGGCCTTCATCAGGTTGAGCACCTTGTACGCGGTGTCGTGGTCCAGGTTGGCGGTGGGCTCGTCGGCCAGCACCAGCTTGGGTTGACCGACCAGCGCACGCGCCACTGCCACGCGCTGCTTTTGCCCGCCCGAGAGCTGATCGGGGCGCTTGTGCGCCTGCTCGCTCATGCCCACAGCCGCAATCATCTGGTTGACGCGTTCGCGGCGTTTGGCCTCGCTCCAGCCGCGCACCATCAGCAGCGGGTATTCGATGTTTTCATAGGCGCTGAGCACCGGCACCAGGTTGAAGTCCTGGAACACAAAGCCCAGATGCTCGCCGCGAAAAGTAGCCGCAGCGCTGCGCGACAGGCTGGCCACGTCCACCCCGGCCACCTGCAAGGTGCCTCTGCTGGGGTGGTCCAGGCAGCCGATCAGATTCAGCAGCGTTGATTTGCCGCTGCCCGACGGCCCAACAAAGGCGGCAAACGCGCCTTCGCCGATGTTAAAGGTGATGCCCTTGAGGGCGGGGACGTCCTGGTCACCCATGCGGTAGGCTTTGGTGACGTTGCGGGCTTCGATCAAGGCCATGACGGCGCTCCTTTTTACAAACAAAAACAGGCTCTAGCGTTTATGCAGAGTGCGTAACCAGCTATCAAGATGGTGGCAATGGATCGTGGCCGTCGAATCTATTTCGACCGTCTTCAACGCCCTGTCTGTCACCACCGTGGTACTCAGCCCGCAAACATGCCGCGTGCCTTGCGCATGTCGCAGCCACGCGACTGAGGCGCTGGCAAGGTCATGCCTTTTTCAGCAGCGCGCGCTGCCATGGCTGCGTGCTGCTCGGCTTGCACTGCCTTGCACTCTTCATAGGTTTTGACGGTGGCCATCTTGGCCTGATTGGCGCTGCGCTCTTCGGGCGTCAACAGCGAGCGGCCGACCTGCTGGCCCTGCATTTGGCCCGGTCCGAACCCTGCATGCATGCCCTGCGCCATGCGGTTGCCTGAGCCCGTGCCCTGGCCATTGCCTGGCCCAAAACCGGGCGCCGCTTGCGCCATCACGGCAGCAGAAAGCGCGGCGACCACCGCAGTGCCGATGGCCAATGTCTTGATGAAGGATGTGGTTTTCATGTTCAATCTCCGATGTATCGGTGGGGCGCCGCACCTGCTGCGTCCCTGGGGTGAATTGAAGCGCCTTTGTGTGTCCCGTTGATGGCTGAAACACGGCTTTTTGCATCGCTGTGTTGCCAGTTGGCTAGGCGTTACAGTGCGTTACACAGTGCGCCGTGCCTGAACATTTGACGCATCCCCGGCAATGCACAACGTACCCGAAAATCCACCCCATGGACAAACAAGACTGCATCCTGATCGTTGACGACGAACCCGACATCCGCCGCCTGCTGGTGGACTACCTGGCGCGCAACGGGTTTGAGGCACTGGCCGCCGCTGACGGGCGCACCATGTGGCAACAGTTGCAGCAGCACGCGGTGGATTTGCTGGTGTTGGACTTGATGCTGCCCGGAACCGACGGTCTGACGCTGTGCCGCGACCTGCGCGCCAAGTCCAACCTGCCGGTGATCATGCTCACCGCGCGTGGCGAAGAAACCGATCGCATTCTGGGTATCGAAATGGGCGCAGACGACTATCTGGTCAAGCCCTTTAACCCGCGTGAACTTCTAGCACGCATCAAATCGATCTTGCGCCGCACGCGCGCGCTGCCGCCCAATTTGCAGCCAGAATCCAGCCGCTACCTGTGCTTTGCGGGTTGGTGCCTGGACACCGCCGAGCGGGTGCTTTGCACCGCTGGCGGCGTGGTCACGCCCCTGTCCGGCGGTGAATTTCGGCTGCTGCGCGTGCTGCTGGAGCACCCCAACCGGGTGGTCACACGCGATCAGCTCATGGAGCGCATCCATGGCCGGGAGGCCGAGGCGTATGACCGCGCCATCGACGTGCAGGTGAGCCGGCTGCGCCAGCGCCTGGGCGACGACAGCCGTGAACCGCAACTGATCAAGACCGTGCGCGGCGAAGGCTATGTGCTGGCCAGTGCGGTCACGCCGCAGGCGCAGTGTGCGGGGTTGGCATGAAGCTCGCTTGGGGGCTCACGGCCCGCATCGCCGTCATTCTGTTGTTGGGGCTGGCCGTGGCCCAGGGTGTGAGCTTCTGGCTTCAAAATCAGGAACGTAGTGCGATGGTGTTACAAGCGCGTGGACAAAATTTTTCAGAGCAGATCACCCATGCGGTGCAGTTGCTGGAAGCCACCGCACCAACACAACACGACCAGACGGTGCAGGCGCTGGCACGCGCGGGGCTGGCGGTGGAGTTTGTCGAACCAGACGTTCTTTACCCCAACGCTCCCCGTGGCTCGCTCCCCACTGTGCTGGCCGAGCGCCTGGGCAGTCCGCGCGCGGTACGCAGCAAAAGCCTGGGGCCGGGTTCCACACTTGCACGGAGTCTGGACGTACAACTCCGGGACAGCCAATGGGTCAGGTTGACCGAACAGACACCGTCCAGCGCCATACCGGGCCTGTCCACCGCACTGTTGGCGCAACTGGCGCTCACGCTGCTGCTGGTGGCTGTTGTGACGCTGCTGGCGGTGCGTCAGGCCACACAGCCCTTGACCCAACTGGCGCAGGCGGCCAACCGCTTGGGTCGCGACCTGGACACAGCGCCCTTGCCCGAGACTGGCAGTGCCGAGATGCGCCACGCCGCCCAAGCCTTCAACACCATGCAGGGGCACATCCGCAGTCTGGTGCAAGAGCGAGAGCGTGCGCTGGCGGCCGTGTCGCACGACCTGCGCACGCCACTGACCCGGCTGCGGCTGCGCTGCGAGTTGATCGACGATGAAGACTTGCGCGCACAAATTGACAAAGACATTGCCGCCATGGCCAACCTGATCGACAGCACGCTGGATTATTTGCGCGGGCGTGCCACCCAGGAACCGGTACGACCGCTGGACTTGCATGCGCTGCTGGAGAGCCTGGCCGACGACGCGCGAGTGCAGGGACGCTCTGTCACGGTCCAAGAGAATACTCATATTTTTTGCAGCGGGCGTTTATCCAGCTTGCGCAGAGCGCTACAAAATCTGATAGACAACGCCTTCAAGTACGGTGCCACGCAGGTCACCCTGGTGCAACACGACGACGGGAAAGTCGTGCATCTGAGCGTGCTCGACAACGGCCCCGGCATCGACCCGCAGGAACTGGACAAGGTTGTGCAACCCTACTACCGGGCCGACACAGCACGCACCCGCAGCGACGGCTCGGTCGGACTGGGGTTGGCCATCGTGAGCGACGTGGCGCGGCTACACGGTGGCGTGCTCGAGCTGATGAATTTGCCGGGGGGGGGACTGCGCGCCAGCATCACACTGCCGCGAAGCCCTACCTGACAACCCGTCGGCTCAGGCGGGCTGCGCGATAGCGTCCCACGCCGCCAGCGCTTCAGCCACCAGCATCAGCCCCGGACCGCCGCCCATGTAAACACACACGCCCAGCGCTTCTTCAAGCTCGGCACGGGTGCAACCCAGGCGGTGCAGCGCCTTGACGTGAAACGCAATGCAGCCGCCACAGTGCTGGGTAACCCCAATGGCCAGCGCAATCATCTCCTTGTGCTTGGCACTCACAGCACCTTCGGCCATGGCGGCCTTGGCCATCTGGCCAAAACCCTGCATGGTCTCGGTCTGCGACTTACGGTAGGGACCGAGCTTGTCGTTGATGGATTTCATCAAGCCGATCGAATCAAAATTGCTCATGCCATGCTCCAGAAAAATCAACCAAATTTGGCGAACAGCTTGCTGTACGGGCCTTTGAGTTTGCCAATGGCTTCTTTCACGGCAGCTGCGTCCTGGTTCAAGAGAGCAGCCTCCACATTCCCCACTGACTGTTCAACCGCTTTCAGCAGGCCGCCAAATTCGGCATTTTGCTTCAGTGAAGCAGGCGCTTGCGTGCCCAACTGCTTGGCCAGGTAGCTCAGCGCACCGGTCTGCGCCGTCAACAGCAACATGCCTTTGGGTTTAGCCAGTGTATCTGCGCCGTGGATCAGCACCACTTCCATCTGGCTGTGGTAAGCGTTCATATGGTCACTGAACACCACCACGTTGTTGCGCAGGCGCATGTCGGCCATGACATCACGCACGCGCTCCAGCGTGTTGTGCGCTGTGCTGAGTTGCCCTGCAGCCACCTCTTTTTGCGCTTGCTCATAGATCTTGGCGACTTCGGCCACCGACGCTGCAAAGGCTGGGTCACGGTCGTATGGTGCGGCCGGTTTTGCGGCAAATTGCGTGCTCAGCTTGCTCCACGCTTGCTGGGCTTGCGTGAGTGCCTGTTGCGCCTCGGCTTGCACCTTGCTGTTGGTTTTGTAGAGCGCCATGCGGTAGGGGCCGTTGGCCGCCTGCATCAGGTCTGTCACCGGGTCGGAGGCATGCGCCATGCCGACAAAGGCCAGCGCTGCGGCCAGGCCAAGCGTCTTGAATGAAGGATGAAGTTTGATTGACATGATGAAGTCCCAGTCGTTGGTTGAAGAAGTGGACAGTGTCTGCGTGGCAGGTGAAGACGACATCAATTGTTTGTAAAGAAGGGTGTCGTGTGACCCAGGTCACGCAGCGGTGTCAGAACGCCAGGTTTCCTTGAATGATTTGATACAAACCAAAGACCACCAAGGTACCACCGGTGAGGTAACGCAGCGCGGTGTCGTGTTTGAGCAGTCGTTTGACCCTGTTTTGCAACCATTGCGAGGAATACCCCAGCAACAACATCGGTATCCCCAGCCCCAACGAATAAAACCCGAGCAGCACAATGCCGGTGCTGAGCTGGCCGCTGGTGCCCACCATGGCCAGTGTGCTGGACAAGAACGGGCCCACACACGGCACCCAGATCAGGCCCAGCGACAACCCCAGCAGCAAGCCCCCCACGCGCCCTTTGCCCTTGACCTGAACGGATGACAGTGCCGACAAGCGTTTGAAAATGCTCATGTCAGCCATCACCATCAGCCCCATCACCACGATGAAGGTGGCAGCGACCACTTCAATGGTGCGGGTCTTGCCGATCAGCAGCGCGCCAAACAGGGACGACACCGCCCCCATGGCCATGAAAGACAAGGCCAGCCCGGTCACCACCAGCAGCGGGCGCAGGCGGTCGTCGCGCTCGGCACCGGCCATGACGATCGGCACCACCGGCAACACGCACGGCGACAGCACGCTGGCCAGGCCAGCGCCTACGGCCATGCCAATATTGAGCAGGCCCAATTCCATCAGTTCAGCGCGCTCAGCGCGGCGGTGATGGACTCAGCGCTGTGGATGCCGGGGGCAAACACCTTGTTGACGTTGCCTGCCTTGTCCACCAGTACCAAAGAAGGCAGACTGCGCACACCGTAGTCGTAAAACGCCTGGCGCGCGCCCTGGTCCATGACGCTCACGTTCGCCAGGTTGAATTTGGCTGACGGCTGCGCCACCAGTTTGTCCAGCTCTACCTTTTGCGCCTGGCACGGTGCACCCATCGGGTTCAGGAAAAAGATCAGCGTGGGCTTGCCGTTGGAGGCAATGGTGGCTTTCAGCGCTGGTGTGCTCAACGGCGCAGTGGGTGCGGCCCATGTGATGGATGACGCTGACAACAAAAGCGTGGTCAGAACAGTAAAAGTACGACGATTCATGATGCAAACCTCTTTAAAAAACACCCGTTTGGACAGGCGAATTCTGAAGGGCCGCAACACGACAAACGTTGATATAAATCAGTAGTTGCTTATGGACTGTTACTTAGATCACACAACCGGCGAAGGGGCCGTTTTCAGGTTTGCTGTAGATGCTCAGACGGCTGCAAAGACGCTTCACGTTGTCACTTTTTGTATAACAAAAAAAGGCTCTAACCCTTATGTAGCAAGCACAAAATGCTATTTTTCTAGAATCTCACTGCGGCGCGTTCTGCGAATCACATCACCCGAAATGTAGGCATAACCCTGCGCCTGCCACTTCGCCAGTTCGGTCATGGCGGCGGGCACCACGGTGATGACATCGTAAAAATCGCCGGGCTCGTAGCCGCGAAATTTGGCCGCGTTGCGGCACACCCGAAACAGCACGCCTTGGTCGGCCAGCGCCTTGAGCTCGTCGTAGATGTCCGGGTAGGTGGCGCGGTTCAGGCGCGAGAGCATATGCAGCTCGTTGCCATGCGCCACCACCACCAGCCGTGACGCACCCACATCGCCAAACTGCTTGAGCGCCTTGAGGTGGTTGGCCAGGTAGCCCAGCCCTTGCTCCAGATCGGTCGGGTTTTCAAAGTTGAACTGATAGACCACGCGCTGCGCGCCCAGTGGACTGGCATCAAACGTGGACGGGTCACCTGGCCCGGCCCAGGCTGCGGTAGCCCCCACAACAAGAGACATCAAAAACAGTCTGCGCATGGTTGGCTCCTTGGTGGCAATATGCTCAATCCTTGTTCAACCTGGCCATGGCGTCAAGCACCATGGCCTTGAGACCCACCAGGCTGAACTCGTCACGCACGATACCAGGCAGCGGGCGGCTGGCCTGCACCAGCACCGGTAGCAAAAAGTCTTGCGGGTCAGCGGTGCCGTGCAGTCGGTCGTGCCCGGCGTGGTCGCTGGTGAGCACAATCAGGTAGCGGCCACGCTGGCGCACGTCGGCCAACAGGGGCGCCAGGCTGCGGTCAAGGTAGCGCAGTTCATCCAGGTAGGGGCCTGAGAGCCAGCCCGAATCCGGGCCCGCTTCATCCAGACCACTCAGGTGCAAAAAGACCAAGCGCCGACCCGGTTGGCGCAAGAATGCTTGAGCGCGTTCCACACCGTCGTCGCGCGCCAACGCATGGGTGCTTATGCTGGGGGTGACCAGATAGCCGAGCTTGGGCTTGGCATAGAAGTAAGCCGTTGCAAACCCTTGGTCGACGGCAATATCGAGCAGGGTTTTATGGGTCACCTGCGTCTGGCCTGGTTTCCAGGCGTTGTCGCGCTTGCCGCTTTGCTCAGGGCTCAAGCCCGTCAGCATGGCGGTGTGGGCAATCAGCGTTTGCGGCGGTGTCACGCTGTGTCCATCCAGGGTGAACTGACCCGGCTGCTTGAGTTGCTCCAGGTTGGGTGCCACGTCAGCGCGCAACGCGGCGGGGTGCAGCGCGTCAATCGACACCAGCAACACCGTCTGCAAGCCCTGCGCCCACGCGGGCACCAGCAAGCCACAACTCAGCAAGCCCGCGATCAACTGACACAGCAGGCGCTTCACGGTTACCGGCTCGGTTGTGGCAACGGTCGGTTGCCGCTGACCGTGGTCAGGCCCAGGCCTTCCCAATCCAGCAAGCCGCCGCGGTAGTAAAAAATTTTGCTCACCGGGTAGCCCATGTGCACAATGCTTTTGATACCGGCTGGGCCTTGCACACACATCGGGCCATAGTCAAACGCCACAATCTTCACCGCCTGACTGCAATCCCAGGCTTTGCTGGGCAAGCGTCGGCAGCCTAGCACGCCAAGGTGGTCTTCCAGTTCGTTGTACGGAAGGTGATAGCTGTTGGGCAGGGTGGCATCGAGCGGCTCGTCTTCATCGCGCATGTCGATGACCATGGTCTGCGGGTCATTGAGTGCGTTCAAAACATCGATTTCATCCACCGGTGTGACGCCTGGCAACGGCACCAGGGGCTGAATGAACCCCAACGGAGCGCCGCACGCTGTTTTGGAGCGGCTGACCACCAGTGGCCCAGTGGGGGTTTGCAGTACGAATTCGTGGCTGTCGCGGGTGATGCGCAGCGGCGCGTCATCGGCCGCCAATGCGGGTAGCGCGTGGCCCCAAGCCGCCAACAGGCTGGCCAGGGCCAGGGTGCGCGCTACTCTTTGATGCTGCACTGCTCGCCCTTGCACGAGATTTCGGCATCCAGGTACGACACATTGGTATAGCCCTTGCGGCCCAGAATGTCATAGGTCTTGGCGCTCTTGGCACCGGTAGCGCAGTTCACAAACACGGGGACATCTTTGGGCACCTTGGCAAAGTCTTTTTCCATGTCTTCAATGGGCAGGCTGACGGCACCTTTGAAGTGCCCGCGCGCAAAGTCTTTGGCCGGGCGCACGTCCAGGATGTACTTGCCAGAGGCTACTGCATCCTGAAACGCCTTGGGCGACACCTGGCCCGGACCATAGATGGGTGCCCAAGCCAAAGGAGCGACAGCCGGCGCAGCAGCGAGCGCACCCTTCCAGGCGCTCATCGGAAAGTACGCCATGCGGCGAAAGTCTTGCTCGCGCAGGTCTTCCATCACGGCGTTGACTGCGGCCATGTCACCGCGCTCCAGCACCACGATGGGCGCGTTGCGTGACAGGTCTTTCAGCGCCGCGTGGCCTTTGTCACCCTTGATATCGTCCAAGCCCAGCTGCAGTACCTTGTTGGAAGCCACGGCCACTGTGTCTTTGCCCGCAGCCGGGTCAATCAGGATCAGGTTGCCTTTTTTGATAAAGGCTTCGGTGGCCAGCAGGGGCTGGGCTTTCTGGTTCCAACCCGGCACACCGTTGCGATAAACCCAGACGTCTTGATAGCCCATCTTGCGGGCCATAGCGGCTGAATCAACAGACAACGTGCATTCACGCCCAGCACAATAGAACACGGTTTTGCCGGTCTTGGCAACGCCGAGCTTTTCCAAACTGGTGTTGTCTTTCTTGAGCACATCCAACGGCAAGCTCAGTGCGCCCGGAATATGGCCTGCAGCGAACTTGCCCGCCGGGCGGCTGTCCACCACCCAGACGCTTTTGCCAATGGCACCCTGCTCATAGAAGCTCACCATCTGGTCGTTGGTGATTTCATCAGGCTCAGGTGCCGGTGCCGTCGCAGCTGGGGTGGAAAAGATGACCCCAAAAGCCAGGCCTGTGGCGATCAGGGTGCGCAGGAAGATGCGTCTCATGGTGACTCCTTGACTATGCAATAACGCCCTTCAAAGAGACAACTCCGGCGTCAGCGAAGGGCAACTGGCGGCATGGCCAATGTCCGAAAGATCAGCAACCAGCTGTCTTCTTGAACGACTTGCTGGTGTTCTTGCCGTCTTTCTCGAAACGGGCGCGGATTTCATCACCCGGCTGGATGCGCTTGTCCTTGAACTTGTCGAGCGTCAGATCATCGGTGACAGTGATGCTGACCGCTTCACCGGTCTTGCCGTCCTTGAGCACGGCAACAGCTGACTTGCCGTCAGCCGCCAGCGTGATCTTGGTGACCGGGCCGACCATCTTGCCCTGGTCGGCCAAGGCGTTGACGCTGAACGTGGCGCTGGACAAGCCCAGCACGGCCACGGCGATCAGGGTAGAGAGTTTGGTTTTCATGAAGAGACTCCTGTTGACAAATGAACAAATAAAAGTGAATCAGAACTTGACTTCAAACATGGCATAAATGTTGTTCGCACTTTCCAGCGGCGCGGTGGTCATCATGCTGCTTGCAGCCACATCGCCAATGGCCACCGGTGCGCCCACCCAGTTGTTACTGCCGGTGTAGTCAAACTTGTAATGCTGAAAGCCAACACGGAAGAAGGCTTTGCTGACGTAAGACGAGATCGGCTGGCGATCCAGCTCCTGAATCCAGTAGGCTTCCAGAACATCACCGCGTGTACCCACCTTGGCGGTCCACATGTCGTCAGCGGCCGGGGCAAAGGTGATCCAGTCTTTCGAGCCGTGGTTCCATTCAAAGCCAAACTTCGATTTGGACGGCAGGTCGTAGCGCACACCCAAAGCAAACGCGCTGCCGGTCTTGCTGGTGGGCGCTTCGGGGTTAAAGAACGCACCGGTCATCAGACCCTGAAAGCCGAACTGCGCCGACACGTTGTTGTTGGGGTGCGTCTTGCTGATGGCCACATCACCAAACACTTGCAGTGTGCCGGGGCCGATGTTCTTGTGCGTGGTCATGAAGCCCGCGCCCAACCAGTCGATGTCGCCCAGGTTGGTTCTTGCGGCCGTGTTGCCAAAGTAGGTGTTGCTCATGGCGGGCGCATCAAAGATGTTCATGCCACGGTTCCATTGCAGCCAGACGCGCAGTGGGTCGGTGTCGATCGGCACCAGGGCGATACCGACCATGTCGGTATCGTCCAGCGAATTACCCAGCGAGGTGCTGTAACCCGATTCAAAGCCACGGCCGTAGCAGAACTTGGCGTAGGCACCGGGCAGTGAATCGATCTCTGGGGCATACCCCAGCGTGACACCGTCAAAGGCGTAGTCCACCAGCAGCGACGGCGTACCACCGTTGCCCGGGCGGACGGCGGTGTTGGCGCGCAGATTGCTGGGGGCCCCACCGGTAGAAGGACGACGGCCAATCGAGAACCACATTTCCTGGTCGGCGATGTTGCTCCAGGTGGCATACACGCGGTCCACGTTCAGCGCGCTGCTCGACGGCACGTGACCCAGCGTGCCGTCAAACACGCCAACGCGGTCGGCAAAGAACGGCGCGCTGCCGGCATTGGTGACGGCCCCGTCGGTTTGCGAGCCATAGATCTTGTACATATTGAGCTTGGCCGTGACGCTGACATCTTGCGTGGCCTGGGCTTTCAGGTCGAGCTCGAAACGGTTGGTGTAGAGGCTGCTGTTTTTGGGTTGGTAGGCAGGGATGGTTTTGGCAAATGCGCCGAGGCCTTTGATTAAGCCGGCATTTTTTGGATTTGCCACGAAAGCTTGTGCTTGCGCTAAATTGGTAACTGAATTCATGTCAGCATCAAACTGCATAAGCGCGCTTAACGCACCAGCGGTCGACATCGCGCCAGCGGCAGGCGCACCGAAATATGTTGATGTGCCAGCGGTAGTCGTCGGATTTTTAAAGAAGTCAGCCTGAAGCAAATTCTGTGCGTTCAAAAATGTAGCCCTGACATCCGTAAACGTCTTCGTCTGCCCTTCCAGGTAGTCATACCTGAAGCGGTAATCACCACCCACGGTGAGCCAGCTCCCGAGCGACTTCCTTTGCAGCAGCGCCACTTGGCCTTTCAGGTCATCGAGCGCCGTTGCATTGGGTGTTGCGGCTGCCGCACTCACCGCCTTAACCTGCTCTGCCGTCTGGGTGGTCTTTGCCTCGTTGGCCTGCACCTGCCCCTTGAGCGCTTGCAGCTCTTTGGCCAGCATTTCGTTTTGCTGCGCCAGCACCTCAATCTTTTTCAGCAGATCGGCCTCGCTGGCTTGTGCTGCCAGCGGCAGCAACATGCCGGCAATGACGGCAGCCAGCAGCTTTTGTTTGAACCTCTTGTCCATCTTGAACTCCTGTGACTAAAAAAGTGAACTCGTCCCTCAGGCACGCTTGGGCGCTGGGGTTTCTTCCTCGGTGTCTTCCCATCCGGTAATCATTGATTTGATATGCGCCGTGACCGTGTGGCCGGTGGTGGCCAGGTAGAGGTGCGAGATCAAGAACGCCAGCATCAGAAACGCGCCAATGGTGTGGCCGGTGGCCACCCACATCAGGCTCAAGCCGCCCAGGCCCCAGGCGGCCCAGTCGGCGTAGAACAGGTACAGCCAGCCGGTGATCCAGATCAGCGGGCTCAGCAGCGTCAGCACGCCCAGGTAGGTGAGCAGTTGCAGCGGGTTGTGCTTGCGCGCCAGCGACGGTTTGAACGGGTGCGGTTCACCCTTGAAGATGCCAGACGAATAAAACCGCGCCACCGCAACAATTTTTTCGGTCGTCGGGATGTATTGCCGCCACTCGCCCGTGGTCAGGTGCCAGAAGATGGCAAACACCCACAAACCCACCAGAGTCCAGGCGGCGATGGTGTGGTAGTTGACGGCGTTCTCGAAGCCGAACACGGTGTAAGTGCCATGCACCTCAAAGCCGCTGAGCAGCATGAAGATGATCAACGCCGCCTGGCTCCAGTGCCAAAAACGCTCGAAGCCCTTGAAAAGATAAATGCGTGCCATGGTGTGGTTCTCCTTACTTGTTGCGTTTGCCGGTCACGACGCGGATCAGCCCGTGGCCAATGACACCCAGCAGGACGAGCGCCATGGCGGCCCAACCCACTTTGTCCAGCCCGGCCAGGTGGTCGCGGCTGCGGCCCGGCATATACACGCCGTCGATCTTTTCCAGACGACCGTTGGTCACGTGGCAATCCGCGCAGCCCAATGCTTTGTCTTTGGGCGCCACCATATGGGTGATCGGCCACATGCTTTCGGTCTCAATGAATTCGACCTTGCCGGAGAACAGTTGGTTGGCGTTTGTCATACCTACTTTTGCGGCCTTGTCCCAATTGAAGTTTTTCCAGTAGGCCGTGTCGTCGTTACCGGCCAGGTGGTTGATGATGAGTGACTTGTTGTCCGGGTCATAGGGCTGCTTGCCGCGAAACATCTTGATCGGCCAGATCATCGACTTGCCGTCTATTGCGCTACCTTCAAAGTGGTTGATCGGCACCGGCTTGTCGCTGCGCTCGATCTTGTCGCCGGTCAGCGTGTACTTGACCGTGCCGTTGAACCAGACGTATTCCGGAATGACGTTTTCCTTCCAGATGAAGTTGCCCTTGATGCTGGCATAGGTGTCGTACCCGTCATCGTTCCTGATGCTAAACGGCTTGCCATCCTTGTCCATCTTGCCAGCGGTAGACCAGTCCCACCACATCTTGGTGGGTTGGCCGCCACGCGCAAAGGCCGGGATGTGGCAGGTTTGGCAGGCGATCTTGGCGGTGTGCTCGTTCAGGCGGGCCACCGGGTGCGGGGTCTGGCCGTGGCACGACTGGCAGGTGGCGGGGTTGCTGTGGTCCACCTTGCCACGCAAGTCGGCCGGCTCCTTGTCTTTCGCTGTAGGTGCGTAGCGGCTGCCCGGCACCTGGTGGCCGTCGGTCTTGTGGCAAGTGGCACAGCTGAAGTTGTTGCCGTCCACGTCCATGTGTACATCCAGCGCCTTGTCGGGCGCGTCCAGCGATGAATCCAGGTCGCCGTGTTTCACGCCGTCACCGCCGCCGCCGTAAAAGTGGCAAGCGCCACAGGTGGTGCGCTGGGTTTTGCCCACTTTTTGCGCAATCTCAGCCAGGTTGATGCCACGGATGATCTTGCCTGAGCCAGGAGGGAACTCGGTGTCTTTGGTCACCGGGTTACCGGCAAAGCCGGACGGCTTTTTGTATTTGCCGCTGCCGTCATGGCAGGCCAGGCAGTCCACGTCTTCTTCAGCGTTGAACGGTTGTTGCACGTCTTTCCAGCCGTAGCCAATGTGGCAACTGTTGCAGCCGCCTTCGTTGGACTTCACCGATGTACAAAAATTGTTGACGATGTGCTTTTTGCCAAGCACCTGCCCGGTTTGCGGGTTTTTGTATTCCCAGGTCCAGTGCTGCGTCTGGTGAATTTGCTTAGAGGCTTCGGTGTGGCAGCTCAGGCAGGCTTTAGTAACGGCGGGGCCGGAATCAAACGGCCCGGCCAGCGCCGCAAACTTGCTGTGATCAGCGGTGGATTTGAGCAGTTTGGGTGCCGGTGTAGCCGCCTGCGCCAGTTGCAGGGTGACTACGGCCAAAACCGCAACAGAGATTTCTCGCATTCGCATGGGTAACTCCTGGGAATTCCATGCGCGTCGGCCAGCCAATTTCTGATCCAACATCACATAGGGTTAACACTAATGGGGTTAATCCTAGGACTGCGAAATTTGCGAGACTCTGACAAATATCAATAAATCACTATGTTGTTATAAATGAATACATTGTCGTCTGGTGGCTTATTTATCGACAAAGTTACCCTCATCCTGTATCTTCGTGCAGACAGCGCGGCACAACGCAGGGATGCGATCGTCGATGATGCGGTAATAAATCTGCACCCCGTCGCGGCGCTTGCCGAGCACGCCGTTTTGATACAAGGTATTCAGATGCTGCGACATGTTGGGCTGGGTGGTGCCGATTTTCCCGAGCAGTTCGGTGACGTTTTTTTCGCCACCACACAGACAACTGATGATTTTCAGGCGCATCGGTGCCGACAACACCCTGAACAGTTCAGCGGCCAGATCAAACACCTCGTCGGGGCGATCCAGATCCGATGGAATGGGGGTTTGCTTCGGTTGGGTCATGGGGCAGTCTCCTGTGGGGCGTTGCCACACGCTCCGTGTTTAATATGATTTTAATAGCTGTTAGCCCTTTGTTCAAAAGGACTGGAGGCTGAAATCTATCACATTATCAAGGGGTTCACGAAGGCACGTCACGACAGGGTGATGGCGCGAGGCAGAGCCAACCCGGGGTTTTATGCTGCAGCTTGCACGGTTTCACAGATTTCCAATATACTCCCATGGGTATATTTCAGGAGCTCCCATGTCTTCCACCCGTTTACCGTTTGCTGTTCAAAACTGGCTTTGCACGCACCGGCTGTCGATGTCCGCCGTTTTGCTGGGCGGCGCGCTGTCGGCCGTGCAGGCACAAACCGCCATCACCGTGCCGGTGGTGAGTGTGCAGGCGCAGTCCGTTGGACAGGGGTTTGAGCTGGACGGCACCTTGCAAGCGGTGCGGCAAAGCACGGTGTCGGCGCAAGTGCCAGGCCGTTTGATGACGCTGGCGGTGAAGGCTGGCGACAAGGTGCGCGCCGGGCAACTGCTGGCCACGCTGGACGACCGTGAGGCCCAGAGCGGTGTGCAGCGCAGCCAGGCCCAAATGGCGCAGGCGCAGGCCGAGCTGCACAACGCACAAGCCCAGTTTGAGCGCACGCAAGAGCTGCGTCGCCAAGGGTTTATCAGCGCTGCCGCGCTGGACACCGCGCAAGCGCAACTGAAAGCCGCGCAGGCGGGGCGTGATCAGGCCAGCGCAGGTGGACGCCAGGCCAGTTTGTCGCAAGGCTTTACCCGCGTGACCGCGCCCTTTGACGCGCTGGTGTTGCAAACCCATGTGGAACTGGGCACGCTGGCCATGCCGGGCACGCCCATCCTGACGCTGTACGCCCCCACGCCGGTACGCGCCGTGGTGCAGGTGCCGCTGTCGCGCGCCAAACAGCTTGGCGCCGCGCCGCAGATTGAGGTGCAGCTGCCCGGTGCCGATGGCAGCTTGCAGTGGATTCGCCCCACACAGTCGCGCCCGCTGCCCAGTGCCGATCCGGTGTCGCAAACGGTGGAGTGGCGGCTGGACTTGCCAAGTACGGCATCCCAGTACGCTTCCATTGGCCAACAGCTGCGTGTGCGCTTTGCAGCGGGCCAGGCCCAGCGCACCACGGTACCGTCCAGCGCCGTGCTGCGTCGTGGCGAGCTGACGGCGGTGTATGTGGCGCAGGACAAGGGTTTTGCCCTGAAGGCGGTGCGCCTGGGTGCGGACCACGGCGCGCAAGGCGTGGAGGTGCTCGCGGGCCTCGCCGCCAATGACCGTGTCGCCGTCGATCCGGTGCGCGCCGGCCTGCAGGGTGCCCAACCCGCCGTGGCGCAGTGAGGCCAGGTATGCAGACGCACACACATCTGGGTGTATCCGGGCGGCTGGCCAAGGCCTTCAAGCTCAATGCCATCACGCCGCTGCTGGCGCTGGTGGCTTTGCTGCTGGGCCTGTTTGCCGTGTTGGTGACGCCGCGCGAAGAAGAGCCGCAGATCAACGTCACGATGGCGAATGTACTGATCCCCTTCCCCGGGGCTAGCAGTGCTGACGTGCAAAACATGGTGGCGCGCCCGGCCGAGCAGGTGCTCGGCCAGATTGCCGACATCGAGCACACGTATTCCGTGGCGCGCCCCGGCATCGCCGTGCTCACGGTGCAGTTCAAGGTAGGCGTACCACGCACCGAAGCGCTGGTGCGCCTGTACGACGTGCTCAACGCCAACCAGGACTGGTTGCCGCGCGACCTGGGCACGCTGCCGCCCATCGTCAAGCCCAAGGGCATCGACGACGTGCCGGTGCTGGCGGTCACGCTGTACAGCCGCGACGCGCAACCTGCGGCCGAGCTGGAGCGCGTGGCGCACACGGTAGAAGCCGAGCTCAAACGTGTACCCGGCGCGCGTGAAGTACAAACCATCGGCGGCCCGGGCCGCGCGGTTCACGTGTGGCTGGACCCGGCGCGCCTGCGCGAGCGCGGCGTGGATGTGCTGCAACTGCGCCAGATGCTCGCGGGTGCCAACGTGGGCATGCCCGCCGGCGCCGTGCTGGACTCCAACAGCGCCACGCCACAGAAACTGACAGTCGAAACCGGCGAGTTTTTGCGCAGTGTGGAAGACGTGGCCGACCTGGTGGTGGGTGTCAGCCGTGGCGCGCCGGTTTATCTGCGCGAGGTGGCGCGCATTGAAGCGGGTGCCCAGCAACCCGCACGTTATGTATGGTTTACCCCCGGAGCCGCCGCTGACAAAGCGCCAGCAGCTACTGAAAAAGAAGCGGTTCAAAGCCAGACTGGCGCCGTCTATCCGGCCGTGACGATCACCGTCACCAAAAAACCGGGCACCAACGCGGTGGATGTGTCCAGCGCCGCACGCGAACGCCTGCAAAACCTGCGCAACACCCTCATTCCGGCGTCGATTGAAGCCACCGTGACACGCGACTACGGTGAAACCGCCGCTGAAAAAGCCAACAAGCTGATCCAGAAGCTGGCGTTTGCCACCGGTTCGGTGATTTTGCTGGTGGGGCTGGCGCTGGGCCGGCGTGAGGCCATCATCGTCGGCGCGGCGGTGATTCTGACGCTGACCGCCACGCTGTTTGCGTCGTGGGCGTGGGGCTTCACGCTGAACCGGGTGTCATTGTTTGCGCTGATTTTTTCCATCGGCATTCTGGTCGATGACGCCATCGTGGTGGTGGAAAACATCCACCGGCACCAGCAGCTCAAGCCCGACCAAAGCCTGCGCCAGGTGATTCCGTCTGCCGTCGATGAAGTGGGCGGTCCGACCATTCTGGCCACGCTGACGGTGATTGCCGCGCTGCTGCCCATGGCGTTTGTGAGCGGACTGATGGGCCCTTACATGAGCCCGATTCCGATCAACGCCAGCCTGGGCATGGCCATTTCACTGTGCATTGCCTTTACCGTTACGCCTTGGCTGGCGCTCAAGGTGATGCACCAACCCAAACACGGGCAGGCCAGTGCGGCGCCCACTGGCTTGGCCGCCAAGCTGCCCGCGTTTTTTACCCGTTTGCTGATGCCGTTTCTGGAAAGCGCGCGCAAGCGTTGGCTGCTGCTGTTAGGCATTCTGGTGGCGCTGATGCTGTCGGTGGGCCTGACGCTGGTGCAGTGGGTGGTGCTGAAAATGCTGCCGTTTGACAACAAGAGCGAATTCCAGGTGGTGGTGGAAATGCCCGCTGGGACACCGCTGGAAAACACCGCCGCCGCGCTGCACGATCTGGGTGCCTTCTTGGCCCAGCAGCCCGAGGTAACGCACCTGCAGGCCTACGCCGGCACCGCCTCACCGATCACCTTCAACGGCCTGGTGCGGCAATACTATTTGCGCGCCGACTCCGAACAGGGCGACCTGCAAGTCAACCTGGTGGACAAGCACCACCGCAGCGACAAAAGCCACGCCATTGCGCAGCGGCTGCGACCCGCGCTGGAGCAAATTGGCCAGCGCCATCACGCGCGCATCAAGGTGGTGGAAGTGCCCCCGGGACCGCCCGTGATGTCACCGCTGGTGGCCGAGGTGTATGGCCCGGACGAAGCCGGTCGCCAACAGGTGGCTCTGCGCCTGACTAAAGCATTCATGGACACGCCTGACATTGTGGGCGTGGATAACTCGTTGCAGGCCGACGCGCCGCGCGTCTATCTGCGCGTGCGCCGCCAGCGTGCCGAGTCGCTGGGCATACCGGTGGCAGCGGTGGCGCAAACGGTGGCGATGGCGCTTTCGGGGTCGGATGCGGCCTACCTGCACGATGGTCAATCGAAATACCCGGTCCCCGTGCGGCTGCAGTTGCCGCTGGCGGATCAGGTGGGGCTGGACGCGATTCTGGCGCTGCCGATGCGCGCGGCCAACGGCCAACTGGTGCCGCTCTCAGAATTGGTGCGGGTGGAGCAAGGCATCATCGACAAGCCGCTGTTTACCAAAGACCTGCAGGGCGTGAGCTATGTGTTTGGCGACATGGCGGGCAAGCTCGACTCGCCCTTGTACGGCTTGTTTGCCATTCGCAGCCAACTGGCCAAGGCGGCCTTGCCGGGGGCGGGCGCGCTCGATGAATTCTGGATTGCCCAGCCCGCCGACCCGTACCGCCAATACGCCATCAAGTGGGACGGCGAGTGGCAGATTACCTATGAGACCTTCCGCGACATGGGCGCTGCCTACGGCGTGGGCTTGATCCTGATCTACCTGCTGGTGGTGGCGCAGTTCAAGAGCTATCTGACACCGCTGGTCATCATGGCACCGATTCCGCTGACCATCATCGGCGTGATGCCGGGCCACGCGCTGCTGGGCGCGCAGTTCACCGCCACCAGCATGATCGGCATGATTGCGCTGGCGGGCATCATCGTGCGCAACTCTATTTTGCTGGTGGACTTTATCGAGCTGCAAGTGGCGCAAGGTGTGGCCTTCAAGCAGGCGGTGATCAGCTCTGCGGCGGTGCGCGCGCAACCGATTGCCCTGACCGGGCTGGCGGCCATGATTGGCGCGTTCTTCATTCTGGACGCCCCGATCTTTAACGGGCTGGCCATTTCACTGATTTTCGGGATTTTGGTGTCCACCGTGCTGACGCTGGTGGTCATCCCCGTGCTGTATTACGCGCTGTACTGGCGACGTAGCAAGACGTGTGAAGACGCGTCACTTTCCCCTCGGTAAGACTCTTTAATTCAAAACTTTCTGGAGACAAGACATGGCTCATATCGTCATCATGGGTGCAGGCATTGGCGGCATGCCCGCCGCGTATGAATTGCGCGAGATGCTCCCGCCCGAGCATCGCATCACGGTGGTCAACAAGACCGATTACTTTCAGTTTGTGCCCAGCAACCCCTGGCTGGCCGTGGGCTGGCGCGACCGCGCCACTGTGACGCTGCCGATTGCGCCCTACCTGGAACGCAAAAAGATTGCCTTCATTGCCAAGGAAGTCACCAAAATTGACGCCGAAGGCAACCAGCTCACCCTGATCGACGGCCAGACGCTGGACTACGACTACCTGATCATTGCCACCGGCCCGATGCTGGCGTTTGACGAAGTGCCAGGCGCTGGCCCCGTGGCGTCCGGTGGTGGTGGGCACACCCATTCGATTTGCCATGTCGATCATGCGCAAGAGTTTTTTGCCCACTATGAAGAATTCCTCAAAAATCCCGGCCCGATCGTGATTGGCGCCATGCCTGGCGCGAGCTGTTTTGGCCCGGCGTATGAATTCGCCATGGTGGTCGATACCGACCTGCGCAAACGCAAGCTGCGCAGCAAGGTGCCGATGACGTTTGTCACCAGCGAACCGTACATCGGCCACCTGGGTCTGGGCGGCGTAGGCGACAGCAAATCCATGCTGGAGTCGGAGTTCCGCAACCGTCACATCAAATGGATCACCAACGCCAAGACCACCAAGGTGGAAGAAGGCAAGATGTTCACCACCGAGGTGGACGACCGCGGCAACGTGCTCAAAGAGCATGAAGTGGCGTTCAAGATGTCGATGATGTTGCCTGCCTTCAAGGGCGTGCCTGCGGTGGCGGCCGTGCCCAAGCTGTGCAACCCGCGCGGCTTTGTACTGATCGACGAGTTCCAGCGCAGCAAGGCGTATAAAAACATCTTCTCGGCTGGCGTGTGCGTGATGATTCCTCCGGTGGAAGTGACCCCGGTGGCCACTGGCACGCCCAAGACGGGCTACATGATCGAGAGCATGATGAGCGCCATCTGCCACAACATTGCCGACGAGCTGGTGGGCAAACCTGCGGTAGCCAAAGGCACCTGGAACGCCGTCTGCCTGGCCGACATGGGCGACACCGGCGCAGCGTTTGTGGCGCTGCCGCAAATTCCGCCGCGCAACGTCAACTGGTTCAAAAAGGGCAAGTGGGTGCACCTGGCCAAAATTGCCTACGAAAAGTATTTCATGCGTAAGTTGAAAAAAGGCACGTCCGAGCCGATCTATGAAAAATACATCATGGGTCTGCTGGGCATCAACCGCCTTGACAAGTAAATTTTTAACACAGGAGTTTTCAAATGACAGTACAACGTTACATCATGGTTTTTGCGGGTTTGTTTGTCATGATCTCACTGGCGCTGGGGGTGGAAGGCAGCCCGCTGTTTGTGAGCAAGTGGGCGCTGGCGTTTACCGCGTTTGTGGGTGCCAATCTGTTCCAATCCGGCTTCACCAACTTTTGCCCACTGGGCATCATCCTGAAGAAACTGGGTGTGCCGGAACAGCAAATCGGCTGCCACTAAGCCTGAAAGACCGCCATGACCGTGCTGACCAACGAAGACGCACGCGCCGACGTGCTGAACCGACTGCGCCGCGCCGAGGGCCAGATACGCGGTGTGCAGCGCATGATCGAGGAGGGTGAGCCGTGCCTGAAAATTGCGCAGCAGTTTTCTGCCGTACGCAAGGCGCTGGACAGCACCTACATGCGCATGACGGTGTGCTTCATGGAGCAGGAAATGCACGAGCACCTGCAGCCCGACGCGGCGCAAAAGGAAAACCTGAGTGCGATGTTGAAAGACATGGAAACGCTGCTGGCGCGCATGGGGTGAGGCGGGTTTTTATGTAGAAAATAGACTGCCAACCATTATTCACTAAGCTCTAGTAGCTATGTTTTTTTGCACGATTTCAGTCAATGATGGATGGATGCCGAGCCTGTCTCCGCTATTCAAGCAGCAGCCTTTGTACTGCACGTTTCATACAAGCGCTGCGGTGATAGCTCCAAGCCGTTGGGCCAGCAAAGCGCACCGGCATCAATGAACACCCGTTTGGAGTATCGACGCGATACCGATCCGGGTATTGACAGACTTTATCCATTGCCTCGTCAAAAGCTGACAAATAGCGTGCGCCAAGACCGACCTGACAAGATTCGTAGTAGGCCACATACTCAAGATGCTCAGCGCTTGCAGCCTCATTGAAGAAGTAACTCACTTGAGCAAGGCCCTTGCCTGACGCCGCACATCCTCTGCCGGAACACGCTTGGCATGCCCTTGATCCATCTCAGCAGCCCGCTGTGCAGCAACTTGAAACCAAAGGGGTTCTATTTCAGCTTCGGACAGCACATCAAGGCTGGACAGCAACTGTGCCGCCAATTCAGCCCGCTGTTGCATAGGCAGGGACAACGCTTCATGGGTGATGGTTTCGGCATTCATGCGCAAATGCTAGCACTTATCGCCAGCGGGCTTTAATATTGGATAAGCGTAAGCAGCTATAAAGTTTGCATAGCATCAGGCATCCACGGATTGATGATGGCTACGCCGGTGGACACGAAATCTGCCACGTTGCGGGTAGAAGCTATCAATTTTGCATCACTACAGTGACGTGATTGCACCTTTTTCAACGACTACCCTATATCTCGTGATGACTCAATTAATCCGGCTGGCATTGGCACGCTGTGTGTTTGCCAAAACCATTGGCATCCATCACGATAATTTAAGGTAACGTCCGCTTTTCCACCAACGCTCGACTTCAAAAGCTAAGCTGCAGCCCGCTTGCGGGTGGTCGGATTGGTGCGACCGGTGATACGCGCCGTTTGCTCGGTCAGTGCAAGCAACCCCAGCAGCGCCTGATTGACAGCCTCGCCAGTGGGGAAAGATTTGGCAACCTTGTCGTCTAGCAAGACAAGGTTTGTTCCGTTCGATACGCGTGCAAAGTATTTGCCGCGAACACCTTTGCCCAAATCTTCGCGCCGATATTCGGCGCGCATTTCATCTTTAATTTTGCTCATAGATACCCCTTTCATGTCGCGTTGCCTTGCGTGCACTGATGATTCTGATGGCTCGCCCACGTTCGGCATGGACAACAGCCAAGAGATGCCCTATTTGCGAGCAACCGAACGTCAGCAACCTTTGCTCACCGACAGAGTGGTCAGGATCGGAAAAAGTGTACGCCAGTGCATCCGAAAACACCGACGCAGCTTCTTCAAACGACACACCATGTTTGCGCAGATTGGTTGCCGCCTTGGTCTCGTCCCACTCAAATCGTTGAGTCACAGTTTCTCCGATGCAAGCTTCTAACGGTCAGCGTTTGTCTGTCGCGCTGACTTGCCATCATTACCTCCAGCGGCACCTAAAGTCGCCCACGTACTGAGCTTGAATTAATTTAATGGGCACGCTCATGTGGCCACCGCCGTGGATGACGGGCATTGTGAATGACGGCCAGGACGTGAACCAAATCCTTCCTGACCGTGTAAAAAACGCCATATGGGAACCGTGGCAAGAGCGTGCAACGTACACCTGGAATAATTTCTGCGTACCAACTTCAAGCGGTACGCCACGAACCGCTTCTTACATGTGCCTTGACCTGATCCCAAGAGTAACCAGCTTCTGGGTTTCGCTCAAAATCGGCTAAACGCGCTTCCAGTTCGGTCTTCAGCACAGGTGAAACCTGCATGGCGTCAGGAAAGGCGGCAATGTTTTCCCATATCACCTCAACGAGCTGAATGCGCTCCTGCAGAGGCAACTCCAAAATGTCGGCAACAGAAATTTGGCTCATGCGACATAGATTAACACGGACGCTGTTTTGCAAGTAAAGCGCCTCATGGACGGATCCCTACATTCGAGCCTGTCTCAGCAATTCAAGCAGCAGCCGTTGTTGTACTGCACGTCTCATACAAGCGCTGTGGCGATAGCTCCAAACCATTGGGCCAGCAAAGCGCACCGGCATCAATGAACACCCGCTTGAAGTAAGACTCATCGCGCAATGGCACCAACAAAGGGCCACTGCGTCGCAACAGATCATGCCCAGCAAAAACGCCTTCACGACCATCACTAAAGGTCAGTGCCACCCTGAAGTCGCCCACGTAATGAGCTTGAATTAATTTAATCATCTTGATCAGCTCCTGCAATACGTTCCATGGGCTCAAAGCGCTCGGCGTGCGTCCAATTGGCCAGCAGTTCTGGCTAGTGCGTCAGACACCACTCTTTCACGATAGCCGCCCCGCCTTGCGGGGTAGGCGCCCCTCAGAGACCTCACCA
>PCUV01000054.1 GCA_002786915.1 Comamonadaceae bacterium CG12_big_fil_rev_8_21_14_0_65_59_15 | reverse complement strand
TTCGGTTGGGTAGCTTTTTCGTTTCATTTGTGGTCGCCAGTTTGCGGATCATCTGCGGGTTTTTGGGGGCGACAACTATTCTGACTCAGGGGGCCATCGTGGATGCCTGCATCAAGGCCCGCGCAATCGCCCCCACACCGCGCACCCGCGCCATCGTCGTTTATCCGATGAACGCGCTGGCCAACAGCCAGTTGGAAGAGCTCAAGAAGTTTCTGGGTGCTGATGTCGCGTTGCTGGTGCGTCGTGTGCGCGAAGCCTTGGCCGACAAGCTCATCTGTATTGGCACTTCAGCCACGATGGCCACCGACGGCACCGAGATGGCGCGCAACGCCACTGTGGCCGGCGTCGCCACACGCCTGTTTGGTACCTCCATCCCGGCGCGCAATATCGTTACCGAGACGCTCAAGCGCACCACGCCTGAAACAGAAAATCAGCAATCTGTTGCACCCAAGTTGGCCGCAGCCATCGCGGCCGGTGTTCCAGAAAACCTGTCTTTTAATGACATGGCCAGGCACCAGGTTCCGGTGTGGGTCGAGCTGACTCTGGGCCTGACGTTCGAGAGCAACAAACCCAGGCGCACCAAACCCAAGACGCTAAAAGAGGCTGCCTCACTGTTGGCACACGATGCGGGCTTGCCGCTGGCACAGTGCACCGACTACCTCAAACGTTTTCTGCTGTGTGCCCATAACGTCACGGATGCCGATGGCAAGTCGCTTTTTGCCTTCAAGCTGCATCAGTTCATCTCTGGCGGCGGCAAGGTTTACGCCACGCTGGAGGCCCCAGGCAAACGCGCCATCACGCTCTTTGGCCAGCAATTTGTCGCGGGTGACCGCTCCCGGCACCTCTACAACGTCCACTTCTGTCGGGATTGCGGTCAGGAATACGTGCCCGTCTGGAACGCTGCGGGCCCCGCGCCGGTGCCGCCTTTGTGGGCCATGTGGACGTTAAAACCACGCTGCTGCTGCTGCGCCTGCGCCACCAGCTCAGCGTCACCCGTGGCACTCACGCTCAACTCATGTTGTGCGAAAAAACCATAGCAGTCAGCGCTGTATCTACGATGGCTGTCATCGTTTTAGAGTCTCAAAAAGTGCAAGCCCTGCTGGGCCTGGATGCCAACCGCAACATGCCCGGGGCGCTGCGCGACCGCCACGTGCAGCAGGCGCTGGCTGCACTGCCCGCTTGGCAGCCCCAGCTTGAAAGCATCGCCCGCGCCCTGCTGGCCGACCACCGCCGTGTGCGTGAGGCCGCTGACGCCAAAGGCAGCCACCAGGTTACGGCCAGCTTGCCGGTCGATGTGATGGGGGTTTACGTGCTGATACCGAGTCAGGTTGAGTTCTAAAACGTCTAAATAAGAACATTAAATAATGCTTAAAATGACATTTTTAGAAATTTATTGAAAAAATGTCCTCCAAACTCGACATCCCACTGCACGAAGTTCAGCGCCGATTCAACCTTGACAACCCATGGTGGCGCGCTGGGCAGGGCATCGATGCTGTCGAAGAGGCATGGCCGCGCCGCGCCTACTTTGAGCCCTTTGCAACGCTGGCACTACAAGCATCCGTCAAACGTGCGGTGGTGCTGATTGGCCCTCGGCGCGTTGGTAAAACGGTCATGCTCAAACACCTGGTGGCCAAGCTGCTGGGCACCCCAGGCATTGCGGGCACCCCAGGCATTGCGGGCACCCCAGGCATTGCGGGCACCCAAGTCATGTATGCGTCGCTGGATACGCCGCTGTACTCGGGGCGCTCGCTAGAGAGCTTGGTGCAGCAATTCATCGAGCTGCAAACGCACCCTGCCGATCAGCCCTTGTGGGTCATGTTTGACGAAGTGCAGTACCTCAAAGACTGGGAGGTTCACCTCAAGTCGCTGGTGGACAGTTACCCGCATATCCGCTTTCTGGCCAGTGGCTCGGCAGCGGCGGCCCTGCGCATGGCAAGCCGGGAGTCTGGTGCCGGGCGCTTCACCGAATTTATTCTGCCGCCACTCACCTTTGCCGAATACCTGCAATTTGCCGCAGTTGAGACCAGCCTCATTACCGAGCGCCCTGGCACCAGCGAACCAACCGGCGGTTTTTTTGCCCCTGACATCGAAGGCCTGAACGCCGAGTTTGTCAATTACCTCAACTACGGCGGCTTCCCAGAGGCCGTCATGAACCCGGCAGTGCGTGCCAACCCGGCGCGTTTCTTGCGCCAGGACATTGTGGACAAAGTGCTACTCAAAGACCTGCCCAGTCTGTATGGCATTGGCGACACCCAGGAGCTCAACCGTTTTTTCAACGTGCTGGCGTTCAACACCGGCAACGAGGTCAGCCTGGAAGAACTCAGCAAACACGCTGGCATCAGCAAAGCGCGGCTCTCAGACTACCTGGAATACATGGAAGCGGCCTACCTGATACGGCGCGTACACCGCCTTGACGACAACGCCCTGCGCCTGCTGCGAGCGCGCACCTTCAAGGTGTATTTGACCAACCCCTCAATGCGCGCGGCACTGTTTGGCATGGTGACCGCCAGCGACGAGGCCATGGGCCGGTTGGCAGAAACGGCTATCTGGAGCCAGTGGCTGCACAGTGCTTCAATGAGCCATGCGCTGCACTACGCCCGTTGGCGCGAAGGCCGTCAAGACCTGGAGGTGGACATGGTGGCACTCGATGAGCGAACCCAAAAACCCAGCTTTGCCGTTGAAGTCAAATGGTCTGACCGCACACCGCAGGCATTGTCTGAGTTGCGCGGCCTGCACACCCTGGCACTCAAACACCCCTTGACACGCACGCCGCTGGTCACCACCCGCAGTTACACCGGCCAAACCACCCTCAATGGCATGGTCATCAACTTCGTACCCGTGGCGCTGTACTGCTACGCCATCGCACGCCAGGTGCTGGCAGCGCCCACTGATCGCCTCAGCGAGTGGAGCCCATGTTGAGCCTCAGACATTGCTCTAACCCTATGATTTATCAGCATTTTTATCCTGAAATCAGTAACCATCCCACGGCAAAGCCGGGGGCTTTCAAAATGTGAGCCGCTCAAAGCGGCTAAACGGGGTCGCTAACGCGGCCCCAACTCTTGGTGCCACCGTGATGGTGGCCTTCTATCTCCACAGCTCAAGCTGATCCAATCTCTCGTCCTCTTTCTCCTGGTTCCGAATCTAGTTGCGAATCACCGTCTCATCTCGACCTACGCTCGACACAAAATACCCACGCGCCCAGAAGCTCTGTCCTGCAAAATTCCTCTTGCGCTCGCCGTACACCCTCGCCAAATAAATCGCACTCTTCCCTTTGATGTACCCCACCACATTGCTCACCGCGTACTTTGGCGGTATCGCAATCATCATGTGAACGTGATCGGGCATCAAATGCCCCTCTTCTATCCGGCTCTCTTTATGCTGCGCCAGCGTGCGGAACACTTCTCCAAGATGCACACGCAATTGTCCGTACAGCATTTTCCTTCGACCCTTCGGTATGAACACGACGTGATACTTGCAGTCCCACTTCGTGTGGTTTAGGCTCTCTATGTTGTCCATCCAGTTTCTCCTTTCGTTTGCTTGGCGGCTCACGATTGGTAGTTTCTGCGATGGACACCCATACCGACGCAAATGTCAAACTGCTACTGTCTCCCCGGCAAAGCCGGGGGATTACCTACTGGATTTAAAAACTGCCCCGATGATCGCTTGAGTATGAGCCTGAATGACGGCACACCAGGTGGTATGCCAAGCGTCACAACATACGCGACAGCCGTTCCAACAAATAAAAATCGCCAAAGCGCATCAGCACTTTGGCGATTTCATTCTTGTGGGTCAGCGCACGCGCGCGAGCGACGTGCTCTGACCCCAACACATTACAGTTTCTTCACATCATGGCAAGCCGCCCCGCACGCATTGGTGTAGGGGATCGGCATAGCCGCATTGGCCGCCACACCCTTGACACCCTTGTTGTCCTTGCGCGGCACGTCGTACAGGTGCGAGGTGATGTCGTTCATCCAGTAGTTCTTGCCGTCGGCCGCCACCAGTCCCTTGCCCAGGCCGGCACCGGTCTGCATGGTCTTGGTACCGTGGCAACTGTTGCAGGTGATCTGGCTCACATCGACCGTGCACTTGGCTTTTTCGGCCAGGTGCGCCTTCATGTCCACCTTATTGGCGTGGCAGGTGGTGCATGACGCAGCGGTCTTGGGGTCTAGCGTCAACTGATGGGCAAACTTGGCGCCCCCATGCGTGTTGTGGCAACTGGAGCAGGCCAGCAGTTGTGTGCCGTTGCGGTACTTGCTGGACTTGATGAAGTCGGTGCCTTGCTGGTGGTGCGACTTGGAATGCAAGCCGTCGGCCCAGTAGTCACCAGGAGCGGCGTCTTCCCGCGTAGTGAATTGCTTCAGAAAGTCGTTGCGTGAGGTGCCTGGCAACATCATCAGGTTGGCGGCGTTCACCGGTTGGTCGTTCTTCAGATGCCCTTGCGGACGGCTGTGGCACTGCACGCAAATCGTCACTTCACGCTCGGCCGCGAGCTTGTTCGGGCTGATGATGGTGGCAAACTGCTTCACGCCCTTGGTCACGGCGTGCACCGAGCCCGGGCCGTGGCAGGTTTCGCAGCCCATGTTCATTTCATTGAGCTTGCCGTCACCATCGACGTCCATCTCACCATGGTCGTCGGGGGCTGCACCGGCAACGTCGTTACCTGCGGCGTTTTTGGTCAGGGTGTAGCCGTTGTAGTGGCACGAGGCGCAGTTGCTCTCAAACGACTTGCTCTTGGCCGGGTTCACCAGTGTCTTGGTTTTTTCGTCAAACAGCCAGTCGGCATGGTAATCGCGCCAGGGTTTGCGACCGCGATCAGCAAAGCTGTCGTCACCCAATTGATTGAACTGGACAAACGGGAACAGGTTGGCACCCACGCGGTACAGATAGCGTTGCTTGTAAACGCCACCACCGTAAGCGGCTTCGACCGTATAGACGCGCGCCTTGTCGGCCGGATTGCGCAGGTTGTCGGTACGGAACTTGAGCTTGCCATCGCTGTCCTTGAAGAAGGTGGCGGTAAAGCTGGCGCTGGCCAAGTCGGCGGGAGCCTTGGTGCTGATCTGGTATTTGTCGAACTTGCGCTTGCCGTCATAGCTGTGGAACCAGAACGTGGTGCCAGCCATCAGCTTGTTCAGACCCTTGTTCACTTCCGGGAAACGCGAATAGTCTTGCAGGCCGCTGGGCTTGCCCACCACCTGGATGCCCAAGCGGTGCATGGTTTGCTTGAAATGCTCCTTGTCGTCGTGGCATTTCAGGCAGGCGGAGGTACCCACATAAGTGGCGTCTGGTGGCGTATTGCCCGAAAGCTTGACCGTCACTGGCTTGGCGGCCAATTCTGTGGTGCTCAAAGCCTTGCGTGCCAGCGAGCCACCGGGCAGGTGCGCGGCATCACCGGGTTCGGCATACACAAAGTAGTTGCCTGCGGGCACGCTGGAAAAATCAAATTCGCCCTGCGCGTTGGTCTTGGCGTGCAGATAACGGTCGCGGTGGGCGTTGAGGTTGTCCTCCAGCGGCTCGTCGTTGGCAGAATCTTTTTTGACCACCACCGGCGTTTTGGCCATGGCCGCCACATCGGCAGCCGGAATCAGCCAGACCGTGGCACCCGCAATCTTCTGGAAGCGCTCGGCGGTACCGTTTTCAACCACGCCCTTGACCGGCGCGCTGGCCGCGAGCTGTCCGCCGGGCTGCATACAGCCCGCCAGCAACAACCCGCCCGCCATCGCGATCAGGCTGGCTTTGAATTTCTGCATTTTCATCATGACCTCGTTTCATAGAAAGAACACGGGGCGTATCACGCATGATTTGTGCCATGCGCAATCCAACCGAAGACCGTCAAAAACAAAGGGATACAAAGCCACAATGATGAACAGGCCGTCATGAATCAATGACAACTGTCACATATTCATGACAACTCAAGAAAGCCTCAGAGCTTGACGTCAAGCCCCCAGCGCTTCATCCGCACGTACAGGTTTTGCCGGGGTGAACCGCTCAACCGAGCGGCTTCCGACATATTGCCCCTGCTGGCCACCAACAGACGTTTGAGGTAGTCACGCTCAAAGTCTGCGCGTGCATCCTGGTAGGCCAGGCTGCCGGGGTCTGGCGCTTGCTCCGTGGCACCCACGGCATCCGCTGCCTGCGCTGCAGGCAGATTCAGATGCGCCGCATCGATCGGACCATCGGCCTGCATGGCCACCACGCGCTCCATGCAGTGCTGCAACTCACGCACATTGCCAGGCCAGACTTGCGCGTCCAGCGCCTGCGCCGCCGCAGCGGTCAACGGGCCGCAATGCTTGCCAAACTTGGTGTTGTAATGCTCCAGAAAGTGCAGCGCCAGGCGCACCACGTCGCCCCTGCGCTCGCGCAGCGGCGGCAGCGTCAGCGCCACCACGTTGATGCGGTAAAACAGGTCTTCGCGAAAGCGCCCGCCCTTGACTTCACCCGCCAGGTCGCGGTTGGTGGCGCAGATCAGACGGAAGTCGGTGTTGCGCCTATGCGTGCTGCCCAGTCGGCAAAAGCTATGGTTTTGCAAGACCGTCAGCAAACTGCTTTGCAGCTTGGGGCTCATGTCGGCGATCTCGTCCAGAAACAGATTACCGCCATCGGCTTTTTCAAAATAACCGGCACTGGACTGGTTGGCGCCGGTAAACGCGCCTTTGTCGTAACCGAACAGCAGGCTTTCCAGCAGTGATTCGGGCAGACCACCGCAATTGACTTCCAGAAAAGGCTGGTTCGCACGCTGACTCCAATGGTGAATGAGGCGCGCGCACACGTCTTTTCCGGTGCCGCTTTCTCCCTGCAACAGCACGGTGGTATCGAGCCCCGCCACCTGGCGCAACTGGCTCAGCAGGCGCTCCATGACGCTGGACTGACCCACCAGCACCGGCGCGTCTTTTTCTGCACTCAAACGCTGGCGCAAGCTGTCAATTTCGCGGTAGGCCGCGTCAAATTCAAGCGCCTTGCCAATCACCGCCTCCAGCGCTTCCAGGTCTTCAAAAGGTTTGGTCAGGTAGTCAAACAGACCTTCGCGCACGGCGGCCACAGCATCGCGCACATCGGCATAACCGGTGATCAAAATCGCCAGCAAACGCGGCTTTTGAGCGCGAAATTCACGCAGCAACTCCAGGCCGTGTGCGTCGGGCAGGCGCTGGTCCATCAACACCAGGTTGTAGTCGTTGTCGGCAAACAGCCGCCGCGCCGCTGCACCACTGTCGGCCAGGTGCACCTGCGCCGTCTTGCGCATCAGTTGCTCGATCAGGGTACGGGTGTAGTGGTCGTCATCCACCACCAACAATTTAGGCGGCATGGTGGCCTGGGCTGGAAAGAAGGGATGGTGAATCGGGGTTTGATGTCATGGCAGGTGTCTCCGGTAACCACACCGCAAATTCTGTGCCATACCCCGGTTCGCTGCGCAGGGTAACGTAGCCCCCGTGCAGCAAAGCCACGTGCTGAACCACGGTCAGACCCAGCCCCGTGCCATCCTTGCGCGTGGTAAAAAAAGGCGTAAAGATTTTGTCCAGCACTTCAGGCGCAACGCCCGCCCCCAGGTCTGCCACTTTTAGCGCCCAGCCGGTTGCGCCCGTTTCCCGGTGCGGCGCTGCCTCCAGGCTGATGGTGATCGGGCTTTCCGGCGCGCTGGCCTGGGCCGCGTTCATCAGCAGGTTAAAGAGTGCGTGGCGGATCAGAATCGGATCCACCGTCAAGACCACCGGCTGCGCCGACAAGGTCAGTTGCACCGCATTCTGCCGCCGGTCGGTCTGGCGAAACAACAGCACCGTCTCTTCAATCACCTCTGCCATGTCGCTGGCATGGCTTTCAAAGCTCGACACCTTGGCAAAACGCAGCATCGACGTGATCAGCGCATGGCAGTCTGACCCGGCGCGGCGAATCTCGGTCAGCAGTTCACGCGTGCGCACCGGGTCGTCGGCCTCACGCGCAGCCAGTTGCGCCAGATTCACCACGCCCACCAGCGGGTTGTTGAGCTGGTGCGCAATCTCGCCCACCATGGTGCCCAGCGCCGACAGCTTTTCAAGTTGCACCACGCGCTGGTGCTCGTGCCCGATCAGCAGCAACTGCCGCTCCAGGTCATGCTGGCGCGCGTAGTCGCGCTCCACCCGGCCCAGCGCCACATAAAACAGTGCCAGCACACCCAGGCCTGCGGCCAGGCTCAGGCCAATCACCGACGCCATCGACTGCACAAAGGTTTGCTGCAGCGCGGTAATGTCACGCATCACCACCAGGTCGCCAATGCGCTGCCCTGCCACGTCGGACAGCGCCAACATCGCCAGATGCAACGCACGGCCTTCAGCGTCCACCACTTCGGTGGCACCAGCGCGCAGACGTTCCAGCACTGCAGCGCTCAACTCGGGCGGGAACTGCGCTGTGGTTTGCGCCACCAACACCCGGTTGTCAAACTGCTCCCACAAGCCCTGTCGTTTCAACAGCTCCTGGCCATATTGCCACTGCCGGTGCACGATGAAGCGCTTGTCCACCAGCACAAACGCGTCCACCGCCAGGCTGTCCTTGATCTCGTCAACCACGTAGCCAATCTCTTCACCCATTTCCAGATAACCGATCGCCTGTCCGTCCTCCAGCCACGGCATCACCAAACGCAACGTCAACGTGCCCAGCGGGCCCAGTTCCAGTCCATGCACCGGCGCGCGCGTGGTGCGCGCCATCGTGGCCGACAAGCGCCCGATCGTGTCGCCATGGTGTTGCGGGCTATGGACGCGTACCACGTTGACCATATCTGCATTGTTGAAATAGAGATGTGTCACCCGGTGCTGATCGCGTAGCGCTTCAAACAACCCGCTCACCTCGCGCAGCAGGGCCGGGCGGTCTTGCTGCAGCAAAGACTGACGCACCGCGTTGTTGGCCATCAGGGTGGACAACGACGCCTGCATCAGGTCGGCGTCTTTGGCAATTTTCTGCTGCAACGACGCGCGCACAGCCGCCACCCGCTCGGCCAGCGCCTGATCACGCACGCGCACCTCCAGCAGGTAGCTGGCCACGGCAAAGGCGGTCAAAATCGACGCCAGCACCATGGCAAACGGCCACATGAAGGCAGCACGCACACGGCGTGGATGTTGCCCAAGGGGGGTGGTATTCAATGCAAAGGCGTCCTCACGCGAATCAGGAGTTTGGTCATAATCACGGCGTGATTGTTGCATCAACCCAACCCGTGAACACCCCTGCCACCCACCTGCCAAACGGTCCACTTGCTGGGCCTGGGCGCAGCGCGGCCATTGCACAAGCGCGCGAACTGGTGCTGCGGCAGCATCTGCCCGCAGCCACCGGCCTGACCACGCCTTGGGTCGAGCGCTCGTGGCAGCGCTGCCTGGCGCTGGGTCTGGAGCCAGGCCAACCGGTGCAGTTTGACATCGTCACGCCCCACCAAAGGGCGCAAACACAAGAAGCCAACCAACGCCTGTTGCAGTCAGCCAGCAAAATCATGCAAGGCTTGGGCAAAGCCATTTCCAACACCGGCTACTTTGCCATTCTGACCAATGCGCAAGGCATTGTGCTTGACACCAGCGGCCCGATTGACCAGGGCGACCTGCGCGCCAGCCTGATCACGCGCATTGGCACCGACCTGTCCGAGCGCGCCATTGGTACCTCGGCCATTGGTACCGCGCTGGCCGAGTTGCAACCGGTGTGGTTGCACCGTGGCGAACATTTTTTTCTGGACAACACGCATTACACCTGCGCCGGTGCGCCGCTGTTTGACCCGCACGGCCAATGCATGGGCATGCTGGACCTGACCGGTGTAGACGTGCCCGAACGCACCGAGCTCAAGCACCTGGTGATGCAGTCGGCAGCCCAGATAGAAAATGCGCAGGTTCTAGCAACGCCACACCAACTCATGCTGCGCCTGAATTGGCCCGGCCACGGCCTGGGCAGCACCGCCGATGCCTTGCTGGGATTGGACGACGACGGCTTTGTCAGCGGCGCCAATTCAGTGGCGCGCCAGATCGTGCCGGGTGTCGCCACCGGTGTACACGCCAACGACTTGTTTGGGCTGCCGTTTCAGGCGCTGTTTGACGCCGCCCGACGCAGCGACACCACACTGGACGTTGCTTTGCGCAACGGATTGCGTCTGCGCGCGCTGGCCACGCGGCACAGCCACCCAACGACCTCCCTGCGCGCAGGCAGTGGGGTGCCAGAGGGTGTACCGATGCGCCAGATGCAAGCTTCCATGATCCGCCAAGCCATGGAGCAAACGGGCGGCAACGTGGCCGAGGCGGCGCAGGCTTTAGGCATCAGCCGTGCCACGCTGTACCGCAAACTTGGCCGCAAAGGCTGAGCGCGCCCACCAAATTACGTCAGGGCAATCACCAGCGCGCTGGCCGCCATGTGCGCCTGTGCCACCTGCCTCACCGCAGCGGCAAACGGATGCGGGGCAAAACCCACCCAGTAGCCGCCACCGCTCAGGGCTAGGGTGACCTCGTCACGCTCGTGGCCGCTGGCAATGCGCTCAACCACACCGTCGAGTTGGCAACGGGTGCCCTGTGCCACCGCTGTGGTTGCGGCCGACGTTGTTTCCGCACGGTCATCGACGGGGCCGTCCTGGGCCGCAATGGACACCGCTGTGGCCTTGCACAACACCAGCACCGCCAGCCCCGGCGTCAGCCCCAGCAAGTCGGCGCTTTCACGCGTGATGCTCGACTGCAACAGTACGCCACCTGGGGTTTGCAGCGTGATCGTGACCATCGGGTCAAGCGGGGTCAGCGCCTCGCAGCGCAACACGGTGCAAGGCAACTGGTTGCGCATGCTGGTGCGCAAGCCCAGGCCACTGGCCAGCGCTGCGCCACCGGCAAAACGTGACAGCACTTGCCGACGTGCGTTGGCCAATTCATCGGCCAGCGCCAGCAGTGTCAGCCCTTGCGTGGTGATGCGCGCGCCACCGCCGCCACTGCCGCCCACGGTACGGTCAACCAGCGCCACACCGCTCAAGTTGGTCAGTGTGTCGATGGCCTGCCAGGCCGCCTTGTAGCTGATGCCCACCTGACGCGCGGCCTCGCTGATCGAGCCCGACTGCCCCACCAGCCGCAGCACTTCCAGACGCCGGTCGCTGGCGGGGTCGCCCAGGGCGGCGGTCAGGGTGGTGTTGAATTCAGGGGTCATGCAGAAATTGTGGCACATCAAAATCGATAGCTGCTCGCCCTTTTTATAAAAGGGCTAGAGGCCAAAAACCTCTCAACCTTGTGGCAATCGCAGCAGCAAGGTCAACGGGTGGACGGGCGAAGCCTGAAAACCGTAGTGTTCATAAAACTGTTTGGCCCGGTCATGCAGCGCGTGCACCAGCATGGCGCGAATGCCTGCATGTTGCGACACCAAGGCACAGCGTTTGACAGCATCTTGCAGCAGCGAAGCGCCCAGCTTGTGGCCTT
>PCUV01000092.1 GCA_002786915.1 Comamonadaceae bacterium CG12_big_fil_rev_8_21_14_0_65_59_15 | reverse complement strand
AAGATTTGTCCCAGCTGACAAAAGCCTACTCAAAAGACGAGTCGATCATGTCGAACTGCCACATCCGGATTGCCTTCGCGCCCAACAAAATCGAAACGGCTGAACTGCTCTCAAAAATGAGTGGTGCGTCCACGGTGGCTCACACCCAACGAAATTTCTCCGGTTCACGCCTCAGCGTGGTGCTGAACAACGTCAGCACGAATGAACAATTGAGCCAGCGACCGCTTTTGACACCGGATGAAACCATGCGCCTGCCACCCGCTGATGAGCTGGTGTTTGTGGCTGGTCACGCGCCGATCTACTGCCAGAAAATCATCTATTACAAGGACGCAGCACTGGTGAAAAGGCAGATGCTGGGGGCCGCCAAACTGATCGGGAATTCAGTGATTGACGGGCGCACAAAGAGCGCTCGGAGCTGACCGGCCAAACTGTTGAAGCATGCCGGCAAAACAACGCAATCTCGTACCGCTTTATCTGTCACTGGTGGTGTTGTCAGTGGTGGCAAGTTTGGCCATGGTGGCAAAGTCTGCTGGCATCGTTTTCAATGTCACTGGCTCGATGCCTGGCACCGTCTACAAGTTGGGTCATGGCGAAAAAGGCAGCCTGGTCAGCTTTTGCTCGCCGATTCCCCATCCGTCGATTGGTCATGGTGCGTGCCCTGATGGCAGCCTGCCCTTGGTCAAAAGAGTGGTGGGGGTTGCCGGTGATCTTGCGACGGCAACGGATCACGGGGTTGAAATTAATGGACAGCCAGTGCCGAATTCAAGGCCGCTTGACCTAGATACCAAGGAACAGGCACTTCCCCATTTGCGCGGAATTTTTACGCTCAAGCAAGGGGAAATCTGGACTGCAGGTGAGCACTCAAACAGCTTTGATTCACGGTATTTTGGGCCGGTGATATTTCCAATAGGAGAACCCCACCACAGGACACGCAAATTTTCGTTCGGATTTGTCGAAGACTGAGTGGTTTGCTTAGGCGGCGTATACGATTGAGGTCTCATTCAATCACGCTCTACCCCACGCCGCATGAACTTTCACCGGTCAAGGTTAAAAAGTTGCGGCCTTGGCAGGTGCCGACCACGGGCGTCAAAGTGACGCTGGCGCAACAGGCGATTGCAGCGCTGCCCAAGGTGACCGATACTGCGGTTTTGGGAGAATAAAATGGATGAATTCGTGCAGGCGTTTCTGACGAAAATGGAACAGTTGCCGCCAGCGCAACGGGTGACAGCGCTGGAGCAGGAGATAGCGCGGTACGAGGCGTCGGCCAAGCGCTACGAGGGGCTAAGCTGTGGAACACCGCGCCTGGACGCCTTGATGAACGCGGCCGAGCTCTCCAAAATCCTCAAGCAGATGCAGACTCCGTAGCCGCCCTGAGTTTGTCGCACTGCGTTTGTCAGCACTGCGCTTTGTCAGCACTGCGCTTTGTCAGCACTGCGCTTTGTCAGCACTGCGCTCAGCACTGCGCTCAGCACTGCGCTTTGCACTGCGCTTTGCACTGCGCTTTTGACAAACTGCCTCGCATCGGATACATTAATTCCAGCGCTGATTTCACACCACCTTGCAGAGCGCCCTAAAAATTCTGCTAAGCAAGTAAGCCCGCTTTGGCTACTTCGAGCCCGCTGAGACTACCAAGTCACAGACCGTTCGAGACATACAAAGCGGGTTTTTTTTCGTCCAAATTTTGTTGTTACATCAACCTTTTAAAGGCCCGTTATGCTCAGAGACAACTGGAAATTTACCTACACCGCAGCCCGCCTGGGCGAGGGAGCTGATGCCAAGCTCAAGTTTCATGAGGAGCGCTTCGCATTTTGGAAAAAACACAAAGAGGAGTTGGTAGCGGAAATTCGCAAGGACGGCCTTGAAGTGAGCGAGGGCACTGCGCTTGGCTACTCCCACCCCAAGTCACGCGACTATGAACGCGGTGCCAAGGTGATGGTGCGCAACGACCTGAAAGACAAACTCGACGAGTGCATGGAAAAACTGGCGTACCATGCTGGCAAAAAGCATGAATACGCTGGGTGGGCGCAGGTACTCAAAGCCAACCCTGAAGATCGGCTTGAAGCCGACATGGAAGACTGGTTGTTCTATTTTGGAAATAACTAAATGGGAGGAGTCGATGAGTAAAACCTGTACCCTTACCCTGACCCGCTTGCACAAAGTGGCCGAGCGGCTGTCTCGGGAATACACCGAGTCGGTCTATGCAGCAAAGCAGACCCTGAGCAACACCAAGGTTTCATCCTATCTTGGGGCCGAACAGCAAAACGCACTGCGCACCGCAGCACAGGATGCGACCGCTCGCCTGGCACGTGCGTTTCGCGTGCAAGATGCTGTCTCCGAAGTACGGCGAGCTTTGGGCGACGCCAATGTCAAAAATGGGGTGTCGCCCAAACTGGCAGAGCTCGACAAGTTCAACCGTCGCCTGAAGGTGGTGACCGAATTGATCGAGGGTCAAAGCCCCAGCATGATTTCCATTGATCAACTTGCCAACATTCCCGCCGACTACGTGGCCGACGGCAGCAGTTATGAAAGCAAGCGCCCGCTGCTGCACGTGCGCATGCTGAGCAAGGACGACCTGGATGGTCTGCGGGCTGAGTTTGAGGCGATCCGCGCCCAGTCTTACGCACTGTCTGATGAGATTGCCGACCTGAACAAAGCCACGTTGACGCTGACCGTGTCGCTGGAGGTGTCCAAGCTGGCTGGCATTTAAGGAATCCGCGCCGGGGTGACCCGGCAAAGAGGCTGCCTGCCTTGTCGCGGGGTGGGCAGTTTGAGTGACGCGGCCGCGCAAGGGCACTAAATGGAAAAGAACAGGCTCGCAATTTCAGTCTGACCGGAACGGGACCAAAAAAAAGCATTTGCTGGTTGTGGGTCTCGCCCGCTGAAGGATGTGAAAACAATTGCGATGCGGTTGTGAGTTGAATGTTATTTGTTGCTAAGCCCTTGCGCGTTTTTCTATTCTGGAGCTTCCATGACTCGACGTGTTTCCAAAAGAACCATGCTGCACCGACTCGATGATTTCCCCGTGGTGCGCGTTCATCTGGACAACCTGCGCAGCAGTAGCGCACGCGTCATGGTGGACGGCGTTGCCTGCGAGGTGAAGTTCCCGCGTAAGGCACGCCAGGAGTTGCTGAATGAGAGCGGCATAGTTGGCTACGTGAAGTCAAGTCCGCGTGCCATTGGCAACGGGTACATGCCGCCGGGTACCAAGTCTGGCGACTACGCACGAACGGGAATGCGTAAATCCGCTGTGCTACCCGGCATCGGCATATTCGACGACTACACCGAACGTGTCGAGCAGGCGTTCCACCAATTCAGGGAAGCGCACCCGATTGGCGCTATCGTCAGTGGTCAAGTCCTGCTGGTAAATCGCCGGGTTGCGATTCTTGATTTGGGCTTTGGTTTGCAGGGCAGGCTCGATAGTGGTGAAAGCCTTGACTACATACCTGGCAGCAAAGTGAAATGGCTGCCATTGCCAGGGATGGGCGAATGCTTGGATGTGATGGTGCGTGGTTTTATTCCACGCATCAGACAGGTCAGCGTATCGCTGCACACCTTTGCTCGTGACGATGATTATTGCAATTATTCGGCCGGCTATCGCCGCCGGTTCAGCTCGGATGATGCAAGCTTCAGAAAATTGCCATGGCAAAATAAGTTTTAAAAATATTAATTACAAATATCAACTTGTTAAATGGCTTTAATTTTATTAAGTATTATATTCATAATAAGTGAAAACAAAATTTTATATCTTGGAAGTCAAAGAAACATGACTCATTAGTTTGCAGGTCTAACTATCATTGAGAAGTTATTTTATAAAGGGAGTGAAAAATGTACAGCGATAAACTTAATAAGGCAAGAAAGTTATTATATATAGCGCTTTGCGCAGATATTGTTATAAGTATAATAATATTATCGACAAGTTTTTTTAGTGTTATTAAACTAAGAGATATCGCGTCTGGAAAAATTTCAGCAAGTCCTGATTTGCTCACTAAGATGGAGATCTTCGATAATTTTTACAATTTTGGTATTCTTTCAATAATTATTGTCGGAATTTTAATAGTTCATTGGTTGAGAGCTTGTTATGTATATGCAAGAGAAGTAATCGGAGCATCAGGTTTCAAAAATGAAAAATGGACCATATGGGGGTGGATTGTTCCTTTTATTAATTTATTCAAACCATATCAGATTCTAAAAGAAATATACAAGATCGGAGATCCAAATTATGAAACACCAGAAGGATGGAAAAAGAAAAAGGGATCCTTTCTTTTACTAATGTGGTGGTGGTTCTGGGTGCTTGCTCACCTGATCATTTTTAGTTTGAGTAAGCTAATGTTGGCAAATTCAGATTCATCATCAATGACTATGCGACAAGTCATAAATATACTTGAAATCTCAGGTATTATTTATTTTCTATTTCTACTTATTGCGGGTCTTTGGTTTGTTGTTGTGGGAAGCGTGACTCAACGTTTGCTTGATCAAAAAAAGACATTAAAAATGTTACACAATAATATTAAAGATATTGTAGCTAAAAGCAATGGATCTTTAGAGAATCAATTGCAAAATTTTGTACCTACTGGGTTTGATGAATTAGATGCTTATAGAACTATTGCTAGTGAAATTGAATCAGGGAATATGGATAAGGGTCTTTGGCTCAAGGCAATGATACAGTCTGGTGAAGCAGATGAAAACAAGCGAACTATTGCATATACAAGTTTACGTCTGGAACAACTGCATACAGAATTTCTGGCTAAGGAAAATAATGATCAACCACCTATCGTTGATTCTAATCTTGATAAATCTAATTTTATTGAACGAAAAGTTGAAGTTCTCCCTATTGATCATCCAAAAGAAAAAGTAACTTTACCTAGTAAAAAAAATTTAAACTTGATGTGGGGCGCTGCAATTCTGATTGCAGGTGTCGTTATAACTCTTGGAGTTTCATATACTTTGAATGGCAAAGATAGCAAAGTAAAATGGGGGGATAACGATAAATTTGTCGATTCTGCAACCAATCAGAAAGTCGGCGATCCAACAACGCCCAATCTCAATGAATACAATACAAATCAGTCAAAAGCAATGAACGAAAAATTATCATCAGCTGCTAAAGGTCAGCTCATTGATCTTGATAAGGTTGAATTAAATAGTAGCCCACCGAATTTTGTACACAAATCAATAGTTTTAACAGACGGTTTTACAACAGGAAAGAAGATACACATGCTTGGAGGTGGTAACGTCAAAAAGCCTTATGTTGGATTTATTTTAAATATTAAGACTAAGATGGAGGATAGTCTTGTACTGAGTGGTAGCTATGATTTTGCATTTAAGATATACGAAGAACTTGACAAAAAAGGGGATGCAACTGCTTCACACAATATTGGACTAATGTATATTCGTGGAATGGGCGTCAGTAAAGACATTCAAACAGGAATGCGTTTCTTAGATAAGGCCATGGTTGATCCAGCAAATTATAATACATCAATTGCATATTACATAATGGCCGAAAAAGAATTATTGCCAAGTCAATAATTTACACAAAATCTTGCTTTGATTAAAAAATACTATGTTTATATCTGCGACTGAAAGTTTATAATATTTGCATTTTTTAAGACAAAATGGTATTGCAATTACGAATTTCAGATTAATAGTAAAAACTTCAAGATTAGCCTTATGGGAAAACAAAATAAATATGCATTCATCTTTTTGGTATTGTGGGGCGGGTTGCCAGTTTCTTTTGTCGTCTAGCTTGGCTCGGCCATGATAGACGCCACATTACATATGGGGTTCACATGCCGTCGTTTCTGCAGAGTTGCTCTATTGTTCCGTTTCGCTGCGATGCCAATCGGTTTCCCGTCTTCTCTGACGAATTCGAAATCATGAACAAGTCTGTAGTCGCAGCACGCAATCCGCTGGATCGTCCTGCGTGGCACTTCAAATCCCTCGTAGTCCTTTCACTGTTTATATTTCACCAGGAGATCACCATGGCAAACACCAAGACCACCGGAAGCCAAGCCGCCACTTCAGCATCGAAGACGTTGCAAGGTAAATCCACTGGTGCAGGTTCAAAGACGGCATCCGGTAGCGCGTTGTCGCAGACTGGCGCTCCGCAAAAGCAAACATCGCCATCCGCCGCAACTGCCGCATCAAAAGTTTTGCGCGACGGGCGCACAAGTGCACAGACAAAGTCAGCGGGTGGGAGCGCGTTGGCTCACGCCAAGGGTAAAGAGTGACCCCAAATCCGGCGCGCAATACAGATGCACCGCCGATAAAGTCGGGTCCGCGCCGGTTAGCTCTACGTTCTCTACGTTAAGAGAGGTTTCCAATGGATGCCTTCGGTATCACTCTCACTGCTTTTGATATGTGGCTGCTTGCTGCAACCGGTGGCTTGATCGTTTGGTTTCTCAACACAGTGGGCGCACCTGCCGTTAAGCGGCACCGCGACGCTGCCGCTGCATTCCAACTCGCATTCGCCAATGTTGTCCTCAACCTTAGAGAAAATCCAAACTGCCCCCTCGCTCAAATCGCGCAGGGTGCCCATCTGCAGCATCTCGCCGCCATCACAAAGTTCAGGCCATTCATCCATATTTGGCACCGCAAAAATTTCGAGCGCAGTGTTGATCAATACAAAAATGCACACAACGCGGCTACATGCCAAGGAAGTCTGCTTGCCCTTGCTGCATCAGAAAGC
The DNA here is from genome assembly GCA_002786915.1 of Comamonadaceae bacterium CG12_big_fil_rev_8_21_14_0_65_59_15. Taxonomy (GTDB): domain Bacteria; phylum Pseudomonadota; class Gammaproteobacteria; order Burkholderiales; family Burkholderiaceae_C; genus Rhodoferax. Next base: position 45,677 of record PCUV01000092.1, on the reverse strand, counting down.
ACCGCCTTTGCGCAAGAAAACCGCAAACTTTATAGCGCGGCAATCAATCGCCTTCTGTCCTATGCGTAACGATCTAACCTTACTCATTATGACGATCTGATAACTTTATACAAGGATTTAGAACATGCAAAAAATATTACTTGCCACGCTGTTGGCAATGCCACTTTCCGGGATCGCGGCAGGCGCTCAAATGATCATCGGAAAGCAATTGATTGAAATGGCGGCAGCGCACACCACATATGCAACCGGAGATAAATCGGCGAAAAACGCGGTACAGTCCACTTTATTGCTTGGATATGTGATGGGTGTTGCCGATGCTGCAACCGCATTGGGTGGCTTATGCACTCCGCTTGGTATCAAAAGAGGTGAATTGGCAAATATTGTCATTCAGTATCTGAGCAAAAATCCGCAGGTTGCGTCGGACGATGGTCAGAATGTGGTGTATGACGCCCTCCGTTCGCGCTACCCTGGTACAAAGAAATGAATACGCATTATGAATACGCGCCGAGAGAACTCACACATTTCAATTCTTACTATTCTAATAGTTGTATTTTTCATAGTCCCGTTGTTTGTGAGATTGGTTATTTATCTATTCAAATTGCTTTTCTAATCGGGATCATTCTTGGGTACTCAGTGCAGCCTTACAGGCTGTAAAGGTAGCGCGCGGCTTGTGGGTTGAGATGCTGAACAAATAAATTCAAATTGACGTTGACCGAATCAAACCAGTCGTCAACCGCTAGCAAAACTGTTGCATCACCGCAACCAACCACATCCCGACACCAACCACATCCATCGCTTGACTTTTTCAACCCAATCGATTACATTAATGCCTGTGCCGAGTTACTAGTTGAATTGCAGGGCACGTTAAATATTCTTGCTAAAGCGACCAAGCCCGCTTTGGCAATTTCGAGCCCCTTGTGATTTTTCACATGCCGTTCGAGACAGATGAAGCGGGTTTTTTTATTGGTTTTTTGATTTTGGTCTGACACCAGACCGTCGCCGGATTTGATCGACAGATTGCCGGGGCGACTCATAAATTCTGGCTAAACAGGCGGCTCTCCGGTCCATCACCCTGATGGAGGGAAGCCATAAATGGGAGTGACTTCTTAGGAGAGTTTTCAATGACACGCAACCACTTGCACCTTATGCGTCCGAGACGCTGAACACCGAAGCTGATTGATTTCAGGTTTTACCGCGACAGCGGAACTGCGCCCAATTCGGGGCGCAAGTTTCCTGATGCGGCTGGGAGACCTCACGCCCGAAACCTCCATAAAGGTTTGCAGGCTTAGGTTCTTTCCAGATGCGTCATCGCGGTGTGTTCAGACGTAACGCAAAGGAGCAAAACATGTCTAACCACCATTTCATCGAGTGCCTCTCCAGTGACTCCGTCATTCGGTCTCTGGGTCGACAAGCCAGCCGGTTAATGAATGACCCCACTCTGGGGCCACTTCAAAAACAAAGGTTGGTGATAAGAGTCCAGGAGAGGCTAACGGCATACCAAGCCAGACAAATGGTGAAGGTCTCAAAGAAGGCCAGCAACCAAGAAAAGCGTGAGGCCACATTACGCGACGCCGGGCAAGTGGCTGCCGACCCGAAAGGGTTAGCAGCCAGGCGCAAGGAGTTCCGGCTGGTTGAGGGCACTGCCAAAGAGCCCGCAGTCAGTCAAAAACCCCAAACCCCCATCGCTGCCAACGATGGCCACATTGGCGGCTGGCACCGCCCACTACTGACGCTCAAACGGGCGTAACACCGCCAAAGGGAGGCAATGCAACCCTCCCTTTGGTCTCTGTTAAGCCGACTGACTGAGTTGATGTTCATGCACCGTAAACAAAAAGGAGTTGCCAGATGAAAGTCATTTATCGTCCGGAGCAAGTAGCCACTTCGCAGAGTTATTCGCCATCGGCGCTCAAACCGCGCCTGATCGTGGCCGACTGGAAAATTGATTCCAAGATCAACATGGAAATATGCTCGTTTGAGCCGGTCGATGCCCAGATCATTGCATTGGCACACGACGCAGCATTTGTGCGCAAGGTGCTTGCCTGCGAAATTGACAACGGCTTTGGTACCCGTGATGCGGATGTTGCCGCATCTCTGCCCTACACGTCTGGCTCGATGGTGGCGGCGGCTGAATATGCTGTCTTGCACCGTGAGGCGGTTTGTTCACCCACCAGTGGCTTTCACCATGCAACCTTCAACACGGCCATGGCCTATTGCACTTTTAACGGTTTGATGGTGGCGGCCCTGGCGCTCAAGGAGGCCAATCTGGTCAACCGCGTGGGGATCATTGATTGCTGCCCATTACGGTAACGGCACGGACGACATCATCTCGCAACGCCGCATCAACTGGATTGAGCACCACACGTTTGGCAAGCATTTTTACTACGCAGAGGATGCGCAAGCTGGCCGGTTTGAAGCCTGGCTGGAGAAAGCCATCAGCCGCTGCCAAAACTGCGACCTGATTTTGTACCAGGCGGGTGCCGACCCGCACATTGATCACCCATTGGGCGGCATTTTGACCACTAAACAGATGAGCTGGCGGGATCGGACGGTGTTTGAACGGCTTGGCCACAAGCCTCTGGTTTGGAATTTGGCGGGTGGCTATCAACTGGCCAAAGGTTTGACTGAGGCGCAAAAGCGTGAGCCCGTTCTTGCCTTGCACCGGGAAACAGCGCGCTTGCATACCGCGATTTTGGGTTGATGAAAGGACGATACATGAGTTCGACTGACGTTGATTTGATGGAGCGGCAAAAAGCCGAGTTACGGGAGGTGCGGACTCTGGCACCGGCAGCACTGGGCATTTTTACCGTGCTGTGTTTGGCACCTGATTTTCCGCAACGCGGTGAACCACTGCAACGCCTCAAACGCTACCTGCGTTCCAAAGGCTTGACGCCCAGTTTGTGGAAACTGGTACTCAGGGACGGTGACCAGGTGCTCGCGTTGGTACGCCAGTTTTATTTCGGCAAGCGGCACTTGGCGGTGCTCAACGCTTTAAGGGTGCTCAATGGTCTCGCGGTTGATCGCATGATTCCGCTATGGCTGGCACAGGCGCTGTTTGGTGAGTACGGTAATGCAGGCAGGCCCAAGTCCGACTACTACAGGCTGATGAGTGGCGTTATGCCCAAGCTTCGGCACATGACCAGAGTGGTTCAGCTCGTCTTTGAGCAGCCCAGCGACAAGCAAGAAATGGATGTCAGTCAGGTTGTTCACTGGCTAACTGAGCCCGGCTTGCCTGCACTGTCTATTAGCCAGCGTCAACAAGGCTGGAACTGGCTGGTCAAAAAAAGTTTGGCGTTTTGTGCCCTGGAAGATGAACGCCGCGCAGTGAATGGCGTTGCTTGGGCGGTGCCGTTCAAAACAGTACTGTGGGACAACTGGGAATTGGTGCCCATGGGCAGCACTACGGAACTGCTTGAAGAAGGGCGGCTGATGCGAAATTGTGTTGGCAGTTGGAGCAAACGTTGTGCCAAAGGTGACGAATTGCTGCTGTCGGTGCGAGGTCTGGCTGCCAAACGCGAAGCGACCTTGCATTGCAAATGGCATAACGATCAATGGTCGTTTGTCAATGCCTTAGGACCAATGAATCGCATGCTGCCGGTGGCAATGAAGAAGCGCTTGCAAGCGGCGGTGACGGCCCTGCCGGTTGTCAATGCAAAGCAAAACGGGGGATTTGTTCCAGATTGCGCTCCCGGCCATGTTGGCAAAAGCGCTAAAACGGAAATTGAGATATGACTACGACCAACTTGACAGAGCAAAGCGCAAACCTGCGGAAAATTCTGAGCACCACAGCAAGTGCCTTTGGCATCAAACTGCCTGACTGCACCAGAATTGACCCCAGGATTCTGGCGAGCGAATTCAAAGACCCGATCAAGTTTTCCATTTAACCAACCTACCGAGATCAACCATGAAAACCATCCTTGCCAGCACTGGTGACTTTGTTCGTGAAGTCGGTATCAACCCCATCTCAAGCCTTGAGCAAAGCTATCAGTTGGCTTTTAGCAGCCGACTGGCTTCGGCCAAAAATCCGTTGGAGTTCAAGAAAAACTTTGACTTGATCCTCACCAGTGACGAACTGACGGTTTTGAAAAATCTGATTAAGCAGGCGCTTGCGGAACGGTGATTTGCATCACAAGCGCCAGGTAACGGGGGATTTGTTCCAGATTGCGCACCCGGCCAATTCGGCAAATGCGCTAAACAGGAGATTATTATGAACAGCCTGAATTCAGTGTTGCCACCGTCGATGACATTGGCAAAATTTATAACCACAGGGAGTTAAAGCATGGATCATTCGCTTCAACAATTGCAAAGCAAGTTGCCTCGCATCATTGGCATTCACCGCCATGTGCCAAACCGGCTTCATTTGTCATGGGATACATTTTCACCGTCGGCTGTTCGCGCTGCCAAGGACCTTCCACCCTATTTGATTTTGGGTGCGCTTGACCGCGAGTCATTCACAGCGACAACCGATGGGTGGACAGCAACTTGGCAAGGTACTGAACAAGAAACGCACTTCAAACTGAAATACAGTAAGGCCGAAAGACGATATGACATCCATCAGACATGGGACGGCATTGATGGGGGTTTTAGCATTTGTCCCGAAAAGATCGGCCTGAAAAGATTTATTCTTCAGGGACTCTACATGCAGTTTCCAAGCCAGTGGGACAGCCGGGCAAAAAAGAGCCTTGAGACCAAGTATCAACTGACTTACTTTGAGCAACCTGAGAATATGGCCTCATTCTGCGGTATGCCCGATGGTGCGTTCAGAACCATTGCATTTCCGGTGGCGGTGCGAAACATTGAAATTGTCAGCGAATGGCTTTCGGAGATCAGTGATGCAAATGTGGCATACCCCTTTTCCGCTGAAGCGAGGCGCCTGTTGCAAGTGATCAACTATTTGGAGGGCGTCGCACCACAATGGACCAGCAATCCCATGGTCGTTTTTGAAAAATCGCTGAATGACACAGGGCTGATGCCCATTCGGCTGCCCGTGCATGAGACAGCTGCAGATGGGACTTCGGCATGGACCCTGCATCGTGAGGTCTATGTGATTTTCATTACCGTGCCATTTGCCGGACTGACCGACCTACTTGACAAGCTGTGCAGTGTCAATGGCCCGATCAGGCGGCGACATAGTGATGACTTGAGTGTTGAACTGCAACCGGTCATCTTTCCCGGAGGCTTTGACGTTCAAGCTCAAAGTGTCAACTACTGGGACAGTCATCATTCAACCAGAACAACGTTTGTGTTTTCACGCGATGGCAAATCGATCCAAATCGGGTACGTAATGGCTTCGCTCCAGAGTCCAGATGAGTCGCTGAAACTATTGAATATTGCCAAGCAAATCAGCTCTGATTTAGTAGCCGCTGTATCGCAAGTTATGCGCAACGCATAGGGCTTTCAAATTGGAAATTCACTTATAAACGTCCGTAATTCTGGCACCAGAAATTCATGAAAGTCCACGATATGAAAACATCGCCAGAAATCAGCATTGTCATTGATATTCTCAGGCAGCATGCCGAACATTTATATCATGCCCTCACTGACGTACTTGGTGCAAGTCAGGTCTTTAAGCATGAGCCCCTAACCAGGGAACAAGAGCAAGAATTTATGCTCTTCGTCGTCTCGCTTTTGCGAATTGTCGCCTCTAGTAGTAGGAAGATGACCCCTTTTCTTCCTCAAGTTGCAATATTTGGAACTGAAACTTATGCGCAATTGACCATATATCTTGGTGACCGCACCACGAGTGATCTGCAAAAGGCGATTGATGTGAGGGTGCGGGAGTATTCAGATGTATTTGTAGATTCTGGAGCACCCGATTCGTGGAACATCTATGTGGCTTTAGGGCGATTGGCAAAAATAACTAACGCTAGCTCAAAGCTCAGGAATCGAATCACGAGTCTTGACACGCAACGATTTCTGCGGAAGCAGATGGTTGAATTTCGCGACGCGTTGGACAGCATTGAATCTCGCGCAAGCGATTTACACCAGCAAGCGCGTGAGTGGCTCGGTCAGCGCATGCAGGCGCCGGATGGGGATGAGCGCGGTTGGGGTAGCTTCGGCAATCCTGAAATGGGAATTCACATGAGTCCGCGCATGCAGTGCTGGAATCCCGACACACTTGACACGCCCCTGAGGTGGGTTGTCCTGCGCATTGAGGACGATTTCGAAAGTGAGCAACAACCAACTCAGACTGTTAATGATCAGATTCTCGAACAACCCTTAGCAGACCCAGGCATGTCCCCGAAGCAAAGACTTGGGCGGCTGGCAAAATTACTTGCGGACGACACTATTACGCAGGATGAGCATGATGCAGCCCGCCAGCGCATTCTTAATCAGCTTTGATCCTTGTACGCAATGGACACTGGTCCGTCAGCGCACAGCCTTTTCGCGAGTGTGAGCACCATATGGGTGTCGATGTCCGTTGGTGATCAGGTAGGTCATGGGGGTGAACTTTAGCGACTCTAAACCTGTCGTTCGCGAACGTCAGCATATGGCCCAACAAAAGTGACCCAAGGTCTGAAATCCTATGACTGGTTACGCTGCCTAGCCGGTTGTTACGCCCCAACAGTTTGTAGCCACATCAGGTGGCTATACCAGGTCGGAACTGGTGGCGTTTTTGCGCCGGATGGAGCGGCTTCATTGGTCAGATTACGAACGAACCTCGCTCCTAAAGCACTGTTGCGCGAACTGCGGCAACCAGATCGTCAGGGGCAATGACTTTTTGAGGCAAAAATGGAACAGATCGCATTGGCAAACTTTTGATCACCCCAGCACTTTGCAATGCCATGGCCACCAGCTCTGTGCAATAGAGCTTCTTGCCGTCATCATCCAGCGCTAACTGGTCGTCAAAGGGCCGCCCCAAAAGCGATTTGGCAGCGTTTTGAAACGCATCCACTTTGTCCACCGGCATCAACAACACTTCACCCTCGGAAGCCTGCTCGACACTGAAAAATACCTCCGGTTTTTCGAGCTTGGTGCCAACGCCTGGCATGGCACTTTCAATGTAGATTTGGCCATCCGGTATCAACTGCACGGCGATGCCCACATGGCTCCATTTGCCGCCACCCTGGCCGAAAAGCACCGCTTGCGTGATGGGGTCATTGTCAAGGCCACGCCGCGCCACAACGGCTCCGGGTCGAACTGCTGCAACCACACGATCTCTCCAAGCCTCTGTTTCTGCCCGGGAAAAAGTGGCCGTCACCATGAAAACCATGGCCACCACGATGCGGCTGGTAGGCTTCACCGAGGAGAAAAACCAGCGTTTGCCAGCTCTATGCGCACTCTGTCGAGGGCATCTCGAATGAGGTACGCCTCAAAGTCGTTCACTGCATTGCCGCGAATTTCTGAAAATCCAACCCGCTTGCCAAATTGGGCCAGCGCGCTTGCCAGTACTTCATTCATTTCCACCGTAAAAGTAATCATTTTTAAAAAAATAATCGATTGGAATGGCGAAATAAATGTGAATCATTGTTGTAATTCAGTATCTACCCGTCATAGAGAAAGTTTTACAAGAAGCGATAATTAATATATCTAAATAACCGTTTTATGACCTCGATAGATATAAACCACAATACCGGAAAAACAAATCTGCAAACTGTCAACCATGCGCCAAACCCCATCAGAGCCAGGATGGCACCTTGCTTTTGATCCCAGGCTAGCGACCCAAACCAGAGCGCGCCTCCCCAGACCAGGCAAGTGACTGCGATGCAAAGAGCCCACTTGGCATGAAAGACCACTTGCCCGTACCGATATACAGCGCTATTGATCCAGCGTCTTGCTGTAGTTCTACGATTGTTGGTCATGGGAAAGTAATCTAATCAGATGAAAATAAATATGATTCACTATTATTTTGAGCAGCATAAAGTCATTATCTATTTTAACTCATGGTAGCTATAAAGTTAATAGATAAATTAATACGATGTTGTTTTTAAAACTCATAATTCCAATTCTTTATCCCTTGTCTTCTCAGCGGCTAAAAATGCCAATTCCGGGTTTTTCACTTTGATACCCATTTGCAGAGCTTCTGTTGCCGCCGCTTCCCGAAACGACAGTGACCCTGTGACAAATACTTCACCCCCATATTTTTGAGAGGCCAATAGCAACCCGGCGCGCATGGCTTGTGGGTCGTCCTCTTGCGCTAGATCGATCCGCGGTCCGCTGTCGGTCAGTCGCACCGTGCCATGGGTGTCAAGGTATTCAATGCTGTGCTCTGGAGTGATCCTGAGCCGGGCTGTGCGGATGTCGAAGTCGTCGGGTCGTACCGTGCCCCTGATGCTGTTTTCCCGGCTTGCTGCAGGGGCGGTATGGCCGAGGTCTTCGCCCTCGATGCCTGCCTTTTGTTTGGATTTGTCACGCTGGGCGCGATAGCGAAGCCCGCGAAGGGCAGAGATTGCCGCCTCGTTGCCTAATGCAGCCTGCCGCTCCAGCCAAGGCAACCATTCCATCGCGTTGGCATAGGTGAGAGCCAGGCGTTCACGCTTTTGCCGGTCTGCCAAGTCTTCCATCGCCGCCGTGCGCTGCGCCGCCCACAATAGGCGGGCAATCTGGCTGCCATATTGGTTATGCAGGTGCGCCACTGTTCTGGTTTTGGCAGCAGCAAGGTGTTGGAGCAAGTCGGCTTTTTCTGACCTGTGAAGCACCCGCAAGTCATTTCTTGCGGCCTTGCGATTGTCTTTGGCCGTGTATTTTTCTGTCTTGTATTGCTCGAAAAGTGCTGTGCGTGCGATGGCACGATCCCATCTGGCCTGATCGCGCTGGGCTCCTCGCCCGGTTCGCCCGGGATGTTCCTGCGAGTCCGGGTCAGTACCACAGGCAATACGGGCAACATAGTCGTTGTAAGTGGAGCCGGATTCAGGCCCATTGGCCAATGTGGCAGTTGCCGTGGCGCTGTCTGGCGGCTCGTACGCACCAAATCGGTTTTGCAAGCGCCCCAGACTCAGTGCATAGTGCACCGCCGATGCTTTGGTTTGCGTTGCCTTGTCGAGCATGTCGGTCTCGAAAATCAAGCCGGATTTGACTTTCACCACACGCAAGCCTCTGGCGACGCATGCGCGATGGAACTCCTGCCAGTTCTGCGTTGCCACCAGCTCTGGTGCAACCTTGTTGTTGAGCCAGCCGGCCAGTGAGGGCAGTCCTGCCTTGACTTCCCCCATGCGCGCCTTCACGGCAGGTGCATGCGGTGCAAGTGACTTGTCGGTTTCAAGTCCAAGCTGGCGGCGCAGCGCATGCGTCAGCCGCTTGATTTGACCGTCAATGACCACGTGGGGGCCGTTGTCATGCTGCCAGCCCTGTTCAAGTTCGATTTCCCGACAGGTTTTGTCCAGCACAAGGAAGTCATAGCGCGGTGGCCCGGTCAGTATCAAATGCTCAGGGTGAACACGGTTGGCAATGATGTGAATGTGGTGGTGGTGATCTTTGTCGCGGTGGATCGCAAAAAATGCCTGGTTGTCGGCCATGCCAACCGCTTTGAGCGCCTTGGCGGCTGCAACCGCGGCCTGGTCAACGGTCGGCTGCTCGCCAGCCTTCCATGAAAGGACGACGTGATAAAAAGGATTGGTTTTGGGATGGGCTCTTGATCTTGCCGCCCAGGCCCGCGCCGTGCTGTCCATCCACTTGATGATTTGCCTGCGATCATCCGGGTCAGTGGGGTTGAGGCCCTCCATGTTGAAGGATGCAGCTTCCAGCACACCATCGCGCGCCAGGTAATTGGCGCCATCTTCTGGACCGTAGTGGCCGGGCTCTGCTTGTTCGGATGCCTTTTTGAGGTCGTCAACGACATAGTTGGCTGCGCTGGCCACCGTTTTCCAGGACTTCTTCAGCATGATGACCTTAGCCAGCATGGACCCTTCCGGCTGCCCTGTCCTTGCCACCTGAGGCGGTTGCTTCCAGCGTGTCAGCGCGCTCACGCAGCTCATGGATCAATGCCCACCATTTTTTTCGGTCTTCTGCCGTCCAGCGGATATCTCTGGCCGGGTACAGGTGCTTGAGCATGGCACCCAGACGACGAAATTCGTAGCCAGCCTGAGCTCTGTCAACGGTGATATAAACTGCGCCATGCAAGGTGGTGTCGCGGATCATCTGCGACACACTGACGCCCAGCGCTGCTGCACGCGCGTTGAAGCGGTCTGCTTCATCGGGCGAAACCCTGAGTTTCAAAAACGTTGAACGCGGCATGATCAAAAAAGATTAATCGACAGTTCACCGCGTTGTGCGCGCCGTGTCGCCACGACGACGGTAGACAGGCTGATTGACAGTACCACGCCGGACATTCTTTTCATTTGCATCTCCAATCGACTATCCGCCACGACGGCGGATAGCCAATACGGGTGCGTCGCAAGTATGGACGCGCGCGCCTGTGGTGAGTTTGGCTGTTGGGCTGAAACGGACTGACAAGGCAAACAAAGCGGAGCGACTTTGTTTTGACAGTCCGTTTGAGCGTCGCCCAGGGGTTAGCCTCACGGCTGGGGTTGTCGAATGACATCCCCAATGAGTTGAATCATCCTTTCGGATATTGCGACAACGATCGTTGTCGGGGTGGCATTAGGCAAACCGGGTGCCTTGCAAGCTTGGCTGGGTTTCGGGCAATTCACAAAGAATTTTTTCGAATTGACCAAGATTGCGAAACTTGCGTGGCTATCCGGACACGAGACTGAACCTTTCTGCTGGGCTGAAACGGACTGACAAGGCGAACAAAGCGGAGCGACTTTTTTCTGGCAGTCCGTTTGAGCGTCGTCCAGGGGTTAGCCCCACGGCTGGGGTTGTCGAATGACATCCCCAATGAGTTGAATCCGGGCTGCGTGTGGATGTTGCGATAGCGATCGTTACCCGAATGGGACAAGACAATCTGGGCGCTTTGCACGATTGGCTTGGTTCGAAGAATAGAGCGCGGGCTGAAGGCATCGCCGAAAATCTTTGGCTTGAGCACACATAAAAGCTAAATTTCACTCAGAAATCGCTTCTTGGGGCTACCGGCACAAAACGGGCACACTAGAACGGCAAGTGCCAGGCACATTTCCGGCACAAAACGGGCACACTTCCGGCACAATTTCAGTAAAAAAAGTGAGATTTTGCCTTCATGGAAAATCGCACTGCAAAGTGCATAGACGAAAAAAATACCCTGTAAGTCATTGATTTACAAGGGATTTTCTAAACTATCTGGCGGAGCAGGGGGGATTCGAACCCCCGGGGGATTTGACTCCCCGCACGCTTTCCAGGCGTGTGACTTAAACCACTCATCCACCGCTCCGAAGCCGCGCATTCTAGCGGAGCAGGCCGAGTGGGCCGATCATCAGTCGAAAAAAAGCCGCCCGAAGGCGGCTCTTGCGGCAGCTAACCGAGTTGAATTAACGTGAAAGAACGCCACCGATGTTTGAAATTTGCCCGTCATTGCGTTTAACCTTTAGCCGCGAGCGAAGCGTGGCGGGCAGTGAAGCAATCCATGCCTTCTGAATCCATGGATTGCTGCGGCCTGCGGCCGCGCAATGACGACAGGCTTTCATCATCCGGGGCGTCGGCTTGCATTCATGCCAGTTAGTTCAAAGCAGCTTTCTTGCCATCCTTGTAGGTGGACAGGGTCATCGCCGGATTCTTCATTTCACCGGTGGACTCAAACTTGATATTTGCGGTCACCCCTTTCAGATCGGTGGACGCAATCATCGGCAAATACTTCTTGGGATCGGTAGAATTCGCACGCTTCATAGCATCCACCAGCACAAAGGTTGCGTCATAGGTGTACGGGCTGTAAATCTGGAACTGGCCAGGAAACTTGGCGTCGTAGCGCGCTCTCCATGCCACTCCGCCAGGCATTTTGGCCAAAGTGGCACCACCCTCGGCGCAGATCACGTTGTCCAGACTCTTAGCGCCGGCAGCAATCTTGATGATTTCAGGGGTGCAAATGCCATCGCCGCCAAAATATTTCACGCCAGACAGACCCAACTGATCCATCTGACGCAACATGGAACCGGCTTGCGCATCCATGCCACCGTAAAAAATGGCATCAGGTTTCTTGGCCTTGATGGCGGTCAGAATAGCCATGAAGTCTGTCGCTTTGTCCGTCGTGAACTGCTGGTCAACCACTTCCATGCCTTTGGTCTTGGCAATTTTGGCAAATACTTCAGCCACACCTTGGCCATAAGCAGTCCGGTCGTCGATGACCGCAACTTTTTTCAATTTCAAGGTATCCGCCGCGTATGCTGCCAGCCCGGCACCCAGTGACAAGTCATTGGCAATGATGCGGTAAGTCGTTTTGTAGCCCGGTTTGGTCAGGTTGGGGTTGGTAGCGGCGCCTGTCACCATCGGGATACCGCAGTTGTTGTAAATCTTGGAAGCAGGGATCGTGGTACCCGAGTTCAGGTGACCGACCACCCCAGCAACCTTGGCGTCGCACAGTTTTTGTGCAACAGCGGTGCCCTGTTTTGGATCGGCTGCATCATCTTCGGCCGCAATTTCAAACTTGATGGTCTTGCCGCCGATCTTGATTTTCTGGGCATTGAGGTCCTCAATGGCCATGCGCACGCCGTTTTCATTGTCCTTGCCATAGTGGGCTTGCGAGCCAGACATGGGCGCAACGTGCCCGATCTTGACCACTGCGTCTTGCGCCATGGCCATACCCGTGACCGCTGCAACAGCAGTAACTACCGTCAATTTCAATTTCATTTGCATAGAAACTCCAAGTTAAGAAAGGTTGTGAATCGAAAGGATTCAGCGCCCCGAACGATACAGCAAAATTCAGGCCAAATCGAGCCATTGGGTTGCTTAAGAATCAGTAGAAACCCTAGAAGTGATCGTAGTCCCATCGCCGCTGTCAGCGGATGTCACGCCATGGGCAATCGCCTGGCGCACCATATCGTCCAGGTCCTGCTGCAATCGCTTCCGCATCGCATGCCATTGCTCTACCAGCACGGTGCGTTGAAATTGCTCAAACTCCTCTTGCAAACGACGCTCCAACATCGGTTGCAAATCGCGTTGAACCTGCTGCACCAACGCCTGTAGATCGGATTGAGGGCGATCGACCACATTTTGAAGTGAGGCCGGATCGACAACCTCAGTCAGCGTTGGAATGAATCGCGGTACGTGGTTGGACGCCGTCATTTCGAAACCCCACGGTTCTGCGCATCAAAGCGCGTCAACGGCAACCCGGCCGCAGCGTAGTGCCGCCACCGCTGGCGCGCCGCACTGCGTTCTTGTTCTTCCAAGCCGACAACCTCGATGACCCGATCAAATCTCTCGTAACCTTCAGGTACTGTTGCTGACAGGTTCACCAGCACGATGCCCTGGAGTGTGGGCTCTAGCCTGGACGTTAAAACCAGCGGCGAGCGTACCTGCATGCCGGTCGCAGCCGTTGCCCAGCAGTGCGGCAGAAAATCGGTGCTGGAGGCACACCACAGGTCCCGATCAATACGTTCCAACACGTCGGCGTCGGCTACCAGTACCGCGCGGGTGCCTGTAGCCTGCGCCTTGCGTGCCAATCGGCCTACGTAATCAAAGCGATCGCTGACATTGAAATGAAAGGCGACGGTGCTCATGCGCGCGCATCCGCCAGGGTCATCAGGTACGCTACCAGCAACCCCACAGGCCGACCGGTAGCACCTTTGGCCTTACCGCTTTTCCAGGCCGTGCCGGCTATGTCCAGATGTGCCCACGGCCATTGGCCCGCAAAGCGCTGCAAAAACTTGGCGGCGGTAATGGCACCGCCGGGTCGCCCTGCCACATTGGCGACGTCGGCAAAGGATGTCTTGAGCCCCTGGGCATAGTCGTCGTCCAGCGGCATCGGCCAGCACGGATCCAAAGCGGCGTCTCCAGCTTGTTTCAATGCTGCGCTCAGCGTCTCGTCGTTGCTGAACAAGCCGCTACGCACGTCACCCAACGCAATGACACAAGCCCCGGTGAGCGTGGCAATGTCCACCACTGCACGTGGATTGAAGCGCGCAGCGTAGGTCAGCGCGTCACACAAAATCAAGCGGCCCTCGGCGTCGGTGTTGAGCACTTCAATGGTCTGGCCGCTCATGCTGGTCACCACATCACCTGGTTTGACCGACCGGCTGCTGGGCAAATTCTCGCAAGAAGGGATCAAACCAATCACATTGATCTTGGGGCGCAATTGCCCCAGCGCATGGAACACGCCCAGCACGCTGGCCGCGCCGCACATGTCAAACTTCATTTCATCCATTTCCGCAGCAGGCTTGATGGAAATGCCGCCACTGTCAAATGTGATGCCCTTGCCGATCAACACCACGGGCGCATCGCTTTTGACACCCCCCTGGTAGCGCAATTCAATAAAACGCAAAGGTTCATCGGAACCCTTTGCCACCGCTTCAAACGCACCCATGCCCAACGCCACCACCTCTTTGGACCCCAGCACCTTGCAACGGATTTTTGGAAGTTTGGCCAGTGCCTTGGCCGCTTGTGCCAACTGTGCCGGCGTCGCGTGGTTGGCGGGTCGATTGCCCCATTCCCGAGCCAACTCAACGCCCTTGATAGCCGCAACAGCTTGATCAAAAGCATCGCGCACCGACTGATCCAGCGGTGCGAACACATCCACCCTTTTTAATGAACTGGCTTGCGCTTTTGTCTTTGTAGTGGTGTAGACATAACTGGCGTCGGAAACCGCAGATAAGGCGGTACGCAAAATGACAGGCGTTACCGAAGTCAGAAAGCACAAGGTGATCTGCTCGGGCTTGCACGCCTTTAGACGGGTCATGACTGTGCCCAGGTTCTCTTTTATATCGGCCGCGAGCGCCTGCCCGAGCGACAACAACATCAGGCGTGTGCATGGCAAACCATGTGGACGATAAATTTCCAGCAATGAACCCAATTTGCCCTGAAAATCGCCGTCTTGAACCGTCTTATCAATCCATCCCGAAAGCGTATCTGCTGCGGGTTTGAAATCGCTCGGCACAAAGACCAGCAAAACGTCGGTTTTCTCGCCAATTAGAGTACGGAGCTTCAGAGGTTGGAGTTGAAATTTCATAAGTCGATAATTCGTTGATCATTTTTCAGGCAATGTTATTCCATTCTTCCTTGCGACTCGAGTTGGCACGCAGTTTTGGTGCCGTGCTGGTGGTGCTGGTCACCGTGGTCATGACGATGACGTTGATTCGCACGTTGGGTCAGGCCTCGCGCGGCAACTTCAACCCGGCAGACGTGACCCAGATCATGGGTTACACGGTGCTGGCCTACATGCCGACACTGCTGGCCCTGAGTCTGTTCATCGCCGTCATCTCCACACTGTCGCGCATGTACCGCGACAGCGAAATGGTGATCTGGTTTTGCAGCGGTAAAGGACCGTCGTCCTTGGTCAAACCATTGATGCGCTTCGCATGGCCTGTTTTTGCCGTGGTGGCGCTGCTGGCGCTGCTGGTGCTGCCCTGGAGCAACCAGCAAATTGAAACCCTTAAGAGCCAGTATGAACGCCGGGGCGACCTGGATCGCATCGAGCCCGGCCAGTTCCAGGAGTCGAGTGACGGCTCGCGCGTATTTTTTGTTGAAAAAAACGCCGAGGGTCAAACAACGGGCTCCAACGTGTTCATTGCCACCACCGAACGCGGCAAGGAAACCGTCACATCAGCTCGCAGCGGTCGCATCGAGCGTCTGCCGCAAGGGCAGTTCCTGATGCTCAACAATGGCCAGCGGCTGGAGCGTGTCATCGGTACCACCGACCTCAAACTGAGCCAGTTCGGGTTGTACGGTACCCAAGTCAGTGAGGACGCTGGCAGCCTGACAGCTTACGTACCTGTCAACACACTGCCCACAACCGCTTTGCTGAAAGATCTGAACAACCTCCATCTCGGTGAACTGTCCTGGCGCCTGGGCCTGGTGCTGACTGCCATCAATCTGGTCATCATTGGTATCGTCGTCTCCAACGTCAATCCACGGCTGAACAAAAGTATCAACCTGGTGTTTGCCATGTTCACCTTTGTGGCGTATTTCAATGTGGTGAATCTGGGGCAAAACTGGATTGCCGCTGGCGACGTATCGTTTGCCATGCTGATGCTGCTTTTGCATGGTGGTGTATTTCTTGTTGCCATGCTGTGGCTGGCCAAGGCGCATAACCAGTGGTCCGTCGGGCGCTGGCTGGCGCGCAAGGCCGCTCGCAAACCAGTAGTGATGGAACAGCCATGAAGACGATCCGACGCCTGATCCACGGTGAGGTGCTGCGCGCTGTCGGGTTCGTGACGCTGGGTTTTCTGTCGCTGTTTTTTTTCTTTGATTTTGTCGAAGAAGTGCAAAGTGTGGGCCGACACGCGGCCAGCGGATACAAGTTGATCCACGCCCTGGCTTATG
This sequence comes from Comamonadaceae bacterium CG12_big_fil_rev_8_21_14_0_65_59_15, assembly GCA_002786915.1. Lineage (GTDB taxonomy): Bacteria > Pseudomonadota > Gammaproteobacteria > Burkholderiales > Burkholderiaceae_C > Rhodoferax. Next base: position 29,399 of record PCUV01000092.1, on the reverse strand, counting down.
TAGCGCTGGCCCTACCCAGCCACCTGTACGAACTGATGCCGATTGCGGTGCTGATTGGTACCATTTTTGTGATGGCGCGCCTGGCGCAAAGCTCGGAATACACCATCTTGCGCACCAGCGGTCTGGGTCCCTGGCGCGCGCTGCGCACGCTGATGATTCTGGGGCTGGGCTTTGTTGTTTTGACATTTGCCATTGGTGACTATGTCTCGCCAGTGGCTGACCGCACGGCACAACTGCTCAAGGCGCGTTACACCGGCCGTATCACCATCGGGCAGACCGGCGCCTGGCTCAAGGAGCGTCAGCCCTACGGGACCTATGCGGTCAATGTCGCGCAACTGGCCTCTGACGGCGTGCTGCACGGGGTGCGGATTTTTGAGTTCGACAACCGCGGACTGCTGGCGTCGATGACACAGGCCGACTCTGCTACGCTACAGGATGACGACGCTTGGTTGCTGGCCGATGTGCAACGCACTGAATTTGCCTTGCGTGGTGGTGAAGTGGCCCAGATTGACCGTGCGGTAGCACCCAGGCTGCGCTGGCCGAACCGGATTTCTGCCGAGATGGTGTCTGCCGCGTTACTCAAGCCCGAGCGAATGAATACACTGGATCTTTATCAATACATTGGTCATCTGCAAAGCAATGCGCAGGCGGCGCAGCGCTACGAAATCGAATTCTGGAAAAAGGTTTTTTATCCCTTGAGCTGTCTGGTGATGGTGGTGCTGGCGTTGCCTTTTGCCTATTTTCACTTTCGCTCCGGCGGACTGCCCACCTACGTTTTTGGCGGTGTCATGGCGGGTATCAGCTTCTTTTTGCTGAACAACGTATTTGGTTACATGGGCAACTTGCAGAACTGGCAACCCTGGTTAACGGCAGCTTTGCCAGGGTTGATTTACTCCGTGATGTCGCTGGCTGCATTTGTATGGCTGGTCTTCAGGCACTGAAGTTTTATGCGCGCCATCATCCTGCTGGCCCATGGTTCACGCGACCCGGTGTGGCGCGGCTGTGTGGACAACGTTGCGCAGCGGGTGCAAGCGCTTGATGCCCATGCCATCGTGCGATGCGCTTTTCTGGAATGGAGTGCCCCCGACCTGCCCAGCGTTGGCACGGAATTGGCGGCAACCCGCGCCAGCGAATGGGTTGTCATGCCGCTCTTTTTGGGGCTTGGCAAACACGCCCGGGAAGACTTGCCGCGCCTGGTGGAACAATTGCGCCACGACCACCCGGGTGTCACGATCCATTGCCGACCATCGGCCGGTGAGGATCCGCAGGTGATTGATTTGCTGGCAAAAATGGCTTTGTCTTGAGCCTGCCGTAAAACCACACGAGATATCACGATGAATTTGCATCAATTCCGCTTCGTTCAGGAGGCCGTGCGCCGGGATCTGAACCTGACCGAGGCCGCCAAGGCATTGCACACCTCGCAGCCTGGGGTCTCCAAGGCGATCATTGAGCTGGAAGACGAACTTGGCATTGAAATATTCTCCCGTCACGGTAAGCGGCTCAAGCGTGTTACCGAACCAGGCCAGGAAGTCATCAAAAGCATCAACCTGATCATGCGTGAGGTCGGCAACCTCAAACGCATTGGCGAGCAGCACTGCCTGGGCGACAGCGGTACCCTGTCGATTGCCACCACGCACACCCAGGCCCGCTATGTGTTGCCAGAGCCGGTGGCCAAACTGCGCAAAGCCTTTCCCAAGGTCAACGTCAGCCTGCACCAGGGCTCGCCCGACCAAGTGGCGCGCATGCTGATCGACGAAGTGGCTGACATTGGCATGGCCACCGAGTCCATCGCCAATTACCCCGAGCTGGTTACCCTGCCCTGCTATGAATGGCAACACGTGCTGGTGCTGCCGAACGGTCACCGGTTGTGCGGCAAGGAGCACATCACGCTGGAAGACATTGCCACCGAGCCGCTCATCACCTATCACCCGTCGTACACCGGGCGCACGCGCATCGACCATGCGTTTGCAAACCGCAAGCTGGCACCCCACATCGTGCTCGAGGCGATCGACTCGGACGTGATCAAAACTTACGTGCGCCTGGGCTTGGGCATTGGCATTGCCGCCGAAATGTCGGTGCGCGACGTGCAGGAGCAAAGTGTCGCAGGCGACCTGGTGATTCGCCCCGCGGGTCAATTGTTTGGGCAGAACGTGGCGCGCGTGGCCTTCAAGAAAGGCGCCTACCTGCGTCAGTTTGTCTTCAGTTTTGCCGAGATGCTCAGCAGTCGGCTGGATCGTCATCTGGTGGCGCGTGCCATGGAAGGCCATGTCAACGACTACGAGCTGTAACCACCCACACCAACACCACCACTCACCCTTTGAATCATGCCACTCACGTCCCTGCGCTCGCGCCTGCCCAACGTAGGCACCACGATTTTTACCGTCATGTCTGCCTTGGCCACAGAAAAAAATGCCGTCAACCTGGGGCAGGGCTTTCCCGATTTTGACTGCGACCCCAAGCTGATCGACGCAGTCACCCAAGCCATGCGGCAAGGCTTCAACCAATACCCGCCCATGGCAGGTGTGGCGCGGTTGCGCGATGTGATCACTACAAAAATAAAAGCACTGTACGGTTACAGTTATTCGCCTGAGAGCGAAATTACAGTAACAGCCGGGGCCACCCAAGCGATCTTGACAGCGATCCTGTCGGTGGTGCATCCGGGCGACGAAGTGATCGTACTGGAGCCCTGCTACGACAGCTATGTGCCCAATATTGAACTGGCCGGCGGGATTGCCGTACGGGTACCGCTGTGCCCGGGCACATTTCGCCCGGACTTTGACCGCCTCGCCAGCGCCATCACACCTCGTACCCGGGCGATCGTCATCAACTCACCCCACAACCCCAGCGGTACCACCTGGTCTGAGCAGCAGATGCGGCAACTGGAAACCTTGCTGGCACCAACCGACATTGTGCTGATCAGCGACGAGGTGTATGAGCACATGGTCTATGACGGAGCCCCGCACCAAAGTGCGTCGCGCTTTGATGGTCTGGCCGAGCGCGCGTTTGTGGTGTCAAGTTTTGGCAAGACGTTTCATGTCACCGGCTGGAAAGTGGGCTATGTGGCGGCACCCAAGGCACTCACGCACGAGTTTCGCAAGGTGCACCAGTTCAATGTGTTTACCGTGAATACGCCCATGCAGTACGCACTGGCGGCCTACATGAGCGATCCATCGCCCTATCTGGGACTGAGCAGTTTTTACCAGCGCAAGCGCGACTTGTTTCGTGCCGGGCTGGCACAAACCCGCTTGCAACTCTTACCTTGCGAAGGCACCTATTTCCAGTGTGTCAACACGCGCGCCATCAATGACCTGCCGGAAGCGCAGTTTTGTCAGTGGCTGACCACTGAAGTCGGCGTGGCGGCGATTCCCTTGTCAGCTTTTTACGGCAATGCGTTTGATCAGCGCACGATACGGTTTTGTTTTGCCAAAAAAGACGAAACGCTACAGCTTGCGCTGGACAAGCTGCGCGCTCTTTGAACCAAGCGCATGAAGCAACGTCCAACCGCCAAAAGATCAAGCGCCACCGACGCCAGTCGGTTGCAACGTCGACTGAGTGGACCGCAGCGCCAACGTAGTGCGGCTGGCACGGCATCGCTGGACAAGCACCTTGGCCGGGATCTGCGGCATTACCAGGCCGAACTGGAAATCCAGAACAAGGCCTTGCGTTTTAGCCAGGCCGCCGCAGAAAACGCCTATGAGCGCTTTGTCACGCTTTTTTCAAACGTTCCCTTGGCACTGATCGTGGTGCTTGAAGACGGACAAATTTTGCAACACAACGCGCAAGCACTGGCGTTGCTACAACCGCGCGAGACCGACCCACCGCCGAGTTTTCTTTTTCCACTGTTCAACGCTTCTGACCTAAAACGCGTCAAACAAAGCTTTGCACTGGCGCATCAGCGCGGCGCCGCGACGCTCACCGAGTTGACCATGCGCTGTGGCGTCGATGGCAGCGTGGCAGGCGACCTGCATATAGCCCGCATCGACGACGCACTGGACGGTGCAGCGCAGTTTATCTGTGCCATCATCGACCAGGGCCCACAGATTGCACAACGCCAAGCGTTACAACAGTCCGCCGATACCCTGCGCCAGCGCAACCTGGAGCTGACACTGAGTCGCGGCCGACTGGCTGCCATCATCGATTCTTCGCTAGACGCGATCGTTGGTGTTGACACGGCACAACGCATCACCGTATTTAATCCGGCGGCCACGCGTCTGTTTGGCTGTTCCGCCAAACAAGCGCAGGGGCAAGTCGTGACGCGCTTTATCCCAGCACTCAAGCTGACCCTGACCGAACTGGGCGAAGGCGTATCGATGCAACTGGGTGAATTGAACGGCCGACGACAGGACGGTCAGACGGTGACGCTGGACGTCAGCCTGTCGCGTGAACCGCATGCCAATGGCGACAACATAACCCTATTCATCCACGATCTGACCAGCCGAAAAAAAATGCAGGCGCATCGTGACGCACTCGAAGTGCAACTGCGAGAATCGCAAAAAATGCAGGCCATTGGAACCATGGCAGGCGGTATTGCGCACGATTTCAACAACATCATTGGGGCAATTCTTGGCAATGTCGAGTTGGCCCGTGACGATGCGACAAGCAACCCGGCGGTGATCACCAGTTTGGCCGAAATCGACAAAGCCGGTCGGCGCGCGCGTGATCTGGTGCGCCAGATTTTGGCGTTCAGCCGCAACGATCCCCCCAATCGCCGTCTGTTATGTCTGGCCGAAGTGGTACAAGAAAGCACCCGACTGCTCAAAGTCACGCTGCCACCCCAGGTACATATTGCTCTGGACATCGCCCCCAACACACCAGCGGTCATGGCTGATGCCACCCAGATCGAGCAGGTGTTGCTCAATTTGTGCACCAACGCGATTCACGCCATCGGTGCCAAGCCCGGCACGATTCGGATTGAACTGGGTTATGCCTTGCGCAATGCCGCTGACAACGTCGAGCGCCGCAGTGGGCTGCGGGGTCAGCACGTATGGCTGCGCGTTGCCGACACCGGCTGTGGCATCGCCCCAGAGATTCAACTGCGGGTGTTTGAGCCATTTTTTACCACCAAACCGGTCGGTCAAGGCACGGGGCTGGGCTTGTCGGTCGTGCACGGCATCATGCGCGCACACCATGGCTCGGTGCAACTCCAGAGCACGACTGGCGCCGGCAGCACCTTTACCCTGCTGTTTCCGGTACCCGATACGCAAACTCAAGCCACAGGGGTCGCGGTAGCGTCTGCGGCGGCAGCGCTGGCGCCAGTGGTGGCTGGATCGGGGCAGCGCGTGATGTACGTTGACGACGACGAGGCGCTGGTCTTTTTGGTCAAGCGTCTGCTGACGCGCAAAGGCTATACCGTGGCGACCTTTACCGACCCTCAACAGGCTCTGCTGGCCTTGACCGAACCTGGCACCAGATGCGACCTGCTGGTGACTGACTTTAATATGCCCGGCTACAGCGGCATCAATTTGATGCGCGACGTGATCCACGTTCGCCCTGGTCTGTGGGTGGCGCTGGCGTCTGGCTATGTCACGCCTGAGATCGAACGCCAGGCGCTGGCGGCAGGCGCGCGCGCGTTTATCCACAAGCCCAATGACGTAGAAGAACTGTGCGCCACGGTGCAGCGCCTGTTGCAAGAAAGCCAGCTCAGCTCATAAGAGCATGGCACACGCTCGATGTCGTTTCAATTTTTCGCCAAAGAGGCCAATCGCCCCCTAAAGCTGTGCAGTGCGCCCCAGCGTGCTGTCAATCAGGCGCCCCAACTTTTCGGTGGCACCCTCAATCGACTGGTTCAGGTTGGCGCCGTGATGCTTGACGGCCAGCGGTTGATGGCCTTCCAGGCGCGCTTCCATCGTGCATTGGATAGGTTCAGCGGTACTTTTCTTGCCAGCGCTTTCGTCACTCAGATGCACCTCGACGCGGGTGATCTGGCCAGCAAAGCGCGTCAACGCGTCCTTGATACTGGTGGTCGCCCATTTGGCCATGGCGTCGGTGCTTTCAATGTGGTTGTCGGTACGAATCTGGACTTGCATGCTTTTCTCCTTGTACAGTAAACACCTCAATCAAGGGGGATCATAACGACCCCCACCCCTTAAATTTTGACAGCTATCAACAAACCATGACCCAACATCTCTGCATCATCACCGGCGCCTCACGCGGGCTGGGTTTAAGCCTGGCCGAACAACTCTTGTTGCCAAAACATCAACTGCTGTGCATTTCACGGCAACACAGCACGGCGCTGGCCGACGCAGCGCGTTTGAAGCACGTCCCATTGACTCAGTGGCAGGCTGATCTGGCCGATGCCGCGCCCGTCGCAGCACGGTTACAGCAGTGGCTGAGTGAGCAAAACTTGGGTGTGTTGGCCAGCGTCACATTGATCAACAACGCCGGCGTCATCTCTGCCATCAAGCCCTTGCGCGCCAACACCGCAGCCCAACTGACACTTGCGCTGCGCGTGGGGCTGGAAGCGCCCATGCTGCTGACTGCGGCCTTTCTGGCTGCCACACAACAGTGCCAGGCGCTGCGGCGCGTGCTCAATATCTCGTCTGGCTTGGGGCGACGCGCCATGGCGTCGCAAGCGTCCTATTGCGCCGCCAAGGCCGGCATGGACCATTTCACCCGTTGCCTGGCGCTGGATGAGGCGCACGTGCCCAACGGCGCCCGCGTGTGCTCACTGGCACCGGGCGTGATCGACACCCCAATGCAGCTTCAGTTGCGCGACGCCGATCCCAATGACTTTCCCGACCAAGCCGGCTTTGCCCACCTGAAAGAATCCGGCCAGCTCAGCACGGCGCACGACACCGCTGCCCGTGTGCTGGCCTACCTGAACCGCCCCGACTTTGGCAGCGAACCGGTGGCCGACGTGCGCCGCTGAAGAGTGGTCGGCCGCATCAGCTTATCCGCTGGCTTGCAGGCTAAGATGCACGGTTTTCAACCCAGCCTTGGAGTAGTTTATGACCCGTGAAGTTGTGATTGTCAGCGGTGCGCGTACCGCCATTGGAACCTACGGCGGCAGCCTGAAAGACATTGCCCCGACCGAAACCGCTGCGCAGATTGTGCGTGAAGTGCTGGCCCGGGCTCAGGTCAAGGGTGATGAGGTGGGCCATGTGGTGTTTGGCCACGTGGTCAACACCGAACCCAAAGACATGTACCTGTCGCGGGTGGCGGCCATCAACGGCGGTTGCGCTGAAAGCGTGCCCGCCTTCAACGTCAACCGACTGTGCGGGTCCGGCCTGCAGGCCATTGTTTGCGCCGCACAAAGCATTGTGCTGGGCGATGCCGACATTGCCATTGGCGGTGGCGCCGAGGGCATGAGCCGTGCACCCTACGCCAGCCTGAACATGCGCTGGGGGGCCCGCATGAACGACACCAAAATGGTGGACATGGTCGTGGGTGCGCTGCACGATCCGTTCAAGGTGGTGCACATGGGCGTGACGGCCGAAAACATTGCCGCCAAGTGGGGCATTACGCGTGAAGACCAGGACCAATTGGCGCTGGCAAGCCATAACCGGGCGCAACGTGCCATCGAAGCGGGTTACTTCAAAAGCCAGATCATGCCGGTCACGCTCAAGGGACGCAAAGGGGACGTGATTTTTGATACCGATGAGCACTACCGCCCCAACTGCACCCTGGCCGATCTGGCCAAACTCAAACCCGCTTTCCTGAAAGAAAACGGCACCGTCACCGCGGGCAATGCGTCGGGCATCAACGACGCCGCCGCTGCCGTGGTGCTGATGGAAGCCGCTACCGCCAAGGCGCGCGGTCTCAAGCCGCTGGCACGCCTGGTGGCCTACGCCCATGCTGGCGTGGACCCGCAATACATGGGCATCGGACCGGTACCAGCATCAAATTTGGCGCTGAAAAAAGCCGGCTTGACGGTGGCTGACCTGGACGTGATCGAAGCCAACGAAGCGTTTGCCGCACAAGCGTGTGCCGTGAGCCGCGACTTGGGACTGGACCCAGCCAAGGTCAACCCCAATGGATCGGGCATTTCGCTGGGCCACCCGATTGGCGCCACCGGTGCGCTGATTACCGTGAAAGCACTGTACGAGCTCGAACGCATCGGTGGGCGCTACGCATTGGTGACAATGTGCATTGGCGGAGGCCAGGGCATCGCCGCCATTTTTGAACGCACGGCCTGAGCCCGACGCCGCGTGATCTGACGGTCATCATGCGCGCGTCCACCCGACACTGGAGCCTGGGCTTCAAGCTGTTCATGGTGGGCGCGCCCTTTTTGCTGCTGGTTTTTCTGGCAACACTGGCTACGCTGTGGGTATCGTGGCAACTCGACGGCGGTGCCGCTGCGGTCAACGAAGCCGGGCGCATGCGGATGCAGTCCTACCGCATGTCATTGGCCATCGGAACCCGAGACATTGAACCGCTGCCTAAATTGGTGCAAGAGTTCAACGCCAGCTTGAACCTGCTTCGTCATGGCGACCCGGAGCGCCCCTTGTTCGTCCCGTGGGACAACGACGTGCGTCAGCGTTTTGCGTTTGTCGAGGCTGCCTGGACGCAATATCAAGATCGTTGGATTGATGGCCAAGCGATATCGTTTCGGGAACTGCCCACCCACACCAGCCAATTTGCAGCTGGCATTGACCACTTTGTCGGCAGCATCGAGGCACACATTGCGCGCTGGACAGCTTGGTTGCACTTGCTGCAAATGAGCATGCTCACGCTGGTGATTCTGGCGGCGGCTATTCTGTTGTACACCGGTTATTTGTTTGTGCTGGAGCCGGTGGGACAGCTCAAGCAGGCGATTGAAAAAATTCAGACGGGTGACTTTGGCGCCCGCGTTGAACGCAGTAGTAGCGACGAATTTGGCACCTTGGCCGACGGATTCAACGGCATGGCCGAGCATTTGCAGTCGATGTACAAAAACCTTGAAGCCAAGGTGAGCGAAAAAACGGCACAACTGCAGGACAAGACCGAACGTCTGAGCAGTCTGTATGAAGTGTCCGCATTGGTGGCCAATGCACCCACACTGGAGGCCTTGGCGCAGCAATTCAGCCAAAGCCTGGCGCGCATAGCCCGCGCCGACGGTGTGGCGCTGCGCTGGTGCAACCAGGACAACCAACGCTATGTGATGCTGGCCGCCCACGGTTTACCCACTTCCATGGTGGAGGCCGAGCAATGCATCAACAGCGGTGACTGTCACTGTGGTGCTGGCACGGCGCAAGCCAGCTTGCGTGTCATCCCGATCCGCGACCTGGCGGCGGGGATGCCGCAGCACTGCACCCGCGCCGGTTTTGAGACTGTGGTGACGATTCCCGTGCGTTTGCACGACAAACCGATGGGGGAAGTAGACCTGTTTTTTCATGCCCGTGCAGTGCTATCTGAAGCAGAGCAGACTTTGCTGGAAATACTTGGGCGACATCTGGCCAGCGGCATGGAAAATCTGCGTTTGAATGCGCTTGAGAAAGAGGCTGCCGTGGCTCAGGAGCGCATGCTTCTGGCACGGGAGTTACATGACTCGATTGCGCAGTCGCTGGCTTTTTTGAAGATCCAGGTGCAACTGATGCGTGATGCTGTCAAGTCCTGCGACGCAGCCGAAATCAGCAAAATTGTCGATGAAATTGACGTGGGTGTGCGCGAAAGCTATGGCGATGTGCGTGAGTTGCTGCTGCACTTCAGAACCCGTACCAACGCCGAAGACATCGAACCGGCGCTGATCACCACACTGCAAAAGTTCGAGCATCAAAGCGGCATCCAGACGCACCTGGCCATGGAAGGGCATGGCCTGCCGCTGTCACCCGACTTGCAGGTGCAGGTGCTGCACATCGTGCAAGAAGCCTTATCCAATGTGCGCAAGCACGCACATGCATCGCAGGTCTGGCTGGAGGTGCAACAGCATCCTCATTGGCGCTTTGAGGTGCGCGACGATGGCCGTGGCTTTGAACACCATCCTGAAAAACTGGATCAAACCCATGTGGGCTTGCGCATCATGAGTGAGCGCGCCGAGCGCATCGGTGCCCGTTTGCAGGTTAATTCCAGCACCGGTCTAGGCTGCTCGGTGGTTTTATCGCTGCCTACAGTAGCATCGGCTGGTGCAACTCCGTCGCCGCTTTCGATCCACTGAATAGTCCCGCCATGCCCACCTCTGCCACTGTTGCACCCGACGCCCTGCCCCACCCGATTCGCATTGTGGTGGTGGACGACCACACGCTGTTTCGTCGCGGCCTGATGGCGTTGCTGGCGCGTGATGCCAGTCTGCTGGTGGTGGCTGACGCGGCTGATGCCGGCCAGGCGCTGCGTAAGGCGCAAGAACTGCAGCCCGACGTCATCCTGCTCGACAACCACTTGCCGGGCGTCAACGGCGTCGATGCGCTACCCAGCTTGCGTGAGGCCGCACCCCAGGCCGTGGTGCTGATGCTCACCGTGAGTGAAGACGCCAACGACCTGGCGGCAGCGCTGCGCCATGGCGCGGCGGGCTACCTGCTCAAGACCATGGAGGGCGAGGCACTGACGGCTGCCGTGCACAAGGCGATGCAGGGCGACAGCATCATTGCGCCAGAGATGATGGGCAAGTTGATCCACGCCTACCGTCAGGCCAGCGCACCGGTTGCGCCTGATATTGATGTTGCATCCGCTAGCGCAGTATCGGCAGGCGGTCAGGACGCCCTTTGGGCCAGCCTGTCACCCAAAGAAAAAGACATCCTGCGAGGCATCGTACGCGGTGCCAGCAACAAGGAAATCGCACGTGAACAGGGCATAGTCGAAACCACCGTGAAAATTCACGTGCAGCACATCCTTCGCAAACTTGGTGTCAGCTCGCGCGTACACGCCGCGGTCATGGCGACCGAAAAAGGCTGGGGCTGATCGGTCTCAGGCAGACATCGGCGTGATGGGAATACCCGACAAGGCACTCTTGCGCGTTTTCCCGGTTTTGTTGTTCGACGCTGCAGACGCAACCAAATCGGCCAGTGTGATGCCATCCAACACGGCCAGATAGGCTAGCGTGGCTTGTTGCAAGGCCTCCTGCAAGCGACACCGGTTGATCAGGCGACACAAGTTGGTGCTGGCCTGAAAGCATTCCACCATGTCAAAGTCTGTTTCTGTAGCGCGCACCACGTCACCCAAACGCAAGGTGTTGGGATCTACCGCTAGCCGCAAGCCACCCCCACGCCCACGGGTGGTTTCCAGCCAGCCCAACGCTGCCAGCTCCTGCACGATCTTGGTGAGGTGGCTGCGTGATATGGCGTGGCCGTCGGAAATTTCAGTGATCGTGACCGGTGCCTCGCGCCCAGCGCAAGCGGCGCAATACATCAGCACGCGCAAGCTGTAATCGGTCCATTGGGTCAGGCGCATGGTACGAATCGGTCAAAGAGTCATGTGAGGTGCACATTGTCCGCTAAAATAACATTCATTTAAAATACTTCTTTTAAAAGGCTGGCCATTCCAATGACACATTCACCGCCGAGCTCTTCCAGTTCTGCTGTTGACGTGGTGGCGGCCAATCAGCGCCTGAACGAAATCCCGATCAAGATTTACCCGCGCACCGTCAAGGGGCTGTTTGCCAACCTGCGCTGGGTCATGGTGTGGGTCACGCAACTGGTGTTTTACGGCTTTCCGTGGTTGCTTTGGAATGAGCGCCAGGCGGTGTTGTTTGACATTGCACACAGCCGCTTTTACATCTTTGGGCTGGTGCTGCACCCGCAGGATCTGATCTATCTGGCATTGCTGATGGTATGGGCGGCGCTGACGCTGTTTTTCTTTACCGCGCTGGCCGGGCGTCTGTGGTGCGGTTATGCCTGCCCGCAAACGGTCTATACCGAGATTTTCATGTGGCTGGAGCGTCGCATTGAAGGCGACCGGCAAGCCCGGATGCGTCTGGACAAAGCTCCGTGGGGCGTTGAAAAAGTAACCCGCAAAAGCGGTAAGCAACTGGCCTGGATCGGCTGGAGCCTGTTGACTGGTTTCACCTTCGTGGGCTATTTCACGCCGATCCGCGAGTTGTGGGGCGAGTTGCTGACGCTGTCGTTTTCCGCCTTGGAATGGTTCTGGGTGCTGTTTTACGGCTTGGCCACGTACGGCAACGCCGGTTTTTTACGTGAGCAGATCTGCAAGCAGATGTGCCCCTATGCGCGCATCCAGAGCGCGCTGACCGACATGGACAGCATGGTCATTGCCTATGACACCACGCGTGGTGAACCGCGTGGTTCGCGTCCACGTGGTGCCAACCCGCAAAGCCTGGGGCTGGGCCACTGTGTGGACTGCACGCTGTGTGTACAGGTGTGTCCCACGGGTATCGACATCCGAGAGGGCTTGCAAAACGAATGCATTGGCTGCGCCGCCTGCATCGACGTGTGCGACGAGGTGATGACCCGGCTCAACTATCCCAAGGGCTTGATCAAGTATTCCTCCGGGCGCGGCATGGCAGAGCGCTTGAGTGCACCCCAGATGCTGCGCCGTAGCTGGCGGCCCCGGGTCTGGTTCTACGGAGTCCTGTTCCTGCTGATGGCCAGTCTGTTCATTGGTGGCTTGAGCACACGCAAGGGCTTTGCGGTGGACATCATTCGCGACCGGGGCACCATGGCGCGTGAAGTGGGCAACGGCGACATTGAAAACCTGTACCGCTTGAAGGTCATGAATACCTCGGAACAGCAGCGCACCTACAGCGTTCAGGCCAGTGGTCTGCCTGGCCTGGCCTTGCGCACACCACCCCAGCTCAGCGTTGCACCGGCCGGTATCGGTGCACTCACGGTGCGGCTGGCCTTGCCCGCGCAGGCGGCGCAGGCGTTACGTGGCAAATCATCGCCGATCGCGTTTGAGATCGTCAGCGACGACCCCGCCGACACGCGCGTCGTGATTGAAAAGTCCACTTTCCTGGTGCCTCGTTGAGGGCACAATCAGGCGGCCATGTCGATCAAATTCCCGATCCACCCAGCGCACCCAGAACGCATTTGCTGGGGCTGCGACCAGTTGTGCGCCACCCATGCCATGGCCTGTGCCAACGAGCGCTCACCGCACCCCAGTGAATTGTTTGGTGACGACTGGCTGGAATGGAGCGAACAGCAATTGGCAGGCAGCGCGCACTCAGACGTCATTACCCCTGCTGACCATCCGGCCGGGGCGTGCCAAACCAATGGCCATAGCGCAACGCCCAGCCCAGCATAGCCACGGACCAACAGGCCATTGCCGCCAGCGTCAATGGCTGCGCCCATGGTGCAAAAATGGCTGCACCAACGCGCAGGACAACGGCTATTTGCAATACCCAATAAAGCGCCCAGGCGGTGTTGTCAGCGGACTCCTTGCGCCCACCGTGGCCGCTGCTGACCCGCGTGACCATGGCAAACATGGTGCACCCCAGATAGCCCATGGTCATGGCGTGCATCGGTGCCAATCCCAGCGACACGGTGTCACCACTGGCGGCCATCAAGGCGTGCGACACAGCGTTGAGCGCCAGCGCCAGACCCAGCCAGACAAAGCCACCATGCAGCATGGCCAACAGGCGAATTTTCAAGCTCTGAATCAACCCCCAACGCAGCGCCAAGCCCAGCATCAACAATGCTGCGGGTGCTTCTACACTCACCTGCAGCCAGCGCAACGCCTGTGGTAGCGGCCACCACCACAGGTCTGCCAGACTGGCCAAACCTTCGAACCAGAGCGTAGCGAGCATGACCGCCAGCACCCAGTTGGGGCGCCACGCATCCAGGCGTTCAATCAAGTTGGCGCTGAAAAATGGAATCATGCGGTGCGACACCACCGCAAACACCGGTGCCAGAAACCACCAGATGCCCAGGTAAAAAACCGTGCGCAACAGCGCAGTGGCATCGAGCGCCAAGGCCAATGCTGCCCCGGCTATCACCGCAACGCCTATCCAACACGCCACACCGACCAGCGTCGTGTGAAACTTGTCCGTGACCCGACTGGCACGCACCATGCGGGTAAAACGCAGGGCTAAGGCCGACCAGCCCAGTGCAACCAACCCGACACCTAGAGCGACCGCTTGCCGTTGCCAGTACATCCCGACAAAATCCAGCGCCCAACCGGTCAACATCGTCAGCAAGGCTGGCAACAGGCTGCGCGCACGCACACCCGCAAGCTTGAGCCACTTCGGGCCTGCGGTAAACAGAAAGCCACAAAAAAACAGCGGCATAAAGGACAAGCTCATCAGCAGGGCGTGCAACAGCGGCTCGGCAACGACCGGCTGCAAGCGCCACGCAAAAACACGTGCCAGCAATACACCCGCCCACCAAAGCGCACTGGTACTCAACATCACGGCGGCCATGAAGAACGCCAGCCGATGCGGGGCCAGCATCAAGTGGCGCAAGCGCCATTGATGCATCTTGGCTATGGGGGCAGACGACTCTGACATCAACACCTTTGCGCTGAAAAAACGTTTCAATACCGTGTTGCAGATCAACGTTTGAGCTCGGCAAGCTTGTGTTCGATCTTTGCCCATTCATCCGCATCCGGCAGACTGGCCTTGGTCTTTGTAATCGGCTTCCATTGGGGTGCCAGCTCGGCGTTCAGGGCGATGAAACCCCGCTGTTTGCGCGGAACGTCTTCTTCGGCATAGATGGCGTTGACCGGGCACTCGGGTACACACACCGCGCAATCAATACAGTCATCTGGATCAATCACCAAAAAATTAGCACCCTCGCGGAACGCGTCCACCGGACAGACATCGACACAGTCGGTGTACTTACAACGAATGCACGCTTCGGTCACAACAAAAGTCATATCAGCCCTCCTGAATTTTTACCAGCATTTCTCTCACCGCCGCGACAGCGTGGCCCAGGCCTGCGTGAGCTGACGCAGCAGCTCTTGCGGCTGGCGCACCATGGCGTAGCCGTTCTGGCCAAACAACAGCGGCAGGTAGTCGTGCGCTTGTTCGTCGATGGTGACGCAAAACGGGATTAGCCCGGTGGCGTGTGCCTCGCGCACCGCCTGGCGTGTGTCCTCCAGACCGTAGCGACCTTCGTACACATCCAGATCATTCGGCTTGCCGTCAGTGAGCAGCATCAACAGGCGCTTGCGTTCCGGTCGGGTGGCTAGCTGCAAGGTGGCATGGCGCACTGCCGCGCCCATGCGGGTGTAGTAGCCCGGCTTGATGGCACCCACCCGCGCCTGGCTGGTCGCAGACCAAGGTTCTTCAAATGTTTTTAAGTGTTGCATGCGCACATGTCCGCGACGCACCGAGCTGAAGCCCCAGATGGCGAACGGGTCACCCGCGGCCTGCAACGCTTCGCCAAACACAAACAGCGCATCCCGAATCACATCAATGACGCGGGCTTGCGGCGTGGCGTAGGCATCGGTCGACAGCGACAGGTCGGCCAACAACAAGGTGGCCAGACTGCGCTCCAGACGAGCGCGGCGTGTGTAGATGGGCGGTGTGTCGCTGCACGGCGCATGCAGGTTGGCGTGGTCGGCCTGAAAGCGAACCCAGGCATCCAGATCCAGATCGTCGCCACTGTCCTGCCCATACAAAGCGCGGGGCGCATCGCGCACCACTTCCAGACGGCGGCGCAGTTGTCGGGCCGTGACGCGCAGCGTGGCCGATGGTTTGAACGGCGCGCAATGCTGCGCCTGCATCACCTGCACCCGGCAATGGTCAGGCAGCAGCACGCCACGGCGGTAGTCCCACTCCGGCAGCGCGATCCCGGGGCCCAGGGGCATGTCATCGGCGCTGCTGCTGGGCAGATCCAGGTCGAACTTGACGCGCGAAGCCAGCGTTTGTCCATCGGGTGCAACCGACAACTTGTCCATGTCGTTGGCGGCGTTAAGGGCATTGCCATCTTCCTCGTCGTCGCTGCTGCGGTTGACGTGCACCATCTCGCTCCACGATAGCAGCGCCTCGGCGCGAAACGGCAGCACCATGGCGTTGCGGCTTTGTTCATGGGTGGTGGCCTGGGTTCGGCGGCGCTGCTTGTCACGGAGCGTGGCCGGGCGTTCACGCGCTTGGGCTGCGTTCTGACCGGGTGCACGCGGGGTGGCTTCTGTGGTGGAAGCATGAGCACTTAGCCATAACCAAACGGCAGCCACATCTTGGGGTTGAACCAGCGTTGCCCCAACCCGTTGTTCTCGCAGAGCGAACTGAACTGCCACCTCGGCCTGAGCGCTTGCCCCGCCCTGTGGATGGGGGCTGGGCCGTTGCGCCAAATGGGCTTTTAGCAATGCCTCGTAGCGGGTGGCAAAACCGGGAAACTGCACCAACGCCGCCTGGGTGGCATGCAGGTTATCGCGAATCCAGTGACCCGTGGACTCAAAACGTGCCGACAACATGGCCAGCCACAGGTACAGGTCGCGGTTAAGCTGCGCGCTTCCAAACACCGCCAGATTGGCAGGCAAGGCCAACACATCAGGTTCAAGCTGCCCGGTATCGGCGCGTCGGCCACTGCCGGCCAGCTTTTGCAACCAATGCCGTTGCCCGCCCACCGCTTGTGCACTGGAATGTGTGACCCGCAGCGCTGCAGAACCACCGGCCGCACGAAACATGATGCTAATGCTTTTTTGCATATCTTTTAGGCTTACAGCGCTCTCATAATAAACGCTGGAAGCTATTGAAGTAATAGCTTCATGCCACCATTTGCCAACCCTTTCTTCCATCAGTTTGGCTCAGCGCGCTCACGCTGGCGTTGGCGCAAGGTTTCGCGCAGCGCGTCCACCCCTACTTGCCATTCCAGCGTAGGCGTGCGCGCCTGGGCCGTCTGGGTGGCATCACACGCGGTCAGACACTGGCCACATTGCACACACGAAAACATCATGCGTTTGATGTTGCGCGGGTTCAGGCGCATCGGGCAGGCGTTGTCGCACGCCGAGCCACGCGGTGCGTCGCAGGTTTTGCATTCGCGCGCACGCTCACGGGCAAAGGCCACCACCATGCCTTTGGGGTTGGCCATCCAGGCCAGGCTCTGGAACAGCCCCACGGCACAACCAAAGCGGCAAAACAAATGCCTGGCAAAGGCGAATTCCAACGTAAAGACGGTGCTGGCAATCAGCAAAAACCGGGTTTGGTTGGGTGTCAGCGAGCCATGCACCAAACCACCCCAAATCACATTTGGTGGTAAAAGATAGGTCAGCAGCGTGATGGCCCAAACAAAACCCATCACAACACAGCTCAAACCAAACAGCGGCCACCATCGGGCATCGGGCGCAGCGCCTGCGTGGGGTGTGGGGCTTTTATCCCACAGGCTCAACTTGCCACAGGCGCGGTGCAGCAGCTTGTTGAGCAGCTCCACCATCGAAAAATGCGGGCACAACCAGCCGCAATACAAACGGCCATAGCGGTAGGCCAGCCCCAAAAAGATGGCAACCACCAACAAGGCGGGTACAAAAGCACGCCAGACGATTTGGAGTGCTGCAGCGGTGGCATCGATCTGCCCGTTGACCAGAGCATCAATGCCCAACGACCAGCGTTGCCCTAAAAACCAGAGTTGCGCCTCGGTCAAATCAAGACGCAACAGGTTGAGCGAGGGAGCCAGCACAAACAAGGCAAAGAACCCCAATTGCGTGGCCAAGCGCCATTGCTGCAAGCGTGCAGGGGCAAGTTTTCTGGGCTTGTCCTGATACGACACAGGGGCAGCCAGGGCCGATGTGACGGTTGACTTAGGCGGCATCGCCAAACAGCGCACGCGCCACCTCGTGCAAAGCCTGGGCGGTGGCAAAGTCGTCGGTGAGCGCATCAATGATGGCGGCTTGACAAGCCGTCTGCAGTGGCAAACCCGAGGCCGCCAACCGGCCAGCCGATACCAGCAGGCGGGTGCTGGCCGTTTCTTCCAGGTCGTGCTCGGTCAGTGAACGCAAAGCCTTGGCCAATTGCACCAACTGTTTAGCCTGCGTCTCTGACACCCCAGACTCGTTTTGCACAATGCCCACCTCAATCTGTGGGCTAGGGTAATTCATGCTCAAGCTGACAAAGCGCTGGCGCGTGCTGGGCTTCAAGCCTTTGAGCAAATTCTGGTAACCCGGGTTGTAGGAAATCACCAGCATGAATTCAAGCGGCGCGGCCAACTCTTCACCCGTGCGCTCGATCGGCAGAATACGCCGGTCGTCCGCCAGCGGGTGCAGCACCACCGTGGTGTCCTTACGCGCCTCCACCACTTCGTCCAGGTAGCAAATGGCACCCAGGCGCACGGCGCGCGCCAAGGGGCCATCTGACCATTGCGTGCTGCCGTTGCCAATCAAAAAACGCCCCACCAGATCAGCGGCGCTGAGGTCATCGTGGCACGACACGGTGACCAGCGGCCGCTTCAGGCGCGCCGCCATGTGCTCGACAAAGCGTGTCTTGCCGCAACCGGTTGGCCCCTTGATGAGCAACGGCAATTGCTTGCGCCAGGCGTGCTCAAACAGGGTGCATTCCCCTGCTTGCTCGGCATAAAAGGGCAGGCTGGTCATGTTCTGGCTCAAGCAGCCCCGACTCTGCGGTGCATCATGCCGTTGGGCACCTGCACCTCGTCTTCATTCGCACCCGGCGCAGCAAAGAAGCTGTAGAGGTAAGTCAACAGACCTAGCAGGAACGTGGTGCCACCGGCCACCCGCAGCCAATAGAAAAAGCGCAGCTGGTCTTGCGTGGCCATGAAGGGCATGGCGCCTTCGGTGGGCATGCGTTGCAGCCATACTTGCAAGATGCCCGCACCGGTCAGGGCCAGCACCATCAACCCCATGCTGATGGTCATGATCCAGAATGACCACATTTCAAAGGCCTGTGCCCGGCGGTTGTTGGCCTCGCGCCCGCGCAAGGTCGGCATGGCGTAGCTGATCATGGCAATCACTACCAGCACATAAGCCCCATAAAAGGCCAGGTGACCGTGTGCAGCCGTGATCTGCGTGCCGTGGGTGTAGTAGTTGATGGGAGCCAGCGTGTGCATAAAGCCCCACAGCCCCGCACCCAAAAAGCCCACTACCGAGCAACCCACCGCCCACAGCAGCGCAGCCTGGTTGGCGTGATCACGGCGGCGGCGTTGCACCATATTGAAGGCAAACACCGTCATCATGAAGAACGGAATGGGCTCCATGGCAGAGAAAATGCTGCCCACCCACAACCAGTAACCTGGCATGCCGATAAAGAAGAAGTGGTGCCCGGTGCCCAATATGCCGGTGATCAGCGCCATGGCAATGATCACGTAAAGCCACTTGTCGATCACCTCACGGTCCACGCCGGTGGTCTTGATCAACACAAACGCCAGCAGCGAGCCCAGAATCAGCTCCCACACGCCTTCCACCCACAGGTGCACCACAAACCACCAGTACATCTTGTCACGCACCAGATTGGCCGGATTGACAAAGCTGAACAAAAACATCAGCGCCAACCCCCACAGCCCCATCAACAGCACCAGCGAAATGCTGGTCTTGCGCCCCTTGAGCACAGTCATGCTGATGTTGAACAAAAAGCCCAGCGCCACCACCACAATGCCCAGTTTGGTCGGCAGAGGTTGCTCCAGAAACTCCCGCCCCATGGTGGCCAGCAGGTCGTTGCCGGTGAGCTCCGCCAGCTTGGCATACGGCACAGCCAGGTAGCCGACGATGGTCAAGGCACCGGCCGTCAAGAACACCCAGAACAGCACCAGTGCCAGCTTGGGGCTGTAGAGCTCGGTTTCAGATTCTTCGGGCACCAGGTAATAGGCCGCGCCCATGAAGCCAAACAGCAACCAGACAATCAGCAAATTGGTGTGCACCATGCGTGCCTGGTTGAAGGGGATGTACGGAAAGGCCAAGTCGCCAATCACGTACTGCAGTCCGAGGGTGATGCCAAACAGGATTTGGGCGGTAAACAGAGCCAGCGCGGCAATGAAGTAATACTTTGCCACCCCCTGCGAGGTGTATTTGAGTGTGGTCGCTTGCATGATTGAATTCCGAAAGAGTTTGAATGGGACTTGAGGTGTTTAGCCTTCAATGTTGGGCGGCCAGTTTTCGGTGTTCACGTTGTTCGTCCAACGCAAAAACTCCACCATATCGTCGAGTTGCGCTTCGTTGAAGTTGAACTGCGGCATTTGGCGGCGCCCTGGAATATGGGTGGGCTGCGAGGCGATCCAGGCTTTAATGAAATCCGGGCCACGGCGCTTGTAGACATTGCCCAGCTCTGGCGCAAAGTAGGCGCCCTCGCCCAGCAAGGTGTGGCAGCCGATGCAGTTGCGCGTTTCCCACAGACGCTTGCCACGCTCAACCGCGGGCGTGATGGCCTCGGCGTTGGAGCGCACTGGAATTTTGCGTTCGCTGTCAAAAATCAGCCCGACAAAAATCAGGATGAAAAACAGCGAGCCGCCATAAAACATGTTGCGCGCCATCTGCTTGGTAAAGCCAGTGGATTTGGCTGTGTTCATTTGAAAAACTCCTGGGTTGAAGAGGTGGGGGCAAAGGTCAGCCGCGAACAAAGTCGATCACGATGGCACCCGGCTCGCGCTGCACGTAAGCGATGGAGATGCCCGTGCCGTAGTGCGCAGTGAGTTGCTGCAACAGCGGCAGCGGGTCATGGTCATTGCAAAAGCGCATGGTTTCGCCCGGCTGCAACGCTTCAAAAGCGCCAAAGATCGCGGCATGGCGAAAGCGCTTGGCAACACCGCGGGCATCGAATGGGTAAATGGCTTCGGGACTGACATGGTGGTGAGCGCAGCTCGTCATGGTTGGCTTTCTGAGTGAGTTAATTTAAAGAGTCATTGTAAATGCATCTTTAAACTCCGCAAGCCCAAATCGACCCAAAAACGGTGTTCTAGTTCTTTGGAACTATGGCTGTCCCAATGGACTAGTTCCAATGCAGGCACGCACTCGTTCTACAGAGCAATTTCTTTTTGGAGGGCGTCAACCTAAAGTCACTTCATCCCAAAAACCGGAGTGACTGACATGACCAAAAAAGGACAGGCGTTGTCGGTGCTGATTGCCAGCACCTTCGCCTTCACCGTGTGTTTCATGGTGTGGATGATGTTTGCGGTGATCGGGATTCCGATCAAAAAAGCGTTGGATCTGAACTCCACCCAGGCCGGTCTGTTGATGGCCATGCCAGTACTCACCGGCTCGCTGATTCGCGTGCCGCTGGGCATCTGGACTGACAAGTTTGGCGGGCGCATTGTGTTTGCCGTGTTGATGGCCTGCACCGTGCCCGCTATCTGGCTGATGACCTATGCCACCGCCTACTGGCATTACCTGGTGATTGGCCTGTTTGTCGGGCTGGCCGGTGGTTCGTTCTCGGTCGGTACACCCTATGTAGCGCGTTGGTTCCCCAAGAAACAACAAGGCTTTGCCATGGGCATCTTTGGCATGGGCAACGCCGGGGCGGCGCTGAACAAGTTTGTGGCACCTGCCATTGTGGTCGGTTTTGGCTGGACCATGGTGCCCAGGGTGTATGCGCTGATCATGCTTGGCACCGTCATCATGTTCTGGTTCTTCACGCACAGCGACCCGGACCACCACGCCGGCAAACAAGCGCCTTTCATGAAACAACTGGCTGCGCTGAAAGACCCCACCGTGTTCAAGTACTGCCAGTACTACAGCATTGTGTTTGGCGGCTACGTGGCGCTGTCCCTTTGGATGGTGCAGTACTACGTGGGTGAGTTTGGCCTGGACATTCGCACGGCTGCCTTGCTGGCCGCCTGCTTTTCGTTGCCTGGTGGCGTGCTGCGCGCGCTGGGCGGTTGGCTGTCTGACAAGTACGGCGCGCATTCCATGACCTGGTGGGTGCTGTGGGTCAGCTGGATCTGCCTGTTCCTGCTGAGCTACCCGCAGACCGATCTGACCATCACCACGGTCAATGGCCCACAAATGTTTCATGTCGGTTTGAACGTTTACACCTTCACCCTGTTGATGTTCACGCTGGGCGTGGCCTGGGGTTTTGGCAAGGCCAGCGTGTTCAAGTACATCAGCGACGACTACCCACACAACATTGGCGCGGTCAGCGGCATCGTTGGCTTGGCTGGCGGCATGGGTGGCTTTTTGCTGCCCATCATGTTTGGCGCACTGATGGACCTCACCGGCATCCGCTCCAGCGCCTTCATGCTGATGTATGGCGTGGTCTGGGTGTCGCTGATCTGGATGTACTGGACCGAAGTGCGCACCAGGGAATACATGAACAAACCGTTGGCTGCACAAGCCTGACCCTCAACCCGGAGAACACCCATGGCCACCCCTATTTATTCCAAAGCCGACATTGCCGACTGGCAACCCGAGGACAACGCGTTCTGGGACAGCAAAGGCAAAGCCATTGCCAACCGCAACCTGTGGATTTCCATTCCCAACCTGCTGGTGGCATTTGCCGTCTGGCTGATGTGGGGCATCATCACGGTGCAGATGCTCAACCTGGGCTTTCCGTTCAAACCGGCGGACATGTTCACGCTGACGGCCATCTCCGGCCTGATGGGGGCTACCTTTCGCATTCCGGCCTCGTTCTTCATCCGCCTCTCAGGCGGACGCAACACCATCTTTTTGACCTCGCTGCTCTTGATGATTCCGGCCATCTGGACCGGCATCGCGCTGCAGGACAAAACCACACCGCTGTGGGTGTTTCAGGCCTGCGCGTTTTTGAGCGGCATTGGTGGCGGCAACTTTGCCTGCTCCATGTCCAACATCAGCGGCTTTTTCCCCAAACGCCTGCAAGGCACGGCGCTGGGCTTGAACGCGGGCTTGGGCAACTTTGGCGTGACCACCATGCAGGTGCTGATTCCGCTGGTCATGACGGTGGGCGTGTTCGGCTCCCTGGCCGGTGGCTCGATGGTGCTGGCCAAGGACAGCGGCTGGATCATGGGCAAGATTCTGGCGGGCACCCCCACCTTCATTCAAAACGCCGGTTTTGTCTGGGCTGCGTTGCTGCTGCCGATGGTGATTGCGGCCTGGTTTGGTATGAACAACCTGCTGCCGCTCTCCCCCAACTACGGCGGCACGGCGGCGGCTTTGGGCAAGATTTTGTACCTGTGGGGCATCACTTGCGTGATTGGCGTGGTCGGCCTGTACCTGTACCTGCCCGCGCCCAGCGGCCTGGGGTTGCTCAACATGTGGGTGGCACTGCCGCTGATCATTGGGGCCATGGTACTGGCCATGAAGCTGGCCGCCTTTGGGGAAATGAAAGGCAACATTGCCAAGCAGTTCGAGATTTTCAGGAACAAGCACACCTGGTCATTGACCGCGCTGTATTTGGTCACCTTCGGCTCGTTCATCGGTTTTTCGATGGCGCTGCCGCTGTCCATTTCAGTTATCTTTGGCATCAGCCACGTGCCTGATGCCGCAGGTGTGATGCAGCACACCCTGAAAAACCCGAATGCCCCCTCTGCGCTCACCTACGCCTGGATTGGCCCGTTTGTGGGCGCATTGATTCGCCCGGTGGGCGGCTGGATTGCCGACAAGGTGGGTGGCAGCATCGTCACGCAAATCATCTCGGCCATCATGGTGGTGGCCTCGGCGGGCACGGGCTACATGATGATGCAAGCCTATGGTTCGGCCGCACCCGAGCAATATTTCCAGCCCTTCATGTGGCTGTTTGTGCTGCTGTTCGCCGCCAGCGGCATTGGCAATGGTTCCACCTTCCGCACCGTCGGCGTGATTTTTGACCGCCAGCAAGCCGGCCCGGTACTGGGCTGGACCTCTGCCGTAGCAGCCTACGGTGCCTTCATTGCCCCGGTGGTGATTGGCCAGCAAATCAAGGCTGGTACGCCGCAGATCGCCATGTACGGCTTTGCCATCTTTTACGCCCTGTGTCTGGTGCTGAACTGGTGGTTTTATTTGCGCGCCGGGTCTGAAATCAAAAACCCTTGATCCAAAAGTGTGATTGTCAAGACAATTTAGCAGTCAATTTAAGCTGTTCCGGTTTTTATCGTGACAGCTCATCTTTACCCAACCTTCACCCAAGAGCCAGAACAGACACCGTAGAATAAGTAATTGATTAATTACTTTAAGTCTATGGAAGTTCAGGATAAAACCCCCAAACAGCGCACCGAAGTGCGCCAGGCTGGCTTGGTGGAGGCCGCCCTGCTGCTGGCCGCACAGCGCAGCCCGGCCGACATCACCACGGCCGACTTGGCGCGCGCGGTGGGCATTTCGCAGGGCGCGGTGTTCAAGCACTTTGCCAGCAAGGAAGCGATCTGGCTGGCGGTGCTGGACTGGGTGGCAGAGACTTTAATGACCCGCCTGCAAAGCGCCGCCGCGGAGGCCGACCGCGCTGCCCTGCCCGCCCTGCGCGCGGTCTTTTTGACCCATGTGGACTTTGTCATGAGCTACCCCGGCGTGCCGCGGCTGATCTTTCAGGAACTGCAGCGCCCGGGCGACACCGTGCTCAAAAGCCGGGTGCGCGCACTGCTGCAGCGTTACCGCCAGTTGCTGCTGGCAGTGTTGCAACACGCCAAAACACAACAGGCGCTGCGCCCTGAGCTTGACCTGCAAGCAGCCGCCGTGCTGTTTGTCGGATCGGTGCAAGGCCTGGTCATGCAAGCCTTGCTGGCCGATGACGTGCACGCCATGGCCGCCCAGGCCCCTGGCGTTTTTGCCATTTTTCAACTAGGGCTGCAACGCCAGCCCGATGATTTTCAAGGAACACCATGAACAGCACCGCTTTGCTCAAACGCCGCCTCATCCTGGGTGCCATCGCCCTGGCGCTCATCGGCGGCATGGCCTATGTGTCGCTGCGCACCGGCCCACTGGCACCCATCAAGGTGACCGTGGCCAGCCCCATTGAGGGCAGCCTGAACCCGGCCATTTTCGGTATTGGCACGGTCGAGGCCCGGCGCAGTTGGATGGTCGGACCCACGGTGGCCGGGCGTGTGCTGAGTGTCAAGGTGGACGTGGGTGACAGCGTCAAGGCCGGGCAACTGCTGGCTGAGATGGACCCGGTGGATTTTGGCCAACGCCTGGCTGCGCTGGATGCGTCGCTGGCGCGCGCCGGCAGTGGTCAAGCCGCCGCGCAGGCCCAATTGCAGGACGCCAAGGCGCGCAGCATGCTGGCCGCCACCAACACCCAACGCAACCAGGGCCTGGCGCGGCAAAACTTCATCAGCCCCGGCGCGCTCGATGCCGTGTTACAGACCCAGGCCTCAGCCAACGCAGCCGTGCAGGCGGCGCAAGCCAACCTGGTCGGTGCCGGCCAGGACCTGACCCGCCTGAAAGCTGAGCGCGCGGCGCTGGCGCAACAGCGCGACAACGTGCGCCTGTTCGCCCCGGCCGACGCGGTGGTGACCACACGAGATGCCGAAGCCGGCAGTACCGTGGTGGCAGGCCAGCCGGTGCTGCGCCTGATAGATCCGGCCAGCCTGTGGGTCAAGCTGCGGGTGGACCAGGGCCGATCAAACGGCTTGGCCACCGGTGTCAAGGCCAGCATCGTGCTGCGCTCCAACCCACAAACCACGTTGCCAGGCCAAGTAGCACGCATCGAGCTGCTGGCCGACAGCGTGACCGAAGAGCGCATTGCCCAGGTGGCGTTTGACGCACCGCCCAGCGGTTTGTCGGTCGGTGAAATGGCCGAAGTCACGTTGCGACTGTCCGCCACCGCACCCGCGCTGCTGCTGCCCAATGCCGCCATCCAGCATCAACAAGGCCAAAACGGGGTCTGGCGTTTAAAAGACGGCAAGCCCGAATTTGCGCCGGTGCAACTTGGCACCCAGAGCCTCGACGGTCAGGTTCAGGTGCTCAAGGGCCTCGACAAAACCGACCAGGTGGTGGTCTACAGCCAGAAGGCTCTGAACAGCGGCGCACGCATTTCGGTGGTGGATGCACTGGTCAAGCCCGAGGCCAAGCCATGATCAGCCTCGCCGGACGTGACATTCTGCACGGCTGGGGCAAGTTCGCCCTGACCGGGCTCGGGCTCGGGCTGTTGATTGGCGTGACGCTTTCAATGGCCGGCATCTACCGTGGCATGGTGGACGACGCGCAAGCCCTGCTGACCAACAGTCAGGCCGATTTGTGGGTGGTGCAAAAAGACACCCAGGGCCCATATGCCGAAGCGTCGAGCATCAAGGACGACGTGGTGCGCAGCGTGCGCGGTATGCCCGGCGTGGCACAAGCAGCCAACGTGACCTACCTCACCATGCAGGTGCAGCGCCCCAGCGGTGAAGAGGCCCGCACCATGGTGGTGGGTGTGGAGCCGGAGAAGCCCGGTGCGCCGGGTTACCTGGTGGCCGGGCGCCAGCTCACGCGCGACCACTATGAAGCGGTGGCCGACATCAAGACCGGCCTCAAATTGGGCGATGCGGTGCGGGTGCGCCGCCACAGCTACACCGTGGTCGGCCTGACCCAGCGCATGGTGTCCTCGGGCGGCGACCCGATGCTGTTTGTACCGCTGAAAGACGCGCAGGAAGCGCAATTTTTAAAAGACAACGACTCCATTCAAAATGACCGCACCCGCACTGCCGCCAATCCGGCTTTCAACCGCCCCGGTGTGCCCGGCCTGCTCGATGCAGTGCAAGCCCTGCAAACCAGCAGCCACAACGTCAACGCGGTGCTGGTGCAATTGCAACCCGGCTGGCAGCCTGACGACGTGGCCGATGCCCTAAAGCGCTGGAAACACGTGCAGGTCTATACCCGCGCGGGCATGGAAGAGATATTGGTGGCCAAGTTGATTGCAACGTCGGCCCGGCAAATCGGCATGTTCCTGGCCATTCTGGCGGTGGTGAGCGCGGCCATTGTGGCTTTCATCATCTACACCATGACACTGGGAAAAATCCGTGAAATTGCCGTTCTGAAGCTCATCGGCACGCGCAACCTCACCATTGCCGGCATGATCCTGCAGCAGGCGCTGGGTCTGGGGCTGATTGGCTTCATGGTAGGCAAAATCGCCGCCACCGTTTGGGCGCCGATCTTTCCCAAATACGTGTTGCTGATGCCGCGCGATGCCGTGATCGGCCTAGTTGCCACGCTGCTCATTTGCGCCCTGGCCAGCACGCTGGCGATTCGCGTGGCGCTCAAGGTTGACCCAGCTGAGGCGATTGGATGAACCCCATGAACACACCCATTAAAGCGGGCGGCATCCGCATCGAGGGCCTACGCAAGATCTATGGCCAGGGCGACAGCGCCGTTGAAGCCCTAAAAAATGTCAACATGGTGGTGGCACCGGGTGAGGTGGTGGGCCTGGTCGGCCCCTCGGGTTCGGGCAAGAGCACGCTGCTCAAATGCCTGGGTGCCATCACCCCGCCCACGTCGGGGCGCATGACGCTGAGCAACGACGTGATTTATGACAACGGCTGGAAGGTGCCCGACCTGCGCACGCTGCGCCGTGACCGCATCGGTTTTATCTTTCAGGCGCCCTACCTGATTCCGTTTTTGGATGTGACCGACAACGTGGCGCTGCTGCCCATGCTGGCCGGTCGTGCCAACCCTGAGTCACGCGCCCGCGCGCTGGAACTGTTGACCGCACTCGACGTGCAGCACCGCGCCAAAGCCGAGCCCTCACAACTCTCGGGCGGCGAACAGCAACGGGTGTCGATTGCCCGGGCGCTGGCCAACCGCCCGCCGGTCATCCTGGCGGACGAACCCACCGCGCCACTGGACAGCGAGCGCGCCTTTGCCGTGATGCGCATCCTGACGCAAATGGCGGTGCAAGCTCAAACGGCCATTATCGTGGTGACACACGACGAAAAGATCATTCCCACCTTCAAGCGGATCTACCACATCCGCGACGGACAAACCATAGAAGAAGCGGGTGAGGGGCGTTCGCTGGATTGACGTCGAAGTGGCGACGCGCTGAACCATTTTATTGATAAAAAAAGCTTTTAGCCATTATGAAATAAGCGTTAAAAGCTACTTAAACAATAGCATCCTCAGCCGATTCAATCGATACGGCAGTTCATACCGCTGAGCGCGTACGCAGCCAGTCTCGCATGGCCGCATTCACTCGCGTCTGCCAGCCTTTGCCGCTGGCCTTCAGCGCGGCAAGCACATCCGCGTCAAAACGGATGGTGGTGGGCACCTTGAGCGGCTTGTCTTTGGGGCCGCGCTGGCGCATGGCGCACAGTTGGGCGTACACCTCGGGCGAAAAGAACTCACTGGCGGGCTTGGCGCGGGCAAACCACGCGTCGTCAAGTTCAAAAGTATCCGGGTCGGCTGCAATGCCGGCGTTGATCTGGGCTTCTTCTTCTGGTGTGGGCATGATGATGATGCGCCCAGAACGAGTTTTAATGGTTTCTTGCATAACGTTTTACCTCTCGTGGATTGGCTTTTCTGAGACTGATCAGACGGATTTTGGTTTCACGGAAACAAAAAATCAGCACATGCACGCGCTGAGCAATCAGCCCCGTCGCAACAAACCGTGTCTCGCTGTAGCTTCGACGGGAATCCTGCTCTATCTGGGCAGTTCCCCAATCAAAACTCTCCGCCAACTCAAACCACACCAGATGCTTGGTGACGTTTTCAGCCAGTTTTTTCGGATCATGTTCGTAGCGCATATTGTTATTGTATTAACGTTAAGGCAACCCCGCAGCCTGCACCGACTCCTGTTCGCGCACCGAGTCGGGAAAAACGCCGTCAACACGCAATCAGCAGCACTGAAATAGTTCTTACGAACTACGCCACAAGCCCCCCGATAGTTCGACAAACCCGCCTGAACTGTACTTCAGAGGGATACCGCCCAAGGCGCGCCAAACCTACAGTAATGGCACACCACAACGGCGCCATGCAACACAGAAATGTACAAGGCAGACGATGCAAACAAGCGTGTCATTCAACGCTAAAAAACTCTTCTGATGCTTCATTTTAAATAGCTTATTGCGGTTGAATGATAAGGGCTAGAGCCCGTTTTGTTACAAATTTTCAAGAGGACACCCATGAGCCACTTTCTGGACCGACTCACTTATTTCTCGCAACCCAGGGAATCTTTCTCTGGCGAACACGGCATCACCACCGGCGAGGACCGCACCTGGGAAGATGCCTACCGCGACCGCTGGGCGCACGACAAAATTGTGCGCAGCACGCACGGCGTGAACTGCACCGGCTCTTGCAGCTGGAAGATTTACGTCAAAGGCGGCATCGTCACCTGGGAAACCCAGCAAACCGACTACCCACGCACGCGCTGGGACATGCCCAACCACGAGCCGCGCGGCTGCGCCCGCGGTGCCAGCTATAGCTGGTATTTGTACAGCGCCAACCGCGTCAAATACCCGATGGTGCGCGGCGGTTTGCTCAAGCTCTGGCGCGAGGCGCGCCTGAGCAAAGCGCCAGTAGAAGCCTGGGGCAGCATTGCACTCGACGAGGCTAAGCGCAAAAGCTACCAGACCCAGCGCGGCATGGGCGGCTTTGTGCGCTCCAGCTGGGACGAGGTCAACGAAATGGTGGCCGCAGCCAACGTGTTCACCATCAAGCAATACGGGCCTGATCGCATCATTGGCTTCTCGCCCATTCCGGCCATGTCGATGGTGTCGTATGCCGCAGGCGCACGCTATCTGGGCCTGATTGGCGGCGTGCCGCTGAGCTTTTACGACTGGTATTGCGACCTGCCCCCGGCCAGCCCGCAAATCTGGGGTGAGCAGACCGACGTGCCCGAGTCGGCCGACTGGTACAAC
>PCUV01000045.1:10956-11227 GCA_002786915.1 Comamonadaceae bacterium CG12_big_fil_rev_8_21_14_0_65_59_15 | reverse complement strand
TGACTAAACTAAGGAGAGAACGGTGAAAGAAGACGGATTTGAACCCAAGATCATCGCGTTTATGTGTAACTGGTGTACCTATGGGGCTGCAGACCTGGCGGGCGTCAGCCGGCTGTCTTATCCGCCCAATATCCGGCCCCTGCGCGTTATGTGCTCTGCCACGGTATCCCCGCATCATATCCTGAGGGCACTGCAGGACGGGGCTGACGGGGTCCTGGTGGGCGGCTGACACATCGGCGACTGCCATTACCTGTACGGTAATTACATGACA
>PCUV01000045.1:0-10894 GCA_002786915.1 Comamonadaceae bacterium CG12_big_fil_rev_8_21_14_0_65_59_15 | reverse complement strand
TCCGGCCATCTATGTGTATGCGGCGCTTTATGAGCTGGCGATCAATCTCTTAGGGGGGCTGGTTGCACTGAAACTGCTGCTGCTTTCGATGCTGATGATCGTTCCGGCCATGGCTTTTGGTGCCACCATTCCAGCGCTGCTCACACCACCCAATGAAGACGACAGCAACCCAGACATCAGTCGCCAGTCTGGCGCGCTGCTCTTCATCGCTTCGCTGGCCAATGTGGTTGGCTTCTTGCTCATGGTGTTGGTGCTGCACCGGTTGCTGGATTACGGCGTGCAGCTGTTGGTGATCGGCAGCATGGCCGCCCTGGCGCTGGCCGTTTACACCCGTGGTCGGCTGCGGCACCTGCTCCCGGCCGCACTGGTGGTGCTGGCCATGTTTGGCTGGCAGCAACACAAGTGGGACGAAGACCTGCTGTTTCTTGGCTACACCAATTTCCGCAGTGTGAACAATCTCAAAACCGAACGCGCAAGTTTCAGCCCGCCTGACCGCTACAAAGGTTACCAAGATGTTTTTTCAATCAACTGGATGGATGGCAAGCCCTACTTTTTCATCAACGGTTACACCAGCATTGCGCTGAACAACCCCTCGGAAAAAATTGTCGGCGCGCTTTCATCGCTGTATGCCCCTCGCCTGGATGATGCACTGGTGCTTGGGCTAGGCAGCGGCGCCACGGCGTCTGCCGTCGGGCTGTTTTTTGATCGCACGGAGGTGGTAGAGATCAACCCAGTGGTGCGGGAAAATCTTTTTCGAATGGCCAAGTGGAATTACAACATTGAGCAAAATCTGCGGGTCAACATCGTGGTGGACGATGCCATTCACCATGTGAAGGTGAGCGACAAAAAATTCTCCATGGTGTTGAGTACCGTCACCACGCCGCTGTATTTCAGCTCATCCAAGCTTTACACCCATGAATTTTTTGACAGTGTCAAAAACCGGCTCACCCCTGACGGGGTGTATGTCACCTGGATGGATTCGCGCATAGGTGACCAGGGGGTTGACATCATCCTGCGCACGCTGAAAAAAACCTTCAACCACAGCGCCATTTTGTATGTCAAATCTGCCTACTTTCTGCTGGTCGCGTCTGACGAACCGCTGCGCGTTCAGCAGGCCAACGCCATCCGCACCCAGCAAGATTTAAACGCTGATCTGCTGCATAACCATGGCGTGCTGGCGTCGTGGCTACCTTATCACCTGATGCACACCGATGTATTTGACTTGATCGACCAGCCTGATGGCCCCCTGAATACTGCCGACTATCCGGCACTTGAATTTGAAATGGCACGCCTTCAAAGCCGCGGTATTTACCAGTTCAACAAACGCCTGCTGGCGGCTTTTGACATTGACAAAGTCAAGCGTGCACTGGGGCCAGTCAGTGAAGCGTTCCCGGCTGATTTCATGGCCCAGCATGAAGAGCGGCTTGGCAATTCCAGCATTACAAAGCGCTGGGAAAAAGTGCTGGCTGGCACACCCAACATGCCCGACAAGACCAAATTGGCCGATTTGGACTGGCGCTTGGCACGCGCCCACATTGAAAACAGCGCTGACGCTTGGTATGCCGTGGGCGTGCAACTGTCCCACATGCGGCGCGATGCGGATGCCATCGAGGTGTTCAATAAAGTTCTGCGCATGGACGCCAAGTACAACAACGCCCAGTTCTACCTGGGCACCAGCTTTGAACGCCTTGGCAAGCCAGACCAGGCGTTGGTCAGTTACCAAGCTGAAAAGCGGGTGGACCCTAACGACAAAGAGGCAGACTTGCGCATTGCCCGCCTGCTGCTGGGCGCTGGGCGCTACCAGCAAGCACTGGATGCGCTCAATCTGCACATTGCCACCTGGCGCCCACATGACAGCACGGCCTACACCTACCGCGCCATGGCGTATAAAGCGTTGGGGCACTCAGACTTGGCTCGCAACGACCTCAAGCGCGCCCTGAAGCTGCCGCCTGACGATCAACACATCTTCGACAAAATTGGTCTGTAAACTTGTGGCCTGTGGCGTGCCCTTGCCGCTGATCACCTTAAACTGACCATTCGTCGGCTGCCGCCCCCTGCCTGAAATACGCATTCATAATTCTTGTCAATGAAAAAGTACACAGGTTTCACACTGATTGAATTGATGGTGGTCATTGCCATCGTGGCATTGATGGCCGTTTTGGCTGCGCCCTCATTTAAGCAAATGATTCAGTCAAGCGCCATTTCCAGCGCGGTCAACTCTTTCATGGCAGACATGCGGTTTGCACGCAGCGAAGCCATTCGCCGGGGCGGCTCCGTGGTGCTGTGCCGCAGCAATTCACCTGAAGCGACTGACCCCAATTGCGGTACCGGTTCTGGCACCGGTGGCAATGGCTGGGTAACGGGTTGGTTTGTGTTCCACGACCTGGATGGTGACAAGGGCAAAGATGCCAACGAACCCGTGCTGCGTGCCCAAGGCCCCTTGACCAGCTTGGACTCCGCGCTTGAAACCAGTGGTGGGTCGTCCTCCACCAAGTTTCGGTTCACACCCACAGGAAGACTGGTCAGCTTGGGCTCTGCCACGGGCATTCAATTTGGTGGCGCGGATTTTCCAACAGAGCAGCAACGCTTGGTGTGCATCAGCGTTGGGGGGCGCGCCAGGGTGGCCGTGGATGCCAACGGCAAACCCACAGGTGACGCAAGTTGTAATTAACTCTCGAACACCATGACTCAAACCAAACCACATTTTGGTAAGCCTTCAGAAACTGGCGCTTCTTTGATTGAAGTGCTGGTTTCCATCTTGATCTTGTCCTTTGGTATGCTGTCACTGGGTGCCATGCTGAGTTTTGCAGTGCAAGCCCCCAAGATGTCGGCGCATCGCGCCACGGCAACCAATCTGGCTTCGGGGTATATCGAGCGCATCCGCGCCAATAAAGATGAATTTTTAAAAAATAATAATAACTATCTCAATGCCATTAACTACGATGGCTCTACTACCAAATACACGCTCAGTAAAAATAACTGTACTTATCCCAATTGCACCACTGCAACCCTTGCCTTAGCCGACTATGATGAATATAAAGTTGCCATTCGAGATGAGTTACCTGCTGGCGGCATTTTTGTAGAGCAAGACAGCGCAGATGCCACCAAAACAAGTGGCAACCTTTGGATATTATGGCTGGAGCCTAATACCTTTGCCACATTGGATACAGGCAACTCTGATAATTGTCCTGTATCAGTTAAAAACATGAATCCGAAACCAAATTGTTTGTATGTGAGATTCAAACTATGAAGACCTCACCTGCACACCTTAAATCACGTACCAGCCAAGGTTTTTCCTTGATCGAGCTGATGGTCTCATTGACCATTGGTCTGGTGGTGGTGGTTGCGGCGCTATCTGCTTACATGGGTGCAGCATCCGCGACCAAAATGGCCAGCGCACAAAGTGTCATGAATGAAGATGGGCAAAGCGCCTTGGGCATTTTGTCGCAACACATCCGCATGGCCGGCTACACCAGCAAGACCGCAGCCGTAGATACCGTTAGGGGTTGTGAGGGCACATTCACCAACATCAAACTGGGCAGTGTCGGCATGGGAGGTCTGAACTGCACCAATGGCAACACCACCAGTGATTCCATCGCGGTGTTTTATGAAGCTGATGCATTCAACACCATTGCCACATCTGCAGGCAAACCGACAGATTGCCTGGGCAATTCATTAAAGGCAGATGCCGATGATTTGTACTGGGCAGAAAACCGGTTTTTTATCGACACCATGACGGGTACCACCACCAAAAGCCTCTATTGCAAAGGCAATGCAGTCGCCAACAACGGCGACACCATCGACAACAACCATCAACCGTTGGTTGAAAACGTCGAAGACCTGCAATTGACTTATGGCTCTGAAAAAGATGCGGGTGACAAAACAGTGGCAGGGTATGTCAGCGCCAGTGATGTCACCAATTGGGCGAAAATTTTGACGGTACGGATTTGTGTGGTGGTTCGCAGTGAGCAGCCTGTGCTCTCAGATGCCAAGTCAGCTTATTACAAAAACTGTGCCGGCACCACGGTCACCCCTGGTGACCTGTACATGCGCCGGACCTATCAGACCACGGTTGTGTTACGCAGCAAATTACTCTGAATGAATATATGAACCAACCCATTCAATCTTTGCATTCCACCAGCGTGCATACACCCTTCCCGTTGCATGAAAAAGGTGTGGTCTTGATTGTGTCGCTCATTGTCTTGGTGGTTATTTCCATGCTGGCCGTCACCAGCCTTCGCAATGTCAGCTCTTCTGAAATGATTTCAGGCAATGTGCGCACCACCGAATTGGCCAACCAAGCGGCTGAATTTGCTCTGAGATTTTGCGAACAAGAGGTTGAGAATTTCAAAAATGAATTGTCAAACATCACCATAAACGATTATTCTGATTCACCACTTTGGAGTGAATTAAGTAATAAAAATAAAATTTTGGTGAATTGGGATGGTGCCAATTCAGCCGACAAAGTTAATATATTGGATGGTGCATTGTTAAACCAATCCAATATCACTTATGCGACTTACAAGCGCTTGCCAGAATGCATGATTGAAGTAGGTGAGGACAAATCCAAAGCTGATGCCTCTGTTTTTAAAATTACCGCGCGAGGATTTGGCCCAGAGGTCAGCGCCATAGACAACAATCGAACTCGGCCGGTAGGGACTGAAGTCTGGCTTCAATCTACCATCACGATCAACTAACTGGCATGCCTGCACAGCCGCCCAAATGACGAAACTCGGCGTTTTTCACGTTAACTGATTTGATGGGAGCCAGCTATTGAACATTTTCAAAGAAATCATTTTTGTCATTCATTCATTAACTTCACCCCTTCACTCATCATGAAAACACATCTTATGCACCACACCTTCTTCAAGCTGCTCCCCGTCATGGCACTGTGCATGACGGCCTACAC
This sequence comes from Comamonadaceae bacterium CG12_big_fil_rev_8_21_14_0_65_59_15, assembly GCA_002786915.1. Classification (GTDB taxonomy): domain Bacteria; phylum Pseudomonadota; class Gammaproteobacteria; order Burkholderiales; family Burkholderiaceae_C; genus Rhodoferax. The sequence goes on along the minus strand of PCUV01000045.1, from coordinate 5,985 downwards.
AGCGCATGCAGGCAGCAGCAGCGACAGCTCATCCTCCAGCACCGGCAACTCCACCTGGAATTGCAGCCCGCAAGGGGGCATTCGGGGCACTGGCATCGTCAAAATCGACAACGGCAACGGCAAAAGCAAAGGACATTGCCCTGACGGCTACGAAGATTATGTGAAAGGCTCCTCTTCTGACAGCTCCAAAGACTCTTCTGATTCAAAAGATTCAAAAGATTCATCACATGCCAAAGACTCCACAGACACCAGCACCAAGACCTCTGATGAAAAAGTTGATGTCACCAAGCTCAATTCAGGTCAATGCGACAAAGCCACGTTTGAGAAAGTTGTCAAAGACATCGAAAACAAACAATCTGACAAAGTCCAAAAAGAAAAAGTTAAAAAAGACGGCAAGGATGAAGAAGGCCGCGACAAAGACGGGCGCGACAAAGACGGCTTTGACAAGGATGGCCGTGACAAAGAAGGGCGTGACAAAGACGGGCGTGACAAGGAAGGCTACGACAAAGATGGCTACGACAAAAATGGCTACGACAAAGATGGCTATGACAAGCATGGCAAAGACAAAGCTGGCAAAGAACACAAATTTGATAGCCATGGCCTGGATGCGCATGGCCGCGACCGCGATGGCCGTGACAAAGATGGCTACGACAAAGATGGCCGCGACAAAGATGGCTATGACAGAGAGGGCAGAGACCGTGAAGGTCGTGACAAAGATGGCCGTGACAAAGATGGCTTTGACAAAGATGGCAAAGACCGTGAGGGTCACGATAAGACAGACGTAGAAATCAAAAACATTGACTCTGACATCGAGAAAGAAATGAAGTACTTGAACGACTGCAATGGCAACAGCAATGGCGGTAAAAAAATCAAATCCAGAAGCGCCCGTCAACTGTTCTTGCGTCAATAACTCTCCATGACGTGATGCAACGCTAAAACCCAAGCCGCCAACCCTTTTCCCCAAGCCTTGGCGGCTTGTCTTATGGCACTAAACCCTCACCGCATTTCCCCACCTCTTTTTTGGAATCACTCCCATGTCGGCCCAAATTCATCGACGCAGCAAAGGCTTCACCCTGATTGAAATCATGATCGTGGTGGCCATCATCGGCATCCTGGGAGCTGTGGCCATGCCGGCTTACACCGGCTACATCGCGCGCGCCAACCGTGCAGACGCCCGCACCCAGCTGATCCAAGCCGCCTTGTTCATGCAGCGGTTTTACGCTGCCAACGATAGCTACCAGCAAGACCGCGCGGGCACAGCCGTTTTGACTGCCATGCCCACCAACCTAAAAAACTCACCCGCAGACGGCACTGTGCTCTACACACTGAGCATCCCCACAGCCACCGATACCGATTTTTCTCTGCGCATGGAGCCAGTGGCCTCCGGCAAAATGGCCAGCGACAAGTGCGGCGCATTCACCCTCACCGCCACCGGGGTCAAAGGTGTCCGGGTAAACAACGCCGCTGGCAGCACCGCCCTGCGCGACGAATGCTGGAAATAAGGACTCAGCCCAGCTGTCAATTTCTGTAGCGAAAAACCTATGACTGGTGCGGCTGGCGGGGATCGAACCCACGACCCTCCACTTTGGTGAATAGACTTGATTCGATGAATTTGTATTGCGGAGTTAGATCATACGTCTAAAGCGTATATTTTGGTGGCTTGAGGCAGCCCACACAGCGAGCCTGCCTTTATTGCGTCGAAATCGTCGCCAGTCGGCCCGTGGCGCGCTGCGCCGCGTTCTCGCACACCGTACTGGTTATGCAGGCTCTGAAGTCTGCATCAACAAGATGCCTAAAAAGCATGTAATACATTGATTTAAATGATTTTTTATGGAATAATTGTTTAACAATAAATTTTTAACCTTAAGCAATGACATGGAAATTCTACGGTCGTAGCCTTGAACTGGAGAGTCTGCGCAAACTGCTCACACAGCCGCGCTGGTTCTTCTGCGCCATCAGTGGCCGACGGCGCATCGGTAAGACCTCTCTCATTCGAGAGGCCCTGCAAACCCTGCCGTTGGCGCGCAAAGCCGTTTACCTGCAAGTTCCCGACAGCGACGAGCGTGATGTTGTCGCTGTGTTTGTAGATGCCTTGCAGGCTGCCGCGCCTCAAGGCTTGCCTGCTAGTGTTGATCCTGGATCCTTGCACCGGTTTTCTGACATGACCCGCTGCATGGGAGAGCTTTGCCGCGCTGGCTGGGTCGTCATTCTGGACGAATTTCAGTATTTCAATCGCAAGTCATTGTCAGCGTTCCCCTCCTTGCTGCAGTCCGAGGTGGACAAACTCACCGGTGGCAGTTCTGGTGGCATCTTTGTGTTGGGCTCCATACACACTGAAATGACGGCCCTGCTTGAAGACCGTAGTTCACCGTTGTATGCACGCGTGACCGACCGCATGGCGCTGGACCATTGGGACTTTGTCACCTTGTTTCAGGTTTTCGCCGACCAAGGGGTAACCCAGCCAGAAGACTGGCTGGCCTTATGGGGTCTTTTTGAAGGTGTGCCCAAGTTTTACCGCGACTGTGCCCACCAGGGTGTATTTGAGCCACTACTTCCCTCGCAAATTGAAAGCAACGCAGGTTTGCACGCCATTGAGGCACTGTTCTTTTCTGCCTCCGCACCTTTGCTTGAAGAAGCCAGCACCTGGTTTATGCGTGAGTTGCGGGGGGCCAGTGTCTCGATCTTGCGTCTGCTTTCACATCAGCAACCCTGCGGTCACCAGCAGCTCAGCGAGGCCTATGCGCAAAGCTTTTCCGACACAAAGTCATTTGCCAACTATTTGTCAGTATTGATTGACCGTTACCGCTTGGTTGAGCGATTACAACCCGTATTTGTGCAAACCACGGGGAGCCGCCAGGCACGCTATCAAATCAGTGATAATTTTTTGGCAGCTTGGCTGGCTGCGATTGAGCCAGGCGTGCAGGCTGCGCGGGTTCAGCCATTGGTCCGTGCGCTGGAGATTGTTGCTACCCGGTTGGCGACCCACGAGGAAATTGTTTTCGAGCGCATGGTGCGCAAACTCATGGCCGAAGCATCCAGGCGTGGTGTGGGTGACTTTGCATTGACAGATATCGTCACTGGCTACTGGAACCGCCCACGTGATGCCGCTCGCCTTATTGAGATTGACATCGTCGCGGTCAACGAGACAGACCGAGTGGTGCGTTTTGGCAGTTGCAAACGGTCAGAATCGAAACATAACGGCGAGTCTGTGAAGAAATTTGAACAGCATATCAGCGACTTTCTCACCACCAGCACCGGCAGACGCTTTACAGGTTGGACGCAGCAACGCGCACTGTATTCACCGAGATTTAGTGCGGACAAGCGCAGCGCACTTACCCAAAATGGCTATCTGTGTGTCGATTTGCCTGACTTCCATGCGTGGCTTTGCAAGCCATCACCATGACCTGCCAGATCCGCACTCGGGTTAAGCCAATGGGCCGTCCTTTGACCTCGACCAAAAATCGTATGGGCCACGGTTGGGCCATACATGGGCCACCGGTGGGCCACAGGATTTTCAGATTTTTGGAGTGACTATCAGCCCGCTTTGGGCTAACGGCCCTGTATGACGATTGGTCTGTTCGTTTTGGATGCATAAAAATTAACTTTTATAGCATCAAACCTATGACTGGTGCGGCTGGCGGGGATCGAACCAACGACCCTCGGCTTCGGAGGCCAAACTGGATTCATAACATCAAAAGTCAAGCCTTTGCACAAAACTTGATTAGTTGTTATAAATCAACATCTTAAGTTTGGACTCTGAAACCTGTCTGCATGTTTTTCTCGATTTTTTTCAGACAAATTTTGCCATCTAGTGCCGATTGATACGCCAATTTGGTAAGCAGTATCACTCGATTCTTTTTGAATATTAGTCCACTCTTTTTTCGTGCCAAATCGCCGTCGGCGCGTCACCCCCCTAATCTAGCGCGCCGGACCGGTGCGACAGAGACCCGGATCGGCACGTCGACCAAATTCGGACAAGCCGCCAACAGCCCCCGCGATGACCTGTCGCTTGGGTTTCAGTGACTTTTAGGCCAACTCAGCTAACAAATGCGGGTGACGGCTGACCAGTTTGAGCAAGCTTTGCGCTGCGCCGCTGGGCACTTTACGACCCTGCTCCCACTCCTGCAGGGTACGCACTGACACCCCTGTGGCCTTGGCAAACTCCGACTGAGACAAACCCGCCTGTGTGCGTGCAGCCAATAGTTGCCATTTAGGGCCCGTGAGGACCTCTCTGGTCTGCACAGTGCCATCGGCAAGCGTGACGGTGCGGCGCACGCTGCCGTCGGGCAGCGGCTCAAAAGTGGTTTTACGACCAGTCTGGCCAGCATGCAGCTCTTGCACAGCGGCCAGCAGTTCGGCACCAATGTCACGGCCAGCGTCGCGGGCCTGCAGTTTTTCAATCGTCATCATTCGAGCATCTCCTTCAATTTTTTCAAAACTGCGCCAGAAATACTGGCCTGCACGCTTTTGGCATAGATCACCAGCAACAGAATCTGTCCGGCGGTATTGCGCGTGTAGTAGCACACCCGCACTCCCGCAGATTTTCCGGAACCGGCGCGAGCCCAACGCACTTTGCGCACACCACCTGAACCCTTGATGATGTCACCCGCCTCGGGCTGCTCCAGCAAAAATTGCTGAAATGCGGTGTAGTCATCCTCACTCAAGTAGTCATAGACCATTTTAGTGAATAGACTTGATTCAATAAATTCGTATTGCACAGTTGAATTATACGTCTAAAGCGTATATGACTGGTGCATCGGCCACCGATTAATCAGGCCGCCCAAGGGGCGTTTGCAGCTGCGTAAACTCGATCAGTGAATCATTGGGGTCTCTCAGGCAGGCCGCACCCGTGCTTCAGCGCCAACAGCCAAACCGATAACAGTACAGTTCGCTTGACGTTCCCGGCTCGCAGGGAAATGCCCAAACATTTCGGGTTGTTTGACCTGCCGCTACGTAGTTCAGACTGACTTTTCAAACCGGCACTGGCCAACGTTTTGCGCCAGAGCTTCTTGTGCGATTTTTCATTCGCCTTGGCATAGCGCCACGTCACGAAGTCATTGGCATCAAAACCACATTGACGTATCAATTTGATCAAAGCAACCGCGTCATTGACCATCGTCAGTTCAGGATCGGTACTGCCCTTGCAGCGTTCCTCAGAAAACCAGAACATCGGCGGACTGGCTTGCCAGTATGTGTGCCCCAAACGGGACAACAGATGGATGTTATCGTCTGTCAGCTTGTCGCTCGCAGCAATCAAACGTTCCTGCAATTTAACCGCTTGCCTTGGAGAAAACCAGTTTTGCAACCCCTCCAAAGTGAGGCCCTCTGGCAAAACGGCTGTTGCAGGCTCTCCGTCCCGGCAACGCTTAAGCCAATCAACCAGTGTCATGTCTACGCGTTGTGATCGCGATAGCGCCGTTTGCGGCTTGCCCTGCGGTTTGAATTGAGCGAGCGACTCGGCTGACCAAACAAAAGCATTTTCCCGAATTTGAACGCCAGCTTCAAAGCGTTTGTGAACCAATGGGCCGATTTCGCGATCGTGCAACACCTCTTTGCTCAAGCCGTAGCATTGAAACAGCGCTGCAGCGATATCAAGCGTGTGCGCGTAGTGTGTCAACGAGACTTGAAGCGACGAGTGCCCCAGGAGACGGGGAATGACAAAGCTGTCCCCGGCGGCATTAAATGGTTTGATGAGCGATCCGACCAACTCCTGACTCGCTGTCAACTCCTCTGTGGTCTTTGGCCATGGGGCAAAAGCGCCAAGCCACTGCGGATGACGCGCCATCACCAACTTCAGAGCCAGCAACGACGCGAACGAATGACGCAGATGGTGCAATTTCAACGAACCGTCTCCGGAAACTTGTCGCAGACGGGTGATGGCATCGCGTGGCAGAGTATCGTGTGTGACCGCCGACCCGAAACTGCCGGATTTCAGCCGGAATGAACGTGCATTTTCTTCGGCTCCTGTTTTCTTCTAAAAATAGT
>PCUV01000102.1 GCA_002786915.1 Comamonadaceae bacterium CG12_big_fil_rev_8_21_14_0_65_59_15 | reverse complement strand
CTGCAATGTTGGTGCCGGCCCACAGGCGCACGTCGCCACTTATGCCACCCGTGGTGATGGTCTCCAGGGTGATACTGCCGCTGGTGGCTACCAGGCTGATGTCGCTGCCGTTGCTGGTGATGGTGCGCGTCGTCGTCCCATTGTCTTGCGACAGGGTGATATGCCGCCCGGCCAGATAATCAATAGTCTTGCTGGTGCCGCCCTGGCTGGTGACATCGGCGTTTTGCAAAATGTCCTGCGCCGCATTCAAGCTCAGGTTGCCGTTGGTCAGGATCAGGTCGGCATTGAGGGTGATGTCGGCTGTGCTGCCAGCGGCTTTGAGCAAGACGTTGCCGCCGCTCACCTGAATGCCCAAGGTGCCGGTGTCAGCGTCGCCTTCGCTCACCAAAATCGATCCGTTGCTAGTCTGCAAAATGAGGTGGCCGGTGATCAGCAGGTCAGACTGAGCCGCATCCGTGGTGGCGGTCAACGTGCTGCCGTTGCTGCCCACACGCTGCACGGTGACCGCTGCGGTTTGGCCAACTTCGATGGCGCTGGCTTCGTCGATGTACACGCCGCTGGCACCGACCAAGCTGGTGGCACCCACATTGGCGCTGAATTTCACCACTTCGGTCTCGATGGCACCGCCGGTGGCGCTGGCGTTGCTGCCCACGCTCTTGCCGGTGGTGATGACGTTCAGGCGCAGTTCGTTGGCATAAATGTCGATGGTGGCTGCGGTGGTCTCGCTGGCGTTGTCCAGAATACTGCCGTCGGTGCTGAGCAGGCTGACCGCGCCCCATGCGGATTGGGCCTGCAGTACGGTGGCGACATAAGCACGCGTATCGACCTGCCCCAGCGTGATGTCGCCCGCCGCCATGATGCGCACTGCCCCACCATTGGTTTTAAGCACCGTGCCATCGTTCATGGTAACCGCGCTGGCTGCAAGCACATCCACCGTTTTACCAGAGGTGCTGGCGGTGATATTGGCCGCTTGCAGCACATTACGCCCGGCTTGCAGGCTGTTGTGGCCGGCGCTGCTGGTGACGGCGGCGTTAAGCGTCAGGTCGGCGCTGGCCAGGGCGGTGGCGTTGATTTTGCTGACCAGTTGGGTCACCACATTGGCCAGCGTTTGAACGGTGGTTGCCTTGTAGCTGACGCTTTGGGTGCCAATCGTCAGGGTGTAAGTGGTACCCACGGCCACGGTGCCGGCCAGCAGCACGGTGCGGGTGGCATCCACATTGGCGGCATCGGCGGCGCTGATGGTGGCCGTCAGGCCAGTGCCAATGTCCTGGCTGAGCAGAATGGTGGCCATGCCAGCGCCGCGCGTCAGGTTGAGCTGCGCGGTGTTGGTGGCATCCACGGCGGCGGCCAGACCGGCGCTGGCTTTGAGCAGCAGGTCGCCCGCAGCGGTGATCTCGCCGGTGGTGAGCACACTGGTCAGGGCGCCGGTGTTGGTTTGCAGCACCAGGGCTGCGCCAATGGTCAGCTTGGTCTGCAGGGCATCGGTGCTGTTGGTGGTGCTGAGGGTTGCATCGCTGCTCACCCGGTTCACCGTAATGGCCGCCGTCTCGCCCACAAACAGATTGGTGGATTCGGTCACAAACAGGCCGGCGCTGGTGGTGACGGCACTGAGGCGGTCCACCTCGGTCTCTAGATGGTTGGTACCGGCACCCACCGCCGCGCCTGCGTTCAGGCGCAATTGGTTGGCAAACACATCCACCAGGGTGACAGTTTCATCGCTGTTGTCCAACACCGAGCCGCCGGCCAGCAAGCTGACCGAGCCCCAGCCTGCGGTCGTAGCAGTTTGGTTGCTGAGCAAGCCGTTGGTGCGGCTGGTGGCATCCCGCGCGTCCAACACGCCCACGGTGATGGTGCCACCCGCTTTCAAGCGGATGTTGCCACCCACGGTCTGGGCCAATGCGCCCTCGGCCATGGTGATGAAGCCGGTGCTGGTGTCACCCGTGGCTTCCACGTCAATGGTGCTGGTGGCCGCGCCGGTGAACACATCGCCTGCCGCATTGAGGGTGATGCCCACGGCTTTCAAGCTGACGTTGCCGTTTGACCCGGTGGTGGCGTTGACACTGTTGTTTAGCGTCAAGGTGCCTGCGCTGGCTTGCAGCAGGACATTGCCGGTGCCCACCGCGCTGACGCTGTTGGCGGCGACGACGTTGCCCGTGTTGCTAACCAGCACGATATGCCCATTATTGGCCGTGGTCAGGTTGCTTTGGGCGGCGTTAGTGGTGGCGGCCAGGCCAGCGTCTGCGGCGCTGATGGCAGGCGTTGTGCCTGTGAAACCGGTGGTGGTGATGTAAGCCGCGCCCGCGCCCTTGGTGACATTGATCTTGAGGGTGCCGTCCAATACGGCATCGTAGGTGGCGTGGTTGTTGATGGCAGTGGCAAGTGCTGCAACCGTCGCCACAAGCGTCTGGCCAGAAGTCGCGTTGACGGTAAAGGCCGTGCCCTGGATCGTCACGGTCACGGTGTAAGCGCCAGTGGTGGGTACGGTCGAATTCGTGAAATCAAGCGTGCGCAACAGGTCGGCATTCAAGGCCAGCGCATAGCGGTTGACATTGACCGTAACGGTGTCAAGGGTGACCCCGTCGGACTCAGTCACATACAGGCCTGAGCTGGCGGCTGTGCCCGTGACTGCAGCGGTGATGACCTTCAAGCCGGCACCGGTGGTGAGGTGCAGTTTGGTATCAATCACTGGGTCGGCTGAAGCCGCATAAACGCCAGCGGTCTGGATCGCGCTGGCAAGTTGCGTGACCACGTCCGCCATGGTGTTGCCAGCGACGGCGGAATAAGCGTACTGGGTGCCGTCGATGGTGACCGAATACGCCACTCCCGTAACAGCCGCCATACCACTGAAGTCCACTGTGCGCAAGGCGTTCGCGTCGGCGGTGTCGGCAGCGTTGACCGATACGGTGCCAGTTGCGGTACCCGGTATGGCCGTGGTGATGGCGGCCGTGCCCGCACCCGCTTTGATTTCCAACTGACTGCTGTTGCTACTATTGATGTCGGCGGTGTAAATTTGCACGCCACCGGGTTTATAGGCATTGATCGCGGTGCGCAAGGCGCTCGCGATGGTGCCGATGGACTCCGACCCCACAGCAGTGACTGCGAATGTGTGGGCAACATTGCTGCCATTGGCCCCCACGGTGACGGAATAATCCCCAGCCACCACCGACACACCCGCAAAATTGATCGTCCGCAGGGTATTCACATCAGCCGTGTCCACCGCACTCACCAGCGGTATGCCACTGGCGGCGTGCCCGGTCAGCGTGGTGACGGTGGTTTCGAGGTGGTTGGCACCCAGGCCGGCGGTAACACCGGCTTTCAGGATCAAGCCATTGGCCAGAATATCCACCTCGGCGTCGGCAAGTGCGTCGCCGTCCAGAATGCTGCCCGCCGTGGCGGTGATGCTGACGTTGCCGGTGCCTGCGCTAACGGTTTCCAGCGTGATGTTGCCATTGGCCGCTTGCAGCAAGACGTTGCCGTTAGTGGTCGTCGTCGTCACGGTTTGACCGCCAGACTGCGCCATGCTGATGGCTTGCGCTGCCACCAGGTCAATCGTCAAGCCGCTACCCGCCGTGCTGATGTCGGCGTTTTGCAGCAGGCTGCGACCGGTATTGATGCTGATGTTGCCCGCGCTGCTGCGCACATCCGCATTCACCGTCACGTCGCCGCTGGTGCCGCCGGACTGCAGCAGCAGATTGCCAGCCGCACTGATACCTATGTCATCCGCATCACCTTGGTTGACCGTGAGGCTGCCCGCCGTGGTGGCCAGCACCAGGTGACCGGCCGAGACCAGGTCAGACAAACTGGCATCCGAGAGGGTGGTGGCATCCAGGCTGCCGCCAACCAACACTTCGTTGACCGTGATGGCGCTCAGGCTGTCGATGATGAGGTCATTGGCCTCGGTCAGGAACACGCCGCCCGAGCCGTAGGTGGCCGACGTGCTGATGCCATCGACCACACCCACCACATTGGCGGCCAGCTTGGCCACATTGATCTGCAGGTGCTGGGTGCGCAAACCTACGCCAGCGCCCGCTGTCGCGCCGGTGGTCACCAGTCGCAGCTCGTCGGCGCTGATGTCGGTGTCGGTGGTTCCGCTGTCGGTGATGCTGCTGGCAGTCAGGCTCACGTCGGCGCTGGTGCTGATGCTGCCCAGCGTCAGGGTGGTGCCCGCCACGTAGCGGATGTTGGCCGCCGCGCTGGTGAGCGTGCCGTTGTCCATCGCCACACTGGTGACAGCGCGCACGTCGATGGTGCCGCTGCCCGTGGTGGTGAGGTTGGCCTTTTGGGTCAGGCTGCTGCCCGCCACCAAGGTGATGTGGCCAGAGCCCGCATCCACCGCGTTGTTCAGCACGATCGCACCGGCTGAATCCAGCCGCACATGGCCGCTACCGGTGGCCAGCACGTCCGAGCTGACCGTCAGGTCACCCGCCTTGTTGGCCAGCACCACCGTGCCGTCGGCGGCGCTGCTGAGCTTGAGCTGATTGGTGTTGCTGCTGTAAGTGGCATCGGCCAAGGCATCGACCCGGTAGATGTTGACGGTTTGCGAGCTGACGGTGATGCTGTCGGTCTCGGTCAGGAACACGCCCACGCTGCCGGCATTGGCGCTAACGCTGGCGACCGTGGTCTCCAGGTGATTAGCGCCCTCACCCACTTGGGTGCCGGCCTTGAGCAGCAAGCCGCTGGCGGTGATGTCCACCTCGGAATCACCCGCAGTGTCACCGTCTTTGATGCTGCCCTTGGTGGCGGTCAAGCTGACGCTGCCTGCACCTGCTGCAATCAGCTCGATGGTGATGTCGCCGCCCGCGCTGCCGTTGGCAGCACCGGCTTGCAGCAAGATATTGCCGTTGTTGGCACCGGCCGATTGGGTGATCGCCGTGCCTTGCGCCATGGTGATGGCGTTGCCGGCCAGGACGTCAATCGACTTGAACTCAGCGCTGGCCGTGATGTTGGCGTTTTGCAGCACATCGCGCTCGGCATTCAGGCTGATATAACCTGTGCTATTGGTCAGCGCCGCCCCCAGCGTGATGTCCGACGAAGCCCCTGCCGCCTTGAGCAACAGGTTACCCGCCGCCGTGACCGCCCCGCCGGTGGCCGAGGTGGTGATGCTGCCCGCAGTGGTTTGCAGCACCAAAGCGCCGGTGCTGGTCAGGTCGCTGTGCGCCAGCACATCGGTGACATCGCCCACACCCGCCGTGCCGCTGGTGGTGACACGGTTCACCTTGGCTGCATCCTGCGCCTGGATTGCCACGGTGATGGCCGTGGCCTCGCTCAGGCTGATGCCGCCTGTGCCGGCCTTGGCCGACAGGGTGGCCACTTCCAGCTCTAGGGCGTTGGTGGTGTTGGTGCCCAGTGCGCCAATGGCGCTGGCAACACCGCCCGCGACCAGACGCAAGGTGTTGGCGTAGATGTTGACCGCCGTATCTGCTGCGTTGTCCAGCACACTGCCGTTGGTGCTGACCACGCTGACCGAACCCCAATTGGTTTGGTCGGCATCGGCGGTACCGCTGCGGCCTGTGGTGCTGCGCGCATCGAGCAAGCCCAGGGTGATATTGCCGCCTGCATTCACCGTGGCACCGCTGGTGCCGTCCACCGTGCCTGCCAGCATATGAATGTTGCCGCCCGTGGTCTGGAAGGTGGTGGCAGCGTCCATGCCAATGGTGCTGGCGGTTGCCGTGGCTTGTATGTCGATCGTGCCTGCGCTGGTGGTGATGTCACCGTCGGCCGCATAGGTTTGGCTGCCCGTGCTAAGCACGGTCACATTGCCGCTACCGGCATTCAGGGCCGCATTCAGGGCCAGAGTGCCGGTCACGTCCAGGCGCACATTGCCCGTGCCTGCGGCGGTCAACACGTTGCTGGCAGCGGTGCCTGCGTTCAGTGTCAAGTTATTGGCACTGACCAGCACGATGGCACCGTTGTTGACCGTGGTCAGGTCTTCCAGCGTCGCTGTGGCAGGTGACGTGGCCGTGGCTGGCAAGGTGCCGTCCACATTCACCGCGCTAACCGCAACGGTCAGGCTGTCGATGGTGACACCCCGGTTGGTGCTACCCGTGGTCACACGCTCTTGGGCGTTCAGGAAAATGCCCGCCGAGCCAGCCTGGGCGGCCAAGGTGGTCACGCTCACTTCCAGGGCATTGGTGCTTGCGCCCACACTCTTGTCAGTTGCGGCTGCGTTCAAGATCAAGCCTGCGGCGGTGATATCCACTGCGGCATCATTGGCCTGATCCAAGATCAAACCAACCAGGGCGGTGACGGCCACTTGGCCACCGGCCGCATTGAGGGTCTGAACCAAGATGTCGCCGGTGGTAGCGTGCAGCAGGATGTTGCCCGGCGTAGTGGCCGCGCTGGTGTCCACCAGGGCACCGTTGGCCTCTTGGTTGATCGTATCGCCCGCGATCAGCTCGACCGTCGTGGCGGTCAGGGTGGTGCTGATGCTGGACGTGGCGCGCTGCACAATGCCGCCCGCAGCACGGATGCTGGTGGCACCGGCGCTGTTGCTGATGTCGCCAGCCAGATCAATGCTGCCCGTGCTGGTTTGCACCAGCAGGTTACCCCCCGCAACGATGTTGCCTGTCAGGTCAAGGGTATTGAACTCGCCCGCTGCTTGCAACACCAGTGCACCGGTGCTGGTCAGGTGGTTTTGCGCTGCCGCATCGGTCACATCTCCTGCTCCGGCGCTGCCGCTGGTCGTGACGCGGTTCACCGGCACAGCCGTCACCGTGCCCACCGTCAAGGCACTGGCTTCGCTCAGGCTGATGCCACCCGTGCCAGCGCTGGCTGTGAGCGTGCTAGCCTCGGTTTCAAGCGCGTTGGTGCTGCCCGCGCCCAGCAGGCCAATGCTGCCGGTGGCGGTCAGGCGCAGGGCCTTGGCATAGAGGTCGGTGCTGGTGTTGGCGTTGTCCAAAATGCTGCCACTGCTGACCACGCTGACCGAGCCCCAGTTGGCTTGATCAGTCACCCCACCGCCGCTGCGGCCAGTGCTGGTACGGGCATCCACCACCCCCAGCTTCACGCTGCCGGTGGCGGCGATGCGGATGTTTTGGCCGTCGGCCCGCAACACCGTGCCGGCATCCATCACGATACTGCTGTTGCTGCCGGTGGCTTGCACATCGATGGTGCCGCCGGTGCTGGTGATATCGCCATTCACACCATAAGTCTGGCCCGCACCGGACAACACCGAGATGTTGCCGCTGCCGCCATCCATCGCCGCATTCAGCGCCAGCGAGGTGCCCGCACTCACCAGTACATGGCCGGTGCCGGTGGCGGTGAGCGCGTTGTTCACCGTCAGGCCACCTGCGGTGGTCAAGACCAGTGCGTTATCTGTGCTGGCGGTCAGGCCGGCCAGGGCTGCGTCGTCCACCGACCCATTCGCGCCAGCCACACCGGCGGCACTGATGCGGTTCACGCCCACGGCAGCCACACTGCCCACGGTGAGCGCGGTGCTGCTTTGCCCCAGGAAAACGCCGCCGGCCGAGGCCACTGCGGCCAAGGTGTCGGCGCTGGTTTCAATCGCATTCGCGCCCGCGCCGATAGCCGTGCCGCTGATACGAAGGTTGCGCCCAGTCAGATTAGTGGCAGTGGTGCCGGCATCGGTGATGGCGGCCGTCGCCACCAGGCTGATGTCGCCTGTGCCATTCACTGTGACACTGCCCGTGCCTTTGGTGGTGACCTTGCCCAGCGCCATGCTGCCGTCAGCCGCCACAGAGCCAGCCCCCGCCACCAAACGGATGTTGCCGTCGGTGCTGATGACTTGCGCGGTGGCGTTCATATTGAGGGCCGCGTCCGCTTGCAGGTCAATGGTCTGGATGGCCGCAATTTTGCTGGCCAGGGCGCTGACGATGTTGGCCATGGTTTGGCCGGTGGTGGCCACATGGGTGAAGGTGTCGCTGCCAATGGTGACGCTGTAGGCCGCGCCCACTTGCGCTGTAACGGGTGCAAACGCAATGCTGCGGGCCGCGCCCACGGTGGCACCCACGGGGATGGCGCTAACGGTGGCCACGCCCATCGCGGTGGCATCCACCGTGCTGGTGATGGTTTTGGCACCGGCACCCGCGGTCATCTTGATGCGGTTGGCGTTGAGCGGGTCCACGCTGGCCACATAGGTGGCGTGTGTATCCACCAAGCCAGCCAAGGCGCTGACGATGTTGGCCAAAGTCTGCCCCGAGGTGGCGGTGTGGATGAAGTCCACACCGTCAATGGTGAGCTTGTACACCGCGCCGGTCACGGCCAGCACATTGCCAAAGTCGGCCGTGCGCAGGGCATTCACATCGCTGACCACCGCCGGGTTGATGGTGGCGCTGCCTAGGCTGATGCCAGTCGTCACAGCCACCGTGCCGGCGTTGTTGGTCAGATTCAAGGTGGTGGCGGTCGTGCCATCCACGGCGGCCAGGTAGTTGCTGGACGCGGTTTTGACCAGACCGCTGGCCCCCATGGTGAGGGCGTCTTTGGCCAGCAGGCTGATGCTGCCGTGGGCCGTAGATAGCTCGGCATTCACCGCGATGTCCGCGCTGCTGCCCTCGGTCAACTCTGCCGTTTGCAGCAGCACATTACCGCCCATAGCGGTGTTCAACATGGAAGCTGCCACGGTAATGCCACCGTCGAGTGTGACGATACTGACCGTGCCGTCACGGCCGGCCACGGTGATGGCGTTGGTGGTGAGTGCGGTTTTTTCGCGCACAAACAAGCCGCCACTGGTGGTGACACTGGCCGCCAGGGCTGCCACATTGGTTTGCAGCTCGGTGCCGCCCGAGCCCACGCCGGCCCCAGCCACCAATGACACGCTGGCGGTGTTGCCTTCGAGGTTGGTGGCGTTGGCCGTTTTTTGGTTGTCGCTGCGGCCGTCGGTGATGGCACCGGCGGTGGTCGTCAGACTGATGCTGCCACCGGTGGTGCCGCCTGCCAGAATTTGGCTCAGAACAATGTTGCCGGTGGTGGTGGCAAAGGTCACCGCGCCATTGCTGACCCCGGCGTTGACGGTGATGTCACCCGCCATGCTGATGCCGGTGCTGGCCGTCAGGTTGACCTGGCCGCCCACGGTGCTGATGTTGGCACCTTGGGTAATGTTGGTGGCCAAGCTGGTCAGGCTGATCACGCCCGCACCGGCTGCGCTGATCACGCCCGCGCCGGTGTTGCTAACTGCGCCATCGGCCTGTAGCGTGATCTTGTTGGCCGCGCTGGCGTTGGTGGCTTGAATGACATCTTCCACCACGATTTGTTTGGCGGTACCGCCTGCCGTCAGCACCACGTCGCCGGTGCCGTCGGTCACCACACCGGTGCCCGCCACCGCCACTGTGATGGTGCCCAGCTCGGTGGTCAGGGTGATTTTGCCGGCCTTGGTGGCATCGTCTTGCAACAAGCGCAACACGCTGACATCGCCGCCCACGCCCAGTGTGGCCGTGCCAAGCGCGTTGGTGCTTCCGATCACATTGATATTGATGTCGCCGTCGCCGGTGACCTGTGCATCGAGCACATTGATTTGCGCCCACGGCAACACAATGCCGGTGGCCGCAGTGGCGGTGAGCTTGTTGGCGCGGATGAGCTCGTTGGTGAGTCCATCGGTGTTGATGCTGGGAGTTTGTTGCCAAATCTTGCCGTTGGCCGCCATCATGGTGATGTCTGCGGCCAAGGTGTCTGACTGGCTGGCTTCAACTTGACCATACAAGTTGATGCCGCCACTGCTGCTGGCGTTCAGAGTTAGGTCGCCCTGTACCCGCAGCATAAAGCCTGGATTGCTGTAATCCGCCACGGCAATGCTGCCACCATAAACCTCTAAGGCATCACGGAACGTGTATTGCTGCTCGGCCTGGATCGCACCCAAACGCACCGCGCCTGCCGCGTTATCAGCATTGGCATCGGCAACATAAGAGGTGGTCGCCCCTGCCTGGCGCCCAATCACAATCTTGCTAAAGCCATCTTGAAAATTGTCCAGCTCCGCATTGGTCAGATTGAGATAGCTGGTGTTTTCACTGGGTGGCTGCGCTACTTCAATGCCCAGCCCAACCGTTTTGGGGCGCAGCGTCAAAACACCGTTACCTGCCACGGTTTTGCCGTAGCCAAAATTGATTTCATCACCTTCAAGGAAGATGTCACCCGCTGCGCCAGCGTTGGTGCCAGACAAGCTCACATTGCCCACAAATACAACCGAGCTAGCTCCGTAAACGATCAGGTCGCCACCACCCGTCAAGGTCAGATCGTCCTTGAAAGTGACGGTACCCGTGGCATAAATGATCAAGTCACCATTGACCGTCACCGGCCGTTCAAATGACACATTGGTCGCGTAATACTGGGTATCGTCGCTCGTTCCTAGGGTCGCATCAGTCCCCCGATTCACGGACCCACCCACGGTCAACCCCTCTAAGGGGTCGGTGTCGCCAATGGTACCGTAGATCGTGACGGTACCCGCCGCTTTAAGGGCCAGGGTGTCGTTACCCGCCACACCATCGCCATTGAGGCTGTAAGTTGTGTTGAGCAGTTGGATGCTGCCTGCACCCGATGTACCGGCCTCAATCGTCTGTGCACCCGACACCACCAATGAGTCGTTCACACTGATGTAAGTGGTCGCTGCCACACTGCTAGTGACGATGGTGGTATGCCCCGACCCGCGAATCGACAGCGAGCCGTCCACCGCCAAGGCCTGTTTGATGTACACCTCGCCGCCGGACAGCGGGTTTTCAATGACCAGGTTGTCCTTGAACTGCACCGTATCGGTGCCACCCGTGACGCCAATCGACACCACGCTGTTGCTGTTGGGCCCACCGATCACAATCTCGTTAAAGCCGTCTTGCAGATTAGCCAGCTCGGTCAGGCTCAGGCTCAGGGTGTTGGCCGTCGGACTGGTGTTGGAGTCGCCCAGCACAATCGGACGCGAGGTGTCAATCGGGGCCAAGGTCAGGGTGGCCCCGGCGCTGCGCAGGTCGCTGTTGATTTGCACACTGTTGGCCGTGATGGTGATGTCATCCCCCGAGGCATCCACCGCGCCAGAGATGGTTTGCTCACCGGTGAAGGTGCTCACGCCCATGGAGCCGCCTTTGGCGCCCGCACCTGCGGATGAGACCACCTCGACATTGCCGGTGGCCAGTACCGACACGTTCATGCGTTCGGCACTTGTCACGTTCAGGGTGGCGGCGTCCACCACCAGCGCGTAGGGGCTGAACAGGTAGCTGCCATAGGTTTCGCCAATCTGGTCACGGGCGGTAAGGCTGAGCAAGCCGCCAGTGGTTTGCAGGTAGGCCCCACCGGCGCTGCGCAGCACCACGCCGTTGCCGTCAGCATCTTCAGGGAAACGGTTGGCGTTGTAGCTTTCGACCTTGTCGGTCAGCAGCTCGCCCGTGCTTTGCACGGTGCTGAACTTGCCCAGACGCATGGCCCAGTCGATTTGTGGATCGGGGTTGCCGCTGACGGTGCGCCAGCCGGCGGACGCGGTGTGGTCCACCACGATGGCACCTTTGGGTGCATTGAGCTCAATATTGCCCAGGCCCGCCACGCGAATGCCACCGGCTAAGGTGATGTTGCCATCTTCGGCGGTGAGCAGCACCGTCTCTAGAGCAGTGTTGGTCTGGCCGCTGATATCGGCCCCAGCGCCCACGGTGATCCGGCCACCGATGCCACCGGCGTACAACTGCACGGCGCCCGTGTCCACGCGCAGCACGCTGGCAATCGAGTTAGCCAGTGCAATGGCAGCGGCTTCGGTCGGGGTGGGTGCGGCTGGGTTAGCCGCCACTGGGGTGGGGTTCAGGTCAATAGCCAGTGCATTGCGCGTGGCAATGGCACCGTTGAGAGTGGACACACGCACGTCACCGGCGCCGCCTTGGCTGATGCGCCAGATTTCAATCGCATCGGCATCTTCTAGGGCCACGTTGCCCGAGGTGGTGTTGATGATGTCGAGCGCGGCCACCTGGGTTTCGATGGTGTTGGCCGAGCCCACGCCGGTGGCTGCGCGCAGCACCAGGGTGGCACCGGTGGCGATGATGTCGGGCGGGCTGTCGCCGCCGTCGATGATGGCGCCGAAGTGGCTGGTGATGGGCAAGTCGGCGGTGTTGGTGGTGCGCAGCTTGCCCAAGGTGATGTTGCCGTCGGCGCTAAAGCTCAGAGCGCCGCTGCCGGCATCCACAAAGGTGTCGCCGGTCAGAGTGATGGCACCGGTGCTGGTGCCAGCGTTGGTGCCGGCCAGCAGGGTGATGGCGCTGTCGCTGGTGGTGCTGGTCAGGTCGGCCTGGTCGGACAGGGTGATGCTCTCACCGGCTGTCAAGCTAATGTCGCCACTGGCGGTGTAGATGCTTTGGTTGAGCGCCAGGTTGCCCGTGGTGCTGGTGAGCGTGACGTTGTGGGTGCCTAAGGTTTCAATCGCCCCGTTGACCGTCAGGTCACCCCCGGCGACCACCGACACGGCGTGTGTGGCGCTGACGATTTGGGTGGTGCTGCTGGCGATGCGGTTGATGACCACCGCGTCTTTTTCATAGACCGTGACTGCATCTCTGGCAAAAATGTCCAGGGTGTCGGCTTCGATGGTGTGGGTGGCATCACCCAGCGTGACGCTGCCATTGGCCGCCGACAGCACCACTTCACCCGCAGCGGCCATGCTGCCAATGACGATGTTGCCGGTTTTGGAGGTGATGGTCACCTTGCCGGCGATACCGGTGATGCTGTTGATGGTGATGTTGCCTTCGGCCACGATGGTGATGTCGCCGCCCACACCCGTGGTGGGGCTGAACATACCCAGGCTGCTGATGGCAATGGCATTGGCTTCGGTCAGGGTGAAGTTACCCGCCTTGGTGAAGGTGACTGCCAGGTTGCTCACGTCGGTGGTGAGGGTGAGGTTGTCACCCACACTGGTGACGTTCAGGTTGGTGGCGGTCACTTTGTCGCCCAGCGTCAGGCTGTGCGTGGCAGCCAGGGTGATGTCGGAGCCCTGCAGCGGCGACACCACCACCAGCGAGCCGGTTTGGCCGCTGACGGTGCCGTTTTGGTTGTAACCGGCCTTGAGCGTGAGCACGTCGGTCGGGAAGGTGGGCAGCTTCACTACCGAGAGTGAGCCCTGCGCAGTGACGGGGAAGGTGCCAGCGGCTGTGCGGCTGCCCTCAGGCATGATGAGCACGTAGTTGTTGGGGTACCAGAGCGAGGTGCCCGAGCTGGCCGCGATGCCGCCGCCACTGGCTTCAAAGGGCGTGTTTGCCGCGTCAGCAGTGAGGGTGAGCACATTGCCCGACACACTGGCCGTGACGGCGCTGCCAGCCGTGATACCTTGGCCGCTGGTGTTTTGCAAAGCGCCCAGGGCCGTGGCCATGTTGGTGCCGGTGGCAGTGCTACTAAAGACGGTGCTGTTGACCGTGACGGTGTAAGTCGTGCCAGAGGTCGCGCTGGCCGGGAAGGTGAGCGTGGTGATCTGGGTGCTGTCGCTGCCTGCGGCCTGCTGGTTGGCAAATGCGGCCGCGCTGGGCAGGCTGCTGGTGCTGCTGAAAGTGACCGCCACCGCCCCCACCGTGAAGGCCGTGGCCGTGGCATCAGCCGTCAGGGTGAGCTTGCGGTTGGCCGCATCAACCGCTGCCGACACCGCGCCGGCATCGATTTTGGTTTTAAGTGCGCCCAGCACCGCAGCCCAGTCGGTGGCCTCGGTGCCTGTGAGCGACGTGATGGTGTGGGTGTAGGCCGCCTCGCTGTTGATGGTGATGCTAAAGGTTTGGCCTACCGCCAACGGGAAGGTACCAAACACCACTTCGCTCACCTGGGCGCGGTTGGACGTACCCTCGGTGGTGACCTGCAAGCCATCGTCGGCCACTTGTGCTTTGGTGTAGAGATCGCTTGCGATGACCTTGAACGGCTCATTGTTATTGAGCGCGGTCAGCGTTAGGGTGCGAGCGGTGCTGTCCACCGTCGCATCAAGCGTGGCAACGGGCGTGGTTCCAGATGTTCTGGTGCCGTTCACAATGGTAGCGCCTAGCTCTGTCAACAAAGTGGCCCAGTCTTTGATGCCAGAGGGTTTGAGGTCAACTGAATTTGTAAATGCTTTTGCAACGCCGCCATTGCCTTGCACCACCACGCTAACAGCCATACCGTTTGACAGGGTGGTCGTGTCAGAAAAGTCGATCACGCTAACCTGCTTGGCACTGGTGGCCGCAAAGGTGCTGGGCTCGGTGCCGTTGCGCGTGACGCTGCTGGCCTTGCCGGCGGTGACCCCCATGACGCTGAAAGGCGTTGCGTTTTGGGTGGCCGTGAGCGTCAGCTTGCCGTTGGTGGTGGTGGTGGGCACCACCAGGATCGGCTCACCCGCTTCGATTTGGGTTTTCAGATCACCCAGCAGGCTGGCCCAGTCGTTCGTAAGCGTAGCCGAGCGTGCCGTGGCCGTGGGTGTGCCCAACTTGCCGGCTGCCAGGCCGGTGGCGATGGTGGCCAGGCTGGCACCGCTCGCAGCGGTGTAGCTGAAGGCGGTGGTACCGTTGATGGCAATGGTGTAAGTGCCTTGCAGGTTGGCAGCGCTAAGCGAACTCAGGTTCACCGTGCGGCCGGAGCCGGTGGTGGTCTCACCAATCAGCACACCCTCAATACCGCTGACCGGCGCCGAGCTGGACATGGCGATGTCTTTGATGCCCGCACCAGCGGTGATAGTGATGGTGCTGCCACTGGCGGTGGCGGTGTAGTTGGTAGCCGCAAAGCTATCAATGGCCCCAGCCAAACCGGTGGCCACCAGGTTCAGCGTGGTGTCGGTGGACGTGGCCACGTATGAGATGACATCCGACCCAATGGTGGCGGTGTAAGTGCCCCCCGCCACCACGGCTGCGCCCGTCAGGTTGATCGTGCGGTCAAAAGCCGGGTCGGCAATGTCAGCCGGGTTGATGGTGGCACCTGTCATAGTGATGACCAAAATACCCGCACCGCTGGCGCTGGGGATGGTGACCACGGTGCCAGTGGCGCTGGTGTTGGCATAAGCCGTCAGACTACCGCCCGGCGTCTTGATTTTGGCCGCCAGCTTGGTGGCCAGGGTGGTGGTGGTCTCGCCCGTGGCAGCGGATGTGACGGTATAGGCAGTGCCCGCAATCGTGACGGTGTAATCGGTGCTGGCCGCAACCGTGATGCCACTCAAATTAATGGTGCGCGCGGTGGCGGGGTCGGCGATGTCTTTCGGGTTGACGGCAGCAGTAGCCACCCCTGCAATCGGCCCAACCGCATCGACGGTGATGTTGCCGGTGCTGGCGCCGCTGAGGGTCAGGATGGCGTTGGCGCCCACGCGAGACTGGTACACGTGGCCGTTCACCACCACGGTGTAGACACCGTCGGCCGCCAGGGCCGCGTTGTCAAACGCCAGGTCTGACACCTGGGCCGCCGCTGCGGTAGCGGTGGTAACGGGAGAGTTAAAGCTGTTGATGGTGGCGTTGTCCACCGTGCCAGAGCGGGTTTGGGTAATGCTGGCGGCACTCAAGACAAACGGGGTGTTGTTGGGGCCTTCGATCATCAGGGACACGTCGCTCACGATGGCGGCCACCGTCAGGGCCAGGCCGCTGATGTGCTCCAGCTTGTACTCAAACGCTGCCAGGATACTGGTCCAGTCGGCGGTGACGGTGGCACCGTTCACCACATCGCCCACCTTGACGGTGTATGCGGTCTGCGTCCCGGCAGTGGTGCCCAGGCTGATGGCGTAGCTGTACTCGGCACCCAGGCGGCTGGGGTCAAACACCACCCGCTCAATTTGTGTGGCGAGTTTGCCAGCCTCCGGAGATGTGCTGCTCGTGACCGTCACACCCGCCCCACCCTGGTTAAAGGTGCCCGACGCGCTAACGGTGGTGGTGGTGGTGGTCAGACCGGCGCTGCCAGCAGTAAAGCGCACTTCGAGTTCATTGCCGGTGCCGCGTTTGGCAGAGTCCGTCAGGGCAAGTGTCGTGGGTGCAGTCGTGCCTTTGATCACCACCTGGTATCCATACAGTTCGGCAGCGGTTTGGTCGTAGTCTTCGCCGGTGACGTTGCCATAGGCGTCACGCACCAGGGCTTTCAGTTCAGAGATGGTGCCAGAGGCATCCACCGTGATGACACTGCCGCTGGTTTTTTGCGTCCCCACCGAGGTGCCCGCCTCGACCCGGTCCACAGACAAATTGCCCGAGGCCTTGAGCGTGATGGCATCGCCGTCGGCCAGGTTGCTGATGTCGCGCACTGTCAGGTCACCACCGGCACGCACCTCGATGCTGCCGTCTTTGGCGGTAATGTTGTTGACGGTCAGGCCAGTGGCCTCATTCACCTGAACATTACCGGTGCCGGACGAGTTGATGGTGAGGGTGTCGATCAGGGTGTTGAGCTGGGCCCCGTTGGTGGCCTGCACGGCCAGGTCTTTGGCGATAAACACCGACGCACCGTCGGTGGTGATCTGCTGGGCGGTGAGCTGCAACTGACCCGAGGTTTCATTGGCGGCCACAATACCGCCTTTGACGGTGAGCAGGCCCTCCACCGTGATGGCCACGTTACGCGCGGCGTCATAACCGGTGATGCCGCCGACAAAGCCGGTGAGTGCCAGGTTGGTGACCACGGCATCGTTGTTGGTGCCCAGGTCAAGTGCGATGTCGCGCAGGGCGCGCAGCTCAAAGTTGCTAGCGGGCAGGGTGTCGACCTTGATGTTGATGAACCCGGTGGGGGTAACCACACCGGCCTCGTTCACCGTGCCGCTGATGAGGCCATCGGCGTTGTAGTCCAGCCCATAGGCGGCCTCAACGGCCAGGCCGGTGTAGCCGGTTTGGCCACGGTAGCTGGCATTGGTGACATAGACGGTGTCGAGCGTGTCGCCATCGGCGTTGCGGTCGGTGGCGGCAAAAATGACTTCGTTGAGCGTGTCGCTGGTGTCGCCATCATTATTGAGGTCGATGGAGCGCACGATATTCTTGGTGCCCTTGGCGGTGATGATGACCTCGTCAATCTCGGCATCCGACGTGGAGCCGGTGCCAATGGTGCCGGTGATCACCACGTTTTCAGCGGCGATCAGCTCCAGGTGCTGGCCCACTTTGAGGTCGCCCGTCATGCTGAGGGTGCCACCAGTTTCCAAAATCAGGGTTTGGGTGGTGATGCTCTGCGGCAGCAGGCGGGTGAAGGTGGAACCGTAGCCAAAGATGAAATAGTCGCCTGCGCGATATTCCATCAGCTCTGGCGCATTAAAGAAGCGGTACAGGGACACCAAGCCCTGTTTGGCCACAAAGGACACGCCTTTGGTGATGCTGATGGAGTCGGGCGCAGTGCCGTTCCAGCCAGTGGGGGCAGACACGGACACACTGGCCAATGCGCTTTCTAGGCGCAGGGTGTCGGCACGCAGTTTGACCGAATCGCCCACAGCCACCACTTCGGGGCCCACCCGCAGTTGGTTTTCTGCGGTGATGCTGACCAGGGAAGCTGCCGGACTACCGGTGTCGGTGGTGTGGCTGGTGCGGGCGCGGAACACGTCCAGGCCTGAGGTTTTTTCCAGCGCACCGTCTTGCTCGGCCAGGACGATGTCGCCTTGGGTGGCGATGGCATCCAGGCTGTTAACAGCAATTTCAAGCGCGGTGATGCCTTGGGCGGCATTGAGCGTGAGGCGGTCGGCCACCAGGTCCACCGTATCGTCGCCAAAGGTTTCGGTGATCTTGCCACCGGTGCTGGTGAGGCTGATGTCGCCCGACGAGGTGTAAAGCGTGATCAGGCGGATGGTGGTGGTGCCGGCATCTACCACGGCGTTGTATTTGCTGCCCAGGTTGATCTGGTTGGCCAGGCCTGCGGCAATGCTGGCGATGGTGTCACCGCTGGCCGAGGTGTAGCTGTAGCTGGTGCCGCCGATGGTGACGGTGTAGGCCTTGGCGGCCACAGCGCTGACACCACTGAGGTTGATGGTGCGCTCAAAGGTGGGGTCGGCAAAGTCTTTGCCACTGATGATCGGGTTGCCACGGGCACCGGCGGGCAGGGGCAGAGTGATGTCGAGCGTACCTGCGCCTACGGTGATGTTGATCTTGGCCGGGTTGCTGCTGTCCACACTGGCGGTGTAGCGCTGCAGATTGCTGGTATCACGCCAGGCATTGATGGCAGCCACCAAGCCGGTGGCCAGCATGGCCCCGTTGTTGGCATCGGCACTATCGGTGGGGGTGGCGGTGTAGCTGATGGCATCCCCACCCAGGTTCAGCACATAGCTGCGCCCAGCCACAGCTTTAGTGGCGCTCAGGTCAATGCTGCGCGGCGCATTGGCATCGGCAATATCGGCGGTGTTGATGGCTGCGCTGCCGGTCACCCCCGAAGCCAGCGTGACGCTGATGGCGGCCGCCCCAGCACCAAAACTGCTGGCTTGCGGGCCAAACACAATGGCGGGTTTGTCTGCCGCCGTGGCCAGGTACAGGCCGGTGGACGCATAACGCACCAGGATATCACCGGCGGCGGTGACGGTCAGGTCATTGGTGTCGCGGTTGGACGTCAGTCGCACATCGGCCAGGTCCACCTTGCCGGCCGCATTGACGGTGGCGGTGCCGTCAGAGACGGTCACGTTGTGCAGCGTCAGGGCGCGGTTACCTTGTGTCAGCGTCAGGGCGCCGGCTTGCCGGATGTCCAGCGTCAGGCCGTTGATCTGGGTGGTGAGCGTGACGGCATTGCCAGCCACGGCATCGAGCTGATCAGCTTTTTGGGTGTGGGCCAGTGTGCTGGCGCTGCCAACCGGCAGGCGCGCGTTGACGGCGTTGATGGCCGCAGCGCTCAGCAGCGCGTTGCTTTGCACGATGCCGCCGCCCGAGCGCAGCGTGATGTCGCCCCGGTCGTCGGTTTGCAGGGTGTCGAGCGTCAGCGCGGTGGCGCTGGCCGACAGGGTGGTGAGCACAATGTCGTTGCGGTCGCTCAGACCCAGGGCACGCACCAACACGGCCGTCAGGGTGCCGGTGCTGGTGACGGTGACCGAGCCATCGGTGGTTTGCACGTCGGCCAGCGTCAGGTTGCCCAGATTGGCCAGCTCAATGTTGCCGGCACTCTTGACCATCAGCGTGGCACTGCCCACCGAGGTGTTGAGCGTCATGCCGGTGTCTGAGGTGGCGTTAAGCACACTGGCGCTGAGCAGACCGGTGGCTTGGGTTGCCGTCACCGCGCCAGATTCTTGGAGCGCCTTGGTTTGCTCAATGCCGCCACCCAGGGCCGTCATGCTCAGGGTTTGACCGGCACCCAGCACCTGCACACTCGAGTCGCTAAAGCGGATGTTGCCGGTGTAGTCGCCCGATTTGAGGGTGATGCCGCCGGTTTTGGCGATCAGGGTGGTGTCGTTGTCGGCGCTGATGCTGCCGTCTTTGCTGACTGCGTCACCGGCGGTCAGGCTGATGCTGTTGGCGGTGATCTGACCGCTGAGGTTGATGTTGCGCCCGGCGTTGGCGGTCACGTCTAGGGTGTAGTTGACCGGTTTGCTGGCATCTAGGCCGGTGCGGCCGCCCCAGATCAGGTCTCGGTCGGCCTGCACGTTGAGGCTGCTGACAGCGGCGGTGGCCTCAAGCGTGGCCGAGTCGTCCAGCGTCAGGTTGGCCCCGGCGCTCAGGCTCATGTCGCCCGAGCGCAAGCGGGTGGAGACCTGAGCCGTGCCACCACCGGCGGGGGTGTAGCTGTCACCCTTGACCTCTAGCAAGTTGCCAGCGGTGATGCTCAGCGCGTCGGGGGCGGCCAGTTTGCCGCTGATATAGACATTGCCACCGGTGCTGATGCTGATGCTGTTGCCAATGAGGGACTCGCCATCAAACTCACCATAGGTACGGGCCGAGGCATCGACCATGGTGAGCACGGTTTCCAGGTGGGTTTCCTTCTGGATCACTGGCACCTTGGCCCAGACAGTCACGTCTTTCATGGTGACCACTTGCACATCTTTCAGATTGGTCTGGTAGATGGGGCGGTATTGGTAGATGTTGGTGTCTTGGGTGGCCAACTGGTAGCCCAGCTTGTCGCGCTGGTCATACATGTTGTGCCACTTCGAGACCCATTCGTAGTTGTAGTCGGTGTAGGTTTCGTAGGCCGTGGTGGCGATGTCTTTACGGCCCTGGACTTCGATATACAGGTCATCACCGCCGCCGCCATTGGCCTCACCACCGGCGCGGTAGTCTTGCGAGCTGCGCACCCAGTTGTAATTGGCCTTCATCCAGGTGAAGGTGTCACCATTGAAATTGGCCCAACCCCAGTAGTCGTAAGCGTCATGGCCGCTGGCCGTCATGTACAGCCGGTCACGGTACCAGGTATTCAGGTCGGCCCCACTGTTGACGCCCGTCTTGAACAGATCAACATAAGTGCCAGGCTTGTTGCTGACATGGCCCCATTCGCCCACTTCATCTTCGTCGTCGTAGCTGCCCCAGGTGCTGCCGTCGTCGTTGTCCACCCACAGGCCCACTGGGGTTGCCCACTGGCCCCAGTAGTTGTAGCCAAACGCAAATTGGCTGGCGCGGTTGCTGCTGGTTTTTTGGGTCAGGCTGGCGGTGTCAAACGCCAGAATGTCCACGTAGCTGTCGAGCGAGTAGATGGCGTCGGTGTAGCGGTCTTTTTGCCAATTGGTGAGCGCAGCTTGTTGCTCGGCTGAAGCATAGGCTGTGTCGGTATAAGTGCCCTGCGCTTGGATTTTGGGGTTGGTGGACTCCCAGGCCCAATTCGGGTCGCGGTCCAGCACCACCTTGGTGGCACCGGTTGCAGTGCGGCTGGCCACGTTAAACACGCGGTCGCCCGAGCCCACGTCATAAAACACCTCCCAGCGGCCACGGCCGTCTTCATTGGGGTTGTGCAAGTCGTCATAGCCGGCACGTTCGCCGTAGGGGTTGGTCACCCCCTTGGCGCTGTTGTAGCCTTCGACCGGGAAGTAGTAATTCGACTTGATCTGGTTGTAGGTAACCTTGCTAACGTCTTGGTATTGCCCCACAAATTCACCGCGCGGCAGTTGGGCTTGGCCACTGAGGGTGGCCGTGCCGTGGCCTGATACGGTGACCACCGCCCCGCTGCTGGTGGCGTTGTAGGTGGCGTGGTTGGCAATTAAGCCTGCCAGTGCGGTGGCAATGCTGGTAGCGGTGTCGCCCGTGACCGCTTGCACACTAAAGTTGCTGGTGCCCACGGTGATAGTGAACTCCTGCCCCACGGTTGGCGTGGTGATGGTGATACTGGCACCACTGACCGCCAGGGCGGTGTTGAGGGTTGCCAGCTCGGTGCTGGTTTTCCAGGTGCCATCGCTGTTGCCGTCGTTGGTGGTGTCGCCAGCCAGGTAGCGGGCTTCGCCCTGGCTGGTCAGGCGCAGGATGTCGGCCTCGGCCCCCACGGGCATGCGCACATACTTGTCGCGCCAGTTTTCCACGTCAACAAAATAGACCTTTTCGTTGGTACCGACGTTGGTGGACCAGGGGATGACCACATCACTCACGCTGGCGCTGCCTGTCACACCTTGGCCCAGCACCACGCTGATGGCGGCGGTGGCGGCCCCCGCGCTGATGGTGATTTGTTTGCCACTGGCGCTGGCGGTCAGGGTGGCATCGTTGTTGATCTTGGTGGCAAGCTGCGCCACGATGTTGGTCAGGGTTTCACCACTGGCAGCAGCTTGGTAGCTGAACACGGTGGCCCCCACATTAACCTTGTAGGTAGCCCCAGCCAGCACCGACACACCCGCAAAGTCCAGCACGCGCTGGTCAGCCGGGATGTCCACCACATTGCCGTTGCGGGTTTCGTGGCGCACCGCGTTGCTGTAGCTGAATTGGTACAGCGGCATGTAACCGGTGTAATTCAGCACGGCTTGCTTTTGCACGTCGCTGAGCTGGGTGAAGGATTTGTAGTTGACCTTGTCTTTGTAGGTGGCGGTGCGCAGTGTGGCGGCTTCGGCATCAGGCACCGAGGCGGCCACACCGTTTTTACCGGCATTGCTCCAGGTGACCTTGGCATTGGTGTAGTCCAAGCCCTCGATCAGCACCTCGCGGAACTGGGCATCTGCGCTCAGTTTGGGGTTGTAGTAGCCCACCATGGTGAGCGTGACATCCATGGTGTTGTAGTAGCTGCCCACCTTGACACGTTCGCTGCCCACTTGCTCGGTGATCTCGGTCTGCACCCAGGAGATTTCTGGCACCTGCACCTGTCCGACGGCCACATTGACCTCGCCCACCACCACGTCGGTGGTGACGGCTTGGGTCACGTACACCGGCACCTGCACCGGATCGGCCGGGGTGACCACGGGGTCGGCACTGACCAGCACATTGCCCCCCGCTTGCAGCGAGATGGCCCCACCGGCGCTGAGCTTACCCTGGCCGCTGACGGTGATGTTGCCGCCGCTGAGCTGGCTCAGGGTGATGACCCCCTCGAGCTGGGTGCGGGTCCAGTTCTGATTGACACCGGCGTTGAGCTGAATTTGGTCGTTGGACGACACAATGCCACCCACCGTCAGGCTGCTGCCGGCGTTGAACAGCACGCGCCCGGTGGCCGCATCGCCGCCCAAGCTGATCGAGATGCGGGCCATACCAGCCCCGCTGGTGATGTTGACCTGTGCGGTATTGGTGGTATCGGCCACGGCGGTGTAGCTGGCATGGTCGTTGATGGCAGTGGCCAAAGCGCTAACCAGTTGCGCCAGCGTTTGACCCGCTTGCGCGGTGACGCTAAAGCTGTGTACGGTGGGGCTGTTCACATCACCGGTTGAAATGTTGACCGTGTAGGTTTGGCCCACCGTGAGTGATAGGCCTTTCATGTCGAGCGTGCGCTGCGCATTGACTTGGTCGGCACTGGCCGGGTTCACAGCCACCAGGCCGGCTTCCACCTGACCCATCACACTGACGGTGGGGGCTGCCAGGTGAACCAGTTGGTCAGCCTTGACAATCGCGCGCACCAAGCCGGACTGGGCGCCCGAAATGGTCAGCGCGGTGCGGGCTTTCATGAACACATCTGAATTGGCCCCGGTGGCCCACACGTAGCTGCCCGCGAGCACATTCACGTTCACGCCGGTGATGCTGACATGGTCGCGCACATCGACATTGCGCAGCACCGTCACATCATGGCCGCTGGAGCGGATGTCGAGCAAGCCGACCTTGGCCGAACCAAAGTCGCGCTGACCCACCACACCTTCAATCTTCACGCCATCGGTGGCAAACAGATTGATGGTGCCACCAGCGGCGGTGTCGATGGTGCCACCGGAGAGGCGCAGGTTGGTGGCGCTGTCAAGCACCAAGGTGTTGAGCAAAATGCCAACCCGGCTGCTGTGGGTGCCGCCTTGCACCGTAACGCTGTCGTTAGCGCGCAGCAAGGCATCCACCCACACTTGCGACAGCGACGTGATGTTGACATCCGAGCCCACATCGACGGCGGTCACCTCGTTGTGCAGCTCGATGATGCCGTCGGCACGCAGGTTGATTTGGGCATCCGCCCCGGCATCGACTTCGGTCCAAACGGCTGTCTCGGCCGCGTTATCGGCCTCAAACTTGCCTGTGGCCGATGCCACGATGGCGCTACCCAAGCCTTGGTAGATGCCCAGCCCGCTGGCATCGCTGCCGGCTTTGAGGGTGATGACCCCGGTGGCTTTGAGGTTGGCCCCAAGGGTGGTGTTGACCGCGTTGACTACCTGGGTGTAGCTCTCCAGGCGCACGGCGCGGGTGGCGCTGATGTCAATGACACCCCCTTTGCCGCTCCAGGCATAGGCGCTGGTGGCGGTGTTGTAGTTGGCACCGCCCAAAATGCTGCCGTACAAGGCCACGTCGGTGGCTTGCAGGCTGATACGGCTGGCGGTGCCGCTGGCATACAGCAGGGCATCGCGCGCCAAGGTGAGGGCCGCACCGGCTTTAACTTGCAACTCGGCCGCCGCCTGAATCTGCACTCCACCGCTGTAGCCGTTGAGGCTGCCAAAATTAAGGGCCGCACCGGCATCAAAAAACACATGCTGACCGGCGTTGTTGGCGATCAATTGCGTGTTGTACACATTGATATCGGTGCCGGCCTTGACCAAGACCGAGCCTTGCAGATCCATGCTGCCGTGCAGCAACACTTTATTGACCGCCTGCAGCGTGATCTCGTGGTCATAGCTGGCGGCGGTGGGGGCGGCACTCTTGAGGGTGCCGCCAATGTCCAGCTCGGTGCCTGTGAGCCGCATGGCGTAGCCGGTCTCGAGCCAGCCGGATTCGGCATTGAGCGTGAGCTTGCCTTTGGTGGCCTCGATCTGCAGCAAGCCAAGCTGCGCATTGCCTTTGCCGATGCTGTTGTTGATTTGCACATCGTTGAGGCCGCTGAGCATGATGCGGCCGTTGGCCCCGTGCGTGGTCAGGCGGCTGGTGCCGTAGGTGCTCAGGCTGGTTTCGCCGGCTTGCTCGACCGTGCCGACGTTGATGATGATGTCGCGCTCGGCTTCGAGCTCACCCTCCAGGCGCAAGGTGTCGCGCGCGTTGATGATGATGTCGGCGCCCACACCCAAGGCGGCCAGGCGGCCTTTGAGCACAGCGTTGCCCGCAGGGTTGAGCACCATGCTGCCGGACAAGGTTTCAAGGGCACCGCTGGCGTTGAGCAGCATCGACTGCCCACCGCTGGCGTTGTTGCCGGCATACAGGTTGATGGCGCTGTAGCCACGGATCCAGCCCGAGACGGTGATGACACCGCCGGGCAGGTTGGCCTTGCCAATGTTGACGCTTGACCCAAAGGCGGCAGCATCGATGGCATAGCCGCGGTCGGAGGTGACCGGGCCGCTGGTGGGCACGGCAGCGATCTGCGTCAAGCCCAGGCGCTCAGCCCCCCCATCCGTCACGGCCGAAAGGGTGAACTTGAAGTTGCTGGTGAACATCAGGCGGCCGTCGTTCAGGCGCACCTTGAACTGGTAGGCGTGGTTGTCGGCCCCGGTGATGTTGAGGTTGGTGCCCACCAAAGACGTGTCAGCAGGCGAGCTGTCAATGTTGAAATTGCCATCAATAGCGGCTTGCACGGCGTCGCGCAGGCCATCCACCCCGGTACGGGCGGTGTTGGCTACTGTGACGGTTTTGCTGACCACCATGGTGCCCAGGTCGATACTGAGCTTGAAGCTGCTGGCATTGCTGAGGTGGCCGTCGGCAAACTCGGTAAAGCTGTCGGCCGTGAGCTCTTGCGTCCAGGCCGGTGCCAGCACCGACAAATTGCCCGAGGCCGACAACGTGATGTTGCTGTTGTCTTGCAGGGTTTTGAGGTGGACGGCCCCGCCAATGACGATGCCGTCATTGGCCCAGGGGTCGGTGGTGGTGGCGCGGCCACTGACCGTACCGCCGCGCACGTCAATGAGCTTGCCAGCGATCAGGTCACGCCCGAGGCGGATTTGTTTGCCTGATTCGATGATGATACTTGAATCGCCCTGGAAGCTGCGAATGGTGCTGCCAAGGAAGTCGTTGGTGCTGTCAAAGTGGTCAATCACCTCACCACCGGCCACCAATTGGCCAAACACATGGGCATCGTCCGTCGAGCGGATGATGACCTGGCCGCCGGGGTTGGCGGTGGCAATACGGGTGCCGCCGGGCATGCGCACCCCGATGCTGTCAGCCGCGCTGGTGCCGCCAATGATTTCAATTTTTTGGTTGGCGCGGATGGTGGCGCCAATCTCGACCGTGCCGCCGCCTTCTTTTTCCGCTTGACCGCCCAGGTACATCTGGCCAGCCGAGCGCATGAAGACGGTGGAGTTTTCTGAAGACCAGTTGATGCTGTTGCCGACATAGGTGCCGCCCGCCAAGATGGTGCCCGCCACGGTAACGTTGGCTGCCACATCAAATTTGACCAGACCCCCGGTGGTGCCCAGGGAGTTGGCAGTGGTGGTAATGCCCGCCGCCGTCATGCCGCCGGCGCTGGTGATGACCACGGCATAGCCGTTGTCGTCAGCGCCCACGGTGCCGGTGGTGGACAGGCTGACCTCTTTGGAGGCCAACAAGGCGGTGTCGAGCAAGATTTGCTCACCCGCAGTAACCCGAATGGTGGAGTCTGGCCCGCTCCAGGTGACGCCGGACGTGCCAATGGTGCCACCGGCCACGGCGCGGCCATGGATTTCGGCATCTTGCCCAGCCACCAAGGTGATACGACTGCCTGCCGTGGTGGTGTTGAGGGTTGAGGCCGCATGCACATACAGGCTGAGGTCTTTGGCGGTTGCACTGGTGCCGGTGACGATATGGCCGTTGGCGTCTTTCACTAGAGCGCCGTTGGCATCTTTTGAAACCGACGCGCCGCCAATCAGGGTGATGTCGCCCGTGACCTTGGCTTCGCCCTCCCAATAGGTCCATCGATCAGATTGGATGACCAGGTCAGAGCCGGCACCCAGCAGGTTGATGTTGCCGCGGATGATGGCATCGTCAGACCCGCTGACTACAAAGTCGGCGTTGTCCTGCAAGGTGGTGACGGTGCCGGTGAGCAAGAAGCCATAACCGCGCTGGCCCAGCAGCACATGCGACTGCTGCACGCGCAGTTGGTCCACCACACCGTCGTTTTCAGCATCGTAGGCATAGACGATGTAGCGGTTGGTGCCGTCTTCAAGCACCCAGCGCTTGGTTTGGCTGGCCGATGGGACGGTGGCGTTTTGGTAGTCCACCCCTTCGACAAAGTTGGACATGATGGCTTTGTCACCCGCACCCGCTTTGTAATAAATCGGGGTGGCATAGGCTGCAAAACCGGTTTGCATCAGCACTTGGTAGCGCTGCTCACCGTTGAGTGCGCTGTAGGGCACGGCCAGCATGGCGGCTTCAAGGGCTTCGGTAAGATCAATATCAACCGCTGTGGCGCTGCCACCTGCGGTGGTGCTGAAGCTGACATCGGCTTTGCCATTGCCGTCGTTGATGTTGAGCCGGGTGGCGGTGGCATCGATGGCAGCGGCGTAGCTGGCACTGGTGTTGATCTGACCCACCAAGCCGGCCACGATGTGGGCCACCGTGGTGTCGGTGGCCAGCGCTTTGTAGGTGAACGCGGTGCCGCCGATGGTGACGGTGTAGTCGGCGCCGGTGGTGACGGTGATGCCCGCCAAATCCAGACGCTGGGTGAGCGCGGGCACCTCGGTCTTGCTCCAGATGATTTTGCTGTTTTCGTAGTCTTTGTCCACGCCTTGCTCAAAGCCCAGCTTGTAGCGTTGCTCGGGGGTGGCTTGGGTGTTGACATACACCACGCCATTCCAGCGCTGGTAGCCGGTTTGGTTCAGCACCCGGTCTTGTTGCTCTAGGGTAAGGTTGGCAAACGGTGTGCCGGCGGTGGGCTTGGGCGCGGTGCCCCAGTCAAGTGTGCCGTTTTGGTAGTCCACACCCTCGGTGAGACTCAGCACGATTTGTTTGCCAGCAACCGCGCTGGCTTTGTAGAGCACCTGACGGCCGAGCACGTCGTAGCCCAGTTCACGGGCCACCACTTGCTGCTGCGCCAGGCTTAAGCTCTCAAAGGTAGCGGTATCTACCGGTGCGGGTACACCGCCCCAGTCAATGGCATCCAGACTGAAGTCTTTGATGTCCGCGCTGCTGGCGGCCACCTGGGTGACTAGGCGCAGGTTGGCCGGGGCATCGGCCTTGTGCCAGACGGTGCCTTCATAGACCTCGTAGCCAAGCGCCTTGGCCACCACTTTTTGCTGGTCTTTGGTCAGGCTGTCAAAACTGGCGGTGGGCGAGGCTACAGCCACACTGCCCCAGTGGATGCTGGCACCGTCGTAGTCGGTCATGGCACCTTGGGTAAAGGTGGTGGGCGTGGCCGCATAGGGGCTGATCACCACGCGACCCGGGGCGGCGTTGTAGTTGAAGAAGCTCTTGGCGTGTTTGGGGTCGGTATCGGTGTCAAGGTAGTTGAGCACCACTATTTTTTGGGCAGCGGTCAGGTCAGCCCATTTGGCATCGAGGTCAGGCTTGACCAAGTCGTCGGTCTCGTCCTCTGGCGTGCCGTTGTTCCACAGGTTGCCCGGCATCATGTAGTAGTCAAACACATAACCCAGGCTGCTGGCGACCACCAGTTTTTGGGCGCCTGTCAGATGGATGAAATCGGTATCAGCGGCAGGCGCAGTCACGCCAGCGCCCGCCCAGTCGATCAAGGCGTTGCTGTAATCGGGTTTTTCACCTTGGACAAAGCTGGTTTTCACCTGCTGCCCGGCGGGGGCATCGGCCTTGTAAAACACCAGACCGTTGGCATTGGGGGCCGCTGCGGTGTAGCCTGCGGCTGTAACCAATGCCCCTTGGCTGAGGGTTTGACGGAATGCGCCGGTTTGCTTGTTGTAAAAACCACCGTCCTGGTAAGCGGTGTAGCCCAGCGATTGCGCCACAGCAGCTTGTGCTGCTGGGCTCAGGCTGGCAAAGGGGGTGAAGTTTGCGAGCGATGTGACGCTGGCCGTGGCGGCGTTGAACGCGATGCTTTGGCTGGACAGCAAGGCCAACAGATCATCATGCACCGAATCTGGCACCGTGTTCGAGGCCGCTGCCGCATTGAGCGCGGTCATCACCGCCGACATCTTGGTGGCATCACTCAGAGTAGCCAGGGTGCGGCTGGGCAAGGTGTCGAAGTAGTCGGCATAGGTGTTGACCGTCTGGCCGGAGGCAATGGTGAGCGTACCAGCCGCAGTGACGGCACCGGCAATGTTGAGCTCGCCAGTGGTGCTGATATCCAGGGTGGCATCGACACCTGTTTTGACCGGCACCGGGGTGTCGCCCACATAATCAAAGCGCGCACCCGAGGTAACGGCGCTGCCTGAGTTGAGGTGAATGTAGTCTGTGGCCGACAGCTTGATTTGGGCCCGATCTGAGCGGGCCACCACAATGGCGCCCTCCAAAATCGTCATGCCGGTGCCTGCCACCATCTCCACCACCGAAGCAGCCCCCATGGCCTCAATGCCAGTGGCGCTGCGGATACTGTGCGAGGTGTTGATGGCTACTTTGCTGCCCGCATTGAGCGTCAGGATGCTGCTGCCTTTGCTGGCGGTCAGGCTATTAACCTCGGTGCCATACGACACCATGCCACCCACGCCGGTGCTGCCAGTGACCTTGATGTCCACCAGGCTGTTGCCCTTGATCCAGCCCGACACCAGCAGTTGCTCGGTCAGGGTGACATAAGTTTGCGCTGCGCTGATGCCCGCATCGGCCGGCCCCATCGGGTCTTGCATGTTCTGGCTTTGGACTTCGAGCAAGCGGGCGTTGAGGGTGAGCGCGTCGCTGGACTGCACGTCGCCCATCACATTGATGCGGTCGGCTTGCAGCGTGGCTTTGTCGGTGAGCTTGGCACTGAAGCTGAAGATGCCCACCGCTTTGTCTTCCACATCGCCCAGCACCATCAGCACGCCGGGGGCGGTGTGGCCAATCTGAATATGGCTGAAGCCGTCTTTGAGCGCCGACAGGTCGCGCATACCCAGGTCAAAGTAGCCGGTGGCTCCGCTGATCGACAAATCACGGCCATAAGTGGTCTGGGCTGCTGCACCCACGCGGTAGTTTTGTGCCGCCGACTGCGATTTAAGGGTGAGCACCCCGGTGCTGATGACCGTGTTGTCGCCTGCCTTGAAGTCGATGTCGTCTGCGGTGATGGTGATCGCACGGCCACTGCTGGCCGTAGAGACGATGCCACTGTCCAGGCTGAACAACGCCTCGCGCCCAGCCAAGGCCACGTCAATTGCACCCAGCGCGGCATACAAGCCACCATTGGCGCGGTTGTCGCTGACGATGTTGAGGTCATCGGCCTCGCTCACGGTGATGCCGGCATAGTCGGCACCGGCGGTGCCCAGGTTCACGACAGTCAGCTCTGCCAACTGGGTGTTGAGGGTGCCCTGAATGCCTGCAGCCTTGATGCTGACCAGCGCCTCGGGCGCGACCAGCGTGG
This sequence comes from Comamonadaceae bacterium CG12_big_fil_rev_8_21_14_0_65_59_15, assembly GCA_002786915.1. GTDB lineage: Bacteria > Pseudomonadota > Gammaproteobacteria > Burkholderiales > Burkholderiaceae_C > Rhodoferax. The sequence goes on along the minus strand of PCUV01000102.1, from coordinate 22,963 downwards.
CACTGCGCACGTCCACCACCCCGGCGGCGTCCAGCACCAAGTCGGTCGCACCCCAGGACGCACCAGCGCCGCTCACCAACCTGGTGGCAGTGGTGGTGGCGTTGTCGGTGATTTCAAAGCGGTCGAGGGTGTCGTCGAAGTTGACCGTCAGGTCAGCCTGCTTGAACTGGTGGTCGTTCAGGAACAAAGGCAATGCCGTGGTGGAGGTGATCGCAGCCAAGACCAAACGGTCTGCACCCACGCCAGCAATCAGGTCAAGCCCGCCGGTGCCGCTGACCTGAATCAGGTCGTCGCCCACACCGGCATCCACCTTGTTGAACCCGGTTGACACGACGATGGTGTCGTTGCCGGCCCCACCAAAAATGTTGTTGTCGCCCGCGCCCATGTCGATGATGTCGTTGCCATCACCGCCGACAAAGCGGTCTTTGCCGGCACCGCCGAGGTAGGTGATGCCGCTGGCCAAGCCGCCCATGAAGTCGTCATTGCCATCGCCGCCATTGATCACGCTGCGGTTGTTACCCCCCAGGATGACAAACGAGTCTTTACCGGCGCCGCCGTCAAACACCAGCTCGGCATCAATACCTTCGCCCACATAGATTGAATCATTGCCACTGCCGCCATTGGCCACAATGCGGCGCACACCCGAGTGTTTGACCTCTTGGCCCAACGAGCGCACGGTGATGCTGCCATCTTCGTTGTGCAGCAGGTTATAGGACTCGTTGACGGTGTCGTCATACAGGTCGCCACTGCCGTAGCGGCCCGAGGCATCACCCATGTTCAGGTACAGGGTGTCGCCCTCTTGGCGGGTGATCACTGGCGGGGCGCCCAGGCTCCACAAGTAGCTGCCCGACACCGTCACGCCCATGACCGTGACCTTGGCTGCCAGATAGGCGCTGACCGGTGTCAGGTCAATGGCGGCACTGAAGCCCGCCAGCGTGAAGTCGATGGAGAACAAGCCCATATCGATTTCAAAGTCAACACCACCGTAAGCACTGGCCGCAAAGCGCGGCTGGCTGCTGAAGGTCATGGACATGCCGGCGTACAGGTGCAACGGGCCCAGGTAAATATCAAGATCGGCACTGCCGGTGATGGAAAACTGGCCATCGGACTGAATGAAACCCGCCACATTGACCGTCAGGGCACCAAAAAAGTCGAGGTCACCTGAAAAATCAAGCCGGAACACATTGTCTTTGAGCGTCATCGCGCCACTAAAACCGACATCAAACGCCAGCACGTGGATGTTGCCGTCCAACCCAAGCTTGAAAATTTGACCACCAGGTGCACCGGCCCATTCCTGTTGCCCGGTGTTGATCTGTAGCAAGGCGTGGGCTGAAATGCTCAAGGGACCAGAACCCAGCGTGACATCGGTTTCCAGGCTGAGGGCAAACACCGGTGTGGTGTCTTCCATTACAAAGGCAATGGCCCCCGAGATGTCCAGACTGCCCAGCGGGCCAAGGTCTAACACCAGCTCGGCGCTGGCCTGTAGCCCGGTGCTGTCGATCAAGATGTCCATCGAGCCTTCAAGCAGCACGGCACCGCTGAGCACGCTGATGCTGGCATTGCCGGCAATGTGCAACGACTGCGGGGTCAAGTCCACCGTGATAAAGGTGGGGCCGGTGCCCGTGGTGTTGATGCCTTTGACCGTTTGCACGCGGCTGGTGGTGTTGACCTGTAGCATAAATCGGCCGGCCACATTGAAAATGTCGCCACCATCGATCAGCACCGAACCCGGGTTGGCACCACCCACCTCCAGGCTGCCATAGATGCCCTCAGACACAATGCCCAAGGTGCCTGTAACGGCCAGCTTTTCGAGCAAGGGCAGCTTTAATGCAGCTTGGACGCTAAGCTCCATGCCAGATGTCGAAACAATGATGCCAAAGCCGCCCTCAAGCGACAGCGCGCCGCTGAGCAGATCGAGGTTGCCAGTACCGAGCAACTGCACATACATGCCGCTCCAATCTGGCTTGCTCGACGGCGTGGCGCTGATTTTGTATTCCCACTCCACCACATTGGGCGTGGCGGGGTCGTCGTATTTGCTTTGATTGCTTTGCAAACGCGGCTGGAAGACCGTGGGCACCTTGTAAACAATCTCTTGTTCAAAGGTATTGAGCGACAAGTCAAGTGCGGCATTGAGCTGGGCCACCGGACCCAAATCAAGGCCTGCGGACAATTGCAAGCGCAAAGCAGCACCGGCTCTGCCGTTACGCTGCCCCAGCACCAGCAAGCCCGTGGCATCGCTGGTGATACTGAAAGCCCCAGCGCCAATGGATGCAGACACATCAGCAAACACGGTCAAACCATCGCTTTCGCTGAACTGGAAGTCCAGCACGCCGTCGAGCTTGACAATGTCAAATAAATTAACCTGTGCAGTGCCAAACACGCGCAAAAACTGGCCGGTGTAGGTGAGCACCACCGGCTCGGATGGGTTGCCGGTCTCAATGGCGTAACCCGCATTGGTGATGTCATTGGTGGTGTCAGTGTCGAGGTTAACCGCCAGCGACATGTCCTTCCAGGTGCTCTTAGAAAAATCAATGGTGGTCAGGCTAAGCGACACACTCAGGTTGGTGTCATAGGACACATGGCCTTCGGCATCCTTGGTGAAACTGCCAATGCCCAGCGAGAAGCGGGCGCCGGTGTTGATCTCCAGCGCGACATCTTCCACCGCCAGGGTGACCCCGGGCACGCCGGTCAGGCCAATCATGTCCACCGTGGCACGACCGGCGATGTAGGCACCAATATCGACGCCTGTGGTGTCGATCACCAGCTCTTTGGCCAGCACCAGACCGAGATCGAGGTTTTCGATGGCCAAGCCAACAGCGGCGGTATTTTTGGCATCACGCTCGTCAATACGGCCGTCGCCGTTGCTGTCGTAAAAATAGCCGCGCAGCTTGCCACCCACCATGGTGGGCACACCGATAAAGCCATTGGCATCGTTGATGCCGACTGCCAAGCTGGTGACGATAGTCTCCTCGCCATTGCTCAAGGTGACGGTTTCACTGCCCTTTTTGGTCAGCGCCATGGAGGCCGACAACTGCAGGAAGCCGGCCAGGTTGATCTCGGCATAGCCAATCTTGGCCTGGATGATTTCCTCGGAGAAGTCTAAAAACACGCCGTTGTTACCACCGGCGGGCACCATAAAGCCGGCGCTGTCGATACGGCCGTTTTGGTTGCGGTCTTCGCTGAGGTCGAGGATGCCGTTGGCGTTGGTGTCTTCACCTGCGTCCAGAATCAGGTTGGCGTTCAGGTCTTCACCCAGGAACAGGGTGCCGTCGCCGTTGGCATCTTCGGTGTAGTCTTTGAAGCTGGAACTGAGCTTGTAGTTGATCGACGGCGGGCCAAACAACTGGATGGCCGCATTCACTGGCGCTGGTGCCTTGGGGATCAAGAAGGTGTTGATATTGACTTCAACATCTTCGGCGCGCACTTTGATAATGCTGGGGTCCACCCCCACCAATGAGGCCGTCTCCACACTGGCCTTGGCAGAAATGAACTTGGGCGCGTATTGGTCCAGCCCGGGAATGGATTCGGCCAAACCCGGGGGCATGATGGCCAAGCCAAAGTCCACATTGGTGATCTCAACCCCCACGGCGCCGGCGTTGACGCTGTCGAGGATGCCGTCCTGATTGAGGTCGTCGCCATAACGGTAAGGCCCTCCCACACCGGCAAAACCGGTCAGGTTGGCACCGCCCAAGGTGAGCGCATTGACCTTGAGCGGGAACGGGTTGAGCGTGACCCCGGTGGCATCGCCAATTTGCTCCAGCGCCGGAGCCAGGCCGCCGGCATCCACCGCGACCGTAAATTCTTCACCTTTGCGGAAATCCAGAGAACCACGCAGGTACAGGAAGTCCGCCACGGCAATGTCGGCCAGGCCAATGTCCAAGCCTATGACTTCGTTGCCATTGAGGTCCAGCAGCACCGGGGTGCCGCCGGTTTCAATCAGCAGGCCCTCAGACAACAACACGCCATTGGCATCGCGGTTTTTGATGCTCTTGTAGTCGGGCATGGCACGCAGCAGCGGCTTGGTAGCACCCGGAAGTTTGAGTGCGGTACCGCCGCCGGTGTTGACATCCACCGTGATGTCGCTGCCCAAGATTTTGAGTACATCGCCCATGCCATACACGCCCATCTCATCGGCGTGGGCGGTGAACGAGAACACACTCTCGGCCTTCATGAATTCAGGCAGGTCGGCCTTGAACGAGCCAATGGCCAAATCCAGGTTTTGCAAGCCAAAGCCCACCAGGTCTTGCTGCGACAGCGGCGTGGCAAAGTCTGGCCCACCGGTGCCAATGAACATATTGACATCGCTAGCGCCCAGGGTGATGCCCTTGAAGGTGACGTCCTTGACGGCTGAAAAGTCCGGGGTGAAGGTGCCACCCAAGGCAAAGTCAAGCACCGTCTCCACCGGGGTGCCGGCTGGCAGGAAAGCACTTGCCAGATCGACAACCGCCGTCTTGGCCACGAGACCGACGATGGGGTCGAGGCCGGTGGCCATGTCGGCCACAAAGGTCTTGCCAAAGGTGAGTTTGAAGTCACCCTCGGCCTGAACAAAATCGCCCAGATTCATACGCAGGTCTGGCAGGGTGAGCCAGCCTGTGATGCCGTTGATGCCCAACTGAACATCAAAGTCGAGGTTTTTGAGGTAAGTCAGCCCATCAATCAGCCAGTCGGGTGTGGACGGCATCAGGTTAGGAATTTTGTCAATCAGGCCTTTCAGGCTGATCACCGGGCCAAAGCTGGGCACGCTGAGCGACGGCAGGCTGAGATCGAAGTCAGGGGCGACGAAGTCGGGGAAGTCGATGTCCGGGAAATCGAGCGCCAGCGTGGGCCAACTGAACACCAGGTTGGTCAGGGCTGACAAATCAATTTTTGGGGCCGACCAATTGAAGCTCGGGATGTCAAACAACGAAAAATTGGGGAACGCGGGCAGATCGGGCAGATTGAACTGTCCGAAGTTGATCTGAATGGCATCCCAGCCGTTGTACAGGAGTTTGAGGTCCGGCAACGTCCAGCTCAGCCTGTCAAAGATATTGCCCAAGCCCAGTCCGAAATCAAAACTTGGCAGAGTGGGGGCAGACGGCAGGTCAATTCCGGGGAACTGCAGGTCAAGTGCCTCCCAGCCGTTGATAAGGGCGCGCAGGCCGGCGATATCGAATTTGGGGATGCCAATGCTGAAAGAACCAAAGTCTGGCAGCGTCGGGAAAGTGACCGTGGGGAACTGAAGCTTGAGCCCGTCCCAGTTGGCCAGCAGTTTGCCAATGGCAGCCAGCGACAGCTTGGGCAGGTTGATATCCAGGTTGGGCAAATCCAGGTAGGTGGCCCAGTTGAAGTTGGGCAGCGTGGGCAGCGTGAAGTTGGGAATACTGAAAAGGTTTGGCAAACCAAACTTGCTCAGAGCCGGAAAATCTGGCAGCGTGGGGAAGTCCACCGCCGGGAACTGCAACTGTAGTTTGGGCAGGTTGATGACCAGCTTGCTCCAGGCGGGCAAGGTGAGACTCAAGTCAGGCAAGCCAAGGTCAAGGTCGGGCAGGCCCAGCAGGTTTTGCCAGTTCACACCTGGCAGGTTGGGCAACTGGAAGCTGGGCAAGGTGAACTTCATGTCCAGCAGCGAAGGCAGCTCAAACTTGATGCCTTTGAGTGTGGGTATGCCAAAGTTCAGGGCATTGAAGTTGGGCAGGGTGATGCTGGGCAGACCCAAATCCTGGAGCCCAAGATTGAAGCTGGGCAGCACAAACTGGAAGTCAAAGTCGTGCGAAATGGTGAACAGGTCAAACACGCCCAAGCTGGCGCTGACCTTCAGGCCGATCAGGTTGCTGTTGTAGTCCAAGGACATGCTTTGGCCAGCAGAACCAATCGGCAGGGTGAGCTTGCCACCCTCCATTTCGGTGTAATCGGCGTACAGGCCGGGCATCGGGTACTTGCCAAAGGCAGCACCATTGAGTTTGAGCTCAATTTGCTGGCCATCCAGTGTCAGGTAGGGGTCGGTACCCACCAGACCGGCCTTGTCGGCACTGGCGTACATGCTGTAGAAGTTGGCCCCCGGCACTGCCAGACCCGATGCCGCGCTGGGCTTGAGCATCGAGACGATAAAGTCCAGGTTGTCAATGGCAAAACCAATCGCGCTGTCATTGGCAGCACCGGTTACCAGGGTGCCGTCTGCCGCGCGTGTGACGGTTTTGTAGGGGCCGTTAAAGCCGACAAAGGCTTGTACGTCCAGTCCGGCTACCACCAAGGCATCGGCGGGTGCCACAATTTCGATGCCCGGCAGGTTAAAACCAACACGGCTATAGGTCTTTTTCTGGAACGCAAAGCCGCCTTGCAGCGTCACCAGACCTGCCACCTCAGCCGTTGCCAGACCGACCGAGGCCTCGATTAACGAAGAATTGAAATCGAGCACGATGGGCGTAGCACCGGTGTCAATACTGACCCCGGCGCGCGAGCCATTGTTGGTGAAGTCGATCACCGTACCGTCTTTGGCACCCTGGTTCAGAGCCACATTGGCATCTTGCAGGTTGAACTTGATGAAGTCACCAAAGCCGACAAAACCAATCATGTTGGCATTGGCCTTGAGCGCGGTGTATTTGGTCTTGGTCAGCTTGTTCTGGTAGAGCCCCAAAGCAAAACTGAAGTCGTCGATCACCAGACCAATGGCATCTGCGTTGGTGATGGGGTCGGCATTGGCACCAGTGGCCAGAATCTGGCCGTCTTGATTTGCATCCGTCCGATAGGGACCACCCACACCCACAAAAGCCTGCACATGGCTGGCACCCATGGTAAAGGCCTGTGCCAACATGGGCAGGCGAAGACCCAGCGCGGTGGTGGTGGTCAGTGTTTCGGTGCCGCTCTTTTCGAAGGCAAAAGAGCCGGTGATGTGAACAAATTCAGAAATCTTGAGCGTGGCGTTGTTCAAGCTGGCGCCAATGGTCCGGCCGGTCATGTCGAGCAGAATCGGGTTGGCGGTATCCCCTGTGGGCAGGGCGTAGCTGCCGTTGGTGCGGTTGCTCACCACACCCAGCGGCGATGCCACCTTGGTGAAATTGATCGCCGGGCTGCTGGTGCCGGTGGCGGTATTGACCTTGAAGTCAATGCCCTTGAGCGACAGCTCGAAGTCATTGGGGTTAAAGCCATAGAGCTTGACGGTGTCGGCATGCGCTTTGGCGGCGGTGTACTTGGTGCCGACAGCCGACTTGAGCTGTAACACGCCAAAGTCAATGCCTTCGGCACCAAAACCGTACAGTGTGTTTTCCTGCTCGGCAAAGGTCTTGCTGGTGTCAAACCCCTCGCTGGCATAGCCCACGAACAAGTCGATGTTCGAGCCGCCAATGGTGAAGCCGGTCAGCTTGCCTGCTGGCGTGCTGCTGCCAACGACCATGTCGGTGAAGTCGGCCTTCTGGAAGCCCAGCGAGCCCTGAACGAACATAAACTGCGAAATCTGCAGCGTTACCTGCCGGGCAAAAACACCGATGCGCTTGCCAGCAAAGTCGAGCATGACCGGGTTGGCCACATCGCCTGTGGGAATACTCAGGTTGCGTGCGCTGGTGCTGAAATTGAGCTCGTTGCCCACCACGCTGGCGCTGTTGTATTCCAGATTCAGGTCTTTGGCTGAGAGCTGGAAGTCTGCAGGGTCAAACCCATAGACCGCCATGTTGTCGGCATGGGCCTTGAGCGCGGTGTATTTGGTGCCAGCCGCGTCCTTGACACTGAGCACTCCAAAATCAATGCCGTCGGCACCAAAACCATACAGGTTGGCCGATTGCGCGGCCAGCGTCTTGCTGCGGTCGATGCCGTTTTCGGCGTAACCCACAAACGCGGTGATGTTGCTGCCGCCAATTGAGAAACCTTTGGCACCGAGCACGGACGTGGTGCCTGCAGCACCCGATTTCAGTCCGGTGTAGCTGGCTTGCTCAAAGCCAAACGCACCGCTTAAATAGAAGAATTTCGAAATCGATAGCGTGGCGTTCTGGGTATAAACCCCCAACCGCTTGCCGCCACTGAAGTCAATGGTGATAGCACCGGTGGAGCCCAGCGCCACACCGCCGCCAAACGATGCAGCGTAATCAATCGTCTTGCCCGCAGCGTCAGCGCCGTTGTATTCAAAGCGCAAACCCTGGGCGGACAGCTCAAAGTCTTCCGGGTCAAAGCCGTACAGACGTGCATCGTCCATGTTCGCCTTGAAGGCGGTGTAGGAATTGGCACCCACCTTGGTTTTAAGAATGCCAAAGCTGAGGTTGTCCACCCCAAAACCATACAGATTGGCCTGCTGCTCCACCAGGGTTTTGCTGGCATCAAAACCGCCATCGGCATAACCCACAAAGGCCTTGATGCCGGTACCCGTGATGGCCAGCAGTGAAGTGGGGTTGGTGCTGTTGAAGGGCACCGTGGATTTGGTTTTGAAGGTGTCGTTGTTGTTGATCTTGATCGCGGTACTGGGCGTGTATTTTTCAAAGCCAATGCGGCCGCTGAAATAGGCAAAGTCAGAAATCTGCAGCGTCACGTCGCCTTCGGCACGCAGCATCTTGCCCATCGCGCCGTCATAGGCCAGCGTGATCGAGCTGCTGGTGCCGGTGGCAATCGTCAGGTTTTTGGCCGCAAAGTCCACCACGCTGTCGGTGGCCAGCTTGGCTTGATTCAGTTGCACGCTCAGGTTTTTAACGGTGGGCAGCAAATCGCTCAGCCCCACGATACCCACACTGGCGGCGCTGGCTGACAAGGCCGTCCACTTGCGCGTGGGCTGGGCTTGCGAGCTGATCAAGGCCAAGCCAAAGTCGATGTTGTCCAGCGACAAACCGACCGCATCCGCCGTGCCGCCGTTGACCCCGGCAAACACATCAATCTGCGAGCCGCCGATGGTCAGCACATTGGCGGTGACGCTCTCACCGGTGGTCTGGCCGGTCTTTTTGGCCAGGGTCACGGTTTCGGTCGTCTTGCTCACGGCCAGGTTGCCGCTGACCTGCACAAAGCCATACACGTCCAGGGTCAAAAAGCCACTGGCCTGCAGCAGATTACCCTTGGCCCCGTCCATGCTGAGCTTGAGGGTGGTTGGGGCACCGCTGGTGGCATCGACCCCGGTGGTGATGCTCAGATCGGTTTTGCCCGTGCTGTAGTCCACCACCAGCGTGCGCTGCGGTTTGGCGGCGATCTCGGTGGTGCTGCCTGCCTGCGCCACAGCCAGCGCTGGGTTGTAGCTGCGCGCTACGTTGGTCACTTGCAGGTCGGCCACATCCACGCCTTGCAAGCTGCCGCCAAAGCGGATTTCAAGGGCCCGGGCGCTGAAAAACTCTACCGTGGCCGTCGCCCCGCTGATGCCAGCGATGGCGGTATTGAGCAGGGTTTGCACCTCGGCTTGGCTCATGTCCGAGCGAATTTCGGCGGTGGTCACCGTAACCCCGCCGTGCGTCAGGGCCAGGGTATAGCCCACGTCGCTGGCGCGGGTGTCGATGGCAATGCGCTGCAGCTCACCGGTGGCGGCTTCGCCCTGGGTGATATTGCTGGGCTTGGCCACAGCCAGACTCAAATCAGCAAAATGCGTGGTGATGTCGGCCACATTGACCTTGGCCAGCGCGCCCTTGAACGTGAGCAAAAAGGCGGCTTTGCGCCCGGCGCTGTTGGCCGTATCGACCGTGACCGCCACATTGCCGGTGCCAATGGCGCTTAAGCCTTCGAGCGCGGTCTGAATGCGACCGGCCAGCACGGTGTTGTCGGTGCTGTAGGCAATCGCGGCGCTTTGCACGCCGTCGATTGAAATCTTGAAGCTGCCGCTGGGCAGTTGGGCATCAACATTGAGCGCAGCCACTTGCAGCTCGGCCACGTTGGTGCCAGCCAAGGCGCCCTCAAAGCTGACCAGGTAGGCGTTGCCACCGTCAGCGACCACGTTGATGGTGCCCAAGCTCGATAGCACACTGCTGCCGCTGGCAGCAGCGCGCAGAGCTGTCTGTAGCTGCGCGGCACTGGCGCCCAAAGCGATGTCAGCGGTGGTGTAGGTCTTGTCGCCGTGCGTCAGGCTCAGGCGATAGACCCCAGCGGTGGTGGCCTCACGGTCCACCAAAAGGCGCTGCACCTCGGCCACCGGTGTGGCCCCGTTTTGCACCAGCGAATAGTCAAACGCGGTGCTGGAAAAGATGATGGCTTTGCCAGCGATATCGGTCTGGTCCAGCGTGCCCACAAAGCTGATCACATAGCGCTGGCCGGTGCCACGGAAGGCAGCGTCGTGCACCACCTGGATGTTGTCGCTGCTGGTGTTGAGCAGCGTGGCGTAGGCATTTTTCAGGTTGCTGATGTTTTGCGCCACATTGCCCGGCACAAAGGCACCGCTGCCTTTGACGGTGGGCGCACTCTGCCCTTGCACCTGCAAGGCCATCAGGTTGAGCGACTGTCCGGCCAGCGTGCCGCCCAGCGTGCCGCTGAAGCTGTCACTGGCCGACTTGACCACGCTGAACTGCGCACCGCGAATGGCAAACGCGGTTTGCAATGCAGCCTCGATTTGCGACTGGGTGGCATTGCCCGCGATCTTGGCGGTGGTGTAGGTCTGGCCCAGATAGGTCAGGCTGAGCTGATAGCCCTGTGCCAGCGCTTGGCTGCCCAAAGTGACGCGCTGCACTTGGTTGACGTTGGCCACGCCCGCCGTGACAGTGCGTAGGCTGCCCGATGCGTTGCTCAGGCCGCTGTTGTCGATGCTGATGTCGGCCACATTGACATTGGCCAAGCTCCCGGTAAAACGGATGTCCAAGCCGATCTTGCCGCTGTTGGACTGTGCCGCGTTGTAGCTGACCTGCACATTGCCCGAGCCAATGTTGCTCAAGCGGGCCAATTCGGCTTGCACCCGGGTTGCCAGGGTGGCGCCGTCCGCGTTGAAACTGATGTTGCGCGTGGTCTGCCCGCCAAAGCTGAGCGTCAAGCTGCCACCGGGCACCGCTTGAGTGCTGCTCAGGTTGACCACGATCGGTGCCAAATCAACCCCCAGCAGTGCGCCACCAAAAGTGATCTGGTAACTGCCCGCCACCGCGCTGCTAACCTCAACGCTGCCATCGCTGCCGAGAGCCGCGTTCAAAGCGTAGCGCACCGCTGCCGAATTGGCGCCGTAGTTCAGTGCGGTGGTGGTGTAGGTTTTGCTGCCGTTGGCCAGACTCAGGGTAAAGCTACCCGCACCGCTGGCCTTGACATCGACCTTTTGAATTTCAGCCTGCGCTGCGCCGGTGCCCAGGGTGGTGTAGGTGTAACCGGTGCTCGACGACGCTTTGCTGCCCAGGTGGAACTGGAAGCCCGCTGCCGGCAAGGCTTTGCCAGCCAAAGCACCGACAAAACGCACAACGTAGCGGTCGCCCTTGCCGGTGTAGTTATTGTCGAACGTAACGTCAACATTCGCCCCATTGGCGATACCGCCGGTCAGGCTCTTGTAGAGCGTGGCATAGGCCGTGCGCATCTCGCTGAGGGTGGTGGACACGTTGCTGTCGCCACGATAGACCGCGCGTACCTTTTGGGCCGGGTTGTCAATCAGGAACAATTCATATTCCTGGATCACCTTCTCAGCCTTGAAAACAATGCCATAGGCGGCGGACTGACCAGCACCACCCGCCTGCACCTGGCTGACGCTGGCAGTTGTCGTGGGCGCGGTGGCCGTGGTGTCGCCCACCAGGGTCAGGCGCTGTAGTTCGCTCACGCCCTGCACCGCAGCGCTGGTCTGCTGCACCACACCGTCGGTCATAAAGAACACGTCGTAGCTGCCGGCCACCGAGGGCGTGGTAAAGATGATGTCGTTGATTTCAGTCAGCCCAGCCTGTGCCGGGGTGGGGGTGCTGACGCTGACGCTGACCGGCGCGGGCTCTTGACGCAGCGCTTGCAGCGTGATCTGCTTGATTTCTGACGCACCAGGGTTGGCCGCTTGCTTGGCACTGACGGTGTAGGTCACGCCCGCCGCGCTGGCGCTGGCCGTGAGGTCATTCACATCAACCCCAGCCAGTGCACCGATAAATTCAATCGTGAAGCCGCTGTAGCGGTCACCGCTGACCGTGACATTGCCCGCACCCACGTTGGGCAAGGCCTCTAACGCGGTTTTGAGGGCTGCGCGCAGCGCCTGGCTGCTGGTGCTGGCATCGATGCTGACATCGGCGGTGCCGCTGCCACGGTGCAGCGTGAGCGTGCCCACCATATCGAGCGGGATGTCCAGCGTCAATTGGGTGTTGACCTTGATGGTTTTGGCCGCTTCGGGGGCCAGCGTGACACCTTGATTCACATGCACCAGCATGTTGCTGGCTTGCAGCGTCAGGTCGCTCAGGCCCTCAAAACCGGCGCTGGTGGCGGTGGCTTGCAAACTGGTGAAGCTGCGGCTGTTGGCACTGTCCGAGATCAGCGCCAGGCCAAAGTCCAGCCCCCCCAACGCCAAGCCAATGCGCTCGGGGCTGCCGGCATTGACCCCGGCAAAGGCGTTGACGTTGTGCCCACCCAGGGTGATGAGCTGGGCGTCTTTGATCACCGAGCCGTCGGACAGGGTGATGTTTTGGCTGCGCTGCTCAAAGGCAAAGCCGCCATTCACACTGAAAAAGCCAAACAGATCAATGTCGAGGTTGCCGGCGGCCTTGATGGTTTTGCCCTCACTACCAGCCATGTTCATGGTCAGCGTGCCACCGCTGCTGCTGGTGCTGACGCTCAGGGCGGTGCTGCGCTCAGTGGTCGGCTGGCCTTGGGCGTCGAGCTTAAAGCCGTAGTCCACCACCTTGTCGCCCACCTTGCCTGCCTGGTTCACACTGACTTGCAAGCCCGAGCCGCTTAATTTCAAGCCGTCAATGCCCTTGAACGCCATGGCGTTAGCATTGGCTTGCAAGCTGGTCCAGGTGCGCGTGGTGTCGGTTTTGCTGCTAAAGAGCGCCAAGCCAAAGTCAGCCCCAGTCAGACCCACGCCGATCTCATTGCTTTGCCCGCCGTTGACCCCCACAAAGGCGTTGATGTCGCCACCACCCACCGTCAGCGCGTCCACCTGCACCTGCTCGCCACCGGCCAGCGTGATGTTTTGGCTGGATTTTTCCAGCGCCAAAAAGCCGCTGAGCGTGACAAAGTTAAACGCATTGATGCTCAGGTTGCCGCTGGCACGGGTCAGCTCGCCCAGGCTGCCGTCGCTGTCGAGCGCGATGCTGCTGCCGGTACCGGTCAGCACGTCCAATTGGCGCACGCCGTGGTCGATCACCACATCGGCGGCCCCGGCGGTGCCGGGCACACCGCGGTTGATCTCGACGCTCAAATCGGTAGCGCTGATGCCCAAATCGGCCACCCCGACCAAGCCGATCGACCCGGCCGTGGCTTTGAGCGTGGTGAACTTGCGCCCAACGGCGTTGTTGGCCAGCCGCTCACTGGCCAGAGCCAGACCAAAATCCACGTTTTGTAGCGACAAGCCAATGGCATCCGCCGTGCCGCCATTGATGCCGGCAAAAGCATCGATGCCACTGCCGCCAACGGTCAGCAGGTCAGTGGTGATCTGCGTGGGCGCTTTGGCCAGCGTGGCGTCATCTGAATAATTGCCGTCGTTGAGGTAAAACACCTCGGTGCGCTTTTCAATGGCAAAGCCGCCGCTTGCCTGGAAGAAGCCAAACACGTCCAAATCAAGGTTGCCCGAGGCGCGCAACAGTGTGCCGTGAGCCCCATCCATGCCCATCGTCACGCTGCGCGTGGCGCTGGTGGCCACGGTCAGCGCGGTGTTGCGCGCGCTGGTGTCATCGTTGGGGTCGGTGCGGCTGTAGTCCACCACCGCGCCGGTGGGGCTGTTGGCCCGGTTGATTTCAATCGCCAGCGTGTCGGCCGACACCGTCAGCCCGTCAATGCCGACAAAGGCTGCCGCTTCGGCGCTGGCTTGCAGGCTGGTCCAGCTACGCGGGGCAGCGGTGCTGCCGGTGGGCAGGCTTTCGCCCAGCAAGGCCAGGCCAAATTCCACGCCGCTGAGCTCAAGGCCGATGGCGCTGTCGGTGCCGCCATTCAAACCGGCAAAGGCACGCAGGTTGCTGCCGCCAATACGCAAGGCAGTAGCGCTGGCCGTGCTGCCGTCGGACAACTTCAGGCCAATGACTTCGGTGGCCTTGTCAATGGCAAAGTCGCCTTCAAGCTGCACAAAACCAAAAGCATTGATATTGAGATGTCCGTCAGCACGCAACAGGTCGCCCCGGCTGCCATCGATCTCAAGCTTCAGGTCGGTGGCGGGGCCGGTCAGGATGGTCAGATCGGTCTTGCCAGCGCGGTAGTCCACCACGCTGCCATCGCTGGCGGCACGGTTGACTTGCAGGTTCAGGGCGCTGACTTCCATGGTCAGGCCCTCGACCCCAACAAACGCGGCGCTGCCGACCTCGGCTTGCAAGCTGGTCCAGCGTTTGGCCACGGTGTTGGCGGCGATTTGTTCCTGGGTCAGGCTTTGGCTTGACACGGCCAAGCCCAAGTTGACATCGGTCAGGCTCAAGCCCAGCGCATTGGCTTGGCCACCGTTCACGCCCACAAAGGCGTTCAAACCATTGGCACCGATCAGCAGCATATCGACGGCGACCGGGGTGGCGGACTCGTCAATGGTGGTGGTGGCGGGGTTGTCGGTGGTGGTGACTTGGCCGGTCTTTTTCTCGATCGCAAAGCCGCCACTGACTTGCACAAAACCAAACACGTCCAGGTTCAGGTTGCCGCTGGCGCGCGTGAGTGCCCCTTCGCTGGCGTCCAGATTGAGCGTCAGGCTGCTGGGCTCGGCGCTGGTGCCGGTGTTGATCTCCAGGTTTTGCGCTTTGTAGTCGATCAGGCTGGCATCGGCCGCAGCGCGGTTGATTTCAATGTTCAGGGTGTCAGCGCTGACCGTCAGGCCCTCTACGCCCACAAAGGCAGCACCGGTGGCGCTGGCTTGCAGGCTGCTCCATTTGCGCGCTGTGGTGCCGGTGGGCTCCAGCCCGGTGAGCTGTTCGCCTGCGATGGCCAGGCCAAACTCGACTCCGCTTAAGGATAGACCGGTCAGGCTGGCTTTGAGGCTGCCGTCGGCGTTAAAGCCGCCGTTCACACCGGCATAGGTGCGCAGGTTTGAGCCACCAATGGCCAGCATGTCCACATTGACTTGGCTGGCGGGCTTGGTGATGCTGCCGTCGGCGGCAATTTGCGCATCGCCCAAGGTGACTTGCTCGGTGCTCTTTTGCAGCGCCAGGTTGCCCTTGACTCCAAAGAAGCCCGCCACGTCCAGCTCTAAGGCACCGCTGGCTTGCAGCAGTTCGCCCTGGGCGGCATCGGCCGACACATTGAGTGCCTTGCCATCGAGTGTGATGCCCATGGCATGGCTGCCCGAAAAGTCAGCGACACGCTGCTGGTTGGTGGCGGTGTTGTAGGTTAGCGCCAGTGCGTTGGCGGCCAGAGTGAAATCGGCCATACCAGACAGACTGGCCGCGCCCAGGGTGCCGGACAGGCTCTTCCACTGGTTGAGCGCAATGTCTGTGTCAGAGAACAGACCCAGCACAAACTCCAACCCGGTTGCCTGCAGACCGACAAAATTGGTTTTGCCGGGATTCAGACCAACGGCGGCGGACAGACCGGTACCAGCCACCCAGATTTGGTTCGCGCTGCGCGTGCTGCCATCGGCCAGCGTCAGCGTTGTCGGCTGGCCAGCCCAGCGCACGACCAGGGAGCCCGAGGCCTGGATAAAGCCCGCCAAGGTCAGCTCGGCACCGACCATCGACAGCTCTTGTGCGCCCGCTTGCATGGCGCTGCCAAAGGTATGGGACTGGCCTGCAGCGGTGATGCTGGAGCCACTGGCATCCAGCGTGGTTTCGTTCAGGCGCAAGGTGACCGCATTGGCCGAAACCGCCACGTCTTCACCCAGGCTGGCGCTGAGTGCGCCACTGGCTTCGAGCACGCGGCCCGCAGCCGAGACGGACAACCCCAAATTGGCGTTTGATACACCCACCGCCATGCTGCCCGCCGCCACCTGGGCCGAAGCATTTTTGGCAACGACCTGCATGGAATTGGTGCCGGCATCCTTCTCGAACGCAAAATTACCACCCAGGCTCAGGCCCGAACCGAGGCCCGCTTTCAAGCCAATGACACCGACAGCCTGCAAATTGCTGGACGCCGACACATCCTCAAAGGCATAGCTGAAATTACCCGCAAAACTGAGCGTACGCCCGGTCTGCAAAACACCGGTACGATTGATGACGACCCGGGCTGAATCGGCGCTGACGCTGGCAAAACCACCACCGCTCAGGTTCAAGGCGCCTACCGCCTCAAACACCAGACCCGAGGCATCCGACACCAGGCCAAACGTGCCACTACTCAGGCCTGCCGACATGCCGCCTGCCGCCAGGCTGGCGCTGACATCACGACCTGCCATGACAAAGGCACTGTCAAGAATCGACACGCCCACGGTAGCGCTCAAAGACACGTCGCCAACCGAACCGGTCAGCGTGCCGGAAGCCAGCAGATATTCGCCGCGTGAGCCATCACTGTCAAAGGTGCTGCTGCCCACGGAGATGGGTGTGGCAGTCAGGTTGAGCAAGCTGTTGTTGGCAGCGCCATCGGCCAGATTGCCATAACCCCAATTGAAATCGAGCGCCAGATTGCTGCCTGACAAGCTGAGCCCAGCGATGCCACTGATACTGGCACTGTCTAAAGTGCCTTGGCCCATGACCCAGCCGTAACCGGTATTTACTGCCTGCACAAAGGCCAGATTCAGGTCGAGCCCGCTGAGCGTCAAGCCTTTGCCCGACACCCCCATGAAACCATCAACGCTACTGGCGCTCAAAGTCCAAACGTTGGTATTCAGGGCCGCGCCACCTGCCGGGGTCAGGCTTTCATCGGCGTTATAGCCCAGGGTAAAACTGCCGCTGGCGGTCAGGGTGTCGGCAAGGTTCAGGTTACCGCTGAAAGTGACCGGCGCGAGGTCCTGAAAATAGTTGTAGTTGAGCCATTGGCCAATCTGGTTGGTTTGAGCAACTCCCAAACCCAGCGCATCCGCTGGATTGGCGTCCAGTGCGCTCAACACGTAATCAAGCGACGGGGCAATCGTGTGCGCGGTCAGGGTGAGGCTGGTGGCGCCCTGGGTGACCTCAAAAAACACGCCGTCATTGGTCTTGAGCAAGCCTGAACCCACGTCAAACTTGCCGGTCACCGAGCCATAGGTCATGACGGTAAAGGTTTGGCCGTCGGTGGGTTTGTAGCCACCCCACAAGGCCACATCCAGGGTGCCGCCCAGAGCCGCCGCACCGCTGACATTGATCTGGTCGTAAAAACCGTCGCCCGTACCCGCTGCGCTACCCCCCAGCTCAATCAGCAAAGTGCCTGACGGGTCCTGGGTATAACTTGACACATTCTGCACACCTGGCGAATAGCCCGGGCTGACGATACCGGTATTCAACAAATCAACATTCAGCGAACCGCTGCCGCCGAGCACCTCGTTGGCAGCCACACGCAATGACGCGTCCATAAAGCCCGACTGCAGTGCCATCTGGCCCATATCGAACAACACGGCATCCACCGGAAACGTTTTGGCGTCGCTATTGGCGGCCGGACTGGACAGCAGACGTGCCATCAGGGGCACTGTAATTGCGGGACTACTATGGGTTTGAGCGGCCGCGTAGGCCTCGGCAATACTTTGAATATCGGAGCGATCGGGTGGCAACACCACCATCATGGGGGCGAAAACCGGGTCGGCGGAAAGCAGAACACGAGGTTCCAGGGGCTCAATGCGAAACGCATCACGCCTTATGGCATCACGGATTCGTGATGCAACTGATCGTTTGATTGCTCTCATGTCGCTCGCCCTCAATCAAAGGTGCAAATCATAAAAAAGGTAGATCAGGATCGCGTTGCACAATGTAACCACACTGTTACACGCCATGCACTATCACGATACGCCCAAATAGGCAAAGCCGTTCCACGCTGCTGAAAGTACATAATACCGTGGTCAGCATATTTTTGCTCGCTGTGGTTTTATCCAGAAAAAACACAAAAATAGTTGTCAATGTCTCTGCACTAGCCATTCAGGGCAAATTTATTCTCGCGCCAAGTCATTCCAGGTCATTGATTGACCTTCATTCCCGCGTAGGCGGGGACCTAGTAGTCCGTTCCGTCAAAACGCTTACATGAAATCGTGTCTTTTCCAGCCTGGCGTCGTTGCTCGTCGTTGCCATAGCTACGGCTATGTCGCCTCCTCTCGCCTAGCCAGTCTGAAAAATCCATCGATTTCATTTTGTGACTGTTTTGGCGGAACGGACTACTAGTGCCTGCTGGATTCCCGCCTCAGCGGGAAAGACGAAAGATGCCTGAAAACAAGTTTACCCTGACCACCCATGGGGTTTCACCCTGTGCCAACGGGACGGGCGAATATTGAACGTCGCGGTCACGCACGTAAAAATTCTAATTTCGGTAGGCGTAGTTGGCGACATGACAAGCCGACCACCGATACTTCTGCATCATCACGTTTTCTTCTTGAAGATGAATGCCGCCAACATTCAAGGCCGGTTGACCCAAAACCCCACGCCAAAACCCAGTGACTTGCTCTCAGTGGCAAAGTCAAGGTAGCTTTTGCTGGCGATGTAATCTGTCAGCACCATACCACCTTTCGCGGCCAGATCAGGCGCGTAAAAATACCATTGTGATCGGGCGCTATCCCAGGCCCATAGCGTCGTCACGGCGCTGGTTTGTGCAGTCACAAACTGTTGGGGTGGGGTCGTTGTGCCGATGGCGGCCAGATTCCAGCCCGGCTGCAGCACGCTGCTTAACGCGCCACTGGTCACCGCGTTGCCGTAGGGTACGGTCAAGACGCTCGCCTGATTTTGGGCCACATTGACCCAAAAACCTTCGCCCGCCTGGATCGACTCCAACACCTGATAACCCTTGCTTGCCGCGTAGTCCGCCAGCACCTGGCCGCCCTGCGCTGCCAGCGCCGGTGCATAAAAAGCCCAAAACCCGCCGCTTGCACCCGCCACCCATTTCCAAACCGTCACAAAGCGTTGGGCATCGGCAAAGGCCGTTGACACGTTCAAGGGCGCGTCTGAGCCGTTACCAGCCAAATTCCAGCCGGGCAGCAAACTCAGCGTTCGGGTGGGCAAAAGCGTCGCGCGCGTGACCATGGCCAGGTTGGCAGCGGTGATGCTGGTGGAACCAGCCAAATCCACCGGAACGCCCGTCAAAGTGCCGATGGAAAGGCCAAAGTTGACGCTATAAACAGGCCATTTGGCCAATGCATCCACCACCGTCATGCCGTTGCCAACCACTTTGCCAAACACCGTGAAGCCACCGTTCTGGTGGTCCAGATTCGCGGCGTTGTCGGCCAGATTCACAAACCATTGGCTGGTTGCACTGTTCGGATCACCGCCCAATTTGGCCATCGCCACGGTGCCGCGCAGGTTGGAGCGCGTGGCACTGAACTCATTGACCACGGGCGCATTGGCTGGCACCGGTGCCACCGTATTGCTCGCAGTATTCCAGCGGTAGCCCCCACCTTGAATGACAAAGCCAGGCACGCTGCGATGAAAAAAAGTGCCGTCAAACGCAGCACTTTGCACATAGGTCAAAAAATTGGCAACGGTCGCCGGTGCAGCGGTGTCAAACAGTTCAATGTCGATCACACCCAATGAGGTCTCCACCCGCACCATGTTGGCGAATGCCGGGCACGGCAACACCCAAACGCCAAAGCAGATGACTGCTGCTCGCCAGCCAGATTTGAAGAGTCGGCGCAATCGCCCTGGCTGATTTGTCCGCAGCATGACACCTATCTTCTTTACAAGTAGCTTTCGCACGCTCACCGATTCACCCAAAAACCCTCACCTATGTGCAGGTACAGGTTTTCTGCCAAATCGTACGGGTCATAGCCTTTGCCCGCGGCATAGTCTTGCAACACGGTGCCGCCTTGCAGCGCCAGGCTGGGGGCAAAAAAGCGCCATTGGCTACCGCCAGCATTCCACGTCCACAACGTCTTGAGGCTGGGCGTAGCGGCCAGGCCGCCCGACACTTGCCAGCATTCGCCGGGGAAGCACAAAGACTGGCCGCTGAGCGCACCCACCGAGAGCGCCTTGTCAAACGCTGCGGGCGTGACGGCCTCACCGCCTACCCCCAGCAGGCTCCAGCCAGCTGGTACGGCTTGCGGCAGGGTTGGGCTGGGGACGCCGGTGCGTGCCGGAAAACTCGGGGGTGCTTTGGCGTTGATCCAATAGCCTTCGCCAGGCTCAATACGATCCAACACCGCGTAGCCTTTACCAAACGCATAACTGGCCAGCGCCGAAGCCGTCATCGAGGGTGTGTAAAAAGCCCATTGCGAAGCCGCTGGCAGCCACTTCCAGACCGACACCACGTTGTCGGTCACGCCCGCCAGCGGCGCGTCCACGCGGCCAAAACGCTCTTGCATCTGAACAGGTGTTTGCAGCGGGTTGCCCAGCAGGTTCCAGCCTGCCACGAGCACTGTGGTTTCTGAAATCGGGTCTGCAAAGCTGACTTTGGCCGCACGCGTCTGGCCGTCGGTGTCGGCAAAGTTCAGCGTAACTTCTGACGGGGCGGCTACGCTGACATCAAACACGCCGGGCGACACCTCGGTGACTTGTGGTGCGGGGTCAACACTGCCCTGCGTCCAGTTATGCCCGGTCAAGTGGCTGCCACCGTTGCCACCGCTTACCTGCACCCGCGCCACCTGGCTGGTACCCACCCGTTGGAAGGGCAAGTCAATCTGGATCGTGGCATAGGCAGCAGTAGTAAATGTCCAGCTCAAGTTGACCGACTGACCATTGCGCGTGCCACTAAAGTCTGCCTGGTACGCCGTGCCATAGTCCAGCACGCTTAAAGGTACGATGGCCACCGAGCTGGCAGGCACATGCGCGTCTGTGGGAGCGTTCAATAACTGCACCGCCACCGGAGAGCCGCCCACCGGCTTCAGGGTAAAACTGCTCACCAACAAAGTATCGTTGGCACCGGCATGAATGCTGACTGGGTAGCCCACCCGGTTCTGGTTAGACACCGGGTCTGGCGACTCGGTGTCGGATAAAAAGTCGCGTACCACGCCGGTCTGACCGTCCACCGGATAAGTGCCCAGCCAACCCTGCGGCATCGTGACCGCGTTACTAACCGTTGCGCCAAATTCGATCACCACATTGGGAAATTTGCCGCTGGCCACGCCCAGCCCAATGCCCACTTCGGCCACCGCCGGTGCCAGAATGCCAAAGCGGTGGTAAATGGCCTGTACCAGCCCCTGCACCGCCTGCTGTCCGCTCGCCACACCGCCGCTGATCACCTCGTTCATGGTGCTGTAGGCATAACCGGCCGCGCTGAGCCGGGCACTTGGCGTGGCACCGGTAAAACCTGGCAACCCTAGCGTTTCGTCGTGCGATATGCCATTGATGTTGGCTTGCAAATAGTCGGCGTGCGCCTGCGCGGCTTGATCCAGCAGCGCGTTGCGGGTGACGGCGGGCAAGCCAACCAGCTGGCGCGTGCGGTTGACCTCGGCCAGCGCCGCCGCTTGTTCGTCGGCGGCCAGCGCGCCCAACGCTTGGCCAGACAAAAGCAAAATGAGTGCGCAAGTGCGCAAAAGGTGGGGCAGCAGCATGATCTTCAATTCCTGTCATTGATTCAGATATCCGGGCCAGAGCATTCACGGGTCAGCGGTCAGGGGGGCCATGCTATCGCCGTCAGCTTGGCAACGGATGCGCTCGTTACTCAGTTTAACGCGGCCACCCCAAAGCCGCGCGCCGCCTCAAATAGACTCTGCTAAATGTAGCTGCCAGCGCTTGCTGCACAAGCGCTGGCAGCCAATTTGGCTTAGAAAAATTTCAAGGCTTGTTGACCCAGAACCTCAGCCCCGCGCCCAGCAGCTTGCCGGTGCTGGCAAAGTTGCGGTAGCCCACAAAGCATCAAAACGGTTTCACCTCTGGCGCACCCTTGGCGGGTTGGTCAACTTCACGCTGCGAGAAATTTCTGCCTGCGGTAATGGCCGCGTTTGAAATTTGCTGAGCTGATGCGATGATCTTCAATGCCTCAAGCCGGGCCAGAAATGCGCGGGTTGAAATAACGTAAACGTTGTCAGACAAAACAAAACCTGTGCCCGACACCTTGTGATCCTCAAACAATAGTAACGCAAATTTATCTGCCGCTTCAACGCCATTGTTTTGATCATAAAAGTCAAACAAAAAATCCTGGATCGCGCGTTCACCCGCATGCCGTTTTTTGAAATCTGCCCCCTGTCGGGCGGCCTCTTTGCCGATCTCGGTTTCGACCACTTGAGCCGCGTTGTCGGCCATGAAATCAATGATCAACTGGCTGGTTGGAGTGTGGTAGCGGGTTAATTCGATTTGCACCATGTCGATCACGACAAGCTTGGCCTGGGTTGCCAGCAACAAGTCAAGACGGCCGGCATAGGCCAGAGTAATCAGCGGCCCGGCGTCGGCAACGATCAGTTCACAGACTTTTTGCGGCATCAGTCAACATGTCCAACGGCAGCGCCATCTTGGCCATTTCGTCAGAGGAAAGCGTGGGCATCGGCAAGTCTGCCGCACACATCATCAAAAAAAGTTGCTCGTCAGATTCGATATGCATTTCTGCCATCAGCTTGCGATAAGGGATGCGGCCCAGAGAAAAATCGAGCAGCCTTCTGTAATTGCCGGTCTGCTTGTTGGGCTCACCCACTGAAGTCACAAAACCCGCAAGCAGGGTTCTGACAATCGAATTCAGAGAGGTGTTCATCTGCACAGCAGCCATTTTGGCCTGGCGCAGCAGATCGTCTTCAATCGCAAACGTGACATTGGGCATGGCAACTCCTAACAATAAAATCAGTGTAGCACGTGTTTATGTGTTAAATGCCGTTGTCAGATGCTTTGATCATGGCGCCATACCTGCCACCCGCTCTACCTCAAACGCCACCACGTTGCGCGCCTCTTTGCTGAACTCCACCCCGATCAGGTCGATCGGCTCGCCGCTGGCCAGATACTTGGCAGCGTAGTTTTTGGCCTTAAGCTGCGCCAGCGCTTTGCCCTCTGGCACCAGCTCC
>PCUV01000052.1 GCA_002786915.1 Comamonadaceae bacterium CG12_big_fil_rev_8_21_14_0_65_59_15 | reverse complement strand
ATCGGGCAAACCATCAGTGGCATAGCTATTGGCAAAAAATTTCAAGCAGCGTAGATGATCAATTCACCACATCAGTTTGAATCGCACCCCACGGAAACTTGGGGTCAGGAAGCATTATGGGGTCAGGTCTTGTTATGTTGTTATGGGGTCATTGTTATGGGGTCTTGTTATTGTTATTGTTATTGTTATGGGGTCAGGTCTTGTATTCACACATGGCGTGGCCGCCATGAGGCTACCCACTTGCGGGATGCAAATTTGGTTTTAATGTTTGATTACAAGACCTGACCCCTTCACCTGGGAGAGTGATCAGGGTGGCAAAAAATATTGATTTACTTTGTGCAACAGTTGCACAACAATTGAGCCATGCCAACCATCCATAGATTGCCCAACATGAGCATCCGGGTCAACGTGCCAGACCATCGGCCGCCTCATGTTCATGTGGTGCTAAGCGATCGCCGTGATGCGATGGTTGATCTGGCAACGCTGGTCGTCACAAGCCGCACTTTGCGGTCATCAGACATTGTTGACGCGCTGAGCTGGATTGAGGCGCATCGCGACCATGCAACTGAAGTTTTCAAGGAGTGCAACCCATGATTCACGACCCACATCACACCATTTCCGCGCTGACTGTGCGCTCACCCACAATTTTGACCTTGACCTTTGCTGACGGACTTACCCTGGCGGTTGACCTGTCCATTGCGATCCGGTCGCACCCGTCGTTAACCGCGTTGCTTGACCCAAAATTGTTCGCTCAGGCCCGTATTGATGCCCGCGGTGGTTATGTGATCTGGGTTGAAGATGAGTTGGAGTTGGCTGCAGATAATCTGCGTAACATGGCCGTTGAGCAGGCTGGCGGTATCGGGTCAGAGCGCATATTGAACTGGATGGACAAGCACGGCCTGACGCAAGAGAGTGCTGCCCAAGCCATAGGCGTTTCGCGTAGGATGCTCAACTACTACCTGTCGGGCGTCAAGCCCATTCCCAAAACGGTCTGGCTGGCCTGCCGGGGCTGGGAGGCGGTGGTCGAAACAGCGCATGCATGACCGACCTTGCACCAAAGTTCGCCACCCAAGAGGCGATGCTGCTCCAACGGTGTCGCCTTTTTTACATTACATTATGGGGTCAGGTCTTGTATTCACACATGGCATGGCCGCCATGTGGCTACCCACTGGCGGGATGCAAATTTGGTTTTAATGTTTGATTACAAGACCTGACCCCTTCACCGCGCACCGCGCACCGCGAGCGTTTCGCCAGCATGGACGGGTACAACCGTTGACCGACCGTCAGGGTGTTGTGCAAAATGGTGGCTGCCCTTGACGCGGGGCACTTCAAACCCAGCTCTTTTCAAGGCAGACAACAGCTTCTTGCCAGTCAGACTTGGAACAGTGGTCATGCCACAACTGAAATGCGTTGCACCCCAACAAAATCGAGTGGCACCTGAATATCGCCCTGAACTTCAAGACAGAGCTCAATGGCTTCGCGGATGCGCTGCATGAGATGGTCGAGCGATTTGGCCTGCGTATGGCAACCTGGCAAGGCTGGCACCGAGGCCACATAGTACCCGGCACTATCTCTTTCAACAACCACATCAAATTGGTGCGACATACAAGCCTTAAAACTTAATTTGGGGAATTTTACAATCCAGGAGGCGGCCTGCAAGCGGGTGAAAACTTGATCAGCAATATGGCAATATGGGGTCACAATATGGGGTCAGGTCTTGTATTCACACATGGCATGGCCGCCATGAGGCTACCCACTGTCGGGATGCAGATTTGGTTTTAATGTTTGACTACAAGACCTGACCCCTTCACTGACCCTGCTCCAACGGCATCGCCTTTTCCATATGCAAAATTGGCTTCTAGCCCTTGCGGAACAAGCGAAAAGAGCTATGAAAATAGTATTGAATTGTGTGATGTCGCGTGGTGAGTCCATGGTCCTCATGCGCCAGTTAAGGGATGCGGCAATCCAGGCGCCCAGGCAAAAAGCGGATGTGACACCATGCAATGCAAATGTATAGACAAAAGCGTATCATCAAACCATGAAAATCGCAGGCTTTGAATGGGACGACGGAAATTGGCCCAAGTGTGGCAAGCACGGTGTTACCCGTGAAGAAATTGAACAGGTGTTGTCAGGTCAGCCTGCCGTTATGGTGGATCCGCACCCCAATGAGCCGCGCATGCGAGCCATCGGCAAAACGACGGCGGGCCGTTTTGTTTTTCTGGTTTTCATGCTGCGCAAGCTTGACCGCAGGACTCTGATTCGGCCCATCAGTGCCCGCCATATGCATCAAAAGGAGATCGACCACTATGAACACCAAACTTAAACCCATGCCAACCCTGGGTAGCGACGTAGATGCCGACAAGTTTGTTGACACTGCGGACCTTTCCACTTATGACCTGTCGGGATTCAAGTCCACGCGGTTTGAGTTTGAGCCGAAAGCAGCAGCGTTGAATATGCGTCTGCCCCAAAACTTGCTGGATGCCTTGAAGCAAAAAGCGCAGGCCAAGGGTATTCCGTACACACGTTATGTTCGGCTGTTACTTGAAAGTGATGTGGCCAGGTGAAAGCGGCTATTGCGGCAGAAACTACCAACCTGAGCCGCGCGCAAATCTTCTGAGCCGCGCGCAAATCTTGCAGCAAGCCGTTGCGGCACCAGTGGCGCAGGTCAACCCCTTGCCCCAAGGCGTACTGGCCCTGCTGCGGTAAGCTGCCAAACCGCAGGATGCCGGATTCAGTCCGGCATGACAGTCTTTTTTGGGTGGTTTCCTTTGTGCGCATGGGTTGGCTAGACAGCGTTGCGGTAAGCTCAAATAATCTATACATCGCACACATACACCACAGTTTGGACGTCCATCATGCAGCGCTCGCAAATCTACCTTTCTGAATCACATTTGGGCCAACTTGCCATGTTTGCGCGTGACCGTAAAACGTCTCAAAGTGCCTTGATTCGTGAGGCCTTGGACGAATATCTTGCGCGGCAAGCCGTTGTGGACAAGCAAAGTTTGCGCAGCCGCGTATTTGCGGCCTGGTCCGCCAATGATGCCGCGCCTGACTTGGATGCACTGCGTGCTGAAGAACGCAGCTTTTGAGCAGCCACTGGTTTGCCATGACCCATTCCGTTGAGACCGCCATGGTAAAAAGCACACATCAGGCGTGTTTGCTCGATACCGATGTGGTGATTGACTATTTGCGAGGTCACCCAAGTGCGCGGGGGTTGTTTGAGAACCTGCCAGTTGACTGTGCAGTCAGCGCGGTGTCGGTTGCCGAGTTGCACGTGGGTGTGCGTGAAAGCCATGAACGTAAGGCGCTGGATGTGCTACTTTCCACTTTCGACCTGATTGACCTGACCCCAGCCATCGCTGCCCAGGGCGGCTTGCTGCGACGTGATTGGGGAAAAACGCATGGCTCGGGTTTGAATGATGCGTTGATAGCGGCTACTGCGCTGGCTACCGGCCGGTTGTTGTTGACGCTCAACGGCAAGCACTTTCCCATGCTGACGACGGCGCAGTTGGTGGTGCCCTATGTCAAAACATGAGTGAATCTTTCAAAACACACGGGCGCTTTATCCCGCTGGAGATCATCCGGGCTGTAGCTGAAAGCTTTATGCGTGACATGCAGCCCGGTGGTCTCAAAGTGGGCAACGGAATCATCCTGACTTTGCAGCACGGATTGTTGCGCCTCTTGCGTTGTCAGGTAGCGCTCAATGGCTTCTTTCATGAGGTAATGAGCGGTGCGCTGCTTGACCACTGTCAGTGATTTCAGGCGTTCACGGTGCGACGGATCAAGTTTCAGTGTCACCGTGGTTGGGCGTGATTTTTCTAGCGTGTGGGGCATGGTGCGGCCTGTTGCGGTTGGGTATCGTTTTTGTAGGCAGCCTGCGCTGCACTGTGAGCGTCATTCAGAACCGCTTTGAGTCGGTCGTTGCCAACCTGGCCCCTCACCCCAATGAAATAGACCACTATGAACACCAAACTTAAATCCATGCCTACCGCGCACATTTCCGTCATTCCTGCGTAAATTCCCGTCTTTCCCGCGCAGTCGGGAATCCAGAAACGGTGACCTGGCGTCATAGCCACCAGGAATGTACTGATAAATAGGTGCAAAATACCTATTTTTGTACCATAATAACGGTATGCCAAAAACTGCCAAGGCCATCCGTCAACTGCCGCCTGCCACCCTGGGTGCGCTACAAAAACTGGGTGCCGATCTGGCGGTAGCCCGCTTGCGCCGCAAGGAGTCGCTGCGTACCTGGGCCAAGCGTTTGGGCGTTACCCTTTCCACGTTGCAGCGGTTGGAGGCCGGTGACCCCACAGTCAGCATTGGCATCATTGCCAGTGCTTTGTGGCTCATCAACCGGGACGGCGCGCTGGCGCACCTGGCGGCCCCCGAACATGACCAGGGTGCGCTGGATATGAGCGTGCGCGAAGCGGTGGCGCTGGGCCTGGCCCGTGCGCAGGCCTCTGCAGAAGCGCGCCTGCGTGCAGCTGCGCCCATCAGCAACCCCCAGGGCTGACATGCGACTGGATGACCTGTACCTTTGGTACCTGGGCGACCCGACGCCGTGCTATGTGGGTGCCCTGAAGCTGGTGGCCGCAGGCAAGGGTGTGTCGCTGCATTACGGCAGCGACTGGCTGGCCCATGGGTTCGCCCTGAGCGAAGACTTGCCGCTGGTGGACACAGACTTTTACCCGCCTGGGCGGCTGAGCGCCAACGCACCCCGCGCAGTGGGTGCCGTGGATGATGCGCGCCCGGACCGTTGGGGTGAAAAGGTCATCCGGTTCGTGGACAAACCCAATCGCATCTCGTTGATGGAGCTGCTTTATTACGCGGGTGACGATCGTTTTGGTGCCTTGGGGGTCTCAACTTCTCTTGCCACCTATCTCCCGCGCCAAGGCGGTCCGCTACCACACCTGGCGCAAGTCCAACAGCTCAGCGAGGTGGTGGCCAAAATCGAAGCCGACCAGTCTCTCACGGCTCTTGAAGCCAAATTGATTGAAGGGGGCGGCAGCCCCTTGGGTGGCGCAAAGCCCAAGGCGCTGATAGAAATCGACGGCCAGCAGTGGGTTGTCAAGTTTTTCAACAATGAGTACGTTGACGCGCCACTGATCGAACACGCCACACTGACGCTGGCTGCCCGCGCCGGCATCTGTGTTGCACAGACCCAGGTCATTCATCTGGCTGCGGCCAATGCCGTGGCAATCAAGCGGTTTGATCGCGTGAACGGCCAGCGGATACACAGCATTTCAGCGAGCACCGCTATTCGCGCGGCCACGCCTGCCGGCACCGAGCCAGAAATGGGCTACCCCCAGCTGGCACGCGTCCTGCGCCGAATTGGGGTCACCCAGGGCGACGCGCATCTGGCCGATGCCCAGGAGCTTTTTCGCCGCATGGTGTTCAACATTCTGATGGATAACACAGACGACCATGAAAAAAACCACTCACTGCTGGTGGTAGCCCCGCGTGCCAATGGTCGGCTCAGGTTGGCGCCGGCGTATGACGTGCTGCCCACCAACTCCGGTCAGGGTTACCAAGAGTTCATTTGTGGTGCGAACGGGGCAGAGTCCACGCTGGCCAACGCCATGTCGCAGTGCGATGCGTTTGGGCTGACACCGGCGCAAGCAGCCGCACAAGTTGCCCAGGTTATCGACGTGGTCAACACCTGGCGCGCGCATTTTGCAAACATGGGGGTGTCCAGAAACGACCTGCAAAACCTGGCAGAGCGACTGGACGGTGACGAATTGCTGCGCCAGCGACAGTCGTTTGATGTGGGGCAGTATCAGGGAACTCCTCCCAAACCAAAGCCGACAAGTCCATTTGGCAGGATCTGATCCACACGCCACAGTAGCGCCATGGTGGTGCAGCTCGGTGTTTTTCATGTTAACTTTTCCGGTCAAATGCCGATAAACAGGGTGAATCGGGTTATTCCGAGGTGCTGGCGCAGCTAAAAGTGCCTGTTTGGCCGGTCTTATGTGGCGACCACGCAGCGCGCCCACTGACGATAATCCTGTAGGACGCTTACATGCAAGGAGGCCATCATGGCGACCATTTCATCGGTTGGTATTGGCAGCGGGCTCGATGTCAACAACATCGTGTCGCAGTTGGTGGCGCTTGAAAAGCAGCCGCTGAAAACGCTGGAGCTCAAAGCCACCAATGTGCAGTCGCAAATTTCGGCTTTTGCAGAAATCCAGTCGCAGTTTGCTGCGCTGACCGATGTAGCCAAGCGAATTGCCACCCCTACCGCCTGGGCGGCGCGCAACGCCAGTTCGTCCAACACCAGCGCGGCCACCATCACCGCCACCGGCAGCGCCAACGCCACCAGCTTCAGCCTGGACGTGGACCAACTCGCTACCAAGCAGTCCATTTCTTCAGCCACGCTGGCGCCAGGCGCCTTACCCGGCGCAGGCACGCTCACGCTGCAACTGGGCAGTTGGGACAGCGCAGGCACCACGTTTACCGCAGGTTCGGCCAGCGCCGCCACCATCACGGTAGGGGCCACGGACACCATCGCCACCATTGCGGCCAGCATCAACAGCGCGGACGCCGGCGTGGTGGCTACGGTGTTTAACGACGGCACAAATGAACGCCTGCTGCTACAGTCCAAAGCTACCGGAGCAGCGTCGGGCTTTCGGGTGCAGTCGGATGATGCAGCCTTGCAAGGCTTTGTGTTTGACCCGCAAAACAAGGCCGGTGTGGGCATGGCGGCGGCGGGCTTGCCGCAGCAGTTGGCGCAAGACGCCGCCGCGCGCATCAATGGCCTGGCGGTAACCTCCAGCAGCAACACGTTGACCGACAATGTGCCCGGTGTCACCATCAGTTTGCTGGCCACCACCACCACGGGGTATGGCACGGTGGGTGAGGTCAAGTCACCCCTGACCATGACCATCAGTGAAGACGTGACACCGGCTGTTAAAAACGTGAACGACTTTGTCACTGCCTACAACACACTCAACAAAAATCTGGCCGACCTGACCAAGTATGACGCTGCTACCAAGCAGGCGGGGCTGTTTCAGGGCGATTCATCGGTGGTGGGCTTGCAACGGGTGCTGCGCAGCATGGCCACGTCGATGAGCACCGGCGGGGCATACCAGCGTTTGTCAGACGTGGGCATCGAGCTGCAACTGGACGGTTCGCTCAACCTTAATGTCAGCAAACTCAGCGTGGCGGCCAACAATGGCACCGAATTGCAGAAACTGTTTACCACCGACAGCAGCAATGTGTTGACAAACGGCTTTGCCCTTAAATTCAAGACACTGGGTGAAGGCGTGGCGGCCAGCGGTGGTTCATTGGTCAGCAAGGCGGCGGCGCTCAAGAGCGACTTGAGCCGTAACGCTGCGGCACAAACAAAAATCAATGACTATGCAGCAGCCTTTGAGACCCGTCTGCGCGCCCGCTACAGCGCGCTGGACGCACAAATGGGGCGTTTGAATGCACTGAATGCCTACGTGACGCAGCAGGTCACGCTGTGGAATAAAAACACGGCGTAATTCGGCTTTTAACCCGTCCAAAAGGAGCTTGATTTGAGCCCACAAGTGCCGATAAAGAAGGTAAGCAACCTACCTGGAGACACCATGTTTACCTCTGTTCAACAACGCTCCGCCGCCGCTTACCAGCGTGTCAGTGCCGAAACCGCCGTCAGCCAGGCGGATCCGCACAAATTGGTTGAACTCTTGCTAGATCGTTTGTTGCAAGAGGTCAACACTGCGCGCGGCGCCATGCAGCAAGGCAAGATTGCAGCCAAAGGTGAACATATTTCCAAAGCGGTACGCATTCTTGACGAAGGCCTCAAGCCCGCGCTCAACCTGAAGCAGGGTGGCGACATTGCCGCCAATTTAAATGGTTTGTATGGCTATTGTGTGTTGCGGCTGTCGCAGGCCAATCTGCATAACGACCAGGCCGCGCTGAACGATGTGGTTCGTGTGATCGAACCCATCGCCCAGGGCTGGAAGCAGATTGGCGAGCAGGTGGGCGCGCGCCATTAATGGCTTGCGGCATCAAGGAATTGCGTTTTTGGAGCCCCCCATGTCCCAACAACTGATTGACTATTACAAGGCCATTGAAGACAGTAGCGCCCGTATGCTTGACGCGGCCAAGGCCGAAGACTGGGACCAGGTGATGCGCTTTGAGGGCGCATGCGCGGTGCTCATAGAACAATTGCGCGCATGTGCCGACAGTGAACAATTGGCGCCCGAGCAACGCGTGGAAAAAACCCGCATCATGCAGCGCATCTTGAACAACGACGCGCAGATCCGCTACTTGGCCGAGCCGTGGCTCATGCACTGTGAGCAAAACCTGGACGGCCAGCGGCAGTACCTGCACTAATTGACCATTCTTGCGGTCGCTATCATGCGGCCCTATGCCTGCAACCAGAATCGCCTTTACCTCGTGCGCGCGCTTCAAGCCCGGCCAGCCGCAAACCGTGTGGCGCGACATTCTGGCCGCTGACCCCGACTACCTGTTTTTGCTGGGCGACCAGATTTACATGGATTTTGGTCTGTGGCCGTTTGCGCCTGAGTACCAAGGCAAGCCCAAGCGCTATTCACCTGCGCAGTTTGCCAGCGTGATGCGCGCCAAATACGAGCGCCAGTGGGCCGAGCCCAACTTTGCCGCGCTGCTGGCGCACATGCGTGCCAAGAACGGTTTCTATGGCGTGTGGGACGACCACGACTTTGCCTGGAACAACGCTTACGGCGCTGACACCACCTTGTCGCCAGACGTGCACATGGCAGAAAACCGCGACCTGGCGCGCGCGCTGTTTCACGAGTTCATGGCCTGCGCGGTGCAGCCGCCCGAGGTGTACGGTGCCATCGACACGCCGCTGGCGCGCGTGATTTTTTTGGACAACCGCTACCACGCCACGCCGCTGAACGTACCCCAGCCCGCGCTGATGGGCGCGCAGCAAATGGCGTTTTTGCAAGCGCAGTTGCAGCATAACCGCCGCTACACGCTGGTCTGTGGCGGCCTCACATTGACGCACAGCGCAGAAAACTGGTCGCGTTACACGGCAGAGTTTGCTCACTTTCGCGAGCTTATCCAAGGCGTGCCCCGGCTGCTGTATTTGGGCGGTGATATTCATAAAAACGCGTTTGACGCGCCCGCGCCCGATGGCCTGCCGCCGTGCTACCAGATTGTGTCCTCGGGTGCCTGCGTCAACTACCTGGGCTTGCCGTTTGAGTTTGACCGCCGCCGTAACTGGACGCTGCTGACACTCGATGCACAGCAGGTGCAGGTGGAGCAGTTTGACAAGCACGGTTCCACGCGCTGGCGCATCGACGCTGCCAACTGGCAGCATCAGCCGCTGGGACGCCAGCGGCGCGCGGGCTGACTTTGATGGCACATCTGCCAACACGCAGCATGAAACGGCGCAGCATACAAGCCCCCATCCCAGCCTTTTCCCGAAGGCAGAAAGGCGCAGCAACCTGGCTGGCGGTGTTGCTGGGTTTGTTGCTGCCGGGTGTGGACGCTTGGCTGCGCCCGCCCTCGCCCGCACCAGCGCAGCATGCAAACCCCCATCCCAGCCTGCCCCTAAAGGCGGAAGGCAGCAACAGCCAGGCTGACTGTGGCAGGCATGCATCTCTTCCCCACACCCTCCCCCGCTGGGGGAGGGCAGGGGTGGGGGCTGGCTGTGCTGCGCCGGTGTTTCACGATAACGGGGTGTTGCAGCCGCTTGGAGGTGGCACGATACCCATGCCCGCCAACACGCCTGCTGCGCACGCCAGTAGCCTGGTCGCGTTGCCTGCGGGTGACGCGCACGCGCTGCTGGCGTTCTGGTTTGCCGGCAGCAAAGAAAGCGCGCCCGACGTGGGCATTGCCATGGCCGGGTTTGAGCGCGCCAGCGGCCAGTGGAGCGCCGCGCACTGGGTGGCCACGCGCCAGGCGCTGGGCCAGCAACTGGGTTTTGCGGTGCGCCGTATTGGCAACCCGGTGGCGTGGCGCGACGCGCAAGGGCGCGTGCACCTGTTTGTGGTGGCCACCGGCCTGGGTGGCTGGGCGGCCAGTCGCATTGTGCAGTTACGCACACAAAACGGGCCTTTAGACATGAATAATCAAGCGCTGGCAGCTATGCAATTTAAGGTAGTTCGGGTGCTGCCGTTGTCTTGGTTGTTTAACACCAGCCTGCTGGTGCGCACCGCACCGTTGGCCTTGGCAGACGGCGGCATGGTGCTGCCAGCGTATTTTGAGCTGGGTTACAAATACCCGGTGGCGTTGCGCTTTGACGCGCAGGGCGCACTGCTGGGGCAAGTGCGCATGTCGGCGCGCACCCACCTGCTACAGCCCACGCTGTTGCCGCTGGGCGCGCAGCATTGGCTGGCGCTGCTGCGAGACAATGGCGCGCAAGGCCATGTGGCAGCCGTGCAAACGCAAGACGGCGGCGCGCACTGGCAAGACCTGCCCGACCTGGCCCTGACCAACCCCGACGCGTCGGTGGCCGCGTTGACCAGCGCACCGGGGCAATTTTGGCTGGCGCACAACAGCGCACCGGCGTCGCGCCAGGTGCTGGACTTGAGTGCTTCTGGCGACGGCGTGCATTGGTCGCTGGCGCAGCGGCTGGCGCAGGGACAGGGCGGGCAAGAGTATTCCTACCCGGCGCTGGCTTGGGCCGACGACAGCCTGTGGGTCAGCTACACCGATCAGCGCACCCGTATTGCGTGGCAGCGTTTTGCTGTGTCGGGCGCGCACTGATGGCGGCAAGGATGAACGTTTTGCCGACGGCGTTGTCTGTGCCTGGGGCGCGTTGATGGATGCGCTGATGATCCAGGATTCCTCAGTTGGACGCGCCCGAGTGGGCTGCTGGCGGCGTGTCCGGGTAGGCGCGACAACGCTGCGGACTAATGACCGCGAGGCGGAGCAACGACCCCGGGCGCGTTGCCAGTGGCTCAATCGGGTGCGTAGCGCTGTCACCCAAAAGGTGAACAGTGTCGAAGCTGAAATCGTCAATGTTCATCAGGAGTTATCGAAGAAATCAAGCGGTCAACTGAGGAATCCAGGATGATTGGTGTGACAACCGTTTGGCACTACCTGCTGGATGCGCCGCCCCTGCTGCCCGCCCTGGCTGTGATGCACTGGGGCTGGCGGCTGGCCTGGGCGCTGGTGCTGGGCGCAGGGGCGGTGTGGTTTGCCCAAGTGCTGGGATTCAAACGCTGGGGGCGGGGGCGTTGGGCTGCTTTGGTGTTGGTGGTGGCTGTGGCCGCCGTCATGTTGTCGGCACTGTGGCCTGGCCCGGCGTCGCCCGCGTATTGGTTGGCGCTGGCGTTTCAGAGCCCCAGCTTGGTCACCGCTTTGTTGTGCGCGCGCTTTTTGTGGTCGGCCGCTGCCACCGGCTTGGCTGCGCCGATGCTTGAGTTTGTGCCTGCGCCTGTTGCATCTACACCTACGCCGATGGCGCGGTGGCCTGACGGTGCGGTGCGCGCTGGCGCTGGCCTGGGGCTCGTGGCCTGTGGCACGCTGCTGGGGTGGCTGCTGTTGGGCGACACGCTGGCGTGGTGGCTGCCGTCGGTGTACGCATGGGGTTTTGCCCCCCTGGCCTTGTTGACTGTGCTTGGAATGCTATTTAGTTTGATGTGGTTGGGACAGCGTAGCGCCGCGCTGCAACGCTTTGGCGTGCTGTTGGCGCTGGTGTTGGTCTTGTTTGTGTTCACCCGCCTGCCCAGCGGCAATCTGTGGGATGCGTTGCTGGACCCTTGGCTGTGGCTGCTGCTGCAGTTGGCGCTGCTGCGTGACTTATGGCGGCGTGCCCAGTTAACCGGACTTTAACAACCACCTAAAAATACCCTTAAGAATCAATACGTTAGAGCGTACTAGTTTTTG
>PCUV01000070.1 GCA_002786915.1 Comamonadaceae bacterium CG12_big_fil_rev_8_21_14_0_65_59_15 | reverse complement strand
GCGCGTCGGGCACAAACCGGAACTGGTTCATCAGCTGGTGCGCACCGTCATGATGCAGGTCCACGCCCTGCACCAGAATCGTCCACCCCGGCTGCTTGAGCGGTGGCAAGGCGCGCCGCTCAAACGGCCCGTACTTCAATGCCCAACCCGCCTTTTTGCCCGGCGTCTGGATCACCATGCGCGTTTGCGCATCTTCATGGGCGGCCAGTACAAACAACTCGGCACGGCTGAGCAACGGCTTGAAACCAGGTACCGCCTGGCGCACCAGCAACGGCTTTTTTTGCCAATACCGTTGCATGAAAACCTGCGGGCTGATGCCGCCCAGCAGAGGCAGCGCTTGCGTGATGTCCATCCAAAACTCCTGAAATTTAGATCTGACTGTAATCGCGCCACCGCCTGTGCTGCGACAATTCACCCATGAAAATTACCAAACCCTGCGTAGCGGCATTAAGCTGGACGCTCAGCGATACCCTGGGAGAAGAACTCGACGTACTCGACGATCCGATCGAATTTTTGATTGGTGGCGACGATCTTTTTGAGGTGATCGAAAACGCGTTGGTGAACTGTAGCGCGGGCAACACGGTCAACCTGCACATTGAGCCCGAACAGGGCTTTGGCGAGTACAACGAGCAGCTGGTGTTTTTGGAACCGCGATCGGCTTTCCCCGACATCCTGGAAGAAGGCATGACGTTTGACGGCGCCGCCTTGCCTGCCGGTGTCAGCCCGGACACCCCCAAAGACGCCTTCTACACCGTGACCGACATTTACCCCGAGCACGTGGTGCTGGACGGCAATCACCCTCTGGCGGGCATCGCGCTGCGCCTGACGATCACCGTACGCGCGGTGCGCGAAGCCACCAAAGAAGAGATCAGCCGTAGAACGGCAGGAACCGGGTTCTTCAAGGTGGCGCCCACCCACAGCTTTGCTCCGGGCAGCGACAGCTTGCATTAAGGCACTTGGCGGGCGATCACTCGCACGGCGCAATCAAAAATGTAGCCCTTTTAAAAAGATGCATACAATTCAATGCATCTTTTTTATAAAGACACTTTTTGAAATGAGCACCTCGTGAGCCTGCACCCTGTCTTGCTGGAAAAGCTCAACGCCGCGCTGGCAGTACAGCAGCCAAAACCATTGACCCGCCGCGACGCTTGTCTGCCTACAGTCCCAGGCAAAACGCACGCGGTCATCGGCATGCGCCGCACAGGCAAGACCAGTTTTTTGCAACAGTTGCTACAGCAGCAACGTGCCTCACTGCCACCCGAGCGGGCTTTCTATCTGAGCTTTGACGACGATCGCTTGGCAGGTATTGGCGTAGAGCAACTCGGTTTTTTGCTGGAAGAATATTACCGGCGCTACCCAAACTTGCGTGGACGAGAACGCGTGGCCTGGTTTCTGGATGAAATTCAACTGGTACCAGACTGGGAGCGCTTTGTGCGCCGTGTCATGGACACCGAGCAGGTCGAAATGGTGGTGTCGGGGTCTTCAGCGCGCATGCTCTCCCGAGAAGTGCACACCTCGCTGCGCGGGCGCGGCATGGCTACGGTGATTCGCCCCTTCAGTTTTCGAGAATTTTTGCGCCATCATCACGAAGAACCAGAATTACCACCGAGCCGTTGGCTGGCAGGCGAACGCTCACTGATTGAAAAGCGTTTTCGTGAATACCTGACCGAAGGGGGGTTTCCAGAAGCCCAGGGTCTGACGATGGCCGCGCGCATCGAATTGCTGCAAGGCTATGTGGACACGGTACTTTTTCGCGACGTGGTGGAGCGTTATGCCGTGTCACAGGTGGCAGCGCTGCGCTGGTTGGTTCGGCAATGTCTGCGCAATCCGGCGGGCAGCTTCAGTGCACACCGACTGCACCTGGACCTGAAGGCGCAAGGGCTGGGCGTGGCCAAAGACGCCGTGCACACGTTACTGGGGCATTTGCTCGATGCTTTTTTGCTCAGCGCCGCCCCACTGGCGACCGAATCCGAACGGCAACGCAACTCCAACCCGCGCAAACTGTACCCGGCTGACCCGGGCCTGATCCGCGCTTTTGACGCCAGTGGCCGCAGCAACCTGGGCCATGCGCTTGAAACCGTGGTCTTCAACGAGCTACAGCGTCGTGGCGCCGAGGTAAGCTACGTCAAGACACCGCACGCGTTGGAGGTAGATTTTTTGGCGCGTTATCCAGAAGGCAGCGCTGAGCTAATCCAGGTTTGCGCCGACATGTCAACTCCGGGCACGCGCGAGCGCGAGCTGCGTGCGTTTGAAGACGCCGCCCAGCTTTACCCCGAAGCCACTCGTCGCCTGCTGGTGCAAGACCGAGACATGGCCGCCGCAGCGACCGGCTCCCCTGTACTGGCACAACCCGCCTACGAATGGCTACTCTGCCCACACGAATAAACCCGATACAACGCTGATACGGGCAGATTGCGGGCACATTGGAGCTCAGGTTTTCCCGGTGGAGCCGTAGCCACCCTCACCGCGCACACTGGCGGCAAACTCATTCACCACATTGAACCTGGCCTGTAGCACCGGCACGATCACTAATTGCGCAATGCGCTCCATCGGTTCGATGGTGAACGCCGTGTCACTGCGGTTCCAGGCGCTCACCATCAATTGCCCCTGGTAGTCGCTGTCGATCAGCCCCACCAGATTGCCCAGCACGATGCCGTGCTTGTGCCCCAGGCCGGAGCGCGGCAAGATCAGCGCGGCGTAAGCCGGGTCTTTCAGATACATGGCGATTCCGGTAGGAATCAGTTGCCAGGCATTGGCTTGCAACGTCAGTGGCTCGGTCAGGCAGGCGCGCAAATCCAGCCCGGCACTGCCCGGCGTAGCGTAAGCCGGCAGCTGGTCGGCCAGGCGTGGGTCCAGCATCTTGATGTCAACTGAGAGCATTTTTAGCCTTTGGCACTTATTCTGCTTGCGATATCAGCTATCAACTCGCGAGCAAGTGAGAGCTTGTCGCTGCGCGGTAATTCACGCGCGCCCTGCGCATCGACCAGCAGCAAGGCGTTGTCATCCTGCCCGAACGTGGCCGGGCCAATATTGCCCACCAGCAGCGGCACGCCTTTGCGCAGACGTTTGGCCTGCGCATTGGCCAGCAGGTCGTGGCTTTCGGCGGCAAAGCCCACGCAAAACAGCTCGCCGCTTTGCGCCCGCGGCGACTGCGCCAACGTGGCCAGAATGTCCGGGTTTTCCACAAAACTCAACTGTGGCACCTGACCCGAGCCGTCTTTCTTGATCTTCTGGTCGGTCGCTTGCGCCGGTCGCCAGTCTGCCACCGCGGCGGTCGATACAAAAACAGTAGCTTTCTGCCCTTGTTCCATAACGGCTAGAAGCATATTTTGTGCTGAAACCACATCCACCCGTTGCACACCTGCCGGGGTAGCCAGATGCACCGGCCCGGCCACCAGCGTGACCGTAGCACCCGCCTCGCGCGCAGCACGGGCAATGGCAAAGCCCATCTTGCCGCTCGACAGGTTGGTGATGCCGCGCACCGGGTCGATCGCCTCGTAAGTGGGGCCAGCGCTGACCAGCACATGCTGCCCCTGCAGCAGCTTAGGCTGAAAAGAGGCCACCACGGCGGCCAGAATCTGTTGCGGCTCCAGCATGCGGCCGTCGCCACTTTCGCCGCACGCCTGCTCGCCACAGCCCACACCCAACACGGTTGCCCCGTCGGCCACCGCTTGCGCCAGGTTGCGTTGTGTGGCCGGATGCACCCACATCTCGCGATTCATCGCGGGAGCCAAAAGCAACGGCACGCGCTGCGCCGGGCGTGCCAGGCACAGCAGGCTGGGCAAGTCATCGGCGCGGCCCTGCGCCAGTTTGGCCATAAAGTCCGCACTGCACGGTGCCACCAACACCGCATCGGCCGCACGCGTCAAGTTGATGTGCCCCATGGCGTTAGGCTCGTCGGCATCCCACTGCGACAGTCGCACCGGGTGCTGGCTAAGCGCCTGCATCGTCACCGGCGTGATGAACTGCGCGGCCGCGTCGCTCATCACCACCTGTACCGTGGCACCCGCTTTGACCAGCAGCCGACACAGCTCAGCCGCCTTGTAACAAGCCACACCGCCGGTCAGCACCAGCACCAGATGTTTTCCAGCAAGGTCTTTCATGCGCCGCAATGTAACAGAGCGCAAAAACCGTCCAAACCCGGCCCCTATAATCCTTTTTTACCAGCTCACCTGAGCCATGGGCTCTGTTTGACATGACCAAATTTGTCTTCGTCACCGGCGGTGTCGTTTCTTCCCTGGGCAAGGGGATCGCGTCGGCTTCGCTGGCTGCCATTCTTGAGTCGCGCGGGCTCAAAGTCACCCTGATCAAACTCGACCCCTACCTGAATGTGGACCCCGGCACCATGTCGCCGTTCCAGCATGGCGAAGTTTTTGTCACCGACGACGGTGCCGAAACCGACCTGGATCTGGGCCACTACGAGCGTTTCATTGAAACGCGCATGAAAAAGACCAACAACTTCACCACCGGCCAGATTTACAAAAGCGTGCTCGAAAAAGAACGTCATGGCGACTACCTGGGCAAGACAGTGCAGGTGATCCCACACGTGACCAACGAAATCCAGGACTTCATCAAACGTGGCGCCGGGTTTGACACGCCGCAGGCGGTGGACGTGGCCATTGTCGAAATTGGCGGAACCGTGGGCGACATCGAATCGCTGCCGTTTCTGGAAGCCGTGCGCCAGCTCAGCCTGCGCCTGGGGCCCAACCAGGCGGCCTTTGTGCACCTGACCTATGTGCCGTGGATTGCGGCAGCGGGTGAACTCAAGACCAAACCCACGCAGCACACGGTGCAAAAACTGCGCGAAATCGGTATTCAACCCGACGCGCTGCTGTGCCGCGCCGACCGCATGATTCCGGACGACGAGCGCGAAAAAATTTCGCTCTTTACCAACGTGGCGCAATGGGGCGTGATCTCCATGCCCGACGTGGACACCATCTACAAGGTGCCGCGTGTCTTGCACGAACAAGGCCTGGATGGCCTGATCTGCGACAAGCTGCGCCTGAACACGCCCCCAGCCAACCTCAAGCGCTGGGACGACCTGGTGTATGAAACCGCTCACCCCCAAGGCGCGGTGAACATCGTCATGGTCGGCAAGTATGTGGACCTGAGTGACAGCTACAAGTCGCTCAACGAAGCCTTGCGCCACGCTGGCATGAAGAACCATGTGCGCGTCAAGATTGACTACATCGACTCCGAAACCATCAGCCCCGACAACGTGGCGCAGTTGGCGCGCTTTGACGCGGTGCTGGTGCCGGGCGGCTTTGGCGTGCGCGGTGTGGAAGGCAAAATCTGCGCCGCCCGCTTTGCGCGCGAGCAAAAAATCCCGTACCTGGGCATCTGCCTGGGGATGCAGGTGGCCACGATCGAATTTGCCCGCCATGTGGCTGGCCTGAAAGACGCCAACAGCACCGAGTTTGACCCCGCCACGCCGCACCCGGTGATCGCGCTCATCACAGAGTGGAAAGACGCCGACGGCAGTATCAAGACGCGCAGCGAAGACTCCGACCTGGGCGGCACCATGCGCTTGGGCGCGCAAAGTTCCGACGTGGTGCCGGGCACACTGGCGCACCAGATTTATGGCAACGTGGTGACTGAGCGCCACCGCCACCGCTATGAGGCCAATGTGAATTATCTTGATGCGCTGCGCCAGGCCGGTCTGGTGATTTCTGCCAAAACGCAGCGCGAACACCTGACCGAAATCGTCGAGCTGCCGCAAACCGTGCACCCGTGGTTCGTTGGGGTGCAGTTTCACCCCGAGTTCAAATCCACCCCGTGGGCCGGGCACCCGTTGTTCAACGCTTTTGTGCGCGCCGCGCTGCAGCGCCACACCAGCACCACGCCAGAGAAAGCGCTTGCCTGATGAAACTGTGTGGTTTTGAAATCGGCCTGCAGCGGCCATTTTTCTTGATTGCCGGCCCTTGTGTCATCGAGTCCGAGCAGCTGCAAATGGACACCGCCGGCACGCTCAAAGACATCGCATCAGCGCTGGGAATCCCGTTTATTTTCAAAAGCAGTTTTGACAAAGCCAACCGCAGCAGCGGCACCAGCTACCGTGGCCCCGGGCGCGACAAGGGGCTGGAAATTTTGGCCAAGGTGCGTCGCGAGTTGGGCGTGCCGGTGCTCACCGACGTCCACACCGAGGCCGACATTGAGGACGCTGCCCGCGTGGTCGATGTGCTGCAGACCCCCGCTTTTTTATGCCGTCAGACCGATTTCATTCGTGCCGTGGCGCAATCGGGCAAGCCGGTGAACATCAAAAAAGGGCAGTTTCTGGCGCCGCACGACATGAAAAACGTGATCGACAAAGCGCGCGCCGCCGCACGTGAGGCGGGCCTGCCCGAAGACAACTTCATGGCCTGCGAGCGCGGTGCCAGCTTTGGCTATAACAACCTGGTGAGCGACATGCGCAGCCTGACCATCTTGCGCGAAACCGGCGCGCCGGTGGTGTTTGACGCCACGCACAGCGTGCAGTTACCCGGCGGCCAAGGCACCAGCAGTGGTGGCCAGCGTGAGATGGTGCCGGTGCTGGCACGCGCGGCCGTGGCCGTGGGCGTGGCGGGCCTGTTTATGGAAACCCACCCTGACCCAGCACATGCCCTGAGTGACGGACCCAACGCCGTACCCCTGAAGCATATGAATATCCTGCTGGAATCGCTGCAAGAACTCGACGCCGTGACCAAGCGCCACGGTTTCCTGGAGCAGCACTTTTCAGCCTGAACCCGTTACCCACTTTTTATGAAGGAAAGTCATGAGTGCAATTGTTGACATCGTCGGACGTGAAATTCTCGACAGCCGTGGCAACCCCACGGTGGAATGCGACGTGCTACTGGAGTCCGGCACCATGGGCCGTGCCGCGGTTCCCAGCGGTGCCTCTACCGGCAGCCGCGAAGCCATTGAGCTGCGCGACGGCGACAAGACCCGTTACGGTGGCAAAGGCGTGCTCAAGGCTGTCGAGCACATCAACACCGAAATCTCTGAGGCGGTACTGGGCCTGGACGCCTCTGAACAAGCCTTTCTGGACAAGACCCTGATCGACCTGGACGGCACCGACAACAAGAGCCGCCTGGGTGCCAACGCCACCTTGGCGGTGTCGATGGCCGTGGCGCGCGCCGCAGCAGAAGAATCGGGCCTGCCGCTGTACCGCTACTTTGGCGGCATGGGCGGCATGCAATTGCCGGTGCCGATGATGAACGTCATCAACGGTGGCGCGCACGCCAACAACAGCCTGGACTTGCAAGAGTTCATGATCATCCCGCTGGGTGCACCCAGCTTTCGCGAGGCACTGCGCTACGGTGCCG
The DNA here is from genome assembly GCA_002786915.1 of Comamonadaceae bacterium CG12_big_fil_rev_8_21_14_0_65_59_15. Classification (GTDB taxonomy): domain Bacteria; phylum Pseudomonadota; class Gammaproteobacteria; order Burkholderiales; family Burkholderiaceae_C; genus Rhodoferax. Next base: position 4,810 of record PCUV01000070.1, on the reverse strand, counting down.
AAACTTTCCATGCATTGAAAAAAATCATCGACGAGCGCGGCATGAGCACGGCGGTGGGCGACGAAGGCGGTTTTACCCCCAGCGTGGAAAACCACGAAGCCGCCATCCAGCTCATTTTGCAAGCCATCGACAAGGCGGGTTTTGTGGCCGGTGAGCACATCGCCATCGGCCTGGACTGCGCCGCCAGCGAGTTTTACAAAGACGGCAAATACGTGCTGGCCGGCGAAGGCCTGAGCCTGGACGCGCAGCAGTGGACCGACATGCTGGCCACCTGGGTGGACAAATACCCCATCATCAGCATCGAAGACGGCATGGCCGAAGGCGACTGGGACGGCTGGAAAATCTTGACCGACCGGCTGGGCAAAACGGTGCAGATTGTGGGTGACGACTTGTTTGTGACCAACACGCGTATCCTGAAAGAAGGCATCGACAAGGGCATTGCCAATTCGATCCTGATCAAGATCAACCAGATCGGTACGCTGACCGAAACCTTTGCCGCCATCGAAATGGCCAAACGCGCCGGTTACACCGCCGTCATCAGCCACCGCAGCGGTGAAACCGAAGACAGCACGATTGCCGACATCGCCGTGGGCACGAACGCCGGGCAGATCAAGACCGGGTCGCTCAGCCGCTCTGACCGCATGGCCAAATACAACCAGTTGCTGCGCATTGAAGAAGACCTGGGCGACATTGCCACTTACCCGGGTCGCGCGGCGTTTTACAACCTGCGCTAAACGCCATGCGCCAGCGCGCTGTTCCGGCCTTGCTGATCACCTTGCTCGTGGTGCTGCACGCGCAATTGTGGTTGGGTCGGGGCAGCTTGCCCAAGGTGGCGCAGCTGCGCAGCGATCTGGCTCAGCAACAGGCGCAGAACGAACAGGCGCGCCTGGCCAACAGCCAACTTGAAGCCGAGGTGCGTGACCTGGCAGACGGCCTGGAGATGGTGGAAGAAAAAGCCCGCATGGAATTGGGCATGGTCAAAGCCAACGAAATCTTTGTGCAGTATTCGCGCCCTGGCGCAGGCAAATAGTTGCGTCAGACGGCACCGCACAAACTGTTCTTTCACCCTACAATGGTCTCGTCTGCCGTGTTCGCCGGGCTTTATATTTCCTTGAACCAATGCTCATAGAGCCCGGGCCTGGAACATCGTGCTGTCGGCGTGATCATCTCGCGTTAGATGAACCCAAGACAGCTTCTGACCTAGCCCACCTGAACCCCGGTTCAGGATGCCGGTCTGGTGGCGCGGAAGACAACTTTTCAATTAAAACAACAACTTAGCGCAAGTTTCATTAATTTTGGTTAAGTTTTGTTGTGTAGGCAACTGTTTTAAACTGCACAACAATTGCACAACTATATAAACTGTTTAATCAGGCCAGGCCTCAATCAAGGTTTTGGTGTCGCTGATGCATTGGTCAGCATCGCCTGCCACTTTTTGAAGAGTGCTGCTGCACTCAGCGAGTATGTCTCCGTGGGTGGTGACGACACGGTTGCAGGCATCAAGGGACTCGCTGGCTGCTCGCATGGCGGCGGCGGTTGCGTCGCGCAGCCCGACAAGAGCAGCATCGCCATCGCGGCGCACGATGGCCAGGGCGCGGCGGCGCTCCGCTGCAGCATTTTGTGCCGTGACGACTGCGCTTTGCTGCCGCTCCATAGTTGCTCTTGCAGCGCGTTGTAGTGAGATACGTTCATTGGCTTGCTCCAATTCCATTTGGTCAATCGTTGCTGTTTGTAGCCGCCAAGCCAGGCCGAAACCGGCCAAGCCTGCGGCGACTGCGCTGATCAAGGATGCAATCAGGGTGAGGTTCATTTGTCGCTCAAAGCGGTAGTAGTGATCTCACGCGCAAACAGCATCACCACAGGCCAAAATGCAATCAGATACGGGCGCATATCAGCCCCCACAAACTGCGTGACAAATTGGCTGTTGACCTCCAGCACAGTCAGCACTGCGCCGGTCATCGCAAGCCAATAAGTCTTGCTCTTAAATCTTGCCTTGATCTTGTCCATGCTCAGCTCCTTTGATTAAATCTTCGTAATGCTCTTTGATGCGCTTGGTCGCAATTGCAGTCTCCACCTTGCACAGCAATTCAAGCTCTGCCCGATGTGCTTCTAGCTGCTCTTGCAGAGTGTGCTTGGCACACCGCTCGGCTGCTGCTTTTGTGACTTTTTTCATGCGTACGCCCTGACACCTGTGGCATCAATAATCAGCACCTGCTTGCGCGGTGGCAACAGCGTAAAACTGATATGCACCCAGCCACGGCCTGGGATGGTTGCAAACTCTCTTATAAGTTGGTCGTATTGGATGTCGCTCTGCATGATTTTTTCGATCGCGTGGGCAACAGAGCCGAAGCCAGGGCATGTAAAGTCAACCGCTTGGGCAAGCATGTGCTGGCTGCTTTTGCTGCCTCCAACAGCGCGGTTAAGCTCAAGTGAGCGGTATCCGCTGCTGATCAAAATTGGCAAGTTACCCAGCAAGCTGCGCACTTGCTCAAGCCCATTGCAAGTGTTTCTGGCGCTTTCTAGCAGGTTGCTTGTGAGTGAGTTGTCAATGTCTCGCCGGTCAGCTGTTTGGCTGGCGACAAATTCTTCGACAGAAAAATGCGGGGTGAGTCTCATTGGTGCTCTCTGCTATGCACAGCCATGCACATGGCGCGATCTGACTTGGTGTCAATCTTTGCGTCGATTGAGTCAAGTTTGGCAAACAACGCACGAGTCATGGTGTCAAACTCATCGCGCTTGACGTACGTCCCTGCGACAAGCACCTCAATAGCCTGCAACTTAGTGATCAGCATTTGGTCGGTAGTCTGTAGATTTTTAATTGCATCTTTGACGGAGTTGAGGTAGTACCCACCGAACACCCCAACCAGGATAAAAAGTCCGTTAAAAACCATTTGGGGCATGTCTGCATCAGTCATTTTTGTCTTTCGTAAAGGTGTCGTTGCCATTCCCAAGCCCGGCGGCAATGGTCTGCTTGTCGGATTTTGAAAATCCAGTTGATCACGGCCACCAGGATGTGCCCGCGTGTCTTGCCTGCCAGGTGCATATCCCACGCTGCCGCGCTGATGGTTTCACCCGGCTTGGACTTGCCTAGCGTCAACACCCGCAGCACCCAAGCGTCAAAGGCTATCCAGTGATCAAGCGTGGTTGTCTCGCGCAAAAGCACGGCTGTGGCGATGAGTGCGATCATGTAAATCATGGTTACAAGCCAAGTTTTGCGCGCTCGGCACGGCCCCACTGGCGGGCGGCTTCACAATGGTCACCAAAGGCCAGCAGTTCTTCTTGCTCGCCGGGCGCAAAGTTGTAAGCGCCCAATGCCGCGCCCACGCCGATACGGGCAAATTTAGCCTCGTCGCTGGCGCTGTATTTATCGCGGATCATCTGCTCGATGCGGTTGTATATGGCTTGTACATGCACGCTGCTATTCTTGATTTGGGCAAGCTCCGCGTCTGTCGGCACAAACGGGTTGACGATACTGTCCGTAATCTCTGCGGGTTGATCAGCGGGTAGCGTGTAGCCATCAAACAGCACAACAACGGTGCGGCCATCGGGCAAAGTTGCCAGCTCTTGCACTGCTTGCTGGCCTTGGGGCGCGTCAGGCAGTTTCAGGGTGTAGACGTTGGGTTGGTTTACAACGCGGCGGAAGGTGATTAAAGAGGTCATAGTGGTGAGCTTTCAGGGTAGTTAAAAGGTGGTGAAGACTTGCGGTATGTTTGGCGTGTCCAAGGATGGAGACAACGCTTTCAAGCGCGCCATGCTTGGCAGACTGGGTGAATGTGTAGAGGCTGTGCTTACGCACAAAGCGGGTACTTCGCCAGGTGCGGTAGCCAACAAAGTTGATACCACGCTTGATCTTGTGCAGGCTGTAGCGCGATAACTCCAGCTTTAAGGTTCCACGCAAAAATTCAATGATTCTGGCTAGTGCCGCCACACAGCGCTCTCGTGGCCAGCCAAAGATCACAAAATCATCAACATAGCGGCAGTAGCGCCTGGCGCCCAGATTGCGCTTGATGAAGTGATCCAGCGGGTTCATGTAAATCAGAGCGTAGGTCTGACTAAGCAAGTTACCAATCGGGATGCCAACGGCTGGGCCATAGTCGGCAAACTGCATCATCAGGTCGACAAAGCGCTCGTCCTTGATCTGGCGCTCGATCTGGGTGCGCAGCACTGCACGGTCGATGCTGTAGAAGAACTTACGAATGTCGAGCTGCAAAAGGTAACTGTCGGGCGCACTGCAACGCAGAGCTTGCTGGGCGTAGTCAGCCGCAGCGTGTGTTCCTTTACCTTTGCGACAGGCGTAACTCTGGTCGATGAAGGTTCGGTTGAAAATCGGGTAAATCAGCTTGTAGATGGCATGCTGCACCACCAGATCACAAAAAGCAGGCGCGAAGATCGTGCGCTCTTTGGGCTCGTACACCTGAAATTCTTTGTAGGGCTGCAGCGTGTAGCTGCCGTTATGCAGGGCTGTGTGCAAGGCGTCCAGATTCGCCGCCAGGTTGCGGCCAAACTCCAACGTGGCCCGCTTGCCGCGCTTACCCCGGCTGGCATCTTCCCACGCCTGGTACAACGCCTCGGGCGTGAAAGCCTGCTCAAACAGAAAACCGACGCGCTTCAAAGGAAAGCCCCCAGATGGTCGAGTGCAACATGGCACCTACTAATAAAAGGGCGTCCAGCAGATTTTGCAAAGGCTCTCACCGAATGCAGGAAAACACCTCCCTTTGTTCCACCATTTCTTTGCAGAATTCGAGGTAAACCAGAGTCGGGGCGAGCGCCAATGTTGTTGTTGGCATTCGTCCGTGTGTTGTTGCAATTGAGC
>PCUV01000029.1 GCA_002786915.1 Comamonadaceae bacterium CG12_big_fil_rev_8_21_14_0_65_59_15 | reverse complement strand
ATTTTATTGGTTGCGCGAGAAGGATTTGAACCTCCGACCTTTGGGTTATGAGCCCAACGAGCTACCAGACTGCTCCATCGCGCGATAAGGGGGCATTGTAACTTATACAGTTGCCGCAAGTGCCGATAAAGTTTCTTCGACAGCGGTTCGGTCAACAAGTTCCACCAAAGCCATGGGAGCGTTATCACCCACGCGGAAACCCATCTTCAAAATCCGGGTGTACCCGCCTGGACGAGCCTTGAAGCGCGGGCCCAGATCGTTGAAAAGTTTGGTGACGCTGTCGCGATCACGCAAGCGATCAAACGCCAAGCGGCGATTGGCCAGCGTTGCCTCTTTGGCCAGAGTAATCATCGGTTCAATCACGCTGCGTAGCTCTTTGGCCTTGGGTAGCGTGGTCTTGATGACCTCATGCTCGATGAGAGAGTTCATCATGTTGCGTAGCATCGCCAAGCGATGCGACGATGTACGATTGAGTTTACGTAGTCCGAGTCCGTGACGCATGTTAATTTCCTTTGCTTATAGTTCAAGCAGCCGTGTCAGGTACTGCCCGTGTGCGTTCAATCAACGCTTTTCAAGTGCGGCTGGCGGCCAGCTTTCGAGCTTCATACCGAGGGTCAAACCACGGGATGCAAGTACTTCCTTGATCTCATTGAGGGACTTGCGTCCCAGATTTGGCGTCTTGAGCAACTCATTTTCAGTGCGCTGGATCAGGTCGCCAATGTAGTAGATGTTTTCAGCCTTCAAGCAATTGGCAGAACGCACGGTAAGCTCCAGCTCGTCCACCGGACGCAACAACACCGGATCAAACTGGGTGTTGCCACGAGAAGCGGTAGAAACGATCGCATCAATGTCGCCACCTTCAAGCTGAGCAAACACCGCCAGCTGCTCAACCAGAATCTTGGCCGATGCGCGTACCGCATCTTCAGCTGAAATAGCTCCGTTCGTTTCAATGTCAAGTATCAACTTGTCCAAGTCGGTACGCTGCTCCACGCGCGCGCTCTCCACCGTGTAGCTGACGCGACGCACCGGTGAAAACGAGGCGTCAAGCACGATGCGGCCAATGGACTTGGAAGGTTCGTCGCCATGGCGCCGCATGGTTCCAGGCACATAGCCGCGACCCTTTTCAACCTTGATCTGCATGTCGATCTTGCCACCAGCGGCCAGATTGGCGATCACGTGGTCGGGGTTGATAATCTCCACGTCGTGAGGTATCTGAATGTCTGACGCGCTGATCACGCCTTCGGTATCTTTGCGCAGACTCAAGGTGACTTCGTCGCGGTTATGCAGCTTGAACACAACGCCTTTGAGGTTCAGCAGAATATTGACCACGTCTTCGTGAACACCGTCGATGGAAGAGTATTCATGGAGCACTCCGGCGATGGTGACCTCAGTGGGGGCGTAGCCAGGCATGGAAGACAGCAACACACGGCGCAGGGCGTTACCCAACGTGTGACCGTAACCACGCTCAAACGGCTCCAACACCACCTTGGAGCGATGCGCAGAGAGCTGCTCAACCTGTACTGCTTTGGGCTTTAACAAATTACTTTGCATGAAATTTCCTCTCAATACCCCCGACTCGTTACATCGGTAAGGCTGACTAGATGAACCAGGGCCACCGACCCTGGCTTACGGCTCAAAACCGACTCAGGTTAACGTGAATACAACTCAACAATCAGGGATTCATTGACATCAGCAGCAAACTGATCGCGATCCGGAACCGCCTTGAAAACGCCCTCAGCCTTTTCTGCGTTAACTTCCACCCAGGCGGGCATACCCACTTGCTGAGCCAATTGCAACGCCTCAACCACACGATTTTGCTTGGCGGATTTCTCACGCACTGCAACCACGTCACCGACCTTCACCAAATAGGACGGAATGTTGACTGCCTTGCCATTGACCACAATCGCCTTGTGAGACACCAACTGCCGGGCCTCAGCACGGGTTGAACCGAAACCCATGCGGTACACCACGTTGTCCAGACGGGTTTCCAGCAACGCCAGCAGGTTGGAGCCGGTGTTGCCCTTGCGACGATCGGCTTCTTCGAAGTAACGGCGGAATTGCTTTTCCAGCACACCGTACATACGCTTGACTTTCTGCTTTTCGCGCAATTGCAGGCCGAAGTCTGAAGTGCGCGCACCCGAAGTGCGCCCGTGCTGGCCAGGCTTGGAGTCGAATTTGGCTTTGTCCCCGATCGAGCGACGCGCGCTCTTGAGGAACAGGTCTGTGCCTTCACGGCGGGAGAGTTTGGCCTTGGGGCCGAGGTAACGTGCCACTTGAATTTCCTTTGAGTCATCTACCGCAAAAATGCGGGAGCCACGGCGATACCGTGGCGGTGGGCTTGGTTGAAAAAATTAGATACGACGGCGCTTTTGCGGGCGGCAGCCGTTATGGGGAACCGGCGTAACGTCCGAAATCATGTTCACGCGAATACCCAATGCAGCCAATGCGCGCACAGAGGACTCACGGCCCGGACCTGGCCCCTTGATCTCGACGTCAAGATTCTTGATGCCTTGGTCGATTGCGGCGCGACCAGCGACCTCGGATGCGACCTGGGCCGCAAACGGTGTGGACTTGCGCGATCCCTTGAACCCCTGTCCACCAGAGGACGCCCAGGCAAGTGAATTGCCCTGCCGGTCGGTAATGGTGATGATCGTGTTGTTGAACGAAGCGTGAACGTGCGCGATACCGTCGGCAACGTTCTTGCGGATTTTCTTGCGGACGCGTTGTGCAGCGTTATTGGAGGGAGCTTTAGCCATGGTGATCCTTCAAAACTTTATTTCTTGAGCGACGCCGCAGCTTTGCGCGGCCCCTTGCGGGTACGTGCATTGGTGCGCGTACGCTGGCCACGCACTGGCAGGCCACGCCGATGGCGAAAACCACGGTAACAACCAATATCCATCAGGCGCTTGATGTTCATCGTGGTCTCACGACGCAAATCACCCTCAATGGTGAATCTTCCGACTTCATCACGAAGCTTTTCCAGCTCGGCGTCCGTCAGATCCTTGATTTTTTTGGAATAGTCCACACCGCAAGCCTCGCAAATTTTGCGAGCGCGACTACGACCGACGCCAAAAATGGCGGTCAAGCCGATTTCTGCGTGCTTTTGCGGCGGAATATTGATACCAGCGATACGTGCCATGTTTATCCTCTATAACTCTTGCAATCAACCCTGGCGCTGTTTGTGGCGAGGATCTGTGCAGATCACACGAACCACGCCCTTGCGGCGGATAATTTTGCAGTTGCGGCAAATTTTCTTGACCGAAGCCGAAACCTTCATTTCACTCTCCTAAACAATTCGTTAGCAAACCAACTCACTTGGCTCTGAAGACGATGCGCGCACGCGACAGGTCGTAAGGCGTGAGCTCAACCGTTACCTTGTCACCAGGCAAAATGCGGATGTAGTGCATACGCATCTTCCCGGAAATGTGCCCCAGCACCATATGGCCATTTTCCAGTTTGACCCGAAAAGTGGCGTTAGGCAGATTTTCAACAATCTCGCCTTGCATCTGAATCACATCATCTTTAGCCATACATCTCGCTCTCAAGAAGCCTTGAAGTTGGCTTTTTTCAGCAAAGACTCATATTGCTGCGACATGAGGTAGTTTTGCACCTGTGCCATGAAATCCATCGTGACCACAACAATAATCAGCAAAGATGTACCACCAAAATAAAACGGAACGTTGTATTTCAGAATCAAGAACTCGGGCAACAAGCAAACCAGCGTGATGTAAATGGCGCCGATAAATGTCAGTCGCAACAGAATTTTGTCAATGTAGCGTGCTGTGTTCTCACCTGGCCGGATACCTGGCACAAACGCGCCGCTTTTTTTCAGGTTCTCCGCAGTCTCTTTACTGTTGAACACCAGCGCCGTGTAGAAAAAACAAAAGAACACAATCGCTGCGGCGTACAACATCACATAGATGGGCTGACCCGGTGTCAAAGAACCAGCAATATCCTTGAGCCAGCGCATCGAGTCGCCGGCGCTGAACCAACCAACCACCGTCGCTGGCAACAGAATGATGGACGACGCGAAAATCGGGGGAATGACACCCGACATATTGAGCTTCAAAGGCAAATGAGACGACTGGCCCCCATACACCTTGTTACCCACCTGACGCCGCGCATAGTTCACCAAAATCTTCCGCTGCCCACGCTCAACAAAGACCACGAAATAGGTCACAAGCCCAACCAGAACGATGATAAGGAGCGACACAATGATGCTCATGGCACCCGTTCTGACCAACTCCAACAAACCACCAATGGCATTGGGCAAACCCGCTGCAATACCGGCAAAAATCAGAATTGAAATACCGTTACCCAACCCACGTTCAGTAATCTGCTCACCCAACCACATCAAGAACAAGGTCCCGGCGGTCAGGGTAACCACCGCCGTCATTCTGAAACCAAACCCAGGCGACACCACCAATCCCGCAGAGCTTTCCAGTGCCACAGCAATACCCAACGACTGGAACAAAGCCAAACCCAACGTGCCGTAGCGTGTGTACTGGGTAATCTTGCGCCGACCCGCCTCGCCTTCCTTTTTCAGCTGTTCAAAAGCAGGCAACACATAGCCCATCAGCTGCATGATGATCGATGCAGAAATGTAAGGCATGATGCCCAAGGCGAAAATGGTAAAGCGCGACAACGCACCGCCTGAAAACATGTTAAACATGCCCAGAATACCGCCCTGCTGGCCTTTGAAGAATTGCTGCAGCTGAGCCGCGTCAATCCCTGGCACAGGAATGTGCGCACCAACCCGGTACACCACTAGGGCCAGCAGCAAGAAGACCAGGCGACGACGCAAGTCGCCGTACTTGTCGGCTTTGGCAGCAGATGCGGTGAGGGTTGCCACTTACAAAATTCCTTGCAAAACCATCAAGCCAAAGTGCCGCCAGCAGCCTCAATGGCCGCTTTGGCTCCCGCAGTAGCGCCAATGCCGGTGAGCTTGACAGCCTTGGTGATCGTGCCAGTCTTGACAACCTTGACCACTTTGATCAGGTCGCCTACCAAGCCAGCTTGCTTGAGTGCCAGCAGATCAACCTCAGCAGCACCCAATTTTTCCAACGTGTCGAGCGTCACTTCAGCATTGAATTTGAGCAGGGCCGACTTGAAACCGCGCTTGGGCAAGCGGCGCTGCATAGGCATTTGACCGCCCTCGAAACCCACTTTGTGATAGCCACCGGCACGCGACTTCTGACCTTTGTGACCACGCCCTGCCGTCTTGCCCAGACCGGAACCAATGCCGCGTCCGACACGACGCTTGGCGTGCTTTGCACCGTCTGCAGGCTGAATGCCATTCAATTCCATCATGAACCTCTCAGAGCACCTTGACCAGATAACTGATCTTGTTAATCATGCCGCGCACCGCTGGGGTATCCACCAGCTCACTGGTGCTACGGATCTTGCGCAGGCCCAAACCACGCACAGTAGCGCGGTGCGACTGGGCGCAACCAATGGGGCTACGAACCAGCTGAACGGTTACTTTTTTTTCAGTTGTCATTTCGATACTCCGATCAGGCAAACAGTTCTTCAACCGTCTTGCCACGCTTGGCCGCCACAGCCGACGGTGTAGTGGCATGCGACAACGCGTTCAACGTAGCCCGAACCATGTTGTAGGGGTTACTTGAACCGTGACTCTTGGCCACGATATCGGTGATGCCCAGCACTTCAAAAACGGCTCGCATGGGGCCACCTGCGATGATGCCCGTGCCCTTGGGGGCAGGAGCCATCATCACCGACGCTGCACCATGATGTCCCACCACTGTGTGATGGATGGAACCATTCTTCAGAGGAACCTTGTTCATATTGCGCCGCGCCTCTTCCATCGCCTTTTGAACTGCTGCGGGAACTTCTTTGGACTTGCCTTTACCCATGCCGACAGTGCCGTCACCATCGCCCACCACGGTCAAGGCGGCAAAACCCAAAATGCGTCCGCCCTTGACCACCTTGGTCACGCGGTTGATCGCAATCATTTTCTCGCGCAGGCCGTCTTCCGGACCTTCCGCCTTGCCCTGCATCTTTGCTTGTACTTTAGCCATCTTAATTTCCGATCTGCTTAAAACTGCAAGCCAGCTTCACGCGCCGACTCAGCCAACGCCTTGACGCGGCCGTGATAGGCATAGCCAGCCCGGTCAAACGCCACTTTCTCCACACCGGCTGCCTTGGCCTTTTCAGCGACACGCTTGCCAACCAACTGCGCTGCAGCGACATTGCCGCCCTTGCCAGCACCGCCCAAAGACTGACGCACTTCGGCCTCGGCAGTGGAAGCGCTCACCAGTACCTTGGCGCCATCGCCAGAAATGATGTTGGCGTAGATATGGAGATTGGTGCGATGCACGGTCAAGCGCACAGCGCCTTGGTCGGCAATACGAATCCGGGTCTGACGGGCACGACGAAGACGCTGTTCTTTTTTGTTCAACATGACGCGGCTCCTTACTTCTTCTTGGTTTCTTTGATGGCAACCGTTTCATCCGCATAACGGATGCCCTTGCCTTTGTAAGGCTCCGGCGGACGGATGGCACGGATTTCGGCAGCAACCTGGCCCACGCGCTGGCGGTCAGCGCCCTTGATCACAACCTCGGTCGGCGTCGGCGTCGCCACAGACACGCCTTCCGGCATCTCTTTGTCAACCGGATGCGAATAGCCAACCACCAGGTTAAGCTTCTTGCCTTGAGCCTGCGCCTTGTAACCCACGCCGATCAGCGTGAGCTTTTTCTCAAAGCCCTTGCTCACACCGATGACCATGTTGTTCACCAGCTGTCGTAGGGTACCAGACATGGCGTCGGCTTCACGCGAGTCATTGGCAGCCTTGAAACTAACCTTACCACCCTCACTGGTAATTTGGACCAGACTGTTTTGCGCCACCGTCAGCAAACCACCTGCGCCTTTGACGCTGATTTGCTGCTCAGCCAAAACCACTTCCACTCCGGCAGGAATGGCAACGGGCATTTTTCCAATACGAGACATGCTTAATTACTCCTCAATGTCACGCATCAGGCGACGTAGCACAACACTTCGCCACCGACACCGGTTGCGCGCGCTTTGCGATCGGTCATGACACCCTTGGGTGTTGTCACGATGGCAACGCCCAAACCATTTTGAACTTGCGCAATGGCGTCGCTGCGACGGTACACACGCAAACCAGGGCGACTGACACGCTCAATGCGCTCAATCACAGGCCGCCCAGCGTAATACTTGAGGGCAATCTCAAGCTCTTGCTTGCCATCAACGGTATTCACCTTGAACGCGTCGATGTAACCTTCGTCTTGCAGGACTTGGGCAATCGCCACCTTCACCTTGGAAGAAGGTACGCGAACGGAAGTTTTGGCCACCATCTGCGCATTGCGAATACGCGTCAACAGGTCGGCGATCGGATCACTCATGCTCATATCTTGTCTCCTGTCGCTTACCAGCTGGCCTTGGTGATGCCGGGAATTTCACCGGCAAAAGCCATTTCACGAATCTTGGCACGCGCCAAACCAAATTGTGCAAACGTGCCACGCGGACGCCCGGTAATGGCACAGCGGTTACGCTGGCGGGTCGGGTTGGCGTTGCGCGGCAACGCCTGCAAACCCAGACGCGCCGCTGCGCGCTCTTCATCGGAGCGCTTGGCGTCGTTTGCAATCGCCTTCAATTCCGCATGTTTTTTTGCGTACTTGGCAACCAGTTTGTCTCTTTTGAGCTCACGCTCGATTAAAGCCATCTTAGCCACAGATCACCTCAGTTCTTGAAGGGAAAACGGAAACCAGCGAGCAGCGCCTTGCACTCGTCGTCTGTTTTGGCCGTCGTCGTGATGCTGATATTGAGACCACGCAAGGCATCCACTTTGTCGTATTCAATCTCAGGGAAAATGATTTGTTCCTTGACGCCAATGTTGTAATTGCCACGACCATCAAAGGAACGACCCGAAATGCCTCGGAAGTCGCGCACACGCGGCAACGCAACCGTTACAAACCGGTCCAGAAACTCAAACATGCGCGCGCCGCGCAATGTCACCATGCAGCCGATGGCCTGGCCTTCACGGATCTTGAAACCCGCAATTGCCTTTTTGGACAGAGTCACCACCGGTTTTTGACCCGCGATCTTGGTCAGGTCGTCTACCGCGTGCTCCATCACTTTCTTGTCAGCCACCGCTTCACTCACACCCATGTTCAGGGTGATCTTGGTCAGACGAGGGACTTCCATGGGCGACTTGTAGCCAAATTTGGCGATCAGTTCGGGCGCCACTTTTTCCCGATAGATTTGTTGCAAACGAGCCATGTTCATGCCACCTTGATTTCTTCGCCGCTGGACTTGTAAACGCGTACGCGCTTACCGTCAGCCTGCACCTTGATGCCTACCCGGTCAGCCTTGCCCTTAGCCACATTAAAAATGGCCACATTGGACTGATGTATCGGCATGGTCTTGTCAACAATGCCACCGGTTTCACCCTTCATGGGGTTTGGTTTGGCGTGCTTTTTAACCACATTGACACCCTCAACCACGAGGTGAGAGTCGTCTTTGCGCAGCGTGACCTTGCCGCGCTTGCCTTTGTCGCGCCCTGCGAGCACGATGACATCGTCGCCTTTGCGAATTTTGTTCATAGCGGTGTCCTTACAAAACTTCCGGAGCGAGCGACACGATTTTCATGAACCGTTCGGTACGCAGTTCGCGCGTCACCGGTCCAAAAATACGGGTGCCAATCGGCTCCAACTTGGCATTCAGCAACACAGCTGCATTGCCGTCAAATTTGACCAACGAGCCGTCATTGCGACGAATGCCCTTGGCGGTGCGCACCACCACAGCACTGTAAACGTCGCCTTTTTTGACGCGCCCACGTGGAGCCGCTTCCTTGATGCTCACTTTGATAATGTCGCCCACGCTGGCGTAGCGACGCTTGGATCCGCCGAGCACCTTGATGCACAGAACGGACTTCGCGCCAGTGTTATCGGCGACTTCGAGTCGAGATTCGGTTTGGATCATTTGTAAAGTTCCCAACTTGCACCGTCTGCTTGCGCGTTCGGTCAGTCTTGGGCCCGTAACCCCCAGCAAGAACCACTCTTGCTTTCAGTTGTTGGGCAGACACTTCATGCTCTTTCAAGCGAAGCCGCGTATTATGCCAGTGTTTTTACTCAATTGCAAAACTTTTTTCAGCTGCGCAGCAAATAGTTAGTGGCCAAGGCCTCAAACTCAGCCACACCGGGCGCGCCCAACCCCTCTTGTTGCAAGATATCACCAACCCGGGCGGCCAAATTTACGGCTGCTGCGGCATCCAGAAACAAAAGTCTGGAGCGCCTGGCCAACACGTCTTCCACCCGCATCGCGTATTCATGGCGCACGGCAAAACGCACCATGGCCGCCGTCAACCCGGGGCACAGTTCATCTTCGGCGCCTGGCAACGAACGCACATAGCCAGCTTCGGCACCGTAGGAATGCCAGCCAGGTGCCTGGTGAATTGGCTGGATCGTCCGGGCTGGGCCACCCGCCCCAATCAGGCGCAGCGACTGCGTGGCGCCACGTCGCGTCGCAGGCAACAACTGCGACTGCGCACATTGCTCCAACACATCTTCAGCCATTGCACGGTACGTCGTCCACTTGCCGCCGGTCACAGTTACGAGTCCACTGCGGCTCACCACGATGGTGTGCTCCCGGCTCAGGGTCTTGGTGTCGCGGCCATCCTCCTGGGGTGGTTTGACCAAAGGGCGCAACCCAACCCAAATGCTTTTGACGTCCTGCCGACCGGGAGGGCGTCGCAAATAGCGCGCAGACTCACCCAGAATAAAGTCAATTTCTTCGTCAAACGCCATGGGCTCACGATCCAGATCGTGCCGCGGCGTATCGGTCGTCCCCAAAATCAGTTTGCCAAGCCAGGGCACGGCAAACAGCACCCGTCCATCGGATGTTTTGGGCACCATCAGCGCCGCATCCGAGCCCAGAAAATCACGCTCCACCACCATATGAACGCCCTGACTGGGCGCCACCATGGCTTGCGTTGCCTCGCCCCTTCCGCCCGGCGCCGCCAAGCTGTCTTTCTGTCGCAACGCATCCACCCATACGCCCGTTGCGTTGACCACACAGCGACTCTGAATCTGGAATTCCTGCCCGCCTAACGTGTCGCGGCACACCAGACCAGAGATTCTTTCGCCATGGTAGCAAAGCTCCGTCGCAGCGCAGTAATTGACCAGCAGAGCACCATGGGCGGCTGCAGTGCGCGCCAGGGCAATCGCCAGCCGAGCGTCGTTGAACTGCCCGTCCCAATATTTCACCCCACCCTTCAGCCCATCCTGGCGCAAACCTGGAAGGCACTCCAGCGTCCGTGCACGACCCATCAGCTGCGTGCGCCCAAGTCCAGATGAACCAGCCAACACGTCGTACATGAGCAAGCCGCTACCGTAAAAAGGCGCCTCCCACCAATGGTAGGCCGGTACCACAAACGGCAGTGGCCGTGCCAGATACGGCGCGTTTTCCAGCAGCAAACTGCGTTCATGCAAGGCCTCACGCACCAGCGCGATATTGCCTTGTGCAAGATAACGCACACCCCCGTGCACCAGCTTCGTAGACCTGGAAGAAGTGCCCTTGGCAAAGTCGTGCGAATCAATCAATACCACGCGCAAGCCCCGCGCCGCAGCGTCCAGAGCGACGCCCAAACCGGTCGCGCCACCGCCGACCACGGCAATGTCATAGTTGGTTGGATCGCGTAAACGCTGCAACAACGCAGCACGATCGGTAGCTAGCGGCATATCATGCAAAGGGTTCATGGCGCGTAGGATTGTCGGCGGTCTGTGCCGCCCCATTGCAACACCGTGATGTTATTGCACAGCGTCATCAAAACCTCATCAATCAGGGTAACTTTATGACCTACCTACTTGCATTCGACCAGGGCACATCCAGCTCGCGCAGCATCGTTTTCAACGCCCGAGGCCAGGTGGTGGCACTGGCACAGCAAGAGCTCACCCAGCACTACCCACAGCCCGGCTGGGTGGAGCACGATCCGCTGGAAATCTGGCGCACCCAGCTTGCCACCGCGCGAGAAGCGTTGCTAAAAGCTGGCATCAGCGCAAGCCAGGTGCGCGCGCTAGGCATCACCAACCAGCGCGAGACAACCGTCGTCTGGAACCGGCGCACCGGCACCCCCGTTCACCCCGCCATCGTGTGGCAAGACCGGCGCGCCGAACCCACCTGCGTGAGCCTGCGCACACGCGGCCTGGCACCTACCATCCAGGCCAAGACGGGCCTGCTGGTCGATGCCTACTTCTCGGGTACCAAGCTCAAATGGATCCTGGACAACGTGCCCGGCGCGCGCATTCAGGCGGCCAACGGTGACCTGGCTTTTGGTACGGTGGACAGTTGGCTGATCTGGAACCTCACGGGTGGCGCAGTGCATGCCACCGATGTCAGCAACGCGGCGCGCACCATGGTGTTCAACGTGCACAGCAACCAATGGGACACAGAGCTGTTGCATGCACTGGACATCCCAACCAGCCTACTGCCCAAGGTGCAAGCCTCGAGCAGCCTGTTTGGCGAGAGTCGCCCCGACCTGCTCGGCGCACCGATCCCAATTGGCGGTGTGGCGGGCGACCAGCAAAGCGCCCTTTTCGGACAGGCGTGTTTTACGCCAGGCATGGCCAAAAACACCTACGGCACCGGCTGCTTTATGCTGATGCACACGGGACATCGGTTCCAGACCTCCACCAACGGTCTGATCACCACCAGCGCAGCACAGACCACAGCACAACCTGAATTTGCCCTGGAAGGCAGCGTCTTCGTAGGCGGTGCGGTGGTGCAGTGGTTGCGCGACGGGCTGCACGCCATTGCCAGCAGTGCCGAAGTACAGGCGCTGGCTGAAAGCGTGCCCGATGCCGGTGGCGTGATGGTGGTCCCGGCTTTCACTGGTTTGGGGGCACCCTACTGGAAGCCCGATGCGCGTGGATCTGTTTTGGGCCTGAGCCGCGGCAGCACGCTGGCGCACATTGCGCGCGCCGCACTGGAAAGCATCGCCTTTCAAAGTGCTGCCTTGTTGCAGGCGATGAGCCGCGACGCGGTGCAGGTTGGTGGCGCAGCGGTGACCGAACTGCGCGTCGATGGCGGCGCCTGCGTGAACGATCTGCTGATGCAGTTTCAAGCCGATGTGCTGGGTATTCCCGTGGTGCGCCCATCGATCATCGAAACCTCGGCACTGGGCGCGGCCTACCTGGCCGGGCTGGCCACTGGTGTCTTTGGAAGCACCGCAGAACTCTCCGAGTTGTGGCAGACCGAACGCAGCTTTGAGCCAACCCTCACACGCGAACAGGCCAACGACCTCATGCAACGCTGGGAACACGCCGTCCAGCAAACCGTTTTTTGACCCAACGCTGCTCCAGGGCAAAGCACAGTCGTTAGACTCACGCCTTCTTTCAACGCTATTGCAGTCGGATGACTGCACCCCTTTTATGAGCGAACCCATTGCATTCATCGGCGGCGGCAACATGGCCAGCGCCCTCATTGCGGGCCTGATCAAACAAGGCACACCGGCACAACAGATCAGCGTGGTGGACCCCAATGAAACCGCGCGTGACACACTTCAATCTAGCTTCGGTGTACGCACCCTGGCGCAAGCCGACGCGTCGTTGAGCCCGGCGGCCCTGGTCATTTGGGCGGTCAAACCGCAAGTCTTCAAAGAGGCAACTTCGGCCGCCGCGTTCACCCGCCAGGCACTGCACTTAAGCGTAGCCGCGGGCGTACGCAGCGACAGCATCGCGCGCTGGCTGGGTACCGATCGCATTGTGCGCGCTATGCCCAACACCCCGGCCCTGGTGGGTCAGGGCATCACCGGGCTGTTTGCCCGCGCCGGAGCCACAGCCGCTGACAAAGACCGCGTCAGCCAGTTACTGGCCAGCACCGGTGCATCGATCTGGTTTGACGCCGAAGACAAGCTCGACGTGGTTACCGCACTGTCGGGCTCTGGCCCGGCCTACGTGTTTTACTTCATGGAAGCGATGACCATGGCCGGCACCGAAATGGGCCTGGAGCGCGAGCAGGCGCAGCAATTGGCCATCGCCACCTTTGCCGGGGCCAGCGCACTGGCGCAGGCATCGCCAGACGCGCCCCAGGTCTTGCGCCAACGTGTCACCTCCAAAGGCGGCACCACGTTTGCGGCCATTTCCAGCATGGAAGACAACGACGTACGCGCGCTGTTCATCGACGCCATGTACGCCGCCCGCGAGCGCGCCAAAGAACTGGGCGACGAATTCGGCGCTACCTGACAGGTCGGTTTGCGCCCAACTGCGGGTACGGCCGCTTGGGTCGCAGGGTTCTAGTTACCGTGTGGCGTAGGCCAACGCCAACCCGGCAAACACGGTAAAGCCCAACCAGTGATTCAAGCGAAACGCCTTGAAGCAACCGTCGCGCGTGCGCCCGCGAATCAGCGTCCAATGCCACCCCACTTGCCCCAGCGTCACCAGAACAGCTATATAAAACAAAGCGCTTTGCGCTTGCTGCATAAGGGCCAGAGTCCAAATAGCCAGAAAAGCCAAATAGCACGCCAGCACCACCGGCACATCCGCGTTACCCAGCGTGATGGCCGACGTCTTGATGCCGATTTTGAGGTCATCGTCACGGTCCACCATGGCATATTCGGTGTCGTAGGCCAGCACCCAACACAGATTGCCCACCATCAGCGCCCACGCCAGCGCGGGCACCGTACCTTGCACAGCGGCAAAGGCCATCGGAATACCCATGCTGAACGCCACACCCAGCACCGATTGGGGCATCGACACAAAGCGCTTGCTATAGGGATAAATCAGCGTCACCGCCAGCGCCGCAAACGACAGCGCGATGGTGAGCCAGTTGGTGCTCAGCACCAGCGCAAAGGCCAGCAGCGCCAGCACTGCGCCCACAGCCAGCGCCTCAGGTACTGGCAACGCGCCGCTGGTCACCGGGCGCTGCGCCGTGCGCTTGACATGACGGTCAAATTCGCGGTCGGCCACGTCGTTGATGCAGCAACCGGCGCTGCGCATCAGGATCGTGCCAATGACAAACACAACCAGCAGATGCCAGCCCGGAAACCCGCCCGCCGCCACCCACAAGGCACCCAGCGTGGGCCACAACAACAACAGCCAACCGGCGGGCCGACTCCAACGAATCAGATCCAAGTACAAAGACAGTTTTTCGCGCCAAAGCATCTTTGTACCCCTGCGCTAGAAACCCAGGGCGCGCCAATCCAGCCGACCCTGGTTCATCGGCGGACACCAGAAATGCATGCCAGTTAGTGGCGCAGAGATCGCAAACAAACCATCCAGAATCTGGTCGTCCAGACCCACCATGCGTCGCATTTGCGCCTCAAAGGCGTCAAAAGAGCATCCAAACGCCACAAACATCAGGCCGCAACGCTGGCCTTGCGCCCACGGCATCGAACGGCGCAGCACAAAGGCCTCGGGCGCAAAACTTTCCTGCGCCGTGCGCTTCACATGGGCACTGGGCGGCGCGTCGTCCAGTTCAGCGTTGTCACTGCGCCGACGCCCGATCATGTTGTCCTGGGCCGCACTGCCCATGGCGTCAAAGGCGTCCAGATGGTGCAGCCATTGCTGCACCACCATGAAGCTGCTACCGGTCCGTCCCGCAGGCGCGCCCTGCACCAGTGCGGCGGCGCTGGCCGCGTCGCCCTGCGGGTTTTCGGTACCGTCTTCGTAACCGGTCAGATCGCGACCGCTGTTATAGCGAAACGCCTCCACCACCTGATCAAGTTGCAAAGCAGGTGCCAACGCCTGTTGCAGCCGACGCGTCAGGTGCAGCAGCGCGCCCGCATCGCCCCCACGCAGCCAGCAACACAGGGCGCAAGGCGTAGACGGCACCTGCACCCCCAGACCCTGCAAGGGGACAAAGTCATGCATGCCCACGACGCGGCCACCCAGCATGTCCAACAACGGGGTTCCCAGCCCAACCACAAGCTGTTGGCCGTCAGCCAGCGTCGAAAGTCGCCCCAAGGCCTGCTGTAGCTGCGCCACATGAGTTGACGCCACAGAAAAAAACACATAGCGCGCCAATGGGGGCACCGGGTCCAGAATGGCAGGTTGATAGTTTTGCAAAGCTCAATCTCCAGTGAGGTTATCAGGACAGTCGTATCACACCTGGAAGTTCGCAAGCGTAAATGGCGTTACGCAGCGCGGCAATGGCTTCATAACGGGTAAAGCTGCGTCGCCACGCCAGCACCACGCGACGCTTGGGCGCATCGCCCGCAAACGGCAGGTACTTAATGAAAGGGTCCTCGTCACGTTTGCGCTTGGGGCGCGGCTCCAGCGCTTCCTTGGGCACACTCAGGCGCGGCACCAGCGTCACGCCCATACCGGCAGCCACCATGTGTTTGATGGTCTCCAGTGACGACCCTTCAAAGCTCTTGCGAATGCCTTCTGCTTTGCTTGAAAAGCGCGCAAACTCCGGACACACCTCCAGCACATGATCACGAAAACAATGACCTGCCCCCAGCAGCAACATGGTTTCGTTCTTGAGTTGGTCGCTCGTCACCTGCATCAGCCGCGCCAGCGCATGGTTGCTTGGCACCGCAGCCATGAACGGCTCGTCGTACAAAGGCGCAATCGCCAGCCCTGCATCGGGAAAGGGCTCGGCCAGAATGGCGCAGTCAATTTCACCGGTGCGCAGCATCTCGAGCAGCTTGACAGTAAAGTTTTCCTGCAACATCAGTGGCATCTCTGGTGTGCGTCGGATCATCTGGCGCACCAGGTCGGGTAGCAGATAAGGGCTGATGGTGTAAATCACCCCCAGCGCCAATGAACCCGCCAGCGGGTTTTTGCCACGTTTGGCGATCTCCTTGATGGCCGCCGCCTGCTCCAGCACGCTTTGCGCCTGGCGCACGATGTCGCTGCCCAGCGCCGTCACCGTTACCTCGTTGGCACTGCGCTCAAACAATTTGGCATCAAGCTCTTCTTCAAGCTTCTTCACAGCCACCGACAGCGTGGGCTGGGAAACAAAGCACGCCTCTGCGGCCTTGCCAAAGTGACGCTCACGCGCCACCGCCACAATGTATTTCAATTCAGTCAACGTCATGCTGCGTATTGTCTTATCAGAACTTGATGTCTGTCAGACCTCGGGTAAACATGGGGGCATGGCACTGAATTTTGCCGATCAATTTTGATCCAGATCAATGAAATCGCCACTTTCATGACTAGCATTGTCTGGCAGGAGAATTGCCATGTTTGATCTACCCCTCAAGTCTGTCATGGAGCGCAAGAAGTTCTTGACCGCTTCGCCAGACAAAACCGTGACCCAGGCCGCACGCCTGATGGCCAGCAAAAACACAGGTGCCTTGCTGGTGCTTGAAGACGACCAGTTGGTAGGCATCTTTACCGAGCGCGACATGGTATTTCGCGTCATCGCCAAGGGTCTGGACCCCAAAAACACGCCACTGCGCGAGGTGATGACACCCGACGTCAAGTCCCTGGACGCCAGTCAAACCTACGGCCACGCGCTGGTCATCATGCAAGAGAACGGTTTTCGTCACGTACCTGTCATCGAGCACGGCCACGCCGTTGGCATCATCTCTTCGCGCAACGCGATGGACCCCGACCTAGACGAATTCATTACAGACGAGCGGCGGCGCGTTCATTACCAATAGCCGCATGGCCTACCCGGCTCACGCCTTCAGATAATCTGCCTTGCTACCCAGCCAGCGCTGCACGTGGCGCTGTGCTAGTGCGGGGTACGCATCAAGCATACGCGGGGCAGTGCAGCGGGCCCAATGCAACAAGGCCGTGTCGGTCTGTAGATCGGCAAAGCGCAACAGCGCGTCACCTGACTGGCGTGCGCCCATGAATTCACCCGGACCACGAATCTGCAAGTCGCGCCGGGCGATCTCAAATCCATCGTTCGTCTCGATCATGGCGCGCAGGCGCTCGCGCGCGGCTTCGCCAAGGCGCGGCGCGTCCCCGGTGGAATACAGCAACACACACGCCGACGCGGCCGCACCGCGCCCCACGCGTCCGCGCAGCTGGTGCAACTGGCTTAGGCCAAAGCGCTCGGCGTGCTCGATCACCATCAGGCTGGCGTTGGGCACATCCACACCCACCTCGATTACCGTGGTGCTCACCAGCAACGCCATCTGGCCGCTGGTAAACAGTTCCATCACGGCCTTTTTTTCAGCCACGGGCATACGCGAGTGCAGCAAGCCAACGCTCACGCCTGGCAGCGCCGCGCTTAACTGTGCATGGGTTGCGGTGGCGTTGGCCAGGTCCAGCACCTCACTTTCTTCAATCAGCGGGCACACCCAGTAAATTTGCTGCCCCTCGGTGATCTGAGCCCGAATGCGCTGCACCACCTCGTCGCGACGCACGTCGTTAATCAGCTTGGTGAGGACTGGCGTGCGGCCGGGCGGCAACTCGTCAAGAGTGGAAACGTCCAGATCAGCGTAATAGCTCATCGCCAGCGTGCGCGGAATCGGCGTGGCCGTCATCATCAAGAGATGGGGTTCCACCCCTGTTGCAGACTCACTTTGTGTAGTCGCCTCCCCCCCCAAGGGGGCGACACTCTGCGGCCCTGCAAAGCCGGTTCCGCGGTGTCCCTGGCCTAAGTCCTCTTCGCTGGTGTCGGCACGCATCTTTGACCGCAGGGCCAGACGCTGCGCTACGCCAAAGCGGTGCTGCTCGTCGATCACCACCAGCGCCAGATTTTTGAACTGAACCCTGTCCTGAATCATGGCGTGCGTGCCCACCACCAGTTGTGCCTGACCGTTTGCAACCAGCGCCAGCATCTCGCGCCGCTCCCGGGCTTTCTGGCTGCCTGTGAGCCACGCCACCGTGATGCCCAGCGGCTGCAACCACGACACCAGCTTGGTGAAATGTTGCGTCGCCAGAATTTCGGTGGGAGCCATCAGCGCGCACTGCCAACCGGCTTCAATGCACTGCGCCCCCGCCAGCGCTGCGACCACGGTCTTGCCCGAACCCACGTCGCCTTGCAGCAGGCGATGCATGGGTACCGGACGCTGGAGGTCTTGCGCGATCTCGGCGCAAACACGTCTCTGGGCCAGCGTGAGTTCAAACGGCAGCGCCGCCAACAAGCGTGCCACCAGCGCCGACGGCACCGCAGATGCCAGCGTCGGGGCACGCAGCTTTGAGCGCGCACGCTTGGCCTGCAACTGCGACAGCTGCTGGGCCAACAATTCCTCAGCCTTCAGACGCTGCCACGCCGGATGACTGTGATCCGGTAGCGCATCCAGCGCCAGACCCGGCTGGGGATGGTGTAAAAATATGAGCGCCTCACGCACATTCCACCTAGGCTGAATGCCAATTTGTTGCAATAAATCTGGCGGCACGGTGTCGCTCAGATCAGCTTGCTGCAAAGCGTTGTCCACCGCCCGGCGCAAGTAAGTTTGAGGCAGCCCAGCCACCGTCGGGTAGACCGGCGTCAACGCGTTAGGCAGAACGCCGCCTGCGGCCTTGACGCTGGGGTGCATCATCGTCAAACCGCCAAAACCACCCCGCACCTCGCCGCGCACGCGCACGCGGCACCCCACCGCCAGCGCCTTTTGCATTGAGGGGTAAAACGAAAAAAACCGCAGCAGACAGGTGCCCGTGCCGTCGTCCAGCGTCACCAGCAACTGACGCTGGCCCCCCAACCTGACCTCGCTGTGGCGCACCGTACCCTCCACCTGCGCCACAGCGCCTTCGCGCACGTCACGGAGTTGCACCAAGCGTGTTTCGTCTTCGTAGCGCAACGGCAGATGCAGCGCCAGGTCGGTGGGGCGGTGCAGCCCAAGTTTGCGCAAGGCCTGTTGCGGGCCGGTCAAGGGTTGGGAGTTTGGCACTTGCTTGGGCATAGGCATGGGCTGATTTTGCCGACATCTGCCTTTGCCAGCCGCGCTCAATATTTCAGCCGGGCATAGTAGGTTTTCTGCGCTGCCTCGCGTGCCTGGCGCAGGGTGGTGATGCCCATCGCCTGCAACAGCGGGATCAAACGCAACCAGACCTCGGCAGTGACCAGCGCGTCGCCCAGCGCGGTGTGACGCCCCAGCACGGTGATGTTGAAGCGCTCGGCAATGGCCTCCAGCCGGTGTGATTCCTGGTTGGGGTGTACCACGGCAGACAGCAACAAAGTGTCAAGCACCGGGTGGTTGAACACCAGTCCGGTATTTTTTTCTTGCAGCTGCAAAAACTTCATGTCAAAGGCGGCGTTATGCGCCACCAGCACGGTATCTTGCGTAAAGGCATAAAAAGCCGGCAACACCTCAGTGATTTTTGGCTTACCCTGCACCATGTCTTGCGTGATGCCGTGGATCGGGATGGTGGCCGACGGAATCAGCCGCCCGGGGTCCACCAGCTGCTCAAAACTTTCCTGCTTGAGCAACTTGCCGTTGACACACCGTGTGGCGCCAATCTGGATGATCTGGTCCCCTTCGGAAGGGTTCAGGCCGGTGGTTTCGGTATCGAAAACGGTGTAGCTCAGGTCGCTGAGCAAGCGGTCTTCCAGCGCGTGGCTCTGGTCGGTGCTCTGGAACAGGTCAAAGTCGTAAAACTCGGGCCGTCCGGTGTCTTGCTCGTTCTGCGTGGCCTCAAACTGCTCCTGTGCGCTGACCAGCGGTAACAGAAAGCGAAAGAAGGCCTCGTGGCGTATGCGCTCGCGCTCAAACCACATCTCGCCACCGTGGCGCTCGACCACGTCACGCACCGTTAGCGGCGTGCTCTCGGCGCCAAAACGCATGGCGTCCATCTCCCAGCTCATCACGGTTTCGGTGCTCATGGCCTGGCCGGTCCAGATCAGGTCGAGCTGGGCACGTGGCCCGTTGGCCTGCAGACGCAAACGAAAGAATTTGATGTCAAATTCATCGATCAGCCGCATCGCCAGGTAGTCCAGCGCCTGCGTCAGGCTGAAGCTGTCCACGCGCAGCCAGATCGACGCGTCCAGGTTTTCCAGCGTCACGCTGCGCTTGCTGCGCGCTTCAATGCGCCGCTGCGCCGCCAGCAACACGTCTGCACCCAGCATTTCCTCCAAAGGCCAGCGCGCCTTGAGCCCTTCGGTCGCCTTTTGCGTCATGTCGTTCACGCGAGCGCTCATGCTGGTCAGCTCTTCGCGCACCACTCCCAAAAAGCGCTCTCGCATCTCATCTTCCAGGTCCGGGTAGGCCAGCATGTCCACCGCTGCCTGAATGTTGGCCAGCGACGCACGGCTGCCTTCGGTCAGGCTGTGCAGCAGCTGGTCGCGCAAATGCTCTTCCTCAAACGCGCGTGTCACGTTGTCGAGCATCAGCACAAAGCCGGTGATGTCGGCCAAGGCGCTGTCACCCTGCGCGTCGCGCACCGGTGCCATCTGCACCTTGAGCAGCTGCCCGGCCTGGGTGGTGGTGACAAACTGCGCCGACGGATTGGCCGCGCCGCGGTGCAGGCGCTGTTGAATGGACTCCAGCGCGTGTGCCACCAACTGGCGGTCAAACACGGCGTAAATGGATCGGCCGATGCCCATCAGCTCACTACCACCGGCCAGCGTGGGCGCTTGCGACAAGGCCTTGAACTGCAGCCGCGCACGGCTGTTGTACAAGATGATGCGACCGTCCAGATTGCACACCACCACGCTTTGCGTGAGCTCGGCCATCAGCGCGGCCAAACGGTTTTTTTCCTGCTGCACGCCCTGACTGGCCAGCGCAATCTGCGTGGTCACATCGTCACGCAGGCTGTCGCGCTGCGTGGCCAGCTGAAAAATGGCCTCAGCGAGTGCCTTGGTTTCCTGGGTGCCGTGGTGGTTCATGGGCGCGGCACGCGGCGCCGCCAGCAGCACACGCGTTTGCTCCAGCAGCCGCCCCGGCGCGCTGGCGTAGCGGCGCATGAGCCAGCGCAGCGTGGCACCAATCACGACCAGGCCAAACAGCCAGGTCATGCCGATCAGCGCCATGCGCGGTGCCAATTGCTCGGTGACCAGCGCAAGCTGTGCGGGCGCCAGCGTGGAAGCAATCAGGCCGATGGTGAGCGCCAGCCACAGCAGCGTGGCCAGCCCGATGACGCCAATGGCCAGCAGCAGGCGACGGTCAACCCTCATTGCCCCAGACTCAGCATCGCGGCCACTTTTTCGACCAGCTCACGGGTGGCAAAGGGCTTGGTCATGTAAGCGTCAGCGCCCAGCGCCAACCCCTTGGCCACGTCGGTATCGCGCCCCTTGGCGGTCAGCATCAGGATTTTGATGGCCTGCAACTGCTCGTCGGAGCGCACCTCCTGGCAGACTTCAAAGCCGGTCTTCTTGGGCATCATCACGTCCAGCAGAACCAGTTCCGGGCGGTCGCGCCGGATGGCATCCAGCGCCTCTTGACCATCGCGCGCAATCAAGACCGAGTAGCCCTCGCGCTTGAGCAGATATTCGAGCGAAATGACGATGTTGGGCTCGTCATCCGCCACCAAAATGGTTGGACTCATGTTTGTCTCCGTTCTCTGTTTTTTCTTCAATACCCGTGACCGGTCGGCGCGGCAGGAAGAACGAAAACCGCGCTCCGTGCGGTGGTTCAGACTCCAGCCACAACCGCCCCCCGAAGTGCGCCACGATCTGCCGACTGATGGGCAGCCCCAGACCGGTTCCTTGCGGTCGGTTGGAGGCATCGCCCCCCTGGCGGAAGCGCTCAAATATCAGCGCCTGCTGCGCGGGCATCACACCGGGGCCATTGTCCTGCACCGATACAGTCACCCCCGCATCGTCACTGACCAGGCTTACACCAACCCGACCGCCAGGCGTGGGCACAAATTTGGCGGCGTTGGACAACAGGTTGAGCATCACTTGCATCAGGCGGTCAGGGTCCACCACCAACGGCGCGGCGTGTGTGGGCAGCTGTACCACCACCTCGATCCGCCGTTCCCGAAATAGCTCGGCGGTGGTCGCCACGGCCTGCTGCACCAGCGCCACCATGTCCACCGGCTCAGTCTGCCATTCGGCGTGGCCCGACTCGATTTTGGCCATGTCTAGCACCTGGTTCACCAGCCGAGACAAACGTTCGGTTTCGCTGACGATGATGTCGATGAACTTGCAACGCTGCACCAGCTCGATCTTGGGGTCATCACGCAGCAGCTCGGCCAAGGCGCGGATGGAGGTGAGTGGCGTGCGCAGCTCGTGCGTCACACTCGACATGAAATCATCCTTGAGCCGGTCCAGGCTTTTCAGTTGATCGTTGGCGGCGCGCAGCTCGGCAGTGGCCTTTTCCAGCGAAGCAGACTTTTCTTCCAGTTCCATCGAGTGCGCGCGCAGCTGCGAGGTTTCGTCCAGAATGCGCAACACATCGTCGGGCGTCAAGGTTTCTTCCTCCACGGTGGAGGCTACCAGCACGCGGGCCGACGCACTGCCCACCGCACCAGCGAGTTGCGTCTCGACAAACTGCACCAGCCGGGCGTCGGGCGCAATCGCCTGCACGTCGCGTACCCTGGTCTGGCGGGCATAGGTCAAAAATAGCGCCTGCGCCCGCTCCACGCCCATAAAGCGCTCGCATAAACGCAGCAAATCTGGCACGCGCGCGCTGCCACGCCAAAACACCGGGCTGCTGCTGGTGGTGCGCTCGAACACATCGACAAACAACAAGGCCTGGCTGGCCTCCTGCCCCGACGGTGCGCGCCACAGCGACAGCCCCACGTACAAACCGCAATTGATCATCAGGCTCCAGAACAGCGAATGTGTCAGGTTGTCCAGCCCCTGCATGCCCAGCAAATGCTCCGGCTGCAGCCACTGCAAGCCCCACAGCCCTTGCGTCAAAAACGTGTCGTCCAGCCAGCCCGACTTGGCAAGCGACGGCAGCATCAGCGTATAGGTCCACAACACAAACCCCGCCAACAAGCCAGCCAACGCACCCCGGCGGGTACCGCCTTTCCAGTACAGCCCGCCCAACACCGCGGGCGCAAACTGAGCCACTGCGGCAAAGCTGATCAACCCAATACTGACCAGCGCGTAGGCCTCACCGGCCAGGTGAAAGTAGGCGTAGCCCAGCACCAGCACCAGCAAAATGGCGATGCGCCGGATCATCAGCAACACACGCGTCAGGTCCAGTCGCGACTCGTTCTGAAAATGGTGCGTGCGCAACAGCAGCGGCATGACCAGCTCATTGCACACCATGGTGGACACGGCGATGGTTTCCACAATCACCATGCCGGTCGCGGCCGACAAGCCACCAACAAACGCAAACAGCGCCAGTGCGTTTTGCCCGGCGGCCAGTGGCAGCGACAACACAAAGTTGTCGGCATTCACGGGTGTATTGCCAACGTAAAGCAAACCACCCACAGCAATCGGCAGCACAAACAGGTTGATGGCCAGCAGGTAGAGCGGAAACACCCAGACGGCGCGGCGTAAGTGCTCCTCCGACACGTTCTCCACCACCATCACCTGAAACTGGCGTGGCAAAAAAATGACCGACAGCATCGACAGCAGCGTCAACGCAAACCACTGCGTCCAGGCAAACCCACCGCTTTGCTCCAGCCGCGACAACGCCGCCAGTTCGGGCACCGCATGGGCGCGCGCAAACAAATCGCCCGGGCCGTCAAACAGGCCATACACCACAAACAAGCCCACCGCCATGAAGGCCATCAGCTTGACCACCGACTCAAAGGCAATCGCTGCCACCAGCCCTTCGTGCCGTTCAGCTGAATCCAGATGGCGCGCGCCAAACACCATGGTAAAGCCAGCCAGCGCCAACGCCATGTAAAACGTGCTGTCCTGGCTCCAATGCGCCTGCGCCACCGCCGCCGTGGCGGGCACCAGGGTCAACAGCGCAAAACCTGCCGACACCGCCTTGAGCTGCAAGGCAATGTAGGGCACGATGCCCACCACGGCAATCACCGTCACCAGTCCGGCCAGCAGCGGGCTCTTGCCGTAGCGGCTGCCAATAAAGTCGGCAATAGAGGTAATGCGGTACGTCTTGGCGATGCGGATCATCTTGCGCAACACCACCCAGCCCAGCACCATGGCCAGTGTGGGCCCCAGGTAGATAGGCAAAAACCAGATGCCGCCAGAGGCCGCGCGTCCCACACTGCCAAAGTAAGTCCAGGCGGTGCAGTACACCGCCAACGACATGGCGTAGGTCCAGGGGTTGGCAATCACCGACTGCCCGCGCGCGGCGCGCCAGTCGCCAAAATAGGCAACGGCAAACAGCAGCAGCAAATACGCGAACGAGGTCCCGACAACGATCCAGGGCGACAACATGGTCAGTCGTCCTTGGCGGCCGTCGTCGGGCGCTCAACGAGCCAGGCAATCATGGCGATCACCACCGCCCACAAAACAAACAGCGCCGCCGGGAACACCGGCACACCCCGCCAGGTAGCGTCCACGTCCCACAGCGCCAGCAGCGGAAAGTTCAACAGCAACCAGCCCCAAACAAACAGGGCGCTCAAGCGTTGGGACAACAATTCCTTGAACACGATGCCGTCCCTGTCAGATCAGGCGTTGCTCTTGCCCCACTTGGCATGGGCATGGCGGCTCAAGGCAAAGCTGGCAAAGAATTTGCACCAGATGGTGCTGCCGGCAATGGCGCTCCAGGTGGCGTACTCCCAGGCACCCGTGAGCACACCCACGATCACGCAGACCAACACTACACCAGCCACCAGATTGATGGCCATTTCATAGGGCGCCCACTTTTGCGGGTCTGGGGGCGGCTCGCCCCTTTTGGTGGCCACCTCTGAAAAATCGCGCCGCATCACTATGCGCCAAGCCCGACGCAACCAGACAAAACTGATCGGAAACAGCGCCAAAAACAAAATCCACGTCATCGCGACGCTGACATCAAAAACCATCCGGACCTCCAGAAGAAAAAAGCCCTGCCAGCGTGACCGACAGGGCTTGCATTGTCAACCCGACCGCCGAAGCAGGTCGGGTCAACGTCATGCTACATGAACCGCTCGTACTTAGTGCGCGCCATTCACAATCTTGGAACCACGCGGGATGCGTACGGCTTCCACCATGTGCTGGATGTGCTCCGGCGGCTCGGCAGTCACTTTGTCCACTAGGAAGGCGACGATGAAGTTGACGCATGCGCCCACCGCACCAAAAGCTTCTGGCGTAATGCCAAAGAAGGAGTTAGGACCACCAATAAGATCCAGATAGCCCGTGCCCTTAATGAAGAACAAGCCCTTGTGCGCAAACACGTAGAACAGGGTAATGAACAGGCCCGCCAGCATACCGGCCATGGCGCCTTCCTTGTTCATCTTCTTGCTGAAGATACCCATCATGATGGCCGGGAACAGCGACGACGCCGCAATACCAAAGGCCAACGCGACGGTACCTGCGGCAAACCCGGGTGGGTTCAAGCCCAGGTAACCCGCCACCACAATCGAGCACGCCATGGCGATACGGCCCGCCAGGAGTTCACCCTTTTCCGTGATGTCCGGCACAAAGATACCCTTGACCAGGTCGTGCGACACGGCAGACGAGATCGCCATCAGCAAACCGGCGGCCGTGGACAACGCAGCAGCCAAGCCACCCGCAGCCACCAAACCGATCACCCAGTTCGGCAAAAGTGCGATTTCCGGGTTGGCCAGCACAATAATGTCGGCGTTCACGGCCAGCTCATTGCCCTTCCAGCCAGCAGCTTCGGCCTTGGCCTTGACCGCTTCGTTCTTGGTCTTGTCGTTGTAGTACTGGATGCGGCCGTCACCATTCTTGTCGGTGAACTTCAGCAAACCGGTTTTTTCCCAGCGCTTCATCCAATCCGGTTGTGCATCAGCTTTCAGGCTGGCTTCAGGCGCATAGAGGTCGCCGCCTGCATTTACCGCAGAGTTGATGGTGGCATGCAGGTTCAGCTTGGCCATGGCCGCCACAGCGGGAGCCGTGGTGTACAGGATGGCGATGAACACCAGCGCCCAGCCGGCCGAGGCACGTGCGTCCTTGACAGTGGGCACCGTGAAGAATCGCATGATCACGTGCGGCAAGCCCGCAGTTCCGATCATCAGCGACATGGTGTAAACAAACATGTTGAGCGTGCTGCCCGCCGTGGTGGTGGTGTATTTGCCAAAGCCCAGTTCGGTTACCACCAGGTCCAGCTTGGAGAGCAGCGACACGTCAGTGCCGACCATGTTGGAGCCCAGGCCCAATTGCGGGATCGCCACACCGGTAAGGTGCATCGAAATGAAGATCGCCGGCACGGTGTAGGCCAGAATCAGCACGCAATACTGCGCCACCTGGGTGTAGGTGATGCCCTTCATGCCGCCAAACACGGCGTACAAAAACACGATGCCCATACCAACATACACACCGGTTTCCTTGGATACACCCAGGAAACGCGCAAACGCCACGCCCACGCCGGTCATCTGACCGATGATGTACGTGAGTGACGCGGTCAACAGGCACAACACCGCCACCACAGCCGCACCCTTGGAATAGAAGCGGTCGCCGATGAATTGGGGCACGGTGAACTTGCCAAACTTGCGCAGGTAGGGTGCCAGCAACATGGCCAGCAACACGTAGCCGCCGGTCCAGCCCATCAGGAACAAACCGCCGCCGTAACCCATGTTGGCGATCAAGCCCGCCATGGAGATGAACGACGCTGCGCTCATCCAGTCAGCGCCGGTGGCCATGCCGTTGAGCACCGGGTGCACCGAGCCGCCCGCCGAATAAAACTCACTGGTGGAGCCGGCACGCGCCCAGACGGCAATGCCGATGTAGAGCGAAAAGCTCAGACCGACGATCAGATAAATTGTGGTTTGAAGTTCCATGAATCAGCCCTCAGTTTTCTTGAACATCAAATTTGACGTCCAGGTTGTTCATGCGCCAGGCGTAATAAAAAATCTGCCCGACAAAGAAGTACATGGAACCCTGGTGTGCAAACCAGAAGCCCAGCGGATAGCCACCAAGGTGGAACTGGTTAAAAAAGTCGACAAACAAAATACCGGCCCCGAAGGACACCAGAAACCAGAGGATCAGCACATTCCTCAGTAGTTTCAGCGTTTCCTTCCAGTAGGCACCACTGTCGTATTCGTGCTTCATGAAGTCTCCTGAAAATGGATCGTTACACAGCCGGTCAAGGCTGCACCTTTTACATTGCACGGTGATGCCCCGTGCTTTTGTGGGCGCAACTATTGCGAGGCTTGCTTACAGTTATCTGATAAATCGTGGGGGTATTGCCAAACCAAGGGTAAACACTGACAAACAATATTTTTAACGCTCGCACTTTGACCAACATCAACAAGCATTCACATTCATGTGCTCGATCCCGTCAGGAATTGACCATCATCAACCGAATACCCCCTGTCCGAATCTGCAGCACACCCAATGGCTGAAGGCAACGACAGTGGCGATGTGTTCATCAACCCACGGGGCTTTCGCAAGCCGGTGTGGTTGTGGTCTCCAGCTGGTCGATCCAGGCCTGCTCGCGCGTCTGGATGGTTGACAAAAAATCCTTGAGTGCTTGGGGGCGTTTTGAGAGTTCTGCGAAATGGTCAAAGCCAGACTCCAGAAAGCGCTGTAGCTCACCCAAACCAGCCACTTTGGCAGGCTGGCGCATCATCTTCAGCAACAGGCGCAACGTGGGTTTGCGTGTGAGCTTGCCCAGCTCCCGGCCAATGCCCAGCACGGTGTCCAGCTGCCATTGGCGATCGGCTTGGCTATCAAGCGCAGCCCACGCTCGCGCATACCGTTGGCCAGCGACCAAATGCGGGGCCTCCCGCCAGACCTGTGCCATGCGCAAGTCCAGCGTCTCGGTGGCCAGATGAAGTTGGGCCAAGGTAACAGTCAGGTCGATCACGGGCTCTGGAAAAGTAGCATCAATGACACCCGCTACTTTGGCAAATTGCGCGTCTCTTTGCGTGTAGTCACACTCGCTGTAGAGCTCTTCCAGAAAAAAACGGGCGCAGCGCCCGTAGATGTCTGAGGTCAACATATCTTGGTAA
The DNA here is from genome assembly GCA_002786915.1 of Comamonadaceae bacterium CG12_big_fil_rev_8_21_14_0_65_59_15. GTDB lineage: Bacteria > Pseudomonadota > Gammaproteobacteria > Burkholderiales > Burkholderiaceae_C > Rhodoferax. The sequence goes on along the minus strand of PCUV01000029.1, from coordinate 28,524 downwards.
GTGGTGGCAAAACGCTGCGACTGGTAGCGTTTGACCTCGCGTACCGCGCACGTTAACGCCGAGGACGCGCGAACCTCGCTACGCGCCGATTCAATCTGCTGCAAGGCTGCGCGGATTTGTCTGGATGCTGACATGGGCAAACAGGAACACAGCGGGCTTTGCGGAGGTGCTCCCAAAGTCAGCATGTAAAGGGGTTTCAACTGCTCGGTTGAACAGTTGCAAAAGGATCAGCCGCCCTGATGGCAGCGCTTGCCCGGGTTCTTTTTGTTGTTGGTGGCAACGCCACGTTCCAGACTGCGCTTTTGGCCGTGCGGCGCGGTGTAGCAAACGCCTTTAGGGGCAACGGGACGGGGAGTGGCTTTGCGTTCAGCTTCACTACGGGGTTCTTTGGCCATGATGTGGTTTTCCTGCGAGTTGGTAAAAGCGGGCGATTATCGCTGCTCTGCGCCATCCATGGGTTCAGCAGCCATGGATGACTTCACTGTGTTCACCATGACGCCCCTCTTTCAGCATCTGCGGCGTCAGCCTGGATTTAAGCGTTGGTCAAATCCCCCGCCAGGCCGGATCGGGCGTCCAGCTTGCGGCCCAGGCCGGAAATTGATCGGCCGGCATCGGCCGGGCAATGCCGTAGCCTTGCGCCACATCACAACCCAACTGCAACAGGGCTGCACCATGGGCAACAGTCTCCACCCCTTCTGCAATGACATCACGCCGAAACGCCTGGGCCAGGCCAATGACGCCGCGCAAAATAGCCAAATCATCCGTATCTTCGAGCATGTCACGCACAAAACTCTGGTCGATTTTGAGCAAGTTCACTTGCAGGCGTTTCAGATAAGTGAGCGACGAATAGCCGGTGCCAAAATCGTCCATGGCAAACAGCACGCCAATCTCGCGGCAGGTTTCGATCACCTGCGAGACGCCAATCCAATCCTGGATGGCACTGGTTTCAAGCACTTCGATTTCAAGCCGGAAAGGCTTCACTTCGGGGTGCGCGTTTAACAGCGCCGTCAAGCGAGCGACAAAATCGGCCTGCTGCAACTGCCGAGCCCCGACATTCACACTGATTGGCGTGTCAATCCCTTGCGCCTGCCAGAGGGCTTGCTGCGTCAGCGCGGTATCGATGACCCATTCACCCATGGCCACCGCCAACGGATGATCTTCAATCACAGGCAAAAACCGGGCCGGTGCCAACAAGCCCTGCTCTGGGTGCTGCCAGCGAATCAGCGCCTCGACACCCACCACGGCGCCGGTGCGCATATTCACCTTGGGCTGGTAATAAAGGACAAATTCACGCTGGCTCAACGCCTGTGCAATACGTTCAATGCTTTCATGATGACCGCGCACCGTGCGGTCTTGTTCGGCATCAAAAAAGTGGTAGCGGTTTTTGCCCGTCTGCTTGGCGTGGTACATGGCTTGATCGGCCTGGCGAATCAGCTGGTCGGCCTCAACCTCTTGCCCCTGCGGGAAAAAAGTGACCCCCAGACTGGCCGAGACACTGATCGTTATCGCGCCAAACTTGACGGGCTCTGCCGCTGCCAGTAACAGCCGCTTGAGCATCGGTAGGCAGTCCTGGCTGTCATGCAGGTCCAGCAATACGGCGACAAATTCGTCACCGCCCATGCGTGCCAGCGTATCCCCCTCGCGCAAGGCTTGTTTCATGCGCGCTGACACGGTTTTAAGCAGCAGATCACCCGCGTCATGGCCATGTTGGTCATTGATGGCCTTGAAGCCATCGAGATCCAGATACGTCAGAGCCAACATCTGACCACGACGTTGCGTTTGCATCATGCCCTGTTGCAAGCGGTCGCCCAGCAGCACCCGGTTGGGCAGGTTTGTCAGGGCGTCAAAATGGGCAATCTGTTCGAGCTCGCGCTGATGCTCCTTGATCGCGCTGATGTCAGAAAACAGCGCCACATAGTTTTTGATGTCGCCCTGCTCGGAGCGCACCGCGCTCACGGTTAGCATGACCGGAAAAGATTCTTCATTTTTGCGTTGACTCCAGACTTCACCGCTCCAATGGCCATGTTTTTTTAGCTCCAGGCGCATCATGGCGAACCATTTTTTCCCCGATCGCACCGATCTGAAAATATCGGCGCTACGGCCCAGAACTTCTTCACGTGCATAGCCAGAAACACGGCAAAACGCTTCATTGACATCAACCACGACAGCGCACGCATCGGCAATCAGAATGCATTCACGCGCGTGCGTAAACACGTTGGCCGCCAGTTGCAACTTGTCGCGCGCCTGCTTGCGCTCGGTGATATCGCGAAACGCGGTGCGAATCGCCGACTCGCCCTCATACATGATGGCCGTGCTCTGCACCTCAACGTCGATCGGTGTGCCGTCAAACCGGAGAAAAATTTCATCCACCAAAGGGGCTGGTTCACCACTGATGGCAATCGCGTTGGCGCGACTTAAAGCCAGTTCATGTGATGACGGGTGGATCAGATCAAGCATACTTTTGCCGATCACCTGCTGCGCGCTACTGGCCCCAAGCAAGTTCACTGCGGCCGGATTGAGGTACACCATGCGGGAGTTTCTATGTACCGAAATAGCCGCCGGAGACTCTTCAATGAGAGTGCGAAAACGCGCCTCACTGTCGCGGATTTTTTGCGCCGCCGTATGCCGTTCAATGACCACACTGACGACCCGTGCAAACCGCTCCACCGACGTGATTTGGGCCGCCGTCGGGTGATGGACGGCGCTGAAATAAAGCGTCACCACGCCGCACACTTGTCCGGTGGCGGAAAACACGGGTTGTGCCAAACACGCAGCGATGCCAGCGCGCTCGGCACAGGCTTTGAGCGCCGGATCGCTAGTCGCTCCAGCCAAATCGGCTTGAACCACGAGCTGCCGACTCCAAACAGCCTGGGAACAGGGCCAGGCCTGCTGGCTGATTTCAATACCTTCCATCGAAGAGCGGAAAAAATCAGGCAACTGGGGGCCGACACATTGCCCCAGGTGCTGACCATCCTTGCTCACCCGCAAGATGGCGCATCTTGCCCCCGGGTTAAGCTCTTCGACGCCACTGACCAACGCGGCAAGGATCAGCCCCAGCGGCGCGTCCATCGTGAGCTTCTCCAGGATGCGGCTGCGCAAGCGCTCAAACTGTTCAGATTGCACGCGTTCAGTGATGTCGGCGATGACGCCAACAAAGCGGTGCTCGTTGCACGCCACGTCATGAAACCCGCGGCACGTCAAATGACCCCAGAATTCGGAACCATCGGCGCGCCAATACAGGCGGTCAAGATCGCTCGATGCAACTTTATTGCTGAGCAAATCGAGCATATTGTTGCGCCCGGCTTCGCGCTGTGACGGCTGCACCAGGCCCACATACTTGCGCCCGAGCAGTTCCGGCGCCGGCCAGCCAAACATCTCGGTCATGCGTCGGTTGGCCTGGGCGATTTGACCTTTCGGATCAATGACAAAAATAGCCGAGCTTGAGGTATCGAGAATCTGTTGCAACAAAGTTTCGCGCTGTTGCAGCTTGGTCAGCAATTGGTTGAAACCAGCGACCACCCGGCCAATTTCATCGTCATGGACGATCGGCAAGACAGTCGGGCAATGCGGCTCTTGCGCCAGATCTGCCAAGGTTTTGGCCGTGTGCAGCAGAGGCGAGAGTTGGCGGCGCAACATCCACCAGGTCAGACCACCGGCGAGCAACGTCAACACCAAAGTGGCCAGCATGATGTGCCGCTGCATGGTGGCAATGGGCGCGAAAGCCTCGGCGGTTGGCAGCGCAGCAGCGACGTACCAATTGGCAAGCGGCACTGACTTGGCTGCCGTCAGGGTTTCAACCCTGAAGGGATCATCAAACACCGCAGAGACTTCTTCACCATTCATGAAGCGGTCAATCAGGGGGCTGATGCCCGGTGCCGGCGCAGCGTCCATGAAACGTTTTTTACCACTGGTGATAATGACCCTGCGGGCTGGCCGCGACACCAGCAAATAGCTCCCGGTTCGACCATAATGAGCCTCACTGACGGTATCGAGCATGTTGGGCAGGTTCAGGTTATTCAACCCGGCGAGCGCCCCAATCACGTCGCCCCTGGCATTGCGGATCGGCACCGCCAAGGTCAACATGGGGACGCGCAGCGCAGGGTGCATGACAGGCTGACCGACCGACGCTTGCCCCCGCTTGATGGCCTGCGCAATGGCGTCCACGGACAGGACGTTGCCCAGCGTGGCCTGCGTTTGCGGTATCGTGACGCGCACCGTGCCGTTGACGTCAACAATCATCGCACCGGCGTTAAACAGCGTACCGAAAATCGGCAATGACCCAAGTGTGTCGCGCAACACGGCGTCGTTTTGAAACTGCTTGGAGTCAATGCGCTGCGCCACCAGCAGCAGCACGTCCAGTCGCTCTTGCAACTCGTGGTTGATGCCTGCTGCCACAGAAGTGACGGCGGCGAGTTGCTGTTGCCCCAACTCTTGCTGTAGTTCGACCCGCAAGGTGTGACTGGCATAAAAACCCAGGCCCCAGATACTGACAACAAAAATCATCAGCGAAAAAAACGTGACGCGCGTTTTGATCGAATGTGAAATAAAAGAATGCAAGCCCATGTTTATTGGAACAGTTGGGCCAATGGCAGCATAAAAAAACTGGGTGTCCCGCGACTGTTTTTATTTTCTTGAGCCGCGATTGTGCACCTTGCGCCCCATCGTCAAATCAGCCCGTCAAACCGCGCCCCCACGTCTCGCTTATTGGGCATCCCACGCACGCGCTTGAGCAGGGCAGCCATGCCCCCCTAAGCAGGAAACAGAGCGATCATGGCGGACAACGATCCGCAGTGCATGACCCCAAATGCATAGATGCCGGATCAAGTCCGGCATGACAGGGCGAACTGCGTTGTTGCAAATCGCTTGTGCAGCTTAGTTCAGCAGGTAGTCGTCCAGCGCGTCAGGGTCGTGCAGATCGGGCAGTTCGTTGTCGTTCCCGCACGCAGCGTCGTCTAGTTCGACTTGACGCGCCAGTGCTTGTGCCGACAGCGGAATCAACGGTTTGTCCAGGGGATGCAGTTTGTGCCGACGCAGTGCGCGCAATTGGCTTGAGCGCGCCACCGTGGCGAGCACGCGCTCTGGCTCCATCATCAGGCTGAACGGGTTAAATGTTTCGCTGTAGGTCGTCATGCCAGGCTCCGGGTGGATCAAACACGTTTTGCCATTCGCAAACCGTTGAAATGGACTGTATCCCTGCGTCAATTAAAAATGAAGTCAGCGTTTGGCGCAAGTTGATGTCAGAAATTACCTGACAGGATGGCAGTCCATTGCGCGCCAACACCCGGGGTATGCACGATTGCGCAACAATGCCTGGCTGCGCAAGCGTCACAGCAGGCGAGCCTTGACGCTTTTGCCCTTGACTTTGCCGTTGTTGAGTTTTTGCAACGCCGCCAGCGCCAGCTCGCGCTGCACCGCCACAAAGGTGGTGAAGTCGGTGACCGTGATCTTGCCAATCTGTTCCCGCGCAAAAGTGGCATCAGCAGTGAGTGCGCCCAGCACGTCGCCGGGGCGGATTTTTTCTTTGCGCCCGCCCAGAATTTGCAGCGTCACCATGGGCGGCAGCAAAGGCCCCGCGCCAGTGGGCGTCAGCTCTTCGAGTTTGTGCCAGACCGAGGGTATGTTCTGATACTGCTCAATTTTGCCCACTGCGCCCATCTCGTCCAGGCTGGCCAGGCTTAGCGCCAGGCCGCTTTCACCGGCGCGCCCGGTGCGGCCGATGCGGTGTACATGCACCTCGGGGTCAGGCGTGATATCGACATTGATGACCGCTTCCAGCTCCTTGATGTCGATGCCGCGCGAGGCCACATCGGTGGCCACCAGCACAGAGGTGCTGCGGTTGGCAAACTGCGCCAGCACCTGGTCGCGCTCGCGTTGCTCCAGCTCACCGTACAGCGCCAGCGCGCTGAAGCCCTGCTGCTGCAGATAGCCCACCAGGTCTTTGCATTGCTGTTTGGTATTGCAAAAAGCCAGCGTGCTGACGGGTCTGAAGTGGTTCAGCAGTTTGGCCACGGTGGCAAAGCGGGTGGCGCGCGTGACTTCGTAAAAGCGCTGCTCGATCAGGCTTTCGGTGACCGGTGCCTGCACCGTGATGCGCTCGGGCGAGCGCATGAACTGTTGTGCCAGCCGCTCAATGCCCGGCGGGTAGGTGGCCGAAAACAGCAGCGTTTGGCGCTCGGGCGGGCATTGTTGGGTGACCGTCGCAATGTCATCGAAAAAGCCCATGTCGAGCATGCGGTCGGCTTCGTCCAGTACCAGCGTGTTGAGGGCTTCCAGGGCCAGGGTGCCGCGCGCCAGGTGGTCCATTACCCGCCCCGGTGTGCCCACCACAATGTGCGCTCCGTTTTCCAGACTGGCGCGCTGGCCGCGCAGGGCCACGCCACCGCACAGTGTGACCACCTTGATGTTGTCCAGCGCGCGTGCCAGGCGGCGGATTTCCACCGTCACCTGGTCGGCCAGCTCGCGCGTGGGGCATAGCACCAGGGCTTGCACCGCAAAACGACGCGGGTTGAGACGCTCCAGCAAGGCCAGGCCAAAGGCGGCGGTTTTGCCGCTGCCGGTTTGCGCCTGGGCGATCAAGTCGCGCCCCGCCAGGGCGGCGGGCAGACTGGCCGCCTGGATGGGCGTCATCTCTGCATAACCCAACTGTGCCAGGTTCGTCAGCGTGGCCGGGTGCAGGGAAAGTGAGCTAAACAGAAGAGGTGGGGTGCTTGTCATGCGATGATTATCGACATTGCGGACCCAGGAGCCTGTGCATGAAACTGTCTTTTAACCACTTGGTACGACCCTTGTTGCTGGCCTCGGCGCTGCTGACCGGCTGCGGTAGCGCGGTCGTCAACCCGGTCACCGGCCAGGCCGAACGCTCAGTGATGAGCGAGCAGGACGAAATTACCCAGGGCGCGCAGGCGCACAAAGAGGTGTTGCAGGAATACGGCGTGGTGAAAGACGCACGGGTGCAAACTTATGTCAACAACCTGGGCCAGCGCCTGGCCAAGTTGTCGCACCGCAACCAGTTGCAGTGGCACTTTACCGTGCTCGACAGCCCCGAGATCAACGCTTTTGCGCTGCCCGGCGGGTATGTGTACGTGACACGCGGCATCATGGCGTATTTGCAGTCCGAAGCCGAGCTAGCCGGTGTGATGGGGCATGAAATTGGCCACGTGACGGCGCGCCATGGCGCCCAGCGCGCCACGCGCCAGCAAGACGCCGGTCTGGGCGTGCTGGCCGCCACCGTGCTGGGCGCAGTTCTGGAAAGCCAGGGCGTGGCCGGCGCCGGACGCCTGGCCAGCGACGTGTCGCAGACGGCCGCTGCGGGTTTTATTGCGTCGTACGGGCGTGATCAGGAACTGCAGGCCGACACCCTGGGCGCAGAGTACCTGGCACGCAGCGCCTACAACCCGCGCAACATGATCCATGTCATCGCCGCGCTGAAAGACCAGGAGCGTTTTGCGGCGGACCAGGCGCGTGCCGCGGGTCGTACCGTCAGCACGGGCAACAACTGGCTGGCTTCGCACCCCAGTAACGACCAGCGCCTGCAGCAGATCACCGAACTGGCTGACCAGTACCGTGGTGACTATGTCGATGAGGGCCGCAGCCGCTATTTGAAGGTCATCAGCGGCCTGGCCTTTGGTGAAAGCGCCGAGCAGGGTGTGACGCGCGGGCAGCACTTTTATCACCCGGGGCTGGGCATCGCGCTGACGGCCCCCGTGGGCTGGAAGATACAAAACGACGCCACGCAATTGGCGCTGGTCAGCGCTGCGGGCGACGCCGCCTTGATGGTTCGGGTGGCGCCCAAGCAAGCTGGGCGCACGCACGACGAGGTCATCCGAAACCTGATCAAGCCCAGCCAGGGCAACGCAGAGCGCCTCACGCTCAATGGCTTGCAAGCCACGCGTTTTGTGGGCAGCCGTGCCAACGCGCAGGGGCAGGCACAGAGTGTGGATGCCACGCTGGTCAGCGGCCCGGATCAAACCATTTATGTGCTGATTCCGGCGGCCAAAAATGCCACGGCATTGCGCAATGCCAACGTGGCACTGGCGCAGGCGCGCAGCAGCTTCAGGCCCCTGAGTGCATCTGAGCGTGCCGCAGCCAAGCCCTGGGTGGTGCAGACAGCGCCCTTCCCGCGCGGCGGTTTTGCCCAGTTGGCCAAGACTTCGCCGGTGCCCAACGCACAAGCGCAGTTGCGCCTGATCAACGGCTATTACGGCAGCGGTGCACCCACCGTCGGCAGCTTGGTCAAGGTGATTGAATAGCTACTATAAATAGAGCTGCTTGCACTTTTAAAATAAGGGCTAGAAGCCATTTTGTTCTGTAAATTGAAGCACGTTCCAAAGGCGCACCATGCACCCAGCCACAGCCAGTTCACCGTGACGGTGACAATCTCTCTGTGCTGAACATCTTCCTGATCACTTTTCCGTTTTTTGCGCTGGTGCTGTGCGGTTACCTGGCTGCGCGCAGGCGCATGCTGCCGCTGGAAGCCATCCCCGGGCTGAACGGTTTTGTGCTGTTTTTCGCCTTGCCGTGCATGCTGTACCGCTTTGGCGCCAACACACCGATTGGGCAGCTGCTGGACGTGTCGGTGGCGCTCACCTGGACGCTGTGCGGCCTGATCATGGTGGCGTTTACCGTGGCGACCAGTCTGAATGCACGCATCGGCTGGAACGACGCGGCTTTTGGCGCGTTGGTCGCTGCTTTTCCCAACTCTGGCTTCATGGGCGTGCCGCTGCTGGTGGCGTTGCTGGGCGCGGGGGCGGCGGGGCCGACCATCATCACCATGGCCATCGACATGATCGTCATCAGCTCGCTGTGCATTGCGCTCTCCAGGCTGGACGGTGCCGACAAGCACGGCGTGGCCAAGGCGCTCAAAAACGCGCTCAAAGGCGTGTTGACCAACCCCATGCCATGGTCCATTTTGCTTGGCGCGCTGGCGTCGGTGTTGGGGTTTGAGCTGCCGGGCCCCGTAGGCAAGGTGGTGGGCATGCTGGCCGATGCGGCATCGCCCGTGGCGCTGTTCACCATTGGCGCGGTGTTGGCGCGCTCGCAACTGCTCGCCGCTGCGGGCCATGCGTCAGCCCCCCGGCTGGACGACTATCTGCCGGTGGCCTTGCTCAAGTTGTTTTTGCACCCGTTGCTGGTGCTGCTGGTGGGCGCGGGGCTGATCCGGTTGGGGTTGCCACTGGAGCGCTTTGCACTGACCGTGATCGTGCTGGTGGCGGCGTTGCCCAGCGCCAGCAATGTGTCACTGCTGGCCGAGCGCTTTGGTGCTGACAACGGCCGGGTGGCACGCATCATTCTGGTGTCCACTGCGGCCGCGTTTGTCACTTTTTCGGTGGCGGTGGCGCTGCTGCGCTGATCTGCCGGGTTGCGATGCAACGTGGTGCGTCGATGTCTTCGCGCAGACCCTACTTTGATTCGTACCCGATGCATTCCCCCTGCGGGTGTTCGGACTGGCTTTTTGGCCAAAACCTGATTTATCTCAAGTTTCGATCTGGCAACGACGGTCTAATGGCGGCTTTTCAAAGTTCGAAGACCCGTCGGGACAATGATTTGATTGCAAAGGATGAATTGAAATGACCTGGTTGACATACAGCATGGTGGCGCTGATCGTGGTGCTCAGTGGTACGGCGCTATTTTTCTTTACCATGACGCGTGGTGCGCTGTTGATGCGTGGTGCCATGGGGCAGCTCACACACGAAGCGGCGCACGTCTATCCGATCTATTCCAACATGCGGCTAATCCGGTTTGTCGATTACCAGCCCGTCATTGCTGCCATTTTGTTGTTTCAGTACAGCCGATTGGTGTCGATCATTACGCACGCCATCCAGCAAATGGACTTGCGCGGTAAAAATGCACTGATTACCTCGTGCGCGTTTGGCAACGTGATGCCGCGCGTGGTGGAAGCGGCCGTGCGCTCCGGCGCCGGCAAAGTGGTGGTGGCCGACATTATTCAGAACGAATTGGACCATTCCGAGCACAAGCTGACCGACTATGCTGACAAGATGGTCTATGTGCAGGACAACGCCGTGGCCATGAAGCAACCCGACGCATCGGTCAGCGCCAATATCATGTTCTTTTTGCTGCATGAGTTGCCACACCACCTCAAGGGCGAGGCGCTCAAAGAGGCTGTTCGCGTGCTGCAACCGGGTGGCAAATTGTTTCTGGGTGAGTTTCATAAACCGCGTCCGTGGGTACTGCGCGCCCTGAGCTGGACCTATTTCAAGGTGTTTGAACCCTACGGTCTGGCGCTTTGGAATACGCACGACCCCTTGGAAATGCTCGAAGCCATGCCCGGCATCACCTGCGAACGCCACGTGGTGTTCTTTGGCAATTTCCAGGTCGTGATTGCTACAAAGGCTGCCTGATACCTGCGGGACAGATCTTTAGCTCTGTCCCCTCACTTTAAAGCGGGACAAATCTTTAGCTCTGTCCCCTCACTTTATGCTGCGGGACAGATCTTCAGCTCTGCCCCCTCAATTCAGACCCTGCAGGATAAATTTGTAGCGATGTCGCGTTAAACCCGCGCGGCGGCAGTCTTTGGCGGCCTCCTCATACGGGGGTACCCGAAATCGTCGGTCACCAAAGCCAGTCACCGCGCTGGACAGCGTATCAAAACGCTGATGGCTCCCCGACAACGGCTAGCCGGATGAGCCCCGCAGGTGAGCGCCGATTTCTGGTACTCCAGTATGAGGCGCTCGCCTGCGGGGCTCGTCCGGCGGGTTGGGCAAAAGCGATGGTTCTTCGCCAACCAATCAAATCAACAGCGGATCCACATCCACCGCCCAGCGCAACAACCCCTTGCATTCGGGCTGATGCCGCTGGTCGTGCAGCACGGGTTGCCAGGCGCTCAAAAAGCGTTGCAACGCGGTGCGTGAGGCACTCTCCACCAGCATTTGCGCGCGCTCCACGTTGGCCACGCGCTGGATGCTCATCGGCACCGCCGGGTACAGTGTGATGTGCGCTTGCAAGGCTGCACACTCTGGCAGGTGGGCGCTGGCGGCGCTGGCCAGGTTCAAAAACGCTTGCGCAGCTTCCTGCGTGCGGGCTTCGGCGCGCACCAGCGCCTGAAAGCAAAACGGCGGCATACCGGCCAGCTGGCGCTCGTTCAACTGCGACTGGGCAAAGGCCGGGTAGTCATGATTTTTCAGCGCCTCGTACAACGGATGCGTGGGCAGAAAGGTCTGCACCCACATCTCGCTACGGCAGGTGGCGCTAGCCTCGCGCCCGGCGCGCCCGGCGGCCTGCATCAACAAGCCAAACAGGCGTTCGGGCGAGCGAAAGTCGCTGGAAAAAAGCGCACCGTCGGGGTTGATCGCAGCCACCAGCGTGATGCGTCGAAAGTCGTGTCCCTTGGCAATCATTTGCGTACCCACCAGCACGTCCACCTCGCCGGCGTGCACCTGCGCCAGCTGCGTCTGTAGGGCGCCTTTGAGGCGCGTGGTGTCAGCGTCAATGCGCGCAATGCGCACCGCGCTGCCGTCGGGGCGGGTCACGCCTGACAATAACAGCGCCAGTTGCTCTTCCAGCCGTTCGGTGCCGCGGCCCAGCGTGGTGATGTCCGGGTTGCCGCAGTCGGGGCAGGCGCGCGGCACCGGTTCCGTCAAGCCACAGTGGTGGCAACGCAGCGTGCGGTCAATCTTGTGAAATACGCGGTAGGCGCTGCAATGCGGGCAATTGCTCTTCCAGTCGCAAGCGTCGCAGGTCAGCACCGGCGCATAACCGCGCCGGTTCAAAAACACCATGCACTGCTCGCCCGCTGCAATGCGCTGCATCATCGCCGCCAGCAAGGGCGGTGAGACCACACAGCCCTTGGGCTGGTGGTTCATATCGACTCGGCGCACCAGCGGCAATTGCGCGTGTTCGCCAATGCGGCTGGGCATGTGCAGCCGCAGGTAGCGCCCGCCTTCCTGGGGGGGACGGCTGTGGTACCAGGTCTCCAGCGACGGCGTGGCCGAACCCAGCAGCACCTTGATGCCTTCGAGCCGGCCCCGGTAAATGGCCAGGTCGCGCGCCGAATAACGCGCGCCTTCGTGGCTTTTGTAGCTCGGGTCGTGCTCTTCATCGACCACAATCAGCTTCAGGTTCGGGATGGACGCAAATACCGCCATGCGTGTGCCCAGCACAATACGCGCCGCCCCGCAGTGCGCCCCCAGCCAGCTGGCCAGGCGTTGCGCGGGCGTCATGCCGCTGTGCAGCGACACCACAGCAAGCGGACCGTACTGCTCTGCAAAACGCGCCTTGAAGCGCTCTTCAAGCTGGGGCGTGAGGTTGATTTCAGGCACCATCACCAGCACCTGCGCGTGGTCGCTGCCCCCCAGCAGGTCGGCGCAACAGCGCAGATAGACCTCGGTCTTGCCGCTGCCGGTGGCACCAAACAGCAGAAACGGCCCGGGGTGTGCATGAAATTGGTCGATAGCCCCTGTCTGTTCTTGGCTAAGTGCTACCAATTCAGTGGTCATTTGGGGCGGGGTGTTGGCCTCTTCGGTGCTGCTGTGCTGGTCTTTGGCAGCCCGGGCGAGGGCTGTTTTTTTCAGGCGTCGTGCCACTTGCACACTGCTGAGGTCGCGCAACTGTGGCGGCAGAGCGGCCAGTGCTACCTCACCGGGCGAGCGTTGGTAATAGTTCGCGGCAAAGGCGATGAGCGCACGCCAGTGGGCATTCAGCGCGGGCAGGTCGTGTAGTGCCGCCGTAACCGGGCGCAGTTTCGACGGGTCCATTGACCCGCTGGCATCGTCCACAGGCGCAGCGTCCCACACCACGCCCAACAGCTCGCGCTGGCCCAGCGGAACGCGCACCAGCGTTCCGGCCGCCAACGCATCTTGGCTCAGGTAGGTCAATGCGCCGGCGATCTGGCTATGCGCCGGGGTATGCAGCAACACCGCAATCCGGTTCGTCATGGTAGGTTGGCAGGTTGCCGGGTTTTGTTCAAGTGAACTGGTGAAACAAGCGTTAACTTGTTGATTTTTTGGGGTTTTAGCAGTCATCCCGTGCATCTGTGGATAACTTTGTTGATAGCTCGTCGATAGTGCTCCGCAGGCCTTGAAAATCAAGGGCTTTGTCACTTTGCCCAAAAAACATGCAAAATTTAAAACCTTTCAAAATCAACAGCTTAGCCATGCTACGGCTTTGGTAGCTGTTCCAGCTCTGCCGATTCCACAATTCTGGCCCATAGCCCATTTTTGTGCATAAGTAACAAAAAATATTGTCGAAGCCGCTTCAAAAACAGCTCAAATAGTGCTAAGGCCCGTAGTTGGACAAGCCCTTAGGGGAGGCGGAAATTGGATATTTATGATTTCCGCGTCCCTTATAGCCCAGCGTTCAGCATGCGCCGCGCATGGCGCGCGAATGCTTGTGCACGGCTTCCACCAAGGCTGCCACGTGTTCAACCGGGGTGTGCTGGCTGATGCCGTGGCCCAGGTTGAAGATGTGTGTCGGGCCGGTTGCGTCGCCGGTGTACGGTGTGCCAAACGCGTTCAGGGTGCGAATCACCTCTTGCTCGATCTGCGCGGGCGGGGCAAACAACGCGGCCGGGTCCAGATTGCCTTGGATCGCCTTGCTGCCACCGACGATGGTGCGCGCCTTGGCCAGGTTAACCGTCCAGTCCACCCCCAGCACGTTGCAGTCCAGCGGCTCCATTTCTCGCAACCACAGGCCGCCGCCCTTGGTGAACAGAATACTGGGAATCGTGGCCCCGTTCCAGCTCTTGTGCAACTGGCTCAGCACGCGGCGGTTGTAGGCCAGACTGAACTCCTGGAACGCGCCGTCGGCCAGCACGCCGCCCCAACTGTCAAACACCATCACTGCCTGCGCACCGGATTCGATCTGCGTGTTGAGGTACAGCGCTACCGCGTCGGCGTTGATTTGCAAGATGCGGTGCAGCAGATCCGGGCGGCTGTACAGCATGGTCTTGACGCGGTGGTAGTCGTCGGAGCTGCCGCCTTCAACCATGTAGCACGCCAGCGTCCAAGGGCTGCCGCTAAAGCCAATCAGCGGCAGACGCCCGTTCAGGGCCTTGCGGATCGAGGTGACGGCGTCAAACACGTAGCGCAGCTTGGCCATGTCGGGCACGGCCAGTTGGGCCACGGCGGCTTCGTCTCGCACGGCAGTGGCAAATTTGGGGCCTTCGCCCTCGGCAAACGACAGGCCCAAGCCCATGGCGTCGGGCACGGTCAGGATGTCGCTGAACAGAATGGCCGCATCGATCGGAAAGCGCTCGGTGGGCTGGATCGTGACCTCGGTAGCGTAGTCGGTGTTTGTGGCCAGCCCCATGAAGCTGCCCGCCTTGGCGCGCGTGGCGCGGTATTCCGGCAAAAAGCGTCCGGCCTGGCGCATCATCCAGATCGGGGTGTAGTCGGTGGCCTGGCGCAGGCAGGCGCGCAGAAACGTATCGTTTTTCAGGGGGGCAAAGGAAGAAGTGGTCATGACGCAGCAGGTAAAGAAGGTAGGGCGCGATTATCGTCACCAGGCGCACCGTACCACCTGTGCTGTGTCAAACGCGTGCGATTCAACCCGCAGGCAAGGTCCACCGGTTGGCGCTGGCAAAGCTCAGCGTGGGGGACATCCCACACTGGCACCCCGTTCAATCGCATAGGCCTGAAACTCCGCCACCGCCAGCGGGCGACTGAACAGATAGCCTTGGCATGCGTCGCAGCCCAGTTGCGCCAGAAAGTCGCGTTGCGCTTCGACCTCGACCCCTTCGGCTATCACGGTCAGGCCCAGATTGCCTGCCAATGCGATGACCATCTTGGCAATAGCGGCGTCATTTGAGTCCGTCAGGATGTTGCGCACAAAACTCTGGTCGATTTTGAGCTGGTCCAGCGGCAAGCGTTTCAGGTAGGACAGCGACGAATAACCAGTGCCAAAATCATCCAGCGAAAAACCCACGCCCTGCGCCTTGAGCCGTGACATCCGGTCAACGATGCTTTCCAGATCATCGGCCAGCATGCTCTCGGTCAACTCCAGCTTGAGGTTTCGCGGGTTGGCACCGGTGTGTGCCAGCACAGCCAGCACTTGCTCTACAAAATCTTTTTGGCGGAATTGACGCGCGCTGACATTTACCGCCAGTTTCAGATCTGCCAGGGCAGGCTGGGTGGCCCATTGCGCCAGTTGAGTACAGGCCGTCTCGAGCACCCAGCGGCCCAAAGGCAAAATCAAACCGGTTTCTTCCGCCAAGGGGATAAATTCTGCCGGTGGCACCAGGCCGCGCTGCGGATGCTGCCAGCGTACCAACGCCTCAGCCCCGGTGACACGGCCATGGCTGACGACCTGCGCCTGGTAATAGAGCACCAATTGACCTTGCAGCAACGCATCACCCAGCGCGGCCTCCAGCGCCACGCGGCTGAGCACCGCCACCTGCATTTGCGTCTCAAAGAAGCGCAGCGTATTACGACCGGCATTTTTTGCCTGATACATGGCCAGTTCCGCACGCTTGAGTGGTTCATCGACGGCCTCATCGTGCGTCGCGCCAAACAGTGTCACACCGCAACTGGCGCTACCGTGATACGCGACACTGCCCAATTCATACACCTGACTGAGTGCCGCAAGTATTTTTTGCCCCACCCCCTGAACCCGTTCACCTGCCACCAACGCGTCATCGCCCAATTCTTCGAGCAACACCACAAATTCGTCGCTACCCAGGCGTGCCAGTGTGTCGCCTTCGCGAATGCAGCTTGTCAATCGCTGGGTCACCTGGGTCAGCAGTAGGTCGCCCTGCAGGCTGCCCGAGGTTTCATTGAGAATCTTGAAGTTATCCAGATCAATCAACAGCAGTGCACCCAGGTGCTCACTGCGCGCACTGGCGGCGCGCGCCTGCGCCAGCCGATCGAGCAACAACTGACGATTGGGCAAGCCGGTCAATGAATCATAAAAAGCGAGCTGCCGGATCCGGTTTTCGGCCGACTTGCTCTCGGTGAGGTCCGTAAAGCAACCCACGTAATGCGTTACCTTCCCCTGCGCGTCTGCCACGGCGCTGATGTTCAGCCACTCAGGGTAGGCGTTACCGTCTTTGCGCCGATTCCAGATTTCGCCCTGCCAGCCGCCGGTCTGCTGGATGCTGGACCACATGGCGGCGTAAAAAGAGGCATCGTGCCGACCCGACGACAGCATGTGGCTATGTTGCCCAATGACCTCCTCGGCGCTGTAGCCGGTAATACGCGTAAAGGCCTGGTTGACCCTGAGCATGACACACTGGGTGTCGGTCACCACGCTGCCTTGTTGCGACTCAAAAGCACAGGCCGCGATGCGCAAGTTTTCTGACGCCAGCCGCTGCTCTTCGAGCATCTTCAATTTGTTCAGGGCAACATTCAGTTGCTGGCAGACTGCTCCCACGAAAGCCAGCTCTTCGGTGCTCCAGGTGCGGCGGGTCTTGACCTGATTCAACACCAGCAAATGGTATGACTGGTCGCGAAAATCAAACGGATACCAGAGTGCGCTTTGAATCTTCATGAGCTGGTGCAAGATGTGGCCCGACCCGTCGTTGATCAGGAGCGCATTGATGGCATCGGCATGACTTTCCTGAAAATGCCGCGTGCGCAACATCTCTGTGCAGCCGTCCATGAAGGTTTCCAGCCCGTAGGTGGCCAGCGTCGACTGAATCTCAGGGTGAAGCGGATCCAACCATTCGCACAAGCCTTTCACCTGGCGTTGTTCAAACGAAATGTCATAGATCAAGGCGCGATCCACCGCCATGGTTTCACCGATGATCTTGACGGTACCTTCCAGCAATCTGCTGGCCTGATCATCGAGCGCAATGACTTCGGCCAGGCGGTTCAGTGCCTTGATGAATTTCACCTGCTGTTGCTGAATCTTATCGGCATGTTTGCGCTCGGTCAGGTCGCGGCAGGAGCCATACACGCGCCCATCGGGCAAGCGCACCATGTTCAACTCCATCGGCATGGTGCTGCCATCTTTTCGGATCAAGCGGATTTCAAATACCCGATGGTTGTCAGCCTGGAGCACCTTGCTGGCGAGTTGCCGGTACTGATCGCGCCATGCGGCAGGAACCAGGTCATAGGCTGTCATCCTGCTCAATTCGTCACGGCTGTAGCCTAGCGCCTGGGTTACGGCTTCATTGGCATACTCAATCGCGCCGTCGCGGGCACAAATAAATACCGCATCCGCCGCCCACTGTAGCGTCAGGCGCTGCCGCTCTTCACTTTCTCGCAGCAAGCGCAGCGTCTGCTGTTGCCGCGTCACGTCGTGGAACACCATGACTACGCCGATCAGCTCGCCCGCGTCATCAAACACCGGTGCCGCAGAATCTTCGATGGCCAGAAAGCTGCCGTCGCGCCGTCGCAGTTGCATGCCGCTAACCAGTGGCAGAACCTTGCGCTCACGTAAAACCACGTCCACCGGCGACTCAATGCGGCGCTGCTGGTTACTGTCATAAAGCTCAAACACCTCGGCCAACGGTTTGCCAAGCGCTTCAATGAGCGGCCAACCCAGCAGCGTCTGCGCCCTGGCATTGAGCGATTGCACCCGGCCCTGGGCATCGGTTACCAGGGTGGCATCTCCAATGGCTTCATAAATGGCGCGGGCATGGCGATCGTTTCGGCCCAACTGCCGCAGCGCACGCAAGGCAGCCAGAAATGCCAGCAAACCGATCAAGGGCAAAACCACCACCAGCGTGCCGACTTCAAACAGGTTCTGCCAAAACGGGCGAGCGTCTTCCATCCCCAAGGTGGCCACTCTGAGCGCAATGTCCTTTTCAAGGGCCAGATGCTGGGCTTTCAAATCGGCCAACAAAGCCCGGTCGGCACCACGCACGCGCTCATCGACTGCCCGAAACGACAAGGCTTGTCCGCCCTCGAACGCGCCCAGCGCGTCCTGATACTGCCGCAGCAAGACCTGGTGGTCGCGCTGGAAGCGCTCGATATTGACCGTCGCCAGGCCCATGCCCTGCATCAAGCTGCGGGCGCGTGCGAGCTTGCCCTGCACCTCTTGCGCGTGGAGCTGAAAATCCTTTTGATGGCGTGCAAACAGAGCCGGGTCATGCGACCGCAACAGGCTGTCTTTCCATTCCTGGGTTTGATCGGCCAGGGCCCCTGCAGCATCAGAGAAGCTCTCTTCCAGCGTGATCAAGGCACTGGTCTGCTGGCGCGCCGTGCTGCCGATTCTTTCTGCGATTTGATAAAACCAGTAGCTGCCCAGGGCGATCGAAAGCACCATGCTGGCGACGACCAACCACAGCAGCAGGCTGGTGCGTTGTTGCAGACTACGGTTGCGTTTCACACGTGGGCCCCAATCAGTTTGATGAAAAAATCACAGCTGCGCGCGTATGCGAGGCATGTATTGCTACTTAAATTAAAGCGCCTTGCCCTCGAATTCTAAGACGTTGCGGTTTGTCTTGCTGAACCCCGCCCCCATGTCCTGCAAGGCGATGCTGTCATATTGCTGCGCGATGATGTTGCGCAAAGTCTGAATGCCGACGGGCGGCTTGCGCAGGGCACCGCAAACGTCACCCGTTTGCATGCTGTGTTACTGCGGGGCGGATGCGGTGGCGCTAGCCGACGCTTTGGGGCGCGGCGGAATGTGCATGGCGGCGTCTTCAAACGTACCGTCATCGGCGTCGGTGTGACAAGCGGCGCAGTTGTTTTTGCTTTTGACCAATGGGTTGGCCCAGTCTGCCGCTGCGATTTCTCGGTGCTTGTTGATCCAATAGGGGGCTTCAGTCACACGCAGCGGCGTAACGTCTTTGGGGATGGACTGCTCGATCTTGAACGCAGCCTCGATCACGTGCTTTTCTGCTGCGTTGTCCACCATAAATTTCAGAATGGCACCTGTAGTGGCCGCGTCAAAACCCAAGTCGGTGCCAAAGTGCTTGTCCTGCTCAGCCATGATTTTTTGCCACGAGCGTGCGGGCAGCAAGGCCGGGTAAAACACCGCGTGACAGGCGCCGCATTCGTCACGCCATTGTTTGTTGTCGGGTAACTGCTTACCGACAAACTTGACGTGCGGCTCTTCGCCCATGCCGGTTTCCAGTTTGACGTGCCAGGCTTGGGTATCGATGTTGCGGTCGATGGCGTAGTAAAACCACCAACCGCCAAAGCCCAGCATGGCCAGCAGCAGCAGCACAGCGATAGCGGTGCGTTGCTGCGCCACCGGCGTGCCTGCTGCGGCCTGCTTGAAGCCGGTGACCATGGAACGCGCCAGGTTTTCCTTGTGCAGCACGCTTTCGACCACGACCCCGGTGATGTGACCGAACACCACCAGCAGCATCAGCGTGGCGCCCAGGTCGTGCACCTTCTTGATGATTTGCACCTGGGCAAAGGTGAACCACCCGGCCGCCAGCCCCTGCTGTTCGTCACCACCCAGCGTGACAATGCCGCTCAACCCCACCACCACGGCCATGGCCAGCAGGATGTAGATGGCGACGCTGCCTGTGGGGTTGTGGCCGATATGGCGCGGGGCATGACCCGTCATGACCTGTTTGAGGTAATCCAGCGCCTCCTTGGGGCCAAACCAGAAGCTGGCAAAGCGCGAAAAATGCGACCCGGCAAAACCCCAGATGAGCCGGAACACCACCAGCCCCAAAATCAGGTAACCCAGAAACACGTGGATCGAGCGCCAGCGGTCACCTTCACTGGTGAGCCACGCCAGCGCAAAGCTCGACGCCAGCGTCCAGTGAAACAAACGGGTGGGCAGGTCCCAGATCAGGGTGCGTTGCATGTCAAAACCTCGGGAATGAAAACAGCGCCGACACGAGCAGGTCGGCGCGGGTGCTTTAAACAAGCGGATTGCAACGACGCAATGCGCCCATCAGTGCCGCCAGAAACGGGATATTTGTGATTTCCGCATCCCTTACTTGGGAATACTGATGTTGTGCTCGTTGAAGTCACCCTTGGCAGCCCCCGTATGGCAGGCATTGCAATTACCGGGGCTGTTCACCGAAGCGCGCTTCCAGACCTCGGGGGCGATTTCACCCTTAAGGTGCTTGGCCTTGAACCATTCGCCGTCGGTAATGCGCAGCGGCGCAGCGTTCGAGTCCCAGCGGTTCGACGGGTATTTGGTCAGGTAACGGGTGATCTCCTGGGCATCGGCGGCCGACAGCGAGGCGTCGGTACCAAAGTGCTTGTCGAGTCCAGCCATGACCTTCTTCCACGACGCGGCGGGCAACAGCCCCGGTGGGTAGGCCATGTGGCAGCTGCCACATTCGGCTTGCCACTTGGCGTTGACTTCAGACGGCATGACCGGGCGGCCACGGTCTTCACCGTTGTAGCGGGCTTGCGCGCCCAGCGCGGTGGTTACCAGAACGGCCAGAAGCAAGGGTTTGATGATGGTCATGCGGTGCTCCTTACTTGACCGACAGCACATAGGTCATGAAGTCGCCTTTTTCTTGCGTGGTGCAGGCGCGGCCCAGCGCGTCGTTGCAGTTGCGCTTGAACCATTTTTCAACGTTTGCCGCATCAGTAAAGCGCTTGGCGTTGACGCTGGGGGCCAACGGGTCAATGGCCTTGTTGGTCTTGGCGTGTTTGCCCACGTTTTTGGGCGAAGCGGTGTGGCACGACGCGCACGCCAACTGGTTCGGGCCCACCGTGTTGTAGAGCTTTTCACCCGCGGCAACTGTGAAGTTGCCTTTGATTTCGGCCTTGTAGCCGTCAAGAATGGGGTTGGCACTGGCGGCAAAGGGCAGTGCAACAGCGAGTGCGGCCATGGCGGCAGCGGTTTTGAAGGTCAGTTTCATGGGAAATCCTTTCAGGTTAAGTCAGGTGACGAAAAAATTATGCGGTGGCATCAGCCCGGAATACGGATATTGTGCTCGTTGAAGTCACCTTTGGCGGCATTCACGTGGCACGCCTGGCAATTGGAACGGCTCTTGACCGACGCGCGGCTCCAGACCTCGGCCTTGACATGGTTGGTGCCATGCTTGCGTTTGAACCAGAACGATTCGGTGATACGCAGCTTGGGTGGAATGTCGCCCACGTCCAGCGCCGTCTTGTTCAGCCAGGCGGCAATCTCGGCGGTGTCGGCCGCAGGCAACGAAGCGTCGGTGCCGTAATGCTTGTCCAGCGAGGCCATCACCTGCTTCCAGGCGGCGCGCGGCAAAAAGTTGGGCCGGTAGGCAATGTGGCAGGACGAACATTCGGCTTCCATCTTGGGCAGCAGTGGTGTTGCACCACCACCCTCGGCCCAGGCGGTGATACCGGATAAGCCCACGAGGGCGGTAGCAATAAGTCGGGAGAAGTGCATGGGTGAGCTCCTGTTGATGGGACAGAAGCTTAATGAGCCAAGCTTAAGAAAGGCTTAGCGCGCCAGCGCGCTGTTTGCGCTACATCAAACCAGCACCAAAAAAGTCGTCATGACGAGCCCCTGGCGCAGAGTCCGATGGCGGGGGCGATGCTATATCTCGGACCAGACCTGGGAGCCCGACCCTGCACGGCAAACCGTTACAGGGCAGCAACCGCCGCACGCAAAGCGCTGGCAGACAGGATTTCTGAAAAAATCACCGGCGCGCGACCTGGCGCGTGCAGCACATACACCGGCACACCGTTGCGCCCCAGTTGCGCCAGTGCGGCGGTGATGGCCGGGTCGCGGCGCGTCCAGTCGGCGCGCAACAGCGTCACCTTCTTGGCGTCAAAGTCGGCCAGCACAGACGCATCAGCCAGCGTGGTCTGCTTGTTGTACTGGCAGGTGACGCACCAGGCGGCGGTGAAATCGACAAACACCGGCGTGCCAGCAGCGACCAGTTGCGTCACCTTGTCGGCCGACCAGGGCTGCCAGCGCGACGCACTGGCAGCGCTGACAGGCGCCACAGGTTGCACAATAAAAGAGCCGATAGCGCCCGTCAATAAAGCGCCAATAGCTATTGAAATAGTTGCAATAACACGTTTGCCCCGGCCTTGCAGTGTGAGCGACCAGAGCACCAGCGCCAGCGCCACCAGCAGCGCCAGCAGGGCCGCTGCGCCGTTGATGCCGCTTTGCTGGCCCAGCACCCACACCAGCCAGACCACGGTGGCAAACATCGGGAACGCCATGGCGTGGCGGAACGTCAGCATCCAGGGGCCGGGGCGCGGCAGCCTTGCGCCCAGTGCCGGCCACCAGCTCAGGGCCAGAAACGGCAGCGCCATGCCCACACCGAGCGTGGTAAAGATCAGCAGCGCCTGCGCAGCGGGCAAGCCCAGCGCAAAACCCAGCGAAGCGCCCATGAAGGGCGCGGTGCAAGGCGAGGCGATCACCACCGCCAGCACACCCGACAAAAACGCATTCAGCGTCGGGTTGCGCGTTTGCTTGGACGCCAGATCGGCGCCGACAAACTGGCCAAATTCAAACACCCCGGCCAGGTTCAGGCCCAGCACGGTAAACAGCGCCGCCAAGAGTGCCACCACCAGCGGTGACTGCAACTGAAAGCCCCAGCCGAGCTGTTCGCCTGCGCTGCGCAACAGCAGCATCAGCGCGCCCAAGGCGGCAAACGACAGCACCACGCCCGCGCTGTAGGCCAGGCCGCTGGTGCGCTGGGCGCGCGTGTCGCTGCCGTGGCTGGTAAAACCCACCACCTTGATCGCCAGCACCGGAAACACGCAGGGCATCAGATTCAGGATCATGCCGCCCAACAGCGCGCCCAGCAGCGCCAGCGTGAGCGTGGTGTTGGCGATCGGGAGCGCAGACGGCGTCAGCTGCAACGCCGGTGCTGCGCTGGCCGATGGCGTGGCAACGTGTTCCGGCCAGGTGCCGCTCACCGGTGCCGTGGTGACAAAGCCACTGCGCCGGCCCGCCACGTCGCCCGCCAGCACGATCGGCATGACCTGCGGGCTGGCGCTGCGGTGGCGCGCGATGGGTACGCTGGCGTGCCAGGTAGCGCCCTGCCAGCTTTGCGTCCAGGCGGCGGCAGTTTCAATCACTTCCGGCGTTTCAGGGAAAAACTCCAGCGTCTTGCCCTGTAGCGCCGTCGGCAGTCCGGTCACGGTGACTTTAAGCGCGCTGGCGTCAATCTGGATCGCGCTGCGGCCCGCCAGCGCCACGGGCTGCGCCTTGAAGGCGGCGTCAAATGCGCCGGCGTGTAAGGCGGTGGAGCCCTGTAGCGGCAGGCGTAACGTGAATTGCCCGTCTTGCGGCACGCATTCCTGCTTGCACACCAGCCAGTTGGCCAGCAGCTTGACTTCCAGCTCGCTGCCCAGCGGCTTGAATTGCGGCGACACGGTCAGCGGTACCGGCAGCAACACGGTGTCGCCGTAGCCATAGTTGGCCAGGTTGCCGACGGGAATCTTGGTTGGCAGCGGCCAGGCGATGTCACCGGCGCTAACCCCGGCAGGCAGCGTCCAGGTGAGGGTGGTGGGCTGACCCGAGTCACCCGAGTTCTTCCAGTAGGTGTGCCATTCGGGCTGGTGCGTGATTTGTAGCCCCACCCAGACCGGCTTGCCCGCCTGCACGCCGTCGGGGGCGTACGCCAGCAGCTCAGCGCGCACCTGTTCGGTGGTGACCACGGTTTGAGTGTTATTTTGGGCGCTAGCCCTTGCTGGTAAAGCACAAGCAGCTATCAATAACAGTGCGCTTAGGGAGCTTGAAAACAGTTTTTTTGAAGTCATGTCGTATTCTGAGCGACGCAAGGGCGAATGGTTCCCCGCTACGGGTTTCCCGTGAAGACCGTGAGCACGCCGGTGTAGCCATACAAGTGGTTGCGCGCTATTTCACCACCGGCAAAAAAGCCTACCAGCGGCACGTCGCCCAAGGCGCGGCGAATGATCTGTAGCTCGGCGCTGGGGCCACCAAAATGCGCACCACCCCGGCCTGCGCAGCTCACATACACGGCACCGGCGATACCGCGCGCGGGGTGCGGTGCCGCTTCGGCCCCGGCATCGGCCAACGCGGTGGCGGTTTCCAGCGCCTGCTCTTGTGGCTCCAACTCTTCACGGATTTCGGCACAGATGCGCATCAGGTCGGCGCGTGCGGCCTGCACATGGCGCTGGCAAAACGCCAGCGTCATGCCCTCGGTCACCAGACTCGCCAGCGCCACCCCGTTGCGCGCCGGGTCCAGCCCGATGATGTGCCGCACCAGCACGTCCGGGCCGAAGTTGCCAGTGTGGGCCATGGCCGGGCCATCGGCCGCCACTGATTCGGTCAAACCGGCCAACGTTTCGCGAATGGCTTGCAAGGCTTCGCGCGGCTCGTCCAGACTCACCCCCAGTTCTCGCAGCAGCACCGCCAGCGCCGGTTGGCCGTCCAGCGCCAGCACCACGTTGCGGCTGGCCGACGTCACGCGGTGCGTCTTGCCCAGCGGCTGCGCGCCTTGGGTCACGCGCGACACCAGGTGCACGCCTGGGCCAAACGCCACGCCACTCAAGCCCCCGCTAAAGACACCGCTGGCCGCGCCCTGCCCTTTGACGGTGCCGTCGCCGGCCACAGCAAATTGCAGCGCTGCGCCCCGGCTGCTGGCCAAACCGCCAAACAGGTAACCCGATTCGGTGCGCTGTGCCAGCTCATCGAGCAAATCGGTCAATTCTGCCGTGCGCGCGTCGGCGTGCACCAGCGCGCTGTGCGCCGCAAACGCTAGCCCCAGCGGCGCCACGCCGCTGAACACGCGGTACTGGTCGCTGGGCAGCTCGCACAACATGATGGCCAACGCGGGCTCATCCACATATTCGACGTTGTTGGAAGCAATGGCTACGCCCACCGTGCCCGCCCAGTCGGTGACCGTGGGCAATTCGGCGCTCAGGTGAGCCAGAATCTCTTGCGCTTGGGGCGCGTAGTGGTCAGTGATGTAGAGCAACGCCAACGTGGGGTTGGCGGCGTAGCCGTGCAGCGCCATCTGCGCGCGCAACTGCGCCAGCGCCAGGTTGGCGGCCATGCCCCACTGCGGGTGCGTGGCGTGCGCATAGGGGAACAATCGCATGGCCCGATCCTGCCCGTTGACCCTTAGCGTGCGCGGGCGGTTTTGCTGGCCACTTTTTTGGTTGAGGCAACTTTTTTGGCCGGAGCCCCTTTTGCAGAAGCACCAGAAGCTACTTTTTTAGTAGCTTTCAGCGCCTCTTTGGCAACCCCCTTGACCAGGTTTTTACTCATGTCCATCGCCGTGGCTTTGCTGGCTTCTTTCATGGCGCTGGCGGCAATGGTCTGAAACTGCGTGGTCAACGCGTTCCACAACTGCATCGGGTCCACCAGACCGGCAGCGACGGCGCTGGCAGCGGGTTTGGCCACGTCAGTCACTTTCTTGGCGACTTCTTCGGTTTTCTCAGCCACCTCGGCCACGGTGTGCGCGGTGGCCACGGCTTTTTCGGTCACCTTTTGCACCCCGGCGGCCATGGTGTCGGCAGCTTTGAGCTTGAACGCATTGGCCACGTCGCCCATGTTGAAGTTCATGCCTTTCAGGGTCGCCAGCGTCATCTTTTGCACTTCCAGCGCCTGCACCGTGGCACCCAGCGCCTTGGTATTCTGGTCCAGCCAGAAATGCACCGCCTTGAGCTCGCTGATGCGTTTTTCCAGCTCTTCCTCGTTGAGCGTGGGAGCGATCCAGTTGGCCAGGTTGGGCATCTGCGGCACCGCCTGCGAGGTGCTTTTGGCCAGATTCTGCAAAAACTCGAAACCGGGCACGTATTTGGCAAAGCCAGCGTTTTGCGCGTCACTCATGAAGTCTCCTTGAAGTTGCGGCGGATGGGTACAGCTTACCCCAATGCGAACGGATTGTGGCGTGGCGGGTGCGATTCGAGGTATTGATTCTGGAAGACATCGACGCACGGCAGGGTAATCGGGGCAGGTGACAGGGCTGTGGGGAAAACGCGCGCCACGATTCACACCGCAACAACAATCTCGTCGCGCGCAATGCGACCGTCCACCAGCTCCAGCAGGCGGTCGCAGCGCTGTGCCAGGTGCGCGTCGTGCGTCACCACCACAAACGACGTGCCCTGCTCGGCGTGCAAGCGACGCAGCAGCGCAAACACCTCGGCGCTGGAAGCCTGGTCCAGATTGCCGGTGGGTTCATCGGCCAGCACCAGCGGCGGGTTTAGCACCACGGCGCGGGCAATGGCCACCCGCTGCTGCATGCCACCAGAGAGTTCTCCGGGGCGCTTGCGCTCGGCACCGGCCAGGCCCACCTGCGCCAGTAAGTCCAGCGCGTGCTGGCGCTGCGCGGCGTTGACACTGCCGTGGAGCATGCGCAGCGGCAGCGTCACGTTTTCCAGCGCAGAAAAAGCTGGCAACAGGTGGTGAAACTGGAACACAAAACCCAGCGTTTGGCGCCGGCGCAGCGTCAGCGCCGCGTCGTCCAAGCCGCGCATCTCCTGCCCTTGCAAGCAGTACGAGCCGTCAGTCATGGGTTCGAGCAGGCCCAGAATGTTCAGCAGCGTGCTCTTGCCCGAGCCAGAAGGCCCCATCAGCGCCACAAACTCGCCGCGCCCAATCTGCACATCAATGCCGTGCAACACCTCGGCTTGGCTGGGCAGCCCCAGGTTGTAGCTTTTGTACACGCCCTTCAACGCTATCAAAGATGTATCTGCTTGCGCTTGTTGCATAAGGGCTGGAGGCTTAATTTAATGACAACAAATGCATACTGAAGCACCAAATACAGGTCGTCTGTGCAAGCCGTTGAATTGGGGTCAGAGCCCAATCGGCGCTGCGTTGTTGGCGAGCTTGAAGACTTGAGCCCGAATTGGGATCTGACCCCGATTCAACTACCGCCTGCGCAAAAACAGGCACCTCGTTACTTAACGGTGTCAAGCACGCTGCAGTTTTGACGAACAGATATTTCACGCCCATGATTCTCATAAACGAATGGCCTGCGCCGGGTCCATGGCGGCGGCCCGTCGGGCTGGCGCAATGGCCGCCAGCACGCCGCAGGCGCTGGCCAGCAGCGCCACGTTCAGACCCACGCGCCAGGACAGCGTGATGTTGAACAGCGGCAGCCCGTCCGAGCCTTTCACAAAATGGGTGAACGCCCCGATCAACGCCACCGCAATCACGACGCCCAGAGCGGAACCCAGCACCCCCACCACCGCGCCTTGCAATAAAAACACGCGCAGAATCTGCGCGCGTGTGGTGCCGATGGCGCGCAGGATACCGATCTCGCGCTGCTTTTGCACGACAGACACCACCAGCACGCTGGCAATGCCCAGCACCACCACAATCATCACCACGCTACGAATAATGCCGGTGCTGACGGATTGCGCGTTCAGCGCCGACACCAGCTGCGCGTTGTTCTCTTGCCAGCTTTCCACCTTAAGCGGGTAACGCGCGCGCAGATCTTGCGCAAGTTGCTGCGCGGTCCACACGTCATGTAGTTTCAAATCCAAATTGGTGGCACCGCCGGGCAGCGCCAGCAGGCTTTGCGCGGCGCGCAGCGGCACGATCACGGTGCGCCGGTTCAGGTCGCGCACGCCCAGGTCCACCAGCGCGGTGACGCGCACCGATTCGTTCACCGTGGCGCTGGCGCTGCCGGTCTGCACGCTCAGGCGGTCGCCCACGCGCACGCCCAGGTCGTCGGCCAGCTCGCGGCCAATGATGGCTTCGCCCGGCGCCAGCCGCGCCAGCCCCGCCACCACCTTGGCACGCAGGCCGACGATGCGGTCGTAGCGGTCCAGATCAACACCCAGCAGTGCGATGGATTGTTGAGCCTGGCCGCGCAACGCCAGGCCCGAGCCCGAGACCATGGGGGAGACGCTAGAGATTTCTGGCATGGCTTCGAGTAGCGGCAGCAGGCTTTGCCAGTTGACCACCGAGCGCAAGCCCTGCGCGCGCGGTTGTGTTTCGCTCAAGCGGGCTTCACCCGCCAGCGGCGCACGCGCCGAGAGCACCACGTCTTGCGGCGAGCGGATCGTGATGTGGCCCTGCGCGCCCAGTGTTTTTTCCAGCGTGCTGGCCTGCAGGCCGCTGATCAGCGCCGAGATGTACGCCACCACTGCCACCCCGGCGGCCACGCCGACGATGATGAGCAGCGTTTGCATGCGCCCCTCGCGCAAAAAGCGCAGCGCCACCAGCCATTCAAACCCCAGCGTCTTGCCCATCACCGTGCGTCGCTCAGCGGCCCATGGCGTTGCTCAGCGCGGCACCGGCAGCACCGGCCTGGCCACCGGTGCCGGTGCTGGCTACGCCGGGTGCGGCCACCTCACGCGGTCGTACACGCTGGCCCGGCTGCACGTTGGCGCCCAGCAGCACCACGTCGCCCGCGCGCAAGCCGTCCAGCACTTCGGCCGCCTGCAAGCTGCGCACACCCAGGCGCACGCGCCTTGTCTGCGCGCGCCCATCGATGGCCAGCAAGACTTCGGCGCTGTCGTCGCTGCCAGAAGTACCAGCGGCACTGCTGCCTGCGGCGCTGGCAACCCCACCGCGCAACGCTGCCAGCGGCAGCGCCAGCGCCTGGTCACGGCGGGCGGTTTCCACCTCGACCGACAGCGTCATGTCTTCACGCAAAAACGTCGGTGCGGTCTGATCCAGCGCCAGCGTGACTTCCACCGCGCCGCGCTGCGGGTCAATCGCCGGGGCAATCGTCAACACCTTAGCCGCCAGGCGCTGATCGGCAAACGCGTCGGCCACCACGCTGGCGGCCTGACCCGACACCAATTGCGCCAAAAAGCGCTCATCGACCTGCGCCTTGAGCTGCGTTGGCCC
>PCUV01000089.1 GCA_002786915.1 Comamonadaceae bacterium CG12_big_fil_rev_8_21_14_0_65_59_15 | reverse complement strand
T
The DNA here is from genome assembly GCA_002786915.1 of Comamonadaceae bacterium CG12_big_fil_rev_8_21_14_0_65_59_15. GTDB lineage: Bacteria > Pseudomonadota > Gammaproteobacteria > Burkholderiales > Burkholderiaceae_C > Rhodoferax. The sequence goes on along the minus strand of PCUV01000089.1, from coordinate 12,383 downwards.
GAACGCCTGATCACCAGTCTGGCCGACCTCAACGCCAGACTGTGGGCCTGGATTGAGCAGGTCTATCACCAAACTGTTCACAGCAGTCTGGATGGGCTGACGCCTTTGCAGCGCTACCAGCGCGATTTACCCCGTGTGCGCACCCTGGGGACCAAGGCAGCCCAGCTGGACGAACTGTTTTATCACCGTATGTTATGAGACTGTAGCCCGCTAGTGGTGTTAGCAGACTCCATCTTGGCAAATCAGGTTTTATTCGTTATAAAACAATGACTTACAAACTTTTCTCAATGCCAAATTAGCCCTTTCCAAACCAAACAAAATCCGTAAAGTCTGTTTTTTGCCGGAATTTCGAAAACGTTCGTTTTACTAAGTTTCGACCATTGGGCTCGCTTCGTGGGCTCTTTCGGCTCCTTGAACCATCCAAAAATTCCTCAATGGTGCCGCTGGCCGGTCGAACCATCCGCACCAGGAGATGTCATGCTGAATGATGCGTCTTTAGCTTGCTTGAGCAGCTGATTCCAGTCATCTGGCGGATGACCGCTGTCAAGCATTTTGCGAAAAATCCGGTAGGCATCATCGTCACTTTCGTAGGCGCGCTTGGTGTCTTCGTCGTTCACCCATGCATACACGATCACTTTGCTTTGCGCGTGAAACCGGAAAAACAGTCGGTACTGCTGGAAGAATTTGGCACGAAACCAATGCTTGTGACCTTCGCCAAGGGTGTTGCCCTGCCGGTATTCTGGCCGACCGGGATCCTGCGGGATGACTTCAAAAGCCAACTTGTCGATGGCAGCCAATCGTTTGGTGGCGTTTTTCTTCTGAAAATCAGCAGGATGCTTTTGCTTGAGCAGCGCCACTTGCCGGGTTAAGCGCTCAAGTTGCTCAAGAAAAAGTGGGTGAACAAAAATTGTCCAGCCATTGAGCACCATTGGCTTTGCCTCTGATGGGCTCATTCATCTTCTGCCGAAAGCGGCGTGTTCAGCTCAACTTCCACACCCTCGGTCAGAGCCCGAACACGGTCAAGCCATTTTTCATCGAGCGGTTGCAAATGCTGAGGGTTGTTGGCCATGTCACGCGCCAGAAAGTCCAGAAATTGCCCCAAGATGGGATCCTGATCCTCTGCTGGCAAAGCGCGCGACAGCACCACATCACCGTCCGGGCGGATGGTGTAGAGAATTTTGTCGCGCTTGCCGAGTTTGAGCCTGCGCCGAACCGACTCCGGTACGGTCGTTTGATAGCGTTCGGTCAGTGAGGACTGGGCTTCAAGAATGGCGGGCATACAAACCTCGATGGATCAAAGAACTTGAGTCAAATAATAATGCAATTGCATTACCTTGTCAAGGACACTCACAAGCAAAACAGAGGTTCAATTAAGACTATATCATTGTCTTAATTGAACTTATAAAACATAATCATACTTAAATTCAGCATTTTCGTTCAATTAGAACTTTACAATACGCTTATTTATACAACAAGCCATGGACTTCGCAAATGATTTCTGATTTTGGCATTCCCAAGAACGAGGTTCAGCATCGGCTTTCCCTAGACAACCCGTGGTGGCAAGGCCGTCAAGACATTGACGAGCGCGAGGCCCAGTGGCCCCGGCGTGCCTATTTTGATGAATTTTTCAACCTGATAAAAAGGCTCGCATCACTGAGCGCCTTGGTTCTGACTGGTCCACGTCAGGTTGGAAAAACGGTCATGATCAGACAAGTGATCTCGCAACTACTGCAAACTGAAGACATCGATCCGAATCAAGTCCTGCACCTGCAACTTGCCGCGCCCATCTACTACGGGCGTTCGCTGCAAAACCTGGTCCAACAATTTCATGATTTGCATCGACCGGGCGACAAGATGCAGTGGGTGTTTATTGACGACCTCCAATACAAAAGGGACTGGCAATCGCAGCTTAGCTCCCTCGTTCAGAACTACCCCAACATACGATTCGTCGCCAGCGGTACGACAACCGGTGCGCTTCAAAATTCAAGTAATGGCTCAGACAAATGCCAATTCATTCCCTTCGTCCTGCCACCACTAACTTTTTATGAATACCTACAATTTGCCGGGCAGGAAAATGATCTGATCATTGAGTCATCAGTTCAAAACGAATCGAAACCAAACTATCAAACTCGTGATATTAAACGATTAAATGAAGCATTTGTCAATTATATTAACTTCGGTTGCTTCCCAGAAGCTGCTCTGAACTCAACCTTGTGCACAGATGAAGCACAAGTCTTTTCAGAAGAAATCATCTGCAAGGTGCTATTAAATGATCAGGCAAGTCTTTATGGAATCTCCAACACACAGGAACTGAATCAGTTTCTATGCAAATTGGCATTGGAAACCGGGCAGGAATTCGGCATTGAGGAACTCAGTAAACAAACCGGGATTCCAAAATCCCGGATAAGTGATTACTTGGAGTACCTGGAAACTGCTCAGCTGATTAAACGTGTGAACCGTGTAAATGAAAGCGCAGCACGAATGGTACGTGAACGTACATTCAAAATATATTTGAGCAATCCAAGCCTGCGAACAATGCTATTGGGCAGAGTTTCAACACACGACGACGCCATGACCGGACTGACCAAGACAGCAGTTTGGACACAATGGATGCATTCGCAGACCAGCACTTGTCTACATTTCGCTCGCTGGAAAGAGGGGCGTCAGGACATGGAGGTGGATATGGTAGGCCTCGATGAGCGCACGCAGAAACCTCTCTTTGTAGCAAATATCAAATCGTCAGATCAAATACAGAAATCTAAAAATGATTTGCAAAGTCTGCGGAGCTTCGCTACCAGACATACCTTAGGGCGCCTCCCACTGATAACAACTTGCACCCACTCTGGGATAAAGTCTTTGGATGGAACTGAAATTGAATTCATGCCAACAGCACTTTACTGTTATACAATCTCGCGTAATTTAACACGGCCCAGGTGAATCATTAACTCTGCAGTGCAAATTAACCATGCAAAATACCATGAGCCATTACCATGATATGTAGATGATATTTGTTGCGCCAAGCTCTTCAGCAGCCCATCTGGGTTTGATTCATGCTGTTCAAAACAATGAGCTTGACGGTATGGCTCTGCGCAGACTACTTTGGCTGATCAATGCCCATCCTAATTTAATAGCACACGCACAAATATTTCAGAACATTCAGAATCTCCTGTCTTCTCCGATATTTACTGAATCGTCGCTGAATTGGGCCAGCGAATGGAAAACTGATATCCCAAGCTGGATCCAAATGTGCAACTGGATGCAGACTAATCGCACCAAGCTTGCACAAACGCCTGGTTTGACCGGCTTTGACAGGTATGTTGATGGCAAACATCCGCTCGTGGGTGAAGGTGTTGATCGCCATGGTGTGGTTTCAGCAATCTGGTCTTCACATGAGTCCGGTCCAACTTCAAAGCCACAACAGTCACAACTGGATCACGGCGCGAATGCCTATTTTGCGCTGCAGGGACATTTGCTCGTCTCGTACATAGATTGCCGCTTTCGGCTGTCAAAACTGGAGTTTTACGAATCCTATAGCGGAGACGACGAACGCCCGATTGCGCCAACCCGAACCGGGGTTGTCGGCTTGGCCGTCCGAGAGTTGTCGTTTCAAATCTATTCGCCACTTCTCAATCAATTACCTGTCAACGCTTCAACAACAGATTTTGTTGGCGACCTCGTCGATTTACACCTCCGTTTGACAGGACTGTCATTTGAGGTTGCCGAAGTTGGCAGTCGCCATATGGCTGCGATCCTTCGCTACTTCAAACGCTTTAAACGGGTGCTGAATGGCTGGCAACCACCTCAAAAATTGCGTCGGGGCTGGGGTGGTGGAAGCGGTGGACACACAAGAGTGCATGGCTTTGTCCAGGCCTCTGGCCCGCAAGGGGTCTATCTAGACGATCCAGTTGCACCCTGCTCGGATACAGACATACCCAGCCCAATCGGGCAAAAAATATACGTTAACGTCGACTCGCAAAATGACGACGATCCAAATTCAGTTGAAGAATCGGGGTTGGCACCAGACGAGACCCTTGAAGAGGTTTTTTGTCTGTACACGCCAACAGAACTCCAGGGGCGCATCTACGCATTACGTCTTCGTCAACTTGCTGCAGAGTCCAGTGCGCAATCTTTGCCGTTTGATTATTCGCGTCTGACCACCGAAGAAAGAAGCAAGGTTGATGAACTGGCCAACAAGGCCATCAATGCTTATTTTCAAGGAATGCCCACAGACAAGCCAGCACGTCAAAACGCCGTTGGCGGCTTGATCATCCGGCTGATGCTGTGCCTGGGCCAGCCGCTAGAAATAGCACGTGACATTTCTTGCGCATGGATCCAGCATATCCCTGACGCGCCAGTGACCTTGCCTGTCAGAAACGCAATCACCTTGGTACTATCAGCACCTTCAGTGGGCGACCTTCAACAGGCATCTGTACTGGGGTTTTGCTTGCCTGCGATCCAGCCAGAGTACAAAACTGCTCTGCCAGAAAACTTGGAAGAGATTGACCAGGACGCTGTTGAATCGTTTTTACTACCCGATCTTTTTGGTGTCGGAGTTCAATTGCTCCAGTTTTTGAAGTTTGAGTCAGCCAGTGACTTCAATGGCTTCAGGATGCACAACCAGACCATCTCAACGGCGGTGAATCAGTTGTGTGCCCCTTTGAAAAACGAACGCATCACAGCTCACAAGATATCAAGGTCTCTGCAAACAATCATCAGGGATCAAACGGGTGACCAAGTTCTCGGCTGGATAGTCACGGCCGATCAGCAAAATGCTCGTCAGGCGCGGATGCATTACAACAGGCGCACCGTGCAGAAAATTGAACAGGCCTACGTTCATGCGAGCCGTCGACTGCTACCCCGTTTTCGCAAAAGAACAATTTCCGCTTTGAACAACCCTCCCCTGAATCCGTTAATTTCTGCGGGCGTTGGGGCACGTTTTGTCATCACCTTCGACGAAGTCAAAGACATTATTGGGCGTTTGAAAGATCAGCTGACCGAGCGCTACCGAGCAGACATGACTGAGCGAGAAGTCAGGCGTTACCACTCGCAATACCTCCTCTACACCCACCTTTACCAGTCAATTTTGTCGAGCATGCGGGCGATCAACCAGCCCTACGATCTCTACCATGCTTGGGCTCACGCAGCCAAATCAAAACAGGATATTCACTGCAGCCTGTCTGACAAGGATTCACGTTATACAGACCGTGCCCGCTTGGCGCCACTCCTCGACCAATTGGCCGAACAATTTGCGAACTTTCGGCTCCACCTCGAATATTTGCCAAGCAAACTGCCAATGTCTGAGCCGTGGATTTTTGCACTTGGGCCGGATCACCCGTTTTTCGTGATCCTGGCAAATCACCAAGTACAACCATTGACAACGCGTTGGCTGAAGGAAGCGCTGAAACACTTCACGGGCTTCGATATTCCAGTCAATTTTCATCGAGCCTTTTTGGCCAGTGAATTGTTTATCCGTGGCTGTCCCATAGAGGTCATCGACGCACATGTAGGCCATGCAAATATTGGTGAACTACCTTTCGGCAAGTGCTCCACTTTTGATTACGACCGGCATTTCCGCCTGCTGACTTCCGCGCTTCTTGATATACACGATGCTCTTGGGCTTGAGCCAATTGGCAGTCGACTTGTACCCTTCAAGGTCCGTCTGGGAGCGAAGAAGCCATGACAACTGCGCAACAGAAATGGCAGCAGGTTTACAAGCGCTCGCCCCAAGCCAGGCAAAAATCGGCCAAGGCCTTGTCCCAGTTTCTTCAAACTTTGGACAACCCACACGCTTTTGCCCTAGTGGGAAGGGTCCACAAATTGCCCTCCGATCAGGCCAGTGCACAGGCTCTGGAAGCCTGGGTCGTGAGCGAATTTCGAAAGGGCAAGATCACCAAGCTTGACGCTACCGAATGGTTGCGTCTTCTGCTGGATCTGATTTACGAATTCAACAAGGAGGACTGTGATCTTTTCCCAACTCGCTTGGCAGACACCATGCGCCCAATCAGGAGTCCGTTTTCACCCGACGCGATGCAGTCGCGGCAGCGTGTAGAGCAATGGCGCGATGTGCTTCACCAGTGGATTACCACGAGCAGTTCCTGCACGAGCACTGCAGAGTGGCAGGCAGCAATAGCAATCAGTTCCGTCTTGCACGGAGCGTTGATCGATACAAACAAACTCAATCAACTGATGGACAAACTCATCAAACGCGTTGCACCTGCCGATGAGAACGGGATCAGCAACTACGTTTTTAGTATGCCATTTCAAGGCCTTGGCAACCACCATCTCCAACGGTGGTTTTTGGACCCGGTCACTGAAATGTTGATCTGGCGTTACTTGAAGTTTCCAGAGTCAAAAGGTGATCTGACGTTGCAGGAAAAATTGCAATCGTTCTTTGCAAAAAACGGGCTGGCAAAGTTGCAGAGTCCAAAAAACCCTGCTGATTTTGTGAAGACATCTGTGACGTGGTGGTCCGAGCGCGCCTCCTCTCTGGACATCCTCTGTGCCACTCGAACACTGATCAGTCACGGGGTGCACGAACGAACTTGGGCGCGTATTCATGGGGATGTTTACGACCCTCGGCAGTCGATCAAAACCGAGCGAGCAAGCCAGGCTAGAGCTTCCATTGACGACATCCAGCTTGACGATCTTTTGCTGCTAAATCAATGGTTGGGTGTAGCTCTTGAAATCATCCAGGGCAATGATCTCGCTGTCATGAAAGTCGAACTTACGCAGTTGATACAGAATCAATCAACAGGCTCTACATCACATATATTTTTGGAATGGCTTGCTGCACTTCTGGATGGTTTTAGCGCAAGTAAAGAGGGACTGGCTCTTTCAACTATTCGACATCGTTACACAGCGACGGCACCGCGTTTGCTCGCCATATTGGGTGAGTTAAATCCTGCAAAGATGACTACTCTGGAGCTCGAAGACTGCTATTGCGACCTCACGATTGACACCGATCCTGCAGTCCCCATTCGAGATCTTGCCAACGGTCTGAGAGATTTTCACGCCTTCCTGCACAGGGACTACAAAAAACCATTGATGCGCAAGGAAGCAGACGTCTTCGGTGACGAAAACTCACTCAAGCCGGTCGATGCCAACTTCATCACTTTTGACGAATACTTAGCAGCTCAGCTTTGGCTGGACCGCAAGCGCATGAACAAAAATGAGCGCCACATCGCCAAGCTGGTTTTGATGATGGCGTTCCGACTGGGCATGCGTCGCATGGAAATTTTTGGCTTGCAACTACGCGACATTCAAGTCATTGATGGCCTCGCTTGTATCGTGCGTCGAAACAGCAAGCGCAGACTCAAGACCACAAGTTCCCAGCGCATTCTGCCGCTTCGGGCGTTCTTGACCAAACAGGAACAGTGCCTGCTTTTAGACTGGCTGGAGCAGCGAAGGAACGAATTGCCACCACCCACTTCTTCATTCGACACCACTTTCAGTTTTATTTTTCCACAAATTGAGGCGGAAAAATATGACACATGGGTGCATCACATGACGGACGTGGTCTGCGCCGCCGTGCGCGGAGTAACCGGAGATCAATCGTTGTTTCTCCACCATTTGCGCCATGCCTTCGGCACCTGGACTTACCTTCGCCTGCGCGCGCCGGATTTTCCAGAACTGACGAGGCATTTCGCTGGTTCACCTGCCACGATTCATGCATTGCGCACCGGCATGCGCTTGCGCATCTTATTAGTTGGGCGACGGATTGAAATCAGTCGCACCTTTGCTTACGTGGTTTCAAGGCTGATGGGGCATTCAAGCCCAGTGGTTTCACTGGGCCACTATATTCACATAGCAGACGTACTAATGGGAGAAATAGCACGCCGCGAAGTTATAAAAATGTCAAGGAAAATATTACTTGGTTCCTCCGGCCTTCAAAAATCTGCTGCATTCGAAAATCTTGCTGGTTCTGTTGAAAATCTACTCCAAGCATCACGAAACTTCTTCGTGGTTGCCACCGGCATCGAGTCAAGATTAAATATTGCCCAAAAGAAGATCGGGCGTCCACAGAAAACACCTTCATATCTGCTGAAATCATGGTTACCTTTGCAAAAGGTTCAAGAGGTACTCATGCTTTCAGTCGAAGATAAAGCATCGTCTCATGATATATCAGGTGCACTTGGTATCGAGGAATCCCGTGTTTTCACTTTGCTGAAAAATGCAAAGACTTTTGCACCATTGGCAGGGTTGAAATTAGATAGTCATGGAAATTTGATTCAATTTCTCTCACCAATTGTTGGCACGGAGGCTATCGAATTTTCAATGGACCTTGAATCAAGAATTTCAGACATGTCAAATCGGGCTCCGTTACTTTTGCTTAAGGGCATACATTTACATTTTGATCATCTGAATAATGATGTAAGTGATGTTCTTTTTCGAGGGTCCAAGCATTTAACAGAAATCAGACGATATCTAAAATTTCTCAGTTCTCTTGGCTTTGAACCTGATCAATTTTCTTGGCTACTTCGATCCCTGGACAAATCAAATATCGAACTGCCTTCGTGGGCAGAGAATTTGGATGCTGTTTGGCATCCCTCAAAAATCAAGATCATTCGGCCTAAAAACACAAAAGAAGCAAAGTACTATCAGGAATGGCTTGGGGTCATTCCTGTTGATAAAAATGGAGACTCATTGGCAATAGCAATGAAAAAAACACTGTTTCTTGCCAAAATCAGTTAGTCAAATCATTTTGGTGTTATATATCGCTTTCACTAGCCTAAGCCACATCCGACTGAGTCTCCCTAAGCCGTTACTGAAAGCTTTCTCTCTATTAATATTCAAAAACAGTAGCATGAAACACTTACATGGCAATAGTTAACGGCAATTTACATGAATATATTGCATAGGAAATTTCTGATCAGTGGTTTACTTCTCAAACTCGTTTAAATAGTGTTTTATATCTGAACTTTTGATTGCACCACTGAAAATTTTCATTTGAAAGTGTGATCAATTTTATCCTCTTGATTAAATAACAACATTTTTTATAAAAAAAACTTATTTTTAACTATTAAGATCACTATTATCCTTGTTATCGGTTAATATTTGCTTGTGTTTACATTATCATTAACCCATTTATAACCAAAGGATAAAATCATGGACATAGTACACCTAGCGGACGAAAATCAGCTCACACATATCATGCAGGCAATCAATGCTACAACTTTCAAAAAGATGAGAGAGTGGTATCCATCAACGGACGATAAAATGTCCTTTTTTGCATGCTCTATTCTGTTGAGTCAAATAATTCTTCAGGTTGCGATTACCAAGATCGGGCGTGATGACCTAGAGTTGGATCATGCACTCGAAGGGGAAGCGCTGGCTCTTCTAATTAAGTTATCAATGCAAGCTGTTGAAGATACAGGAGGGCTAAGATCCAGCAGACTAAGGAGGCGATGCAAGCAGCTTAAAGGGCTCAAACTTGTTGGCCGAATAGAAACCTGGGAGGTACCATATTGGCTGCACCTGGCTACAAATCAACCTATATCAGATTGTAATAAAATGATCCAGGTCGTTCTAGATTGGCTAGATTCTGAATCCAAAATAGCTGTTGATTTCATAATTGATGCTAAGCCATTTCCAAAGTCGTCAAATAACAGTATGGAGCTTGATTTTTCTGAAGAAAATGCGGATGATACTAGCGATGACCATGCAAAAAAGCGTAAGAATAAAGTTAAGAAAAAACCAGAAAATGAGCCACCAGAAATTATTCCTTCCTGATTAAATTCCGGGATCATCTAACGTTGTAGAAGATTGTCTGTTTTAATTTTCTTAGCATCAGTTCGAACCGCCAAACAGGTCACCGAATTTTTTGGTGGCATCGGGGTCTGCGTTGGATGTCAGTTGTGTGTCCTCCTGCCGAACAAACTGCATAACGTCCCTAACAATGTCGACCGGATTGCGTTCGTTGCCGCCAACGTAAACACTCTCTTTCCCCAGAAGTGTCTTGGGCGACCGAACCAGGATTCCCTGTACGCCAAGTCCAGCCTTATTCATACGCTCGCGAGCTTGTCGACCTACAACAGTCTTTGAACTCTCGTAAGAGACCACAGAAGTGCCAATTCGCACTGTATGAGCAGCTCCTTGCTGCAACACTTGGCGATCAATCACACAGCATAGGTTTGGCGCTGTTTTCTCAGTTGGCTGCGCACCATGAATCCGGCCATGCTGCCCCAGAACGTATCGTCTCTCATGCGTTGCGCGCAGCCCTGCCAGTATTAATTGCGGTTCCCGCTTTTTGCCCCTGACCTGTCGAAAATCACCGACAAATATCGTCGCCATGATCCGCCCATTGATACGTAACGAATGTAGCCTGAGAAACTATCGCGATCTAGGCACTCTCAACCAGCAATGAAACAACAGGAAACAAGTCACTTGCTAAACTTATCTGATGTGGATATGATTAGCTAATGCCATTTGATGATGAAGACTTCGGCGAGTTCGATGCATTGGTCGAGAGCTACGACGGCTACACCTTTTGGTTCGAACGCGGCTACCACGCCACCTTCAGATTCTGGAGAGCGGCTCTGCCCTTCCGTTCTGCGGTGCACCCCTATCGTTATGAACTGGTACTGCATGAGCCCTCCGGGGTGCGCATCATGGGTTTTGACAATGCACACCCAGTTCAATGGAAAAGCGGTAAGTTCACTCAACGCAGTCGCTATCCTGATCATTGGCACCGAGATCGTTCAGACAAAGGCAGGCCCTACGCCTTTGTCTCCATCAGTCAGTTGCTGGAGGATTTTTTTCAGCAGGTTGAAATTGCGCTGGCAACTGTCAATGTGTCGCCTGACATGATTGAGGTGACACCCACTAGGAGTAAGGACAATGAGTAAGCAAATTGTGAGTTTTCGTAGTCTCATAGACGAGATGCAATCGGTTGCACAGGGACGTCGTGCGCCTGTCGCACGCAAGGATCGAGCAGCTTATGCCAGCCAGGCGGCACGCACATTTGCGCAGAAGATTCAGGGACATGGCACCCATGCATCCAAGCCAGGGGCCGAACCATCTGCCCTGAACATCACCAGTCTGGCGGGTGTGACCCGTCTTATTTCGCGTGACAACCAACAGCTTTTGCAAATCATTGCAAAAGGGGATGTGACGTCACTGGCTGATCTGGCTGGCAAAACAAACCGCGCCGAATCCAACCTGAGTCGAACCCTCAAAAAGCTTGAAACCATTGGCGTACTTGAGTTAGTGCCAGGCTTGGGACGGGCCAAAATTCCAAAGCTCTCCGTGGAGTCCTTTCGGGTCGATGTCGATGTGGTGACGGGGCAGGTGCAAATGGTGTCTGCACGAAAGGCACGTTCATCCACACGCACGGTGGCTGAAGCGGCATGAACTCAACATGTAGGGCGTCAAAAAATTCTGATTGCTGTTTGACCTTATCGTGTTAATTGGCTTGAGAACCGACTTCAAAGGGCTGGCTGCTTCTGGATGTGCACGATCAGTCCCTCACAGGCATCCTCCACCAGATCGAGTACGTGATCAAAGCCCTGTTTTCCTCCGTAATACGGATCAGGAACCACGTCGGCTTGGTGGTGGGTGCAAAACTCGGTCAACCGGTGCACCCTGGCTTTGGACTTGGGTGGGCACATATCCTGAACAAACGACAGGTTGTCCCAGTCCATCACGGCGATCAGGTCAAAGTGGTTGAAGTCATTGGGCGTGATCTGGCGTGCCCGTAAATCTGACAAGTCGTAGCCACGTTGGCTGGCGTGAAGCTGCGCGCGCTTATCGGGTGGGCTGCCTGCATGGTAGTCCAGCGTTCCGGCTGAATCGACTGCGATCCTGTCTTGCAGTCCCAGTTGGTTCACTTTGTGCCGAAACACACCATGCGCAGTTGGGCTGCGGCAGATATTGCCCATGCACACAAACAGCACGCCGAATTTGACGCTCATCTTGAGGACATGTCAGTGCATGGCACAGCCACCCTGCCCCATGGCATTGGGACAGGAGCCACAAGGTCCTGGCATCATCGGTGCGGACTCAGGGGTGCTGGCGGTGGTTGCAAACACCGAGAGTTGCTTTTCCAGGGAAGTTGACTGGCATTGGGGACATTGCGGCACGGTATCACTGCGCACCAGCGCCTCAAACGCGTGACCACAGTCGCTACAGGCGTATTCGTAAATGGGCATGTTCACTCCTTCGATGATCTGGAATTATCAGTCTGGTGTCGGTATGGTGTCAGCTTTTTGCTGGTGACGTTGTGTGGTGACACTTACGCCTGCCAGACTCCAAACCCGCCCTCGCGCAGGTCAATGCCCAGTTCTACCTCCAGGCTGCGGGCTTCGTCATAGGTCAGCGGGTTGTACAACTCATACAGTTCTGGCAACAGGCGCAGGCCATAGTCCTGCACGTACCGGTTGGCCTGA
>PCUV01000106.1:57762-78147 GCA_002786915.1 Comamonadaceae bacterium CG12_big_fil_rev_8_21_14_0_65_59_15 | reverse complement strand
CGCAACAGCCAAAAACTAGTACGCTCTAACGTATTGATTCTTAAGGGTATTTTTAGGTGGTTGTTAAAGTCCGGTTATGGGCATCGAGTTTGATATCGATCCTCAAAAACACGCTTCGGTCATGTTTATACCTAGCGGCGCTTTGTCTGAGTCAGCCAAGACGTGCCAAAAGGTTTGCGCAAACGGCAAATGCGCGAAGCGCAACGCAAAAACTAAAAATCAGCCCATCAAGCTTGCTGCCTTCCGATTGCTTCAGTCAAACGCATGTTCACCGGCGTTACCTTGCACCGCATAAAACGCATATCTGTTTTTGCCGGATGTCTTGGCATGGTACATCGCGGCATCAGCCTCGCGTATCAACGCATCCCTGTCGAGCGGGCCATCAGGCATGTAAAAACTCACGCCCAAGCTGGCCGACACCTGTAGGGGTACATCTGCAAAATCAACCGGCTCGCTCGCCACAGCCAGCAAGCGGCGCAACATGGGCACGGTATCTTCACGCGTTGGCAGATCGACCAGCACTGCAATAAATTCATCGCCACCGTTACGCGCCAGCGTGTCACCCTCTCGCAAAGCGGCGCGCATGCGGCCTGACAAAGTTTTTAGCAGCACATCGCCCGCCTGGTGACCATAGGTGTCGTTAACCGCCTTGAATCCGTCCAGATCAATGAACACGACGGCCACCAGAAGCTGGCGGCGCTGCGCCTGTAGCAGCGCTTGCTGCAAGCGGTCGGCTAGCAAAATACGGTTTGGCAAATTGGTGAGCACATCAAAACGGACCATGCGTTCCAGCTCATTTTGATAAGTTTTGATGGCCGTGATGTTGGTAAACACCGCCACATATTGCTGCACCGTGCCAGAAAAATCCGACACCGCGCTGATGGTAAGTATTTCTGCATACACCTCGCCATTTTTATGCCGGTTCCAGATTTCACCGCTCCAGCGCCCCTTGGTTTTGAGCTCATCCCACAACGCTTGGTAAAACGCCTTGTCATGCAGGCCAGAGGACAACATGCGCGGGTTGTGGCCGATAGCTTCTTCACGGCTGTAGCCTGAAATACGCGTGAACGCGGCGTTCACGTCGATGATGGTTCCATCTGCCGATGTAATGATGATGCCCTCGCCCGAATTGTCAAAAACGCAAGCGGCGTTGATACGCTGCAAGCGTTGCGACTCGGCTTGTTGCGCTTTCAATAGCCGCTGACGCCGGTAATACGCCAGCGCAAGCAGCACCACCAACAAGGCAGATGGCACTACCATGGCCAAAATGGTTTGCATTTCATGGCGCCAGGGCGCCAGCGCCACGTCGCGGTTCAGGTGCGACACCACCACCAACGGATACAACGACGACACCCTGAAAGCTGTCAACGTTGAGTCGCCGTTGACCAGCGTATGTTCAAACTTGCCAAATTCTTGCCCACCGCGCAACAGGGTTGGCATATTGTCAATGTGCGTTGCAAGCACATGCGATGGCAGGCCAGTGCTCATCAGCAGCACACCGTCCATGCGCAGCACTTCAACCATGCCGGTCTGCGGGTCGATTTGCTGCATCATGTGATTGACAAAAAAATCGGGATTCAACCCCACAAGCAGACGTCTGTCCGGCTTGCCTTCCAACGGGTAAGTGATCGGGATCACGCTGGTGGTAGCCCGCGCGCCCGGGTTATCTGCGGGCAACGCCTCCGGCTCGTTGAAATCACGCGCGCGCCAGGGTTTGCCAATGCGCAGAATGACCTGATCGCTCTGCGCCAGCGGCAAAAAATCTTGCGTGGCCACAACGCTGCCTACGTTGGCTGGGTTGGAACTCAGCACAATACGGTCTTGCGCATCGATTACGGACAAAGACCGCAGATGGGGAGCCTGACGCAACAAGCGATCCAGCGACGCAGTTGCGGCGGAGGCGTTGCCTTGAACCACCAAACGGTCATCGAGACTGGCCGCATTCAAAACGGTTGTGTTGACGCTTTGCGTCAGAAAATTTTCAAAACTGCGCGCCATCAGCGCCGACGCGCTCAGGCTACTGTGAATCGCATCACTACGCAGCAACCACAAGCTGTAGCTAGTCAAACTGGCGACCGCAGCGGCAAACGCCGCCAAACCCAGATAAAAAAACCACCGTTCTTGGGGGCGTGTCAACATCAATGCGCAAGGATGGGTTCAAGCTGATGCCGCTTAGCCGCCGCTTGCAAACGACCGTCGGCTTTGACGTCGGCGACAAATTTGTCCAGACGGGCATGCCACACGTCATCGCCTGGCGCCAGTGCGTAGGCATAAGACGTGATGTGGTAGGTTGTATCGGGCGTTACCAATCTGGCCCAGTCGGCATTGAACAAAAATCGCTGACTGAATGGGTAGTCAGTCATGAACACATCGGCCCGGCCCGACTGCACTTCTTGCTCGCGCGCGTTGGGCGTGTCCAGCACCACCAGGCGCGCTTTTTTCAGGCGGTCTTTCATGATGGGTTCGTGCAAGGTACCCTTGACAATCGCTACCACCGCCCCCGGCTGATCGATGTCGGCCCAGGTTTTGATACGGCGGTTGGTTTTGCTGGTAATGGCGTAAATGTCACTGGCCAGGTGCGGCTGGGTAAAACGCAAGCGCTGTTGGCGCTGCGGCGTGATGCCAATGGCAAACATCGCCACATCACACCGATTTTGCGTCACATCGTCGGCCAGTTTTGAAAACGAACTATCCACAAATTCGGTCTTGACGCCGAGGTCGTTGGCCAACGCGTGCGCCATGTCCACATCAATGCCGCTGAGCTGCTGCGTCTTGGGGTTGCGATAGGTGATGCCGTAGTAATCGGGCCAGATGCACACCCGCACCGCTTTGGCCGCTTGCACGCGCTGCAGCCGGTTGGGTTGCGCTACTGCCGCAGTGGTTTGTGCCGATGCCACAGTGGCACAAAAAAAGCTGGTCAAAAGAATCGCCCATGGAATGGTTTTCATAAAACCTCTTTTCAAAAGTTGACAACAGCTTGCCAGCGACAGGGTGCAATTCAAACTGATGCGCTGCAGGGCTTACTCCCTCTCCCTCGGGGAGAGGGAATCAGTCCACTCAATTTGAATCGCACCCCCAGCGACACGCCAAACTTTTCTGCCCAATCTTGCGCGCCTCCATGTAATAACGTTTTTCATGCGCCTGCCCCAATGAAAACGTTTTGCGTGGCAGGGCGCCGTCCAGAATGACCGTTTTGAACAGGTCAGATTTGTGCATACCAGCAAAATAAAAGCCAGCATTGCCCCGCCGCAAGGCCAGTCGCTCCAGCACGTCGGCCCCGTGCACGTAGTCTATTGCCTTCGCCCCACCACCGGCCAAAAACCGGTCCAAAAAAGGCTGCAGTGTTCCCACTGCAAGATTGGCCTCGGGCTGATCGATTTCAATCACCCCAAACCGTTGCCCGCCACCGATCATGCCCGCCATTTGCCTTCTACCACTGGCGCTGTCCACGCGTTGCTTCATCGCCTCTACTGAAGCGACTTCGGTGTAGCTGACACGATCACCCCATGTGGCTTTGAGCTCGGTCAGCACATCCGTTTTGCAACCCAACAGCAGCCGGTGAATGGCCTCAAATTCAAGCCCCTGGTCGTGCACATTTTCAAGCTCCACCAAGGCATAGCGGCTCGGGTGATCCACGCCAAAGCGCGCCTTGTTTTTGTCCCAGATCGCCTTCGCGGTGGCCAGCGAATGGTTGCCGTCGCCCATGGCGTACAACAACACCGGTCGGTCTGCACCCACGCCATATTTGGCCGCAAAGGTTTGCGGCTGCGCCAGTGTTCGCAGCGCTTGCACGACGCCCTGCTGCGCTTCATCTGTTACCGCATAACCTGCAAGATGGCCGCCACCTTGCATCAGTTCAACGTCGTAGAGCGGTACGAAACTGGCCCTGTCCGTCGTCAAGGGTTTGATCACCGTGTGCTCCGGGTCGTCGATCAACACCAGAATATGCGGCAACTCCAGCGCCGCCGATTCCCGAATCTTGATGCGAGGCGGCAAGCGATCCACAATCGTGCCCTCGGTAGCGCGAATCAGGCTGGCCGAACCCGCCGTGTAGTCGTAACACGCCAGGTCCAGGCACAACATGACACCGTGGCGGGTTCGCCCGCCGACGCTACGTTCAACGTAGATCATGCCCTCATGTGGAACCAGAACACCATCGCGCAGGTAATCTGTCATGGTCTGGCCAATGGCCGCAATACGCTCAGTCGCACCTGGTTTATCCAGATACACCTCGGGGAAAATCAGCTTGAGCGTGGAAGGTGCTGTACCCACCTGTTGTTCTACCTGTTGCCAATACTGCGGCTCGGCGGTGAACTGGTCACAGGCAATGACGGCCCACTTTTGCAAGTCGATGCCAGGGCCTGGCAAATAGATTTGCGGCACCTGAATGCCAATGTCATTGAAAGAAGTGTCCATGCGGTTCTTCGTTAGAAGCGCCTTAAGTTTGCTCAAGCGCCAATGCCTCAATCGGCGGGCACAGCGTCAGGGGCTACATCGTCTTCAGAAGCAAACAGGCGCTCTGCCAGCGCCAGCGCATCGGGGCGCAACAAGCGCTTACACCAGGCGGCCACCAATTTTTCGCCAACCGGCTCGGGCGTAAATGCGATACGCGTCACAACGCACGCCACCACGCGCGCGGCCACACCGGCAGCCACCAGAGCAGCCGCAAAACGGCTGGCTGCGTCGCCCATGCGAAATGCGTTGATGTTCGCCTTGACGATGCGTTCTCCCTTGCGGTGGAACAGTCGCTCCAGTTGTTGCTCAATCAACTTGGCCTCAAACGGCAGGTGCATGGCCGCAGCCCCCAGCACGACAATGTTTTGCACTTTGACACTACCCGCACGCGCCGCCAGACGGCTGGCATCCAGCGCAACCAGACGTGGTACCGAAAACAGCACCTGGTAGAGCGCATCGAGCGCCGGGTAGTTGGCCACGTTCACCATGGGCGTGATGTCCGTCACGATCCAACCTTCGGGGTGCAACTGCTGGCTGTAACGCAGCGCTTCCATGGGTTCCACCGACAACACCATGCTGGCGGAGCCTTGCGCGATCAGGTCACTGGCCACCGCCTGATCCGAGATGCGTACAAAGGCCGACACCGCACCACCGCGCTGCGCCATGCCATGCACCTCAGACTGCTTCAAAAACAGGCCAGCAGCGTGGATGGCATGATCAATGACCCCCGCCATGGTCAGCACACCCTGGCCTCCGACACCACAAACGACCAAGTCGTACTTCATGCCGCCACCACCTTGATCTGGCGCATTTGTTCACGCGTCTCCTTGATGTCCTTGATTTCTTTGGCATAGGTGACACAGGCCCGCCGCGCAATGATGACCGACAAACCCACATAGGCCAATTCTTCGCGAATCGTAGCCTTGGTGTCCTCTTTTTTGTGCGGTGAAGGCACCACAATGCGGATGTGCTCGCGTGGCACCCCCAGGCCAGCCACCAGGTCCACCACTTGTTCATCCGAGGCGGCGGTGGGTTGCCCGCCGGTCATGGCAATGATGCTGTTGTCGAGAATAAACACTTTGATGTTGGTGTTGTCGCGTGCGGCATCGAGCATGGGTACCAGCCCCGAGTGGCTGAACGTACCGTCGCCAATGACACACAACGACCGTTGCATACCAGCATGCACTACGCCAATGGCCATGCCAATCGAGGCACCCATGCACAGGCACGAATGAATACCTTGCAGCGGGCTCACGGCACCCAACGTGTAACAACCGATGTCGCCCATGACGCGCGCACCAGGTTCAAATTCGGCAATCACCTCATTGATCGCTTCGTAGGAGTCGGTGTGCGGACACTTGTCGCACAGACTCGGTGGCCTGCCAACCAGCACGCTGTTCAAGCCGGGAATGGCCAGTGACGGGAGGATGGGGACGCCAAAGCAAGTCTTGATGTCATCTTGTGACAGCTCCCCTGTGCGGGGCAGGTCGCCAGTGAGCTTGCCGCGAATGGGCAGCTCGCGCATCAGTCCCAACGCGCTGATGTAGCGCTCGATGAACGGATAGCCCTCTTCGATGACCCAAATCTCGCTGGACGCATCCATCAGCAATCGAATTTTTTGCACCGGCAAAGGGTAGCAGCCGACGCGCAGCACGTTGTAGTCGGCCAATTTTTCACCCAACGCCTCCTGCAAGTAATTCCACGCCAGGCCGCTGACCAAAATGCCGGGGCGATTGCTTTCGCGCAGCATTAACGCATTCACCGGGTGCGACTCGGCGTAGGTTTGCAAGGTTTTTTGTTTGTCAACCAGGTTGGCGAAGGCGCGACGCGCATTGACGGGTAGCAAAATAAAGCGCGTCGGGTCCGCCACAAACCGCGCTTCGTTGGGTTCGCGCCGCTTGTGCATTTTGACCAAGGAGCGGCTGTGTGCCAGGCGCGTTACCAAGCGCACCAGTACCGGCACCTGAAACTGCTCTGACAAGTCAAAAGCCTCACGCATGAAGTCATAACACTCCTGCTGATTGGCCGGCTCCAGGCACGGCACCATGGCAAAGTCGGCAAAGTAGCGCGAGTCTTGTTCGTTTTGCGAACTGTGCATCGATGGATCATCTGCCACCACCAGCACCAGCCCCCCGTGCGCACCGGACACGGCTGCGTTCATGAACGGGTCGGCCGCCACGTTCAAACCCACGTGTTTCATCGACACCACGGCGCGTCGACCGGCATAGGACACGCCCACACCCTCTTCCAGCGCCACTTTTTCGTTGGTGGACCACATGCCGCGCACCGGTAGCTCGTGCGCCTTGGCATAGTCTGCAATGGTTTGGTAAATCTCGGTTGAAGGCGTGCCTGGGTAGGCAAATGCGGCACTGATACCGGCATCAATGGCACCACGCGCAATGGCCTCGTCGCCGAGCAAAATCATTTCAGACATGAGGGTTCCTGTTGTGATAGTGATTGATGGATCAAAGTACGCTATTTAAAATGTAGCTATGTCTTTATATTGTATATAAGGTTAAACGCGCCAAATGAGGTGAAACTTACAAAACCAGACAGATGTTTACCTAAACGTCTCAAACCCCACCACCCGTCATGAAATACATAGCGTGAAATCCATCACCATAGAGAATCAGGTCTGACCGGGTAGTACAGGTAGAATTCTTCGCGTCAGGAGAGAGCCAGCCCTTTGAGGCAGCCGCCGAAGGCGCAGAACCGTTGATCGCAGCGGTTTGAACGCTCAGGCAAAAGGACTGACCAACGCAGCAAGTCTGTAAGGCTTGCTGCGACACCCCACTGGAGAGAGGTTACGCGCTGGTCAAACAGCGCCGCTGACCCACCGAAGGAGCAACCTGCCAGCCATGACGCGTATCGCGTCGCGACCGCAGCGAATCTCTCAGGTAAAGCGGACAGCGGGGGCAGCGCAAGGCCAAAAGCATTGGACCTTGCATTTTTTTGACCTGCCCCTGGAGCGACACCATGTCCGCCTCACCCGATACCTTGTTGAAAGTTCCCCTTAATGACCTGCACGTTGCGCTGGGCGCGCGCATGGTGCCGTTTGCCGGCTACAGCATGCCGGTGCAATACCCGCAAGGCCTGATGGCCGAGCACAAGCACACACGCAGCGCCGCTGGCCTGTTTGACGTCTCGCACATGGGCCAGTTGCGGCTGGTCGGGCAAGACGCAGCAGCCGCGTTCGAATCGATCATCCCGATGGACGTGATCGACCTGCCCGTGGGCAAGCAGCGCTACGGCCTCTTGACCAATGACGCAGGCGGCATCATCGACGACCTGATGTTCTTCAAAAAGAGCGCCACCGAGCTGTTTGTCATCGTCAACGGCGCGTGCAAAGTGGGCGACATCGCGCACATCCAGGCCAAGATTGGCACACGCTGCCAGGTCATCCCGATGCCCGAATACGCGCTCTTGGCGCTGCAAGGCCCCAAAGCCGTGAACGCCTTGTCGCGGCTGGCTCCGGGCGTGGAAAAACTGGTGTTCATGACCGGCGGCAACTTCAGCGTCAACACCAATAGCGGAAAAATCGACGTGTTCCTGACGCGCAGCGGCTACACCGGCGAAGACGGCTTTGAAATCTCGGTACCCGCCACGCAAGCCCTGGTGCTGGCCACCGCCCTGCTGGCACAACCCGAGGTGAAACCGATTGGCCTGGGCGCACGCAACTCGCTGCGCCTGGAAGCCGGCCTGCCGCTCTATGGCAACGACGTCGATACCACCACCACGCCGGTAGAAACCAGCCTGCAATGGGGCATTCAAAAAGTACGCCGCAGCGGTGGCGCACGCGCTGGTGGTTTTCCAGGTGCTTCAAAAATACTAGCTGAACTTGCAGCTACAACGGGGGCTACAAGCCGAAAACGTGTCGGACTGATGGCGCTGGAGCGGGTGCCCGTGCGCGAACACGTTGAAATCCAGAGCACCAGCGGCGAGAAGATTGGCGAAGTCACCAGCGGCCTGCTTGGCCCCACCATCGACCAACCCATCGCCATGGCTTATGTGCCGCCCGCCTACGCCGCGCTGGGCACGCAAGTGAACGCCATCGTGCGCGGCAAAGCGGTGCCGATGAAGGTGGTCGCCATGCCCTTTGTCCCCACCAACTATTACCGCGGTTAGATTGCGCAATCCGTCATCCCCTGCCGCATGTCATTTGCAAAACAACGTCTAGCGGCGTGCGTTGGGCACGTAACGCAGCGGAATAAAGGAGGAGGTTTGGGCAACGCCCAAACCGGGGGACATCCGCGGAGTTGCGCGCCCGACGTGCGCTGCGGGTAAAACTACAGGTCATTCAAATTTTTCCACTGTTTTCAAACTTTTCAACGGAGCATCACATGAGCATCAAATACACCCCCGACCACGAATGGGTCAACCTGTCCAACGGCATCGCCACTGTCGGCATCACGCAGCATGCGCAAGACGCGCTGGGCGATGTGGTGTTTGTCGATCTGCCTGAAATCGGCAAGGCCTACGCCAAGAAAGACGCCGCAGCCGTGGTCGAGTCGGTCAAGGCCGCCGCTGATGTCTATATGCCTGCCAACGGCACCATCACCGAGGTCAACGAAGCGCTGCGCGCCGACCCGGCACTGGCCAACTCCGACCCGCTGGGCGCGGGCTGGTTCTTTAAATGCAAGCTCGACAACGCGGCTGACCTGAACGCGCTGATGGACGAAACCAGCTATACCAAGTACGCCGCTGACAACGCGCACTAAAGACCACAACGAGGTTTCCCATGCCCACCCCCACCCTTTCCGCGCTGGAAAACGCCAGCGAATTCAGTGCGCGCCACATTGGCGTGAGCGCTGCCGACGAAGCCGTCATGCTCAAGGCCGTGCAGGCCAAATCACGCGCCGCACTCATCAAGCAGATCGTGCCGCGGGCCATTGCCCGCAAACAGCCCATGGCGATCCCGCCGGCCATTCCTGAGGCCGCCGCACTGGCCGAGCTCAAAGCCATCGCATCCAAAAACAAGGTGCTCAAGAGCTGCATCGGCCAAGGCTATTACGACACCTTCACGCCCGGCGTGATTCTGCGCAACATCCTGGAAAACCCGGCCTGGTACACCGCCTACACGCCCTACCAGGCCGAAATCAGCCAGGGCCGCATGGAAGCGCTGGTCAACTTCCAGACCATGATCATGGACCTGACCGGCATGCCCATGGCCAACGCCTCCATGCTCGACGAAGCCACCGCTGCGGCCGAAGCCATGACGCTGGCTCGGCGCGTGAGCAAATCCGCGTCCAAGCGCTTTCTGGTCGATGCCGAGGTGCTGCCACAAACGCTGGCGGTGATTCGCACCCGCGCGCAGCCACTGGACATCGACGTGGTGGTGTGCGCTGCAGATCAACTGGCGGCACAAGATGGCTTTGCCGTGCTACTGCAATACCCAGGCACCAGCGGCGTGCTGCGTGACGACCGTGCACTGATCACGGCCGTCAAGGCCAAAGGTGCGGCGGTCATCATGGCCGCCGACCTGCTGGCGTTGACCGTGCTCACCCCCCCCGGCGAACTGGGCGCCGACATTGCCATTGGCAGCACGCAGCGCTTTGGCTGCCCGATGGGCAACGGTGGCCCGCACGCCGCCTACATGGCGTGCCTGGATGCGCACAAACGTGCCATGCCCGGTCGTCTGGTGGGCGTGAGCATCGACGCCCACGGCAACCCGGCCTACCGGCTGGCACTGCAAACGCGCGAACAGCACATCCGGCGCGAAAAAGCCACCAGCAACATCTGTACCGCGCAGGTGCTGCCCGCCGTGGTCGCCAGCATGTACGCGGTGTACCACGGGCCAGACGGCCTGCAACGCATCGCCCAGCGCGTGCACCAGTACGCCTGCGTGCTGGCGGCCAGCTTGCAGAGTCTGGGCTACAAGCTCACCTCCAGCACCTTTTTTGACACCCTCACGGTGTCAGTGGCCAAGCCCGCTGCGGTGATCAAAATCGCCTTAGCTCAAGGCATCAACCTGCGCCAGAGCAGCGCCAGCACGGTGTCGCTCAGCCTGGACGAAACCACCACCCGCGCCGACGTGGCGCTGCTGTGGTCGATCTTTGCGCAACCGGCGGTGTGCCCGAAACAGCGCGTGCGCAAACCCGACTTTGACGCACTGGCCGCCAGCGTGGCCAGTGCCATCCCCAGCGCCTTGCAACGCCGCAGCCGCTACCTGCAACACCCGGTGTTCAATAGCTACCACTCTGAGACCGGCATGCTGCGCTACATCCGCCGCCTGTCGGACTTTGACCTGGCGCTGGACCGAAGCATGATCCCGCTGGGCAGTTGCACCATGAAGCTCAACGCCACCAGTGAGATGCTGCCCATCACCTGGCCTGAGTTTGCGCAGATCCACCCCTTTGCCCCGGCCGAGCAGCGCGCCGGTTACGCCCTGCTGGACGTACAACTGCGCGCCTGGCTGTGCCAGGCCACGGGCTACGCGGGCATCAGCTTGCAACCCAATGCTGGGAGCCAGGGCGAATATGCCGGCATGATGGCCATCCGTGGCTACCACTTGTCGCGCAAACAGCCGCAGCGCAACATCTGCCTGATCCCCAGCAGCGCGCACGGCACCAACCCGGCCAGCGCCACCATGGCCGGCTTCAAGGTGGTGGTGACCGCGTGCGACGCCAACGGCAACGTCGACATGGCCGACCTGAAAGCCAAGTGCGAGGAGCACAGCGCCAACCTGGGCGCGATGATGATCACCTACCCCAGCACCCATGGCGTGTTTGAGGTGCAGG
Source organism: Comamonadaceae bacterium CG12_big_fil_rev_8_21_14_0_65_59_15 (assembly GCA_002786915.1). Lineage (GTDB taxonomy): Bacteria > Pseudomonadota > Gammaproteobacteria > Burkholderiales > Burkholderiaceae_C > Rhodoferax. Next base: position 66,955 of record PCUV01000106.1, on the reverse strand, counting down.
TGAAAGACCTGTGTGCGCTGGTGCACAAGCATGGCGGGCGGGTGTATGTCGATGGCGCCAACATGAACGCGCTGGTGGGCTTGGCCGCACCGGGCGAGTTTGGCGGCGACGTGAGCCACCTGAACCTGCACAAGACCTTTTGCATTCCGCATGGCGGCGGCGGCCCTGGCGTGGGACCGGTGTGCGTGGTGCAAGACCTGGTGCCGTTCCTGCCGGGCAAAGGCGTGGGTGCAGTTTCAGCCGCACCCTTGGGTAACGCCTCGGTGCTGCCGATTTCATGGATGTATTGCCGCATGATGGGGGCTGCCGGATTGCAAGCCGCCACCGAGGTCGCCATCCTGAGCGCCAACTACATCAGCGCACGGCTGGCGCCCTACTACCCCACGCTCTACACCAGCGTGCCGGTTGAAGGTCAACCGGGCCGCGTGGCACACGAGTGCATTCTGGATGTGCGCCCGCTCAAAGACCGCACAGGAGTCGGTGCGGAGGACGTGACCAAACGCCTGATGGATTACGGCTTTCACGCGCCCACGCTGAGTTTTCCGGTGCCGGGCACGCTGATGGTGGAACCCACCGAGAGCGAAACGCTGCAAGAGCTGGAGCGCTTCATCGACGCCATGATCGCCATTCGGGGCGAGATCGCTCGGGTTGAGTCCGGTGAATGGCCGCGTGACAACAACCCGCTGGTAAACGCCCCGCACACCGCCGCTTCGCTACTGGAATCAGAGTGGTCCAAGCCCTATTCGCGAGGGCTGGCAGCGTTTCCGGTGCCCGACCTGAAAGCCAGCAAATACTGGCCACCGGTGGGACGCATCGACAACGTCTATGGCGACCGCAATCTGGCTTGTGCGTGTATTGCGGTGGGTGAGTAATCTTGGCCTGATCTGTTTTCCAAATAGCCTGAAACCGCTGTGGGAGGGCGATACAGCTTAAACCCGCAGCGCACGCTGGGTATCCGACTCCGCGAATGTCCCCCGGTTTGGGCGGTGCCCAAACCTCCTCCTTTATTTGGCAAAACCCCAAGTCCACGCTGCGTCAGATACCCAACGCACGCCGCTAGACCTTGTTGCTCTCCACATCGACAAAGCTCGCGGTGGACGGTGACTTTTGCGGCGTAGAGCGCAGCGGCTGGCTTTGGCGGCCGACGATTTCGGGTACCCCCGTATGAGGAGGCCGCCAAAGACTGCCGATGCGCGGTGTCAGCGCACTAAAAAGCTAACTCTTGCTGTTTTGAGCAGGCCACGCAGCCACTTTGACGGACTGAGACTATGGGGCATGTCAACTACCGCATACAGCACAATGGCATCGTTCATCCCCAATTTTGAAAGCACCCTCTCGTGATCTCCCGACCCCTTGACCCTGGCGAAGCCTTTTTCTTTTTGTCCGACCATGTGTCGTGCATGAACTTTGTGGTGTTTGCCCAGCGCAGCAACGCCCTGCCCCTGGAACGTATTCAACCCGCGCTGAACGTGCTCCAGCAAGAAAACGCTCTGCTGCAAGTGCGCATTGACTGGACTGAGCAGAACGGCCTGCGGTTTGAACCCGCACCCACGCATCCGATCGCGCTGCACCGTCACCAAACTTCGCAAGACAACTGGCAAGCCATCATCGAGGCAGAACTGTCGCAGCCCTTTGCCGTGGGCTCTGCACCGCTGATACGTTGCCACGCCATCACGCTGCAAGACGGGCAATCCACCTCCAGCGTACTGGCACTGACCTTTCACCATGCCATTGCCGACGGTCGCAGCGGTGTGGCGCTGCTACGCCGCTTGCTGGCGCTGATCGCGCAGCCAAAGGCACTATCAAAGCATGCAGACCCTGCAACACTGCCACCGATGAGCGCCTTGATGCCCGCCCCTTACCGCTGGGCGGATCAGCCTCAAGCCGCCAAAGCGTTGCGCAGCACCCTGATTGGTGACTACAAACGCTTTGGTGCCCTGTCGCCGCTGCCATGGCTGGCCAACCAGGCCAGCGATCGCAGTCCGCGTTTCATCCAGGTGGCACTGCCCGCAGCGGTGGGGCAGGCGCTACGCTCGCGCACCCGGCAAGCCGGCACCACCGTGCACGGGCTGATTTGTGCGGCGCAATTGCTGGCGCAGCGCACTTTGCAGGCCGATGAAGAACGCAGCACCTTTTTTCTGTCGTGCCCGGTTGATCTGCGACCACACCTAGAGTCCACGCCGTCGACCGAGCCAACCGCGATGCTGATCTCGCTGATCTCCAACACCTTCCAGCTTGACGCCAGCACCACGCTGTGGCCGCTGGCACACGCCATCGTTGAACAGACCCGTTTGCAGATGGCGCGCGGGGAAGGCCATTTGCTGTACTGGCTCTACGGGCTCACCGGTGCACCCGTACCCCCAACCCAGTTGGAGGCCTTCCGCCAAAAGGCACTGGCGTCGCTACCCAACACCATGGTCAGCAACATCGGCGCCGTGCCCTCCGTGGCCGAAGACCCAGACGTGCAAGCCATCTCTTTTGCGCTGTGCCCCATGCCCTACCAGACGCTGTTTACCGCCGCCAGCAGTTACGCGGATCAACTGATCCTGAACGTCGGCTTTGACGCGCAACGCGTCAGCCCGGCGCATGCAAGCGTTTTGACGCAGCAGATGCAAGACATTTTGTGCGCCGCTAGTAGCAACGTCGTTTAACGACGCCCATCCAAATCGGCCAACTGCTCGCTGGAGCTTTCCAGACGGCTCGCCAGAATTCCCGCGATGTTGCGGTAGATGATTTGTGCGCTTTCCGCGTTGGCATCGACACGATAGCGGTCAAAACGCATGATGATGCTGTCTTTGAGTGCACGCACCGTGGCCGAGCGCACGTGTCTGCCCACCAGCGCCATCTCACCAAAACAATGCCCAGGGCCGAGTCGGGCCAACTCCACTGCGATGGGTGGCTGGCCTTTTTCGATACGTACCTCACCGCTGATCAGCACATAAAACGCGTCACCCACCTCGCCTTCGGCGCACACAACCACGTTGGCCTGCACTGAAAAATGCTGCGCCAAAGCCAGCGTACGCCCAAGACATTCGGCTGACATGCCACTGAAGACCGGCACACGTTGGCGAATTTTTTGCACCATCACCGGGTCCAACTGCACAGCATCCACACGCGGCAACATCTGGGCGCGCACGTTCTCGGCAGAAAACTGGATGATGGCCGGATCAATTTTCATGATCAGCCATGTTACCCGGCAACGCAGCCAGCCCACCACTGCGCCAGACCTTTTGTGCTACGGCTTGGCGCAACACGCCTGCTTGGGGTACCACCAGTGTCAAACTGGTCTTGGCCCGCGTGATGCCGGTGTAGAGCAGCTCACGCGTCAGCACCGGTGCAGCACGGTCGGGCAGCACCAGCGCCACGTGGTCAAACTCGGAGCCCTGCGACTTGTGCACCGTCATGGCTAGCACGGTCTCTACCGCGTCCAGCCTGCTGGGCAACACCCAGCGCACCTGGGTCGGGTCGGCCGCGGCAAACGCCACCCGCAGGCCACGCTCCGTGGGCAGGCACAAGCCCACATCGCCATTCATCAACCCCAGGTTGTAGTCGTTGCGCGTGACCATCACCGGGCGGCCTACGTACCAGCCCTCGGCAGCAAAACCCAGCGCGTGGGCCAAGGTGCGATTCAAAGCCAGCACGCCCCACGGCCCTTCGCGCAGCGCGCACAGCACTTGAAACTGCCCGAAAGCCCTCAACGCTTCCAGCGCCTGAGCGTCGCTGCAAGGCGCAGCGTGTGGTGCGGACATTGCCGCCATCTGCTCCAGCCACTGTTGCCAACCGTGTCGCGCCAGGGCGGTCAGGCTGGTGTGCATCTGCGCGCTGGCGGTAATGCGCGTCACGCTGGCTGTTTGCGAAGCGCTCCACGCTGGCGCGGCCTCCAACAAATCTGCCACCGCAGCGCGATCCCCCGCGTTCACCGCGCTGGCCCATTGGCCAATGGTGCTGGCCGCGGCAAAACGGTGGCTGCGGCGCAGCATCACGGTCTGCTGCGCCAGCTCTGTACCGCTACCCGCCCAGGCGCTGACGTCCTGCCCCGTGGTGGCTGCCAGCCATTGCACGCTGTCGGCACGGTAGCCACCGGCTGGTGCGCCCGCACACAGTTGCCCCATGACTGCGCCTGCTTCGACCGACGCCAACTGGTCTTTGTCACCCAGCAGAATCAGGCGCGCGCTCACCGGTACGGCAGCCAGCAAGCGCGCCATCAACTCCAGGTCAATCATCGAGGCCTCATCGACCACCACCACGTCCAGCGCCAGCGCGGGGGGTGGCGTGGCCTGGACGCTGGCACGCACCTGCAGCAGTTTGTGCAGCGTTTGCGCCTGGGTCGGCAGATGCGCCTGCATGGCTGCGGGCAATTGCTGCACTGCGCGGGTGATCGACTCGCCCAGCCGCGCCGCCGCCTTACCGGTGGGTGCGGCCAACGCCATGTGCAAGGGCGCGGCACTTTGCGACTGCAACAGCGCCAGCAAGCGCACCACGGTGGTGGTCTTGCCCGTGCCTGGCCCACCGGTGATCAGAGTGAAGCGCCCACGCGCGGCCAGCGCGCACGCCACCTTTTGCCAATCGGGCTGGGTCGCTGGCTCAGACCCCGGAAAAAGCTGATCCAAGGCCTGTGCCAGCGTGCCGGGTGTGGCGTAAGGCTGCGCCAAACGCGCCCGTATGGACACCCGAATGGTTTGTTCGGCCTGCCAATTGCGTCGCAGATACAAACGCCCCTGTTGCAGCACCAGCGGGCTGGCGTCACCCTGCGCCCAAGGCAGACTGGCGGCGGCCGGGGTCAAATCCGCAGGCAACTGCGCTTGCAAGCGCGCCTCCCAGCCCAGGTAGGCTACGCCGTGGTGCGTCAGCACTGCAAGGTCCAGGCAGGCATGGCCGCGCCCAAACTGGTGACTGACCAAGGCTGCCAGCCAGGCGTGACGCGCATCAACGCTGGGCTGCGCTTCTTGCAGAAAGCGGGCTAGCGACAGGTCCAACGTGGTCAGGGGCAAGGCGTGCGATGCACCTAGCGCATCGATCTGCGCGCTGGCGCACAACTCTTTGTCTTGCATGAGAAGGGTGGCTTGCATGGGCTCTGAGGATGCCAGCATGGCCAGGTATTAATTTCCGGGCCAGCGAGCAGGGCTCTGTCGGTGATGAAGGCATGCCAATACCGACACGCGGTGATCGTTCAACAGTTCAAAGTGAAGCGCATAAGGAAAGCGCCGCAGCAGGATGCGCCGAAATCGGTCACGAGTTGCGGGAAAAGCCTCAGGATTGCGGCCGAGTTGCTCTTCTGCCGCAGCAATGACCCGTAAAAAATCTCCTCCCAACCCGTAACTTCGCGCCTCGTACCAAGCAAAGGCTTCGGCAATTTCCGCTTGCGCGGGAGGCTCAAAGACAACTCGCCAAGTCACAGATGGACACCCAGCGTTTCGGCAATCTGGGCCAGGGTTTTCCCAGCGGCGGGGTGACTGTCACGCCAATTGGCGCGGCGTACCAATTCATCAAGAACTTCCGGGCGTGTCTCCGGTGTGGACTCGACAAAAAACTCATCCCAGAGGTCTTCTACCAATTGCAAGCGCTCGAATCGGCCTAGATGTTCAATGGGTTGCAGTGTGGTTTTCATGGGCAAAGTTTAGCGCGACCTGACGCAGCACACCATCCTGACCGACATCATGATCGTGGCCGCCGGTCGGCCCGGCCTGATCGTGCCGCAAATGGTGATCTTGACCCGTTCAACCCCCCTCACCCGCCTGCGGTTGACAAAACGCCTTATCCAACGCCTCGATCAGCGCGCGCGGCGGCTTCAGGTGCAGCACGCCGCAATTGGCCTGGCCCGCACCGCGCAAGAACACATACAGCGCGCCGCCCACATGGCGGTCGTAGTCGTAGTCGGCCAAGCGCGCCTTGAGTAACCGGTGCAGCGCCAACAGGTACAGCGTGGCCTGCACGTCGTAGCGGTGCGCCAGCATGGCGTGTTGCAACTGCGCGGCAGCGTAGTCGGGCAGCTTGTTGGACTTGTAATCCAGCACGTAATAGCGCCCCTGATGCAGCAGCACCAGATCCATGAAGCCGGTCAACATGCCTTGCAACTGGCGCGGCTGCAAGGGCGCACGTGCCACGCCCGGCCACACCTGGGATGTGATGAGCTGATCCAGTGGCGCGCTGCCCAGGCTGTGCACGGGCAGGCTGAAACCCATCTCTGGCCACATATCCTGCGCCTGTAACGCTTTCAATTGAATAGCTCGTTGCGCTTGATTGACAAGGGCTAGAGGCATTTTTTGCTCTACAACTTGCTGCACCCAGACGGGCAGCAGGGCGGCGTGCTGCGGGCTCAGGTTCAGGCGCCGGCTGCTGCGCGCCAGCAGCGCCGTCCATTCCTGCGCCACCTCGATAGAGGTACCAGCACCCGCGCCCGGCCAGCCATGGCGGGCTTGCCATTCCAGCAAGTCATGCAGCAGCGTGCCGTAGGCGCTGCCCGCCGGAAAATCGTTCCACGCTGAAGCACTGGTCAGCAAATCCGGCGCGGGCTGCATGCCGTCAGGCGTGGGGTCTGGCATGGCGTTCAGCGCGGGGTCGGATGCGTCCAGGCGGTGGTCGGTCTGGGCATCTTGCAGGCGCTCGTCGAGTTCGCTGCCCGCACTGACCTCCGGTGCGCTGGCGTGCGCCAGATCCCGCGTCAATGCGCTGAAACTGGCGCTCCACCAGCGGACAGACAACTGCCGCTGCACTACCCGTGCGCCCTGGTGCACGGTGGCCGTCAACACCGGCTCAAACAAATCAAGCGTGGCAGCGGGTGCGGTCAGCACCGCAATGTCAGCGCAGGCCCAGCGCTGCAAACACGCCCACAAGTCCCCCGGTGCGCTGCGCCCGAGCAGCGCCGACAAGGCGCTTTTGACCATTGGCGTCTTGCCTTCTACATCGCCACCCGCCTGCGCTACGCCCAGCCACAGCGCTTGTTTGGCGCGGGTGAGTGCCACATACAGCAGGCGAATGTCTTCGGCCAGACGCTCGGTGTCCGGGCGGCCGCTGTCTTTTTTTTCTTCCTTGTACAGCGACACAAAAGGCAAAAACACCAGCGGGTATTCCAGCCCCTTGGCTTTATGCAGCGTCACCACCTGCACCAAGTGGGCATCGCTTTCCAGCCGCAATTGCGCCGCCTCGCCGCTGGTTTTAGGGTGCAGCAACTGCTGCGCCAGGTAGCGCAACAGCGCACCCTCCCCCTGTAGCTGTAGCGACTGCGCTTGCAGAAGTTCGCCCAGGTGCAGCAGGTTGGTCAGGGCGCGCTCGCCCTGCGCCGGGTCTTGCAGCAGGCGCGCGGCCAACCCCTGGTCGTGCAGCAGACGGCTCAGCATCGGCAAAAAGCCTTGCGTGCGCCAGACGCGCTGCCACTGCATGAACTGCTCCACCAGCGCGTCCCAGGCGGCCTCATCAGCCAGCACGGCGTGCAAGGCTGGCCAACTCAAGCCCCAGGTGAGCGTGGCCAACGCGGCGCGCAGCAGCCGGTTGTTGCCCGGGCTGGCCACGGCGCGCAAGATGCGCCACAGGTCTTGCGCCTGCGCGCTGGCAAACACACTGTTGCGCTCTGACAGATATACGCTGCGCACGCCGCGCAGACGCAATGCCTCACGGATGGCAGCGGCCTCGCTCCAGTCACGCACCAGCACCGCCATGTCACCGCTGCGCGCGGCGCCACTGTTCAAAAGCGCCACCATCTGCGTGGCAAACACGGCTGCCATGTCGGCCAGCAACACAGGTTTGGTCGGCGTCTTGTCATAGGGCAGATGCCACACCGTCATGGCCGTTTGCGGCTGGCCTGCCACCTGCAAGGGCAGCACGTCGGGGTTGCTGGCGGTCACCGGCAAAAACGGCACACTGCCAAACGGCGCGCTGGCCTGGCCAAACACGGTGTTCACCGCCGCCACCACACCTGCTGTGGAGCGGTAATTGCCCGGCAGCGTGTAAATGCCCTGCACCTGCTCACGCGCCTGTAGATAAGTGGCCAGATCGGCGCCACGAAAGCTGTAGATGGCCTGCTTGGGGTCACCAATCATGATCAGGCCCCGGGCCGGGTGTGGCACGTTATCGACAGACAAGGCAGGGGCACCGCCGGCATTCATATTACGCGGGCCGCCATAGATTTTGCTCAAGCTGCCAAACTGCCAGGGGTCGGTGTCCTGAAACTCATCGACCAGCGCCACCGGGTATTGCGCGGCAATCGCCGCGGCCAGTCGGCCGTCCGGGGCTTGCAGAGCGCGGTACAGGTTTTGCAGCAAATCTGAAAAATCAAACTGCGCCGCTTGCGCCTTGGCGCTGCGGTAGGCGCGGTCAATGGCCTGCGCGGCGTGCGCCAGCAAGTCGTCCACCACCTGCGGCTCAGCCTGCAGATGGGTGTGCAGCGCCTCGATCTGGTCCAACACCGGCCACCGCGCCGCCTGCGCCCAGCCTTTGTCAACCAGGGTGGTGGAGCTGAAACGAGCCAGCGTTTCGGCGTCAATGTCGCCGCCTTGCGCCCAATCGGCCATCTGTTCCAGCCAGCCCGGCAGCCAGTTGGCGCGGTAGTTTTTAAGGATTTTGGCGCTGGCGACGTCTTCAATGGCCTGGATCACAGGCGCCTTCCAGCCCAGCCGCGCCGGTGCTTCCAACGCTACACGCTGGCGCTGCCACACCGCCCAGCGCGCCAGCAGCACATCCGGCGCTTGCGCTGCGGCAGGCGCGCCGCCCGGTGCGAGTTCGGACAGCTTCCACAGCGCCGCCAGCTTGTTGTGCAACTCCTGCGGTGTGCTGCCAATTGGTTTGAGCGCCTGCAACGCGCTGGCATCCAGCGCGTAAAACCAGCGCCGCCAGTAGTCTTGCACGCAGCGCAGACGCAAGTTGTCGGCATCTTCCAGGCGGGTTTGCTCAAACAGGCTGGCGCTGTCAAAGGCGTGGGTTTTGAGCATGCGGCTGCTCCAGCCGTGAATGGTGAAGATGGCCGCCTCGTCCATCCACTGCGCCGCCAGGTCCAGCCGCCAGGCACACAGTGACCACTGCTCAGGGGCGATCTGGCTGCGCAGCTGCCTTAAAAAGTCATCGCCCGGCGCGCCGACCCGATCGGCAAAATAACGTGCGCCCTGCGCCAGCCGCTCGCGCACACGCTCGCGCAACTCGGCAGTAGCCGCCTCGGTAAACGTCATCACCAGAATCTGCGGCGGGAACAGTCCTTCGCGCA